>JAEZGH010000048.1 GCA_023417065.1 Bacteroidota bacterium
TGAACCCGATGATATGAAGAAACTCCGAACTCCATCCGGTATGGGTTTTAACTTTTAATCCAACATTTTTTTCCTTCAACACGAACAAGAGGGCCTTGAACTCGTTCAGACTGATTTCCATCCTTTGAAGTTTGGTGTCAGAGGTAGTTTGCGAATTCTAAAGCTAAAAAATCTTGGCGAACAACGTATATGTTGTGAATATTTTGTTGTTGGTACCGGAAAAATTGGGGGCTTAAATCACAGCTTCGGTCCGTTGACGCAACCCTTTTCTTAAGACATCAATCAGTTCAGTAGTAAACGCTTCCATCGTTCTTTCGTCGCGCGAGGTAAGCAAACCATTGTCTGCGGCAACGTCGTGGTCTTCTATGAGTGCACCGGCATTCTTCAGGTCTGTTGAAACAGATGAGGTAGCGGTAACCTTGCGACCTCTGATGACATCGGCATCGATAAGTACCTGAACACCGTGACCGAGTGCGCCGACAATCTTCCCTGCCGCAAAAAGTTGTCGAATGAAATTCCGGTTTTGCTCATCTTCCCGCAGGTGATCAGCATGTATGGCCCCGCCGGGAATTACGACACCATCGAAATCTTCCGGTTTTGCTGCGTCTATCGTAGATTGAATTCTGAAGCGGATGCCCCAGTTTTCACCGGTCCATCCTTTGACTTCACGCTTTCGGGGAGCCAGGACTTCCGTCTTTATGCCATTTTTCTCCAGCGCTTCACGAATGCCGGCGAGCTGCCGCTGGTCGACACCATCTTCAGCCAGAATAGCTATCTTTTTATCGTTAATCACGGTATTTTTGAGATTGGATTCCGCATATCACGTTTCTCAAATACTAAAAATCTGTTGCCGGACCACCAGGGTTTTCATGATTTTTATCATGGATTCTCTTGATGCCAGTCAACCTGCCCCGTATCTCAAAACAATAAGTTTGTAACTGAATACATTATGAAAAAGCTGCTGGTTCCTTGTGATTTCTCCGCTCAGGCAACAAATGCCTTCCGATCGGCCCTCTCTATTGCATCGAAGGCTCAGGGAGAAATCGTCTTACTGCATGTTATCGAACTGCCTGTTCTCCACGACGCCGTGCTCATGCCCGTGTTGTCGTACGAGGAAGCACTCTTCCGCGAGCTTGAAGAAAAAGCAAACGCCGAGTTCGCAAAACTTCAGGAGTACAATACCCAGGGCATTCCGGTGTCTACGAAAGTATTGTTTGGGACGACCGCAAGGATGATTCTCGACTTTGTTGTCGACAACAACATCGACCTTGTTGTAATGGGAACACGTGGCGCCTCGGGCCTGCGCGAAGTATTTATCGGATCCAACACTGAAAAGATCGTCAGACAATCTTCGGCCCCCGTTCTCGCGGTTAAACAAGCCTTCACCGCCGACGCAATTACAGACCTCGTATTCCCGAACAGCCTCGAAACGGAAAATCAGGAAGACCTTGTTTTGAAGGTTAAGCTTATACAAGATTTCTTCCACGCACGTCTTCACATTCTATGGGTGAATACGCCGACTAACTTCACCGCAGATCATCTTACGAAAGATCGCCTCAATAAATTTGCTGAGCGATTTATGCTTACCAATTATACCATCAACATCTATAATGATGTATATGAAGAAACAGGTATAATAAGTTTCGCACATAATATAAAAGCCAGTATGCTCGTCATGGGAACCCATGGACGAAAAGGACTGGCCCACTTTTTCTCTGGCAGTCTGACCGAAGACGTCGTCAATCATACGGACTTGCCCATCTGGACCACCACTATTAAAGAAAGCTGACCGGGTACAATACAATGCAAGCTGACGTAGTTACAAAAAATGAATTGAAATGTTTCCACTGCGGAAACGCCTGTGAGGAAACGCTCTGGATTGAAGAAAAAGCGTTTTGCTGCTATGGATGCAAAACGGTTTATGAAATCCTCAGCGCCAATGAGCTTTGTGAATACTACTCGCTTGACGAAAATCCCGGACGGTCTCTCCGAAACGTCAGCGATGAAACATATGCGTATCTCGACGAACCCGAGATACGAAAGAAAGTCGTGGCGTTCGACGTAGATGACTTCGTTCGTGTAAGCTTTTATATCCCGGCAATACACTGCGTTTCATGCATCTGGTTGCTGGAGAATCTTCAGAAGTTGAACAAGGGTATCCTGAAGTCGGAAGTAAACTTCGCAAGGAAATCCGTTCAGATAGACTTCACAGCATCCGCAACACCGCTAAGCGTAGTTGCGCAGCTCCTGGCGTCATTGGGATACCCGCCAAAGATCAATCTGGAAAACGAAGCCGAGGCTACGGCTACTCATAAAACGGATCGCGCTCTCATCATAAAACTCACTGTTGCCGGATTCTGTTTCGGTAACGTAATGCTTTTCAGTTTTCCGGAATACCTCGGACTTGATGCCAGTGACCACGCCCTTCAACGCGTGTTTTCATTCCTGAACGTGGCGCTTTCCATTCCTGTGTTGCTGTACAGTGGCGTCGACTACTTCAGGGCGTCAATCCGAAGTGTTAAGGACAGACAAATCAATATTGACGTGCCGATAGCCGCGGGGCTAATCGCGCTGTTCTTCAGAAGCACCTGGGATATCTTTACAGGTTACGGCCCCGGGTATCTGGACTCGTTTACGGGACTCGTATTCTTCCTGCTCATCGGCAGATGGTTCCAAAGTAAAACATATGAAAGCCTCGCGTTCGATCGCGACTTCAAATCGTATTTCCCCCTTGCGGTTCATAAACTCACAGGTTCCCTTTGGAAACCTGTGATTATCTATGACCTGAAGAAAGGTGATCAGATCCGCGTGCGGAATATGGAGATCGTTCCGGCCGATAGTATACTACTCGATACTTCGGCTGTCATCGACTACAGCTTCGTTACGGGTGAATCAAAGCCTGTGAAGGTGGAACAGGGGCAGGAGATTTATGCCGGAGGACGGTTGATCGGACAACCTGTTACCCTTGCCGTTGAAAAGAAAACTTCTCAAAGCCACCTCACCAGCCTGTGGAACAACGATGCTTTCACCAAGGTAGGCGAGAGCAAGTATAAGAAACTTATTGACCGCGCAGCACGGCGCTTCACGTGGACTGTAATGGGTATCGCGATAATAACTGCCGGATATTGGTATGTTGTCGATCCCACACAGATGTGGCTTGTCGTAACTGCTGTGCTGATGGTGGCCTGCCCATGTGCGCTTGCACTGGCCGCGCCATTCACCTATGGAAACATGGTGCGCGTGTTTGGGCGGAACAACTTCTATCTCAAGAACGCAGATATCATTGAACGGCTGGCGTCAGTCGATGCGGTGGTGTTCGACAAGACCGGTACAGTCACGCATGGCTCTAATCCTGAAGTTGAGTTCATCGGAGATCTTTCGTCAGCGGAGGAGGCTGCGGTTCACGCGCTCACAGGCTGTTCTACGCACCCGCTCAGCAATCTCCTGCATAAGCATCTGCGTCCGGCATCAGAAGAAACAGTAGAGCACTATCGGGAGATTCCAGGGAAGGGGATCGAAGGCGCTGTGAACGGAACGCAGTATCGTATTGGTTCGGCCATCTTCACGGGTGCAACTGCGCAGTCGGGTGACACGACATCGCGGGTATATGTGGCCGTTAATGATACACCACGCGGATATTACCGTATTGTTACAACCGTGAGGCCGCAGCTGAAAACAATGCTGGCGCGCCTCGGTGACAAGGTGCAGGCGCTGCTTTCCGGCGACAACGAATCTGATCGCGGGCGAATGGAACAACTCTTCGGAAAGGGAGTGGCGCTTCAGTTCAACCAGTCGCCCCACGACAAGATGCAGTACATCCGCGACCTGCAGAATGAAGGCCGGAAAGTGTTAATGGTGGGAGATGGACTAAATGACTCCGGCGCCATCAGACAAAGTGATGTCGGTATCGCGGTGACGGATGATACCGGCGTATTTACACCCGCATGTGACGGTATCCTGCAAGGCGATAAGATCGGTTCACTCGATAAGTATATCGACCTTGCCCGTACCTCTGCCGTGATCTTGAAAACGGGATTCGTTATCTCGTTCTCCTACAATGCAATTGCATTGAGTTTCGCCGTCAGTGGTCACCTTACACCACTCGTTGCCGCCATCCTGATGCCCATAAGCAGCATCAGCGTAGTCGGATTCACTTCGTTTGCCGTGAACTTTGTCGCTAAACGCAAAAAACTATAGCTATGGGAATTATCGTTTTGCTTATAGGAATAAGCATTACCATCGCGATCACCTTCCTCCTGATATTCCTGTGGAATATGAAGAGCGGACAATATGAAGATACGTACACGCCATCCGTAAGGATGCTGTTTGATGATAAAACTACAAAGAAGAAAGATGCACCTGCCAGCGCTGATAAAAAAGTATGACGTGCCGGTTCCCCGGTATACAAGTTATCCTACCGTTCCCCTGTGGGACACGAACGCTTTCAGTGAAACGGGTTGGTGGCAAGCCGTTGATAGGTGCTTCGCTGAATCGAACGCATCGAAGGGAATAAGCATTTATATACACCTGCCGTTTTGCGAAAGCCTGTGCACGTATTGCGCATGCAACACGAGGATCACGAAGAACCACGCGGTTGAGGGACGTTATGTTGCGACAGTGTTGAAAGAATGGGAGCTGTATAAGCAGCGCTTCGACGATGCGCCGCAGATAAGGGAAATTCACCTCGGCGGCGGAACACCTACGTTCTTTTCGTCAGAAAATCTTGCTAACCTTATCAACGGACTCCTGGCGGGATGCCGCGTACACCCCGAACATGAGTTTAGTTTCGAAGGTCATCCGAATAACACAACCGCCGATCAACTTCGGGCGCTTTATGATCTTGGCTTTCGCCGCGTGAGCTTCGGTGTGCAGGACCTCAATCTGAAGGTACAACAGGCCATCAACCGGATTCAGCCCTTCAGTAATCTGGAGCGCGTGGTGCGCGAGAGCCGCGAAATAGGCTACACGTCCGTAAGTTTTGACCTTATCTACGGTCTTCCTTATCAAACCCTTCAAACGGTTCAGGATACGGTGCAGCAGGTAATTACCCTGCGCCCGGATCGCATTGCCTTTTATAGTTATGCACACGTGCCCTGGATCAAACCAGGGCAGCGGGGCTACGAAGATGCTGACTTGCCAGGCGATGTGGTGAAGCGTTCACTATATGAATCCGGGCGCCGGATGTTCCTCGACGCCGGGTACATCGACATTGGCATGGATCACTTCTCATTACCTGAGGATAGCCTCGCCGTTGCTGCAAACGAAGGCCGGCTACATCGCAATTTTATGGGATATACAACGAACCAGACCGACTTACTCATCGGTCTTGGAACGTCATCAATCAGCGATGCAAAGTACGCCTATGCCCAAAACCTGAAGAAGGTGGAGGAATACCAGCAGAAGATTGACGCGCAGGAAAGCGCTGTATTTAAGGGGCACCTGCAGTCGGAAGAGGACATCAGGGTTCGCAGGGCAATTCTCGATATCGCGTGCCAGGGAAAACTGAGCGCCTCTGAACTGGCCTTATTGCAATCGGAAGAGATAGCCGGACAACTCCTTGTGATGGAAGAGGAGGGACTCATCCGCTTGTCGGATGGTCTGGAGGTGACCGCCAACGGTCGCATCTTCATCAGAAATATCTGTCACGTCTTTGATCTTCGCGCAAAGGCAGGAGTAAAGCCTTCTGGTCAGATATTCAGCAAGGCCATCTAGCGTTATTTACCGTATTGGTCGATAACGCGCCTTAATTGCTCGGTGGGCACCACACCGGATTGCCGCCACTTTAACTGTCCCTTTTGGAACAGCATCAGCGTGGGTACGCCGGTGACCTGATACGCCTGTGAGACTGCAGGGTTTTTGTCAACATCAATTTTTATGATCCTGACTTTGTCGCCGGTGGTGCGTTTCAGATCCTCAAGAATTGGTTTCATCATTTTACACGGGCCGCACCATTCGGCTGAAAAGTCTACAAGCACTGGGGTGTCACTGTTGATAAGATCTGAAAAAGCTGCGTTTGCCATGTTATTTTTTCTCCAGAACGCCGACCTGCAAAAGAAAGTTTTTATGGCCCGGAAAAAGAACGGGACCGCCATTTTGCGGTCCCGTAAACCTATACACCATTTCCCTGATCAATAAATCGTTCTTTCGAATTCGTAGCTTTTGAACCTTTCGAAAGCTGCTTTTTCCAGCGCTTCGCGATGGTTGGGGTGCGCGATTTCAATCAACGCTTTTGCGCGTTGTTTCATGTTCTTGCCATACAGGTACGCAATTCCATATTCAGTTACAATGTAGTGTGCGTGTGCCCGGGTAGTTACTACGCCTGCGCCTGGCTTGAGGAACGGCGTGATACGCGAAACGCCCTTCGTCGTCATCGACGGCAACGCAATAATTGGTTTTCCGCCTTCCGACAGAGAAGCGCCACGGACAAAGTCCATCTGGCCACCCACGCCCGAATAGTGGTATGTCCCGATTGAATCGGAGCAAACCTGCCCTGTGATATCTACTTCAATAGCGCTGTTGATTGCAGTCACTTTTGGGTTGGTGCGAATAACAGCCGTATCGTTAACGTAGTCGATGTTCATGCCGATCACGCAAGGGTTGTCATCTACGAAATCGTACAGCTTGCGCGTTCCGAGAACAAAGCCTGTAACAATCTTGCCGCGGTATTTCTTCTTATGCTGGTTTGTGATAACGCCTTTTTGAACAAGGGGAATAACGCCGTCGGAGAACATTTCGGTGTGCAGCCCCAGTTCTTTATGGTTGGTCAGGCTCGCGAGAACGGCATCCGGAATCGTGCCGATCCCTGTTTGCAACGTTGCGCCATCTTCGACGAGTTCTGCACAGTAATGTCCGATACGCATGGCGATTTCATCGCCATTGAGGTCGCTGTGAATTTCAGGGAGTTCCTGTTCGGCATACACCACAGCATCAAAAGCGTCAATTTTTACTATTCCATCACCGAGTACGCGTGGCATTCTGGGGTTCACCTGAGCGATGACATATTTAGCTGTTTTGATAGCTGTCGATGCTACGTCGACGGAAACGCCCAGTGAGCAGTAGCCGTGCTTGTCGGGAGGCGATACCTGCACCATTGCAACGTCGAGGGGGAGTATGCCTCGCCGGAAAAGCACAGGAATCTCACTAAGGAAAATAGGTACATAGTCGCCGCGGCCTTCGTTGACCGCCTCGCGAATATTCGGGGAAACAAAAAGAGAGTTGACCCTGAATATGCCTTTATATTTTCTGTCTACAAACGGAGCCTCGCCCTGCATGCTGATACTTACCAGTTCGACATCGGACAGCTCATTGGCACGTTCCACCATTTTCCGCAGCAGGAAATGCGGTGTTGCGGCGCCACCGTGGACGAAGACGCGGTCTCCCGACTTGATAGCCTTTACCGCCTCTTCACCTGATATGTATCTGGTCATAAATAATTTTTTTTGGTTTCCCGAAGAAACCACGTTTCCAGGGCGATTGGTATGATCGGTATTAGGATAACAAATGATAGTTATCATCAGAAGGGTGGGTTCGAGGACATGACAAAAATCATAATCCCTGCTAATCGCTGTCAGGAATCCGCCCTCCGGGGTCATCTAGTTTTATGCCTTGATTACATAATACCGCCTATGGAACTCGAAAGATTCAGCTACGACAACAAGATTGTCAAGGCATTTATCATCGCAACCGTCATATTTGGTCTGGTTGGGATGCTGGTTGGCCTCACTGCAGCCATCCAGTTGGTGTATCCGATTTTCAATTTTGATCTTCAGTACACCTCGTTTGGCCGAATACGCCCGCTTCACACCAACGCAATCATCTTTGCCTTCGTGGGCAACGCCATGTTTGCAGGTGTCTATTACTCGATGCAGCGGCTCCTTAAGACGCGAATGTTCAGCGACACGCTCAGCTGGATTCACTTCTGGGGCTGGCAACTGATCATTCTCGCAGCAGCAATAACCCTACCGTTGGGTCTGACCTCCTCGAAGGAATACGCTGAGCTGGAATGGCCTATTGACCTTGCCATCACAGTAATCTGGGTGGTCTTCGGATGGAACATGATCGGTACCATCATAAAACGGCGCGAACGACACATGTATGTCGCTATTTGGTTCTACATCGCGACGTTCGTTACGGTGGCGGTATTGCACGTTGTGAACTCGTTCGCGATTCCGGTAACCTTTTTCAAAAGCTACTCATGGTATTCAGGCGTTCAGGACGCCCTTGTTCAATGGTGGTACGGCCACAATGCCGTAGCATTCTTCCTGACAACGCCTTTCCTCGGACTCATGTACTACTTCCTGCCTAAGGCAGCAAACCGACCAGTATACTCCTATAAACTGTCAATTATCCACTTCTGGTCGCTGATCTTTATCTATATCTGGGCTGGTCCTCACCACCTTCTTTATACGTCCCTGCCTGACTGGGCGCAATCGCTGGGAACAGTGTTCTCCATCATGCTGATCGCACCGTCGTGGGGTGGTATGCTTAACGGTCTGCTCACTCTTCGCGGTGCGTGGGATCGTGTACGCGAAGATGTCGTACTTAAATTTATGGTGGTGGCCGTTACCGCGTATGGTATGGCTACTCTCGAAGGACCACTGCTGTCGCTTAAAAACGTCAACGCTATCGCGCACTTTACCGACTGGATCGTGGCACACGTGCACGTGGGCGGCCTCGGATGGAATGGCTTCCTGATCTTCGGTATGCTCTACTGGGTTGTGCCCAGAATGTGGAACACAAAACTCTACTCACCCAAACTCGCCAACCTCCACTTCTGGATTGGAACACTGGGTATCGTGTTCTACGCGCTCCCTATGTATGTGTCGGGTGTCGTGCAAAGTTTGATGTGGAAAGAGTTTAACCCTGAAGGTTTCCTCATCTACAAAAACTTCCTTGAAACTACCGTACAGATCTTACCCCTTCACGGACTGCGCGCAATAGGTGGTGCGTTGTATCTCACCGGCGCGATTGTGATGACGTATAACCTCATCAAAACCGCTTATTCCGGAAGCTTCCTTGAAAACGAAGATGCTGAAGCTGCTCCGCTTGCAAAGAACTATGTTGCCAATAAAAACGCTGGATGGCACAGTGCACTCCTCGAACACAAGCCAGTCCTGTTTACCGTATTGACGCTCATCGCCATCCTTATCGGTGGCGCCATCGAAATGATTCCAACGTTCCTGGTGAAATCAAACGTTCCAACCATCAGCAGTGTGAAACCTTATACGCCGCTGGAGCTCCACGGTCGCGATATCTACATTCGTGAAGGATGTGTGAACTGCCACTCGCAGATGGTACGACCGTTCCGCTCGGAAACAGAACGCTATGGCGAATACTCAAAGGCAGGGGAATTTGTGTATGATCACCCGTTCCTGTGGGGATCGAAACGCACTGGTCCGGATTTGCACCGCGTAGGAGGTAAGTATCCCGACAGCTGGCACTACTACCACATGCTCGACCCGGGTGAAATTTCTCCAGGCTCTATCATGCCGGCTTACCCCTGGTTGTTCAGTCAGAGCATAGACAGAGGAGCGACCGCAGGAAAGATCTCCGCACTCCGTACGCTGGGTGTGCCTTACGAAGAGAACTTTGAAAACGTTGCTGATGCTGACTTGAGCAGACAGGCAAAGGCAATTACGCAAAACCTCAAAACAGAGGGAATTGAAATCCATGATGATGCCGAAATCGTCGCACTCATAGCTTACCTGCAGCGCCTCGGTAAAGACATCAAAGCCACCAAAACTGCGGATGCCGATACATCCAAATGAAGTAAACCAAACTAAATCTTTGGAATATGTATAAGAATGTTCTTCAAAGCATAGATAACATCGCCATCTGGCCAGTCATCTCGTTCGTAATCTTCTTTCTCTTTTTCCTTTGCCTGCTGTGGTATGTATTCACGACAGACAAGAAAACAATAAAGGAACTAGAGGTACTCCCGCTGGATGACAGCGCACCGGCATCATCAGTTAACGCAAATATTCAGAAATCATGAAAAAAGTAATAGCCTTGCTGGCTCTCATGGGAGCCGGTTTCGGGGTAATGGCTCAGGAGACGCAAAGCCCTACGTTCTGGCAGGATCCCATCAACCATCCGATGACTCCGATCTATGGATTGATTGGTCTGATCGCTCTGGTCATTATTCTCATCGTCATCGTTGCGATCTACATGATCCGCGTGCTGAACGCGTTAACTGACAACCTTGCAAAGGAACGCGCGCAGAAGGAAGGTGTTGCATATGTGCCCGCGCCGTCGATGTGGGAACGTTTCATTACCAAAATGAATGCGTCAGTTCCCGTGACGGAAGAAAAGGCCATTGAACTTGACCACGAGTACGACGGCATCAGAGAACTCGACAACCACCTTCCGCCGTGGTGGAAATACCTGTTCTACGCTACGATCGTATGGGCGGTGGTATACCTGATTGCGTATCACGTCACAGATTCTCTTCCTCTCCAGGAAGCCGAGTATGAAACTCAGATCGCAAAAGCTGAAGAAGTGAAGCGCAAATATCTGGCAACACAACCGAAGCTTCAGATTGACGAGAACACACTCACCTATAGTGCCGACGAAGCTATCATCGGCAAAGGGAAACAGCTGTATTCCATTAACTGTTCCCCTTGTCATAAGGCAGATGGGGGCGGTGGCATCGGGCCGAACCTTACCGACGAGTACTGGATCCATGGCGGCGACATCAAGAATGTATATGCGGTGATAAAGAATGGTGTTCCGGAAAAAGGAATGGTGTCCTGGGCCGGAGTAATGAGCCCTGAACAACTGCGTGACGTGTCATTCTTTGTGATGAGTATGCAAGGATCAAATCCTCCGGGGGCGAAACAGCCTCAGGGTACATTGTACAAACCTGAAGCTCCGGCTGCTGCAAGAGACAGCTCAAGTGTTCAGGCAAGCTTATAATTCATATATCACCGGAGTATTGGTTAAATCAGTATTCCGGTGATTTTAAAAAACTGTTAGGGAAAGATGGTTAACGGGGATAAGATATATCAGTTTGATGAAGAGTTTCGCGACTCTATTTCAACGGTCGACGAAAAGGGAAAGCGTGTCTGGATTTACCCCAAGAAGCCTTCCGGTCACTATCACAGATTGCGGATCATCGTTACGACGGTGCTTCTCACAATCCTGTTTACAGGGCCTTTCATAAAAATCGGAGGGCAGCCTTTTCTGTTATTAAATGTTTTTGAAAGACGTTTTGTGGTCCTGGGTCAGGCGTTCTGGCCGCAGGACTTTGTGTTGCTCGCGCTGCTGTTGATTACGTTTTTCGTTTTCATCATCCTCTTTACGGTTGTCTTCGGACGCGTATGGTGCGGATGGGCGTGCCCGCAGACGCTTTTCATGGAGATGGTGTTCCGCAAGATCGAGTACCTGATTGAAGGCGATGCCAACGAACAGAAGCGCCTCGACAAGGCACCGTGGGATGCCCGCAAGATCGGCAAGAAGACGCTCAAGCACGCTATATTCATTGCTATCTCGGTCCTCATTGGCCATACCGCCATGGCGTACATTATCGGTATTGAGGAGACTATTGCCACGGTGACGCAGTCGCCCATGAACAACCTTGCCGGGTTCCTCGGTATCCTTGGATTTTCTGCAGTCTTCTACGGTGTGTTTGCCAAGTTCCGTGAGCAGGCTTGTGTTGCAGTCTGCCCCTACGGAAGGTTGCAGGGCGTATTACTCGGTAAGGAATCGATCGTGGTGGCTTACGACTGGGTCCGCGGTGAACCACGTGGCAAGATCCGCAAGAATGCAGCGCCAACGGTGGCCACAGGCGATTGTGTCGACTGTAAACTGTGCGTTCACGTTTGTCCTACCGGTATCGATATACGGAACGGAACCCAGCTCGAGTGTGTAAACTGTACGGCGTGTATCGACGCCTGCGACGACGTAATGATCAAAATCGGAAAGCCGAAGGGATTGATCCGGTTTGCATCCTATAATTCCATCAAGGACGGTATTCAGAAGTTGTTCACCCCGCGGGTATTCGGATACTCGATGGTGCTGATTGCGCTCGTTGCTGTGCTCAGTATCACCATCTTCTCCCGCTCGGATATCGAAACCACGGTGCTGAAAGTCCCTGGAACGACGTTCCAGAAGACAGAAGATGGTATGATTTCTAATCTCTACAACGTTGAGTTCGTCAACAAGACGTTTGAAGATATCAAGCTGGAAGTGCGGATTGAATCACCGGCCCAGGCGCAATTGGAGAAGGTGGGCGACCAGAATGTCGTCGTCCCCGGTGAGGGGCTGCTCAAGAATGTGTATTTCATTCGCATTGCCCCTGAACACATTAGAGATCCCAAAACCACGGTGGAACTCGGTATCTACCGCGATGGAAAGAGGATCGAGACCATTGATACAAAGTTCATCTCGCCAGTTTCAAACGCCTCGCAATGGAACCGATAGATGAACGGCTAATACTTTAAAATTATCACTATGAATTTCGGAAAGTGGATCGTCGTTGCGTTTGTATTCTTCGCTCTGTTCATCGGCACCCTTGTTACCATTTGTGTGCGCCAGGATATTCCCCTGGTAACGAAAGAATATTACCGGGAAGAACTGGCGTATCAGGACCAGATTGACCGGATGGAAAACACCAACGCCCTGTCAGAAACTCCTGAGATACGCATTGAGGCGGGTAAGGTGAAGTTGAGCTATCTGCGTTTGCCGGAAATCGAAACTGCACAACTGCGGCTGGTACGTCCTTCGGATGCCAGCCTTGATCAGCAATTCGATATCACACCCTCCGAAGCTACGTCACAGGAGTTTGAAATGTCTAATCCTGTCCCGGGGATGTACCGCGCCAAGCTCACCTGGGTTGACGATGGAAAGGAATTCTATCTCGAGAAGATTGTGGTCCTCTGATTTATCATGTGGCTAACGGCAATCATATTGGGTTTTGCAGGCAGTCTCCATTGTATTGGGATGTGCGCGCCTCTGGTGATGGCCGTTACGTCTTTCAATCGCAATGTTGTTGTCAACAAGCTGCTCTATAATGGTGGGCGGATTTTCACTTATGCCCTGATGGGAGGGGCGGTGTCGCTTGTGGGGGCTATGATTGACTTCTCCAGGTTTCAGTTCATCCTTACGCTGGTTCTGGCCGTAACGCTTATTGTGATTGGTGTCTCCGGCATCAGCGGTATGCAGATTCCGGTAGTCACGCCGTTGCTGGCGCGGTTTTCTGCGTGGCTGAAGGCGCGGTTCGCGACAGCACTGAAGAAGAGAACGTCTGCAACGATGTGGGTTACTGGGATGCTGAATGGCATTCTTCCCTGCGGGCTGACGTACCTCGCGTTGACATATTGCCTGACTCTTGCCGGTGCCGCCGATGGATTTAAGTTTATGCTGCTCTTCGGAGTTGGCACCATTCCCGCGATGATGGGACTGACCGGCGCCATAGGCTGGCTCGCAAAACGCTATCGGTTTAACATCGGCGCAATTTCGCGATACAGCTTTATCATCCTCGGCGGACTTGTCCTCGTGCGGCTGCTGTTTACGCACCAGCACGAGGTTTCCGTTCTTTCCGATCAGGTGGGGATTATCTTTTGCCGCTGATCAGTGTCGGGCAAAGTTCCATTTTACGACCTGTTCCAGCTTGGCTGCGCTCTTGATCTTTACTTTTCCTGTCTGAATCTCGATAAGCCCTTCGTCTTTGAAATCCGATAGTACACGGATGACGGACTCAGGGGCGGTACCGACCATTTTGGCCAGGTCCTCCCGGGGAACAGAAAGGCTTTCTCTTGCGTCCTGGTGGTGATACATCTTCAGCAACGCTTCGGCTGTACGTTGACGAACCGAATTGTAAGCCAGGTTGAGCAACTGTTCCTCCTTTTCAGCTACCTTTTTGCAGAGCATCGAAATAAACGTATTCGCTACGTCTTTGTGACCTTGTAAGAGGGTGAGGAAGTCGTGCCTTGGAATCATTACGATTTCCGAGTCTTCCATCGCTATCGCTGATTCAGTCTGTGCTGAATTCTCAAGTACCGCTTCGAATCCGAAGAAGTCGTTTTCTTTGTAAAGGTTCGTGATCAGCTCCTTTCCGTCAAGGTTGGTCTTATACGTTTTTACACTGCCCGACTTGATAAAGTAAATGTGGTTGGGCATATCACCCTCCATGAAAATATCAGCCTTGCGCTTGTAGAGTTTCGTTTTCTTATCCTTGGCAAGGTCTTTCAGATTGAGCGCCTGCTGCGCATCGTTAATAAACGTATCCAGACCTTCGGCTGTGCTGGGGTACTCCTTGTATTGAAGTGCACTCTTCTTGAGACGCGCCTCGATGGTGTTCAGCAGATCCGTGTCATCGAAAGGCTTGGTCAGGTAGTCGTCGGCACCAAGCGTCATACCTTTGCGGATATCGGTTTTTTCTGTCTTTGCCGTCAGAAAGATAAAAGGGATACGCGCGGTTTCAGGTTTCTTGCTGAGGATGTGCAATACACCATAGCCGTCGAGTTCCGGCATCATAATATCGCAGATGATCAGATCCGGATTTTCCTTCTGTGCAAGTTCAACACCGAGTTTGCCATTCGCTGCAGTGATGACGTTGTAATTCGCAAGGCTTAGAATCTCGCTGGTGTTCTCACGTACTTCCGGATTGTCTTCGATTAACAGAATTTTCTTCATGATATAGATTTTAGCGGCTGGTTACAGCTCTTTTTGTTCTTTTAACAAGGGCACTGAAATGGTGAAGATACTTCCCTTTCCGTATTCACTGTCGAAGGAAAGATCGCCGTCAAGTAAGTCAATATATCGTTTTACGATATTAAGTCCAAGCCCCGTTCCCTGGATGTTGGTTGCGTTACTCGCGCGAAAGAAGCGTTCGAACATGTGTTTCTTGTCATCCTCAGGGATACCGATACCTTCATCGCGAACGCTTATCTCCATCCGTTCTTTGGTGAGGCTGCAGTTCAGGTGGATATCCTTATGCTCAGGCGAATATTTGCTTGCGTTGGAGAGCAGATTGAATAAACTGTTGCGAAGGATTCGTGGATCTGTGCTCACCGTATTGTCTGATGCCGGACAATCCACGACGATGCGTTGACCGTCCTTCAGGGTCGACTTGAGTTCTTCCTGGATTTCCTTGAGGAAGTCGAATATGTTTAATGGTTCGCGGTTGATCTCAATCCGGCCTTCTTCGAGTTTCCCGAGAGAAAGGAAGTCATTGAGGATCGCTGTCAGGTGGTTTACATTAGACTTGATGCGCGCGGTGTGTTTGTCGATCTTTTCGACGTCACCGCGTTGCAGATACTGGGAGATCAGCGATGCCGAGCTCATGATAGTACTCAGCGGCGTGCGGAATTCATGACTTGCAATAGAAACGAATTTTGTCTTGAGCTCATTGAGTTCGCGTTCTTTCTCCAGCGCTTTTTTGGCTTCTTCTTCGGCTTTCTTGCGAACTTCAACTTCCTTTTCAAGTTCAAGGATACTTTTGTTCAGCGCTTCCGTCCGGGCCTGCACTTTGCGTTCGAGTTCGGCGGCGTAAATCAGGAGCTGCTCCTCGCTGCTTCGAAGCGCTTCTTCCGCTTTCTTCCGCTGCGAAATGTCGATAATGAATGCCATTACCAGCAGGCCATCCTTCGTGTTCTTATAGCTTAGGCTCACTTCAACCGGGAACTCGGTACCATCGCGTTTCATGCCCATCAGATCACGGCCCACACCCATACGCCGCGGCGATGGATGGGCATTGAAACGCTGGCGAAGGTGAGAGTGTTCACCCCGGTAACGCATGGGTAGCAGATTCTCAAGCGATTGGCCTATAAGCTCACCAGCGCCGTATCCAAACATCTGCTCTGAAACGGGATTGGCTAGCATTATAATCCCTTCCTGATTCACCATAATAATCCCCTCTGCTGATCCCTGGAAGATCTCCCGGAAGGTGTCGTTCGACGTGATCTGGAGATCAAATTTTCCTGTTCCTGGCATAGGGGCGTAATTTACACTTTCTGGCTTAAATGATAAAAATCAGTTTTCCGGCTGATCAAAATCGGGATTTCATTTTTTATCATCCCTTATGTTCGTAATGTGAACGATTTTTTCCTGTGGGGATTCGTACGATGAAAGACCATATTCTGTATGCGATAGACTTTTCGGAATCGTCTGTCCGAAGTCTGCAGTGGGCAAGCAAACTAGCCAACGACATGGGCGCCCACCTCGCTGTATTGTTTTCGTATCGGCTTACGCAAACGGGTAAGTTGTCGGAACTCCGGGCCTTTAAACGCAAAACGGAGGAAGAGGCTAAGGAAAAGTACCTTGCCCTTTGTGAATCGCTGAACATAAAAGAAAACCCGGCCCAGTCCTTCATTACGGAAATCGGGTTCTATTCCGACAACATCGAAAACTTTGTCAGGAAGAATCCCTCGACCCTCGTGGTACTCAGCGAGACAATGGCCAACGAAATTTACGATCACACCGGGCAAAACCTCATTCAGTTCTTGAAACAATTGAATGTTCCGCTGCTTATTGTTCCCGGAAGGCAACACCCTGCACCCGTGCCGGAGCCTGCGCCCGACCACCGCGCTGTCGCATAGGCAGACGGTCTAACCGGCTTTGGAGTAAGTCGTAATCAAAAAGAAAGGTATCTTTTGACTGGCCCTGGTCTTCGGTGGAAAGGGCGGCCGCGTGGCTGGTCTGAACCCATCACCGGGTCAGACTTCACTCACCACGGTTAGTCTGCGCGCAACAACAAGCGAGATTATGCTGAACAGGACAGCTACCACACCTACAATTTCATAGTTACCCAGAGCATTGATCTCGCCCCCGAAAGGAGAGGGGCGTTCCGTAATAATCAATCCCGCCAGGAACGAAGCTACGCCTGAAGTGAGTTGCTGCACCGAGGATCGGATACTCATATAACTTCCGCGCATTTCGGGTGCGATCACCGCCGTTTCCATCGTCGTCGACGGCACCATTCTGCCATTGCTGAAAATGAAAAACACTGCTGTAATGAACAAGGCCAGCCAGAGTGGTACTGGTACCAGGTTCGTGATGATCAGGATGGGAATAATTACAAGTGAACCGAAGATGGTAAAGATCTTCAAACGCCCGTGTTTATCCGCCATGCGGCCCACCCACGGAGAAAAGAGCAGCGTACAGATGCCCCCGACCAGGTAGATATACGTGAGCTGATCATTGGTGAATCCAACGTTAGCCACCATGTAAGTTGCCACGAAGGGGATAATTGTGAAATGACCAAGCATCAGCAGCGACGTGAAGGTGAGTCCTAGTTGGGTATTGCGCGTTGTGAAAATAGTCTTCACCACTTGCACGGGGTCGTTGGTGCGGGCCTTATCGAGGTGACCGCGCAGGACAGGAATCGCGTAAAACATCAACACCAGAACAAGGACTCCCAATCCGCCGAGTACCAGAAACGGCGCGTGCCATGATGTTTTGCTCGCGATGAACAACCCAAACGGAACTCCGACTACTGATGCGACTCCGAAGGAAGCCATCACCACACCGATCCCTTTAGCGCGACGGGCAAGCGGAACGGCGTCGCTCACAATAGAAAGAATTAAGGCGCCAAGGATACCTCCAAAAGCCCCCGCCAGGGAACGCGTTACCAACAGAATTTCATAAGTAGGGGCGAACGCACAGGCCAGGGTTCCGATGGTGAAGCCGGCATAAATGAAGAGTAATGCCGATTTGCGATCGTATCGATCAATAAAAAATGCTCCGAGAAAGCCTGCTACCGCTGCCGTAACAGAATAAGACGCTACCAACAGACTGAATTGGCGCGGGTTGATCGCGAACAATTCCTGCAGCTGCGGCCCCAGCGGCATAATAATCATGAAGTCAACAATATGCGTAAACATTCCCGCTGCGAGGGTCAGCAGCAAAAGTCTTTCATTTTTCATCTATGTAAAGTAACAGCGGAATGGACGAGTTTCCGGTAAGAGTATTGTAACAGTATCTCAAAGAAGTGGTTCAATCGCCTTAATTACATTGTTCGCCACGATCTTGTGCCCCTCCGCATTGGGATGTATCCGGTCAGCGAGATTGAGGCTTTCTATTCCGGCAACGTTTTCAAGCAGGAATGGGATAAGCGTTGCCTTGTTTTTGGTGGCGAGCCGTGGAAAGATCGCTTTGAAGTTATCGGCGTATTCAGGACCCATGTTCGGTGGCACCATCATGCCGGCGATCACAATCCTGGCACTCGGATACTTCGCTTTGACTTTATCGATGATGGCCTGCAGATTTTTTTCCGTCTGATCCAATGGTAGTCCGCGAAGACCATCGTTAGGACCAAGTTCCAGAACAAATACGTCGACAGGCTGTCGCAGCACCCAGTCGATGCGGCTCAGTCCACCGGCAGACGTCTCGCCACTCAGTCCGGCGTTGATCACTTTGGTTTCTATGCCCTTGTCATTCAGCATCTTTCCGATCAACGCGGGAAAGGCCTGGTCAGGCGAAAGTCCGTATCCTGCGGTGAGGCTGTCACCAAAAAATAAGATCGTTTTCGGTGCAGACGCGGCCTGAAGTAGCACCGCCATTGAAATAATAAGTAGTTTTTTTACGACCATAGCCACAAAACTGGATTATCTTACGTTTGAACAAAACCTTTCGACGCTAATAACGCTTTATTTTCAGACTTGATCTCAAAAATATGCCCAACAGCATCCTCGTGGCCGACAATATCACCAAAGTATATGGCTCTGCCGACCGTACATTAACGGTCCTCGATCATGTTTCGTTCGCCGTGAAAGAAGGTGAATCGCTCGCCATCATCGGCCCCTCCGGAAGTGGGAAGACCACCCTGCTCGGACTTTGCGCGGGACTCGACACGAGTACGTCTGGTGCTGTGTCGATTATGGGTTACAAACTGGATGCCATGAGTGAAGATGACCGCGCCTACATCCGCAATCAGTACATCGGTTTTGTATTTCAAAACTTTCAGCTGCTGTCAACGCTGACGGCACTCGAAAATGTGATGGTACCTATGGAACTCCGGGGTGAGCGCAACGTGTCGGCCAAGGCGCGCGAGTTGCTCAACCGCGTAGGGCTTGGCCAGCGACTTGATCACTATCCAACCCAACTCTCAGGCGGTGAACAACAGCGCGTTGCCATCGCCCGCGCATTTATGAATGACCCTAAAATCCTGTTCGCCGATGAGCCTACCGGAAATCTCGACGAAGAAAACGCGGTACATATTACAGAGTTATTGTTCGACATGAACAAGGAACTCGGTACTACACTGGTGCTGGTTACTCATAACATTGAGCTCGCACGTCGTACGCAACGGATCCTTCGAATGAAAGGTGGCCGCATCGTGGAGGAGATCATTACGCAGTTGGCCAATTCGTAATTCAACGCGTTTCACGAGATGATTGAATACACTATCAAGCTGAAGCGGAAAACCAGGCCGACCCTCTTCGACCGTTGGGTGTGGTCGATGGCGTGGCGCGATGCGCGTCATAATTTTTCCCGCCTTGCTTTGTTTATCGCCTCCATCGTGACGGGTATCGCTGCCGTTGTATCACTCGATGCCCTGAACTATTCCCTTCAAAACGATATCGATCGCAATGCCAAGGAACTGCTCGGCGCGGACCTCGTTGTCAACAGTGACCGCAGGTTCGAAGGCGACATCGCTGCAGCATTGGACTCCACAGGCCTGCAACAGGCTGCGTCAGCGGATATGGCTTCCATGGTGTTGTTCCTCAACAACGGCCAGTCGCGCCTGATCCGCCTCGTGGCCTTCGAAGGTCCCTTTCCTTTTTATGGAAAGATTGAAACCGTTCCGGAAGATGCCTATGACAACGTGAGGTCAGGTGGATATGCCATGATGGATGAAACGCTGGCCATTCAGTATGAAGTGAATTCCGGCGACTCCATCAAACTTGGAAACAAAAAGTTTGCAGTTGCCGGTGTGGTAGACAAGATTCCCGGCGGCGGCGGTATCATGGCCACGTTCACGCCGTCAGTATACATCTCGATGGCCGATCTCGACTCCACAGGGCTTGTGCAGTTCGGCAGCCGCGTGAATTATAAACGATACCTCAAAGACCAGGATCCTGTTCACCTTGAAGCGCTTGTCGACAGGATCAAGCCCGCCCTCCGAAACGAAGGTGTGTCCGTTGAAACGGTGGAAAGCCGGAAGGAGGGACTCGGCCGCGGGTTTGGATCAGTGTACCGCTTCTTCTCACTGCTGGCATTCATCGCACTCATACTTGGATGTATCGGCGTGGCCAGCGCAGTCCATCTTTATGCACGTGAAAAACGACAGGAAGTAGCTGTGTTGCGCTGTGTAGGCTCCACAGGCTGGCAGGCCTTCAGCATTTTCTTCATTCAGATCTTCTTCCTCGGAATTCTGGCCAGCGTCGTCGGTTCATTTGTCGGTGCCGCTATTCAGCAGATACTGCCTACCCTGTTGCGCGATGTGCTGCCATTCGACGTCTCACTCACCATGCCCTGGCAGTCCATACTCATGGGCCTTCTGCTGGGTACGGTTGTGTCGACGTTGTTTTCGATTCTGCCACTGGTGTCGGTCCGCTATGTTCCGCCGCTGACGGTGTTGCGTTCCGAAACGTCGGTCAAGAGCGTGTTTTCGCTTACAAAGATCGTGGCGATCGTATTGATCGTGCTGTTCCCCATCCTGTTTACCGCATATCAAACCGGAAGCTGGATCACCGGCCTGGTGTTCTTCGCAGGACTGGCCATTGCCCTCGGATGCCTGACACTTGTCGCAATGCTGCTGTTGTTCCTGGTGCGGAAGTTCTTTCCCTCAGGAGCAGGGTTCATTCTTCGCCACTCATTGTCAAACCTGTATCGCCCTAACAATCAAACCCGCGTACTTCTCGTAACGATAGGGCTGGGAGCATTCATCATCGCGACGTTGAATATCGTTGAACAAAGTATGCTGAGCCAGGTGGAGTTCGCCGGCCAGGAAAACCAAAGCAATACTATCCTTTTCGACATCCAACCCCATCAGCGCGAAGGAATAATCTCATTGATGAATGAAAAGAAACTGAAAGTCAACCAGGTGGTGCCTATTGTTACCTGCCGTATCAGCGAAGTTAAGGGCAAATCTGTAGACGAATGGCAGCGCGATACAACAGACAATATACCCAACTGGGCGCTGACGCGCGAGTATCGCGTCACGTACCGCGACAGTCTCCATCATTCAGAAGAGCTCATCAAAGGTGACTTGCATTACCTCAGGGCGGGAGCCGACTCCATCTGGATAACCATTTCCGACAGCATGGAAGAAAGCCTTGACGTAACTATCGGTGATTCGCTCGTGTTTGATTTTCAGGGATTGCCTCTGAAAGCGTATATCGCAGGTGTCCGTAAGGTGGACTGGCCTAAGGATCCGCCGAACTTCATCTTTGTATTTCCTCCTGGTGTGCTTGAGGCGGCGCCGCAAACTTTCGTTACCGCCACGCGTATCGATGATACCAATGCGCGTGACTTCCAGCAAAGCATGGTAACCCAGTTTCCGAATGTGTCGCTTATCGACCTGCGTCTTATCCTTCAGACGGTTAATGAACTATTCGACAAACTCGGTCTCGTAGTACGCTTTCTTGCCCTGTTCTGCCTGGTGACAGGTCTCGTCGTCCTTGCCGGAGCGGTGGCAAACAGCAAGTTCGTACGAATGAAAGAGAACGTCCTGCTTCGTACCATCGGTGCCAGAACACGACAAATCACCGTCATCACGCTCATCGAATACGCGTGGCTCGGACTATTTTCTGCACTGACGGGCTTGCTGCTCTCTCTTGGATCGGGTTACCTGCTGACGAAATACTTCTTCGAAATGGAGTTTGCCTTCGATATCACGGAAATTTCTGTCATTGGATTAGGTGTGATCCTGTTAACGGTTGTCATCGGATGGTGGAATTCACGGGAAGTGATCAGTACGCCGCCCCTGCAGGTACTGAGAAAAGAAACCTGAATTTGTTATATTGCGCTTCAGAGCCACTTCAACCGATGTGATATGAAGCGTTTTGTGATTGCTGCAGTAATACTGCTCCTGTCATTGGTGGCTCTCGCAGGCCCCCCGAACCGAATTGCGTTCGTCGAAAATAAGAATCAATGGGATTGTGACGTCTACTACGCGTCCCGCGTGCCGGGAGGTAATATGTTGCTTCGCCCAGGAGCATTCCGATATATCCTGCTCGATAATCAGCATCTGAATGAACGGCATCACCGCAGTCACCATTCAGATCACAATGGTCACGAACACACTGCTTCGGCGATGGTTGATGCAGTCATGATCGATGTTGCATTTATCGGAGCAAATGATCAAGCAATACCCGTGCCCTCGGGAAGGTCAATGGAATATTACAACTTCTTTGTGGGAAGCGATCCCTCGCGCTGGGCATCGGAGGCATATGCGTATAGTCAGGTCGTGTATCCCGGATTCTATCACGGCATTGATTTGAAAGTTTATCGTCACGGCGATGATGTGAAGTATGATTATATCGTAGCCCCGGGATCAGATCCATCGCAGATTCGCGTGAAGTATTCCGGCATGGACAAGCTTGTACTTGACAGGGGTAATCTGTACGTCCGGACCACCCTCGGGGATATCATAGAAAGGCAGCCTTACGCATACCAGGTGATCGGAAACGAAGCGTGTAGCGTCGCCGTGGAGTTCACCCTGGATAATGGCGAAGTTTCTTTTGTATTTCCCAACGGGTACGATCCATGTTACGAACTGGTTATCGATCCCTTGTTGATCTTTTCAACGTTCTCAGGATCGACCGCTGACAACTGGGGGAGCACAGCAACACCGGGTGAAAAAGGTAACCTGTATTCCGCAGGAGTGACCAATCACTTCGTGGGTAATCTTTTCAGTGGAACGTATCCAGCTACGGCCGGAGCTTTTCAGACCACCTATGGCGGCATCTATGATATCGGGATTCTGAAGTATGACTCAGTAGGGCAGACGCTGCTTTATGCATCATATCTCGGTGGTGCAAATTCAGAAAGCCCACATAGTCTCGTCGTTAATCACCGGAGTGAACTCATCGTGCTCGGCACAACCAGTTCATCCAACTTTCCTACGACAGAGGGTGCACACGACAGATCGTTCAAAGGTGGGAGCTTTGCCGGACACGTGGTTGATTATGACTATGGTTCCGATATCGTAATAACGCGTATCAGCCCCGATGGAAAGACTATGCTCGCGTCTACCTACCTCGGCGGATCAGAAAACGATGGACTGAATATGACCGGGCTTGCTGTGAATTACGGCGACGAACTCCGCGGCGACGTCATTACCGATACCGAGGGTTTTATTTACATCAGTTCCATAACCCGGTCACAGGAAATAGGTGGCGTAGCTGACTTCAAAGGAGGCGTCACGGATGGTATCATCGTCAAGATGCCGGATGACCTCAGTTCTATCGCGTGGATAAAATTTATCGGCGGTGCCGGCGACGACGCAGCGCATACCATAAAGCTCGACGCGGCGAATAATGTCTACACCGGAGGAGGAACGTCGAGCTTCGATTTTCCGGTAACGGGAGGAGCGTATCAGCCCGGCTACGGAGGTAATGTGGATGGCTGGGTTGCCAAGCTTGATAATGATGGTAACATCCTCCAGGCTACCTACTCCGGTTCAGATGAGTTTGATGAGGTGTATTTTCTTGACCTCAATGCCAATGAGGAGATTTACGTCTACGGGCAGACTGCCGGAGTGCGACCAATTACCCCCGGCGTTTTCAGCGAACCGGGTAGCGGACAGTTCATTGAGAAGTTCACCAACGACCTGAGCACACAGGAACTGTATACCGTATTCGGTACCGGTAAAGGAACTCCTGATATTTCGCCTACGGCGTTTATGGTCAGTGATTGTAATTACCTCTATATGGCAGGGTGGGGCGGTGCACTCAACACGAGAGCCGGAGGATGGAATACGTCAACGTTTGGACTATCCGTGTCGGCAGATGCGCTGCAAAGCACAACCGCAGGTCACGACTTCTACTTCATTGTACTCTCCGAAGACGCGAAAGAACGGCTCTACGCAACGTTCCTAGGAGCGCCGCTTACGGAAACGCATATCGATGGTGGGACCAGCAGGTTCGATAAGAGCGGCGTCGTCTATCACGCCGTGTGCGCGGGCTGTCGCGGTACCGATAACCAGGTGTCGTCAGACTTTCCCACTACGCCGGGGGTACACTCACGCGTCAACCGCAGCCAGAACTGCAACAATGCGGCTTTCAAGTTTGACCTTTCATCCCTCAATGCCAATCTGATTTTGCGCGGCACAGACAAGGTGTGTACACCCTATGAAGCAACGTTTGACAACAACAGCGTCGGCGGCGAAACTTACATTTGGGATTTCGGCGACGGCTCACCCGAGCTGGTGAAATACGACAAGGCGTCGGTGAAACACGTGTATACGAAGCCCGGCAACTACACCGTCTGGTTGAAGTCGATCGACCTAGGTACCTGCAAGGTGCGCGACTCGTCGGCAGTGCGTCTGCAGGTGTTTGAGCCAAAGAGCATCTTTCCTTCGGATGTACAGGTGTGTGAGGACAATTCGATAACGCTTAACGCAACTGGTGGCACGACCTATTCATGGGTGAGCGATGACGGCCTTTACGACATCAGCGGACCTGCCGGCTCCATCACAATCTCGCCCACAGATACGACGCGTTTTGTGGTCACCATTGTTGAGGCAAGTGGATGTATTCAAAGTGAGGAAGTATGGGTGAACGTCATCCCGACAGTCACGCCGGAGTTCGACTATAATCGCGCCAGCAATTGCACCGACGCGATGCCCGAACTGCGGGTGCGCAACCTGACAGATAGCGCCTGGGTTAGCGACCTCTTCTATTTCGACTTCGACGACGGCACAACCTCTGATCTGGATGACGTTGTTCACATGTACGAGAAGCCCGGACTGTACAACGTCAGGCTCGTTGCCGTGCGGGAAGGCTGCGTATGGGAGCAATCCGTGCCGATGGCCTACGGACCGTTGAAATACCCCAACGTCATTACCCCCGGACTCGCGGAAGGCAAGAATGATCGCTTTATGATCCAGTTTGGCGACGACCCGTCCAAAACGCCCCTGGATTATGGTTTGAAGACGGAGCTGAGCATCTATGATAGGTGGGGGCGTCCTGTTTTCGAAACTGACGATTACGCCCACGACTGGACAGGTGATGAAGTGTCAGGAGGGGTTTATTACTATTATGTGAAGGTTGAGGAGCACGCGGCCTGCCGGGGGTGGGTGCAGGTGGTGAAGTGATATCGGAGTGCCGGGCGGCCTGCTGAAGGTGATTTTGCTACCTGGCGGGAATTATTTCAATCAATTTAGAGAAAAAGTGGCTGCAGGAGTTCTGCCTTTTGGCAATTCGGGTTCAATGCGTTAAAATTGCGATCTGTTTTCAGGGCCCATAGCTCAGCTGGTTAGAGCACCTGACTCATAATCAGGGGGTCGCAGGATCGTGCCCTGCTGGGCCCACAGTATGTAAAACATTGCAAAACAAGCGGTTACTTCGAAAGAATGTAGCCGCTTTTCATTTTGACTTTTCCATTCCCGCAATTCGCCAGCCCGTTCACGCTCTCCCTTCTCAAGTTACTCCTTACTGGACCTCTCCTTACCCGCAAAGGCTGCGGAGGTGCTGCGCAAAGCAGACGCAAAGCATAAATGAAGCATAAAAGAAGCATACTAATAGCATAAAAGGGGGGTAAGTATGAGATAGCTATGCCTCGGGGTAACTTTGTGCTTTCTTCGTCTTTGCCTTGCGGCACTCGTTACCTGCTCGAGGGCTGCACCCGACTACCAATACGTCGCTAATCTGATTTGAATGACGAAACCGGCAGGGGCCGCTCGAGGAAGCAGATGGATGTTTCCGGCCGGCGGTGTTGGAAATTTTGGTTACCTTAAAATAAAAACTATGACCGATATGACCAAAGATATTCTGGTACCCATTCTTTTGGTGACCAGTGCTATACTGATCTTTTTTGTTCTACGTTCGGTTTCTTCTGTGGTACGGGAAGGTGGGTAGAATAGTCGAAAATCAGGAACGACGGATTGAACTGCTAACAGCGATTTATAAAAGGCTGGATCCGTCAAAAGGGTCGAAGGCTGTACACGACGAACGCAATCTCAGAACATCGGCGCCTCCTTTGACGATGAATCATTCCCGAACGATGACTTAAAGCTCGAATTCGGCTTCGAAGCACAAAAGGCTGCGCTCACTTGCGCAGCCTTTTTGTCCGGGTTATATCGACTTCGAAGCCAACGAAAAAGAGGTCAGGAATTTTTCCACATGGTGGCTTAGGAATTTTTCGGCAGCACTGTACACGCCTTCCTTGTACTTCGCAGGGTCAACGCTAATAATCTTGGCGTTGGAATTCTTATCGTTGCGTACGCTGTAGAATGTTCCATAGAGTGTCGCCGTACCTGCATCAGTGCCGCCGCGCGCGAAGCTGGTTATCTTTTGATCCTCGATGACGCCATTGATCATTAACGGTTTCGACATGGTGCCATTATAGAAAGAGGTTGCGCCAGCGCCCATCTTGCCGTGATAAAAGGAAACATCACTTACTACTGTAGTCACCGAATTCTGGCCTTTCATTTTGATTTTTGCATCCGACGTCATCGTGACTGCCTCCGTTCCTATAAGTCGAAGGGATGTCTTTACTTTCACTTTCGCACCGTTCCCCTTGAAGCCGTCCTGTTCCGAGATGAACAGTACGGTTAAGTCAACAGTTCCTATGATGGCGTCGCCGAGCTCACTCGATAGTTTTGGATACATGAATGACTGTGATCCGAGGAATCCACCTTTCTTTTCCTTTCCGTCTTTGTCGAGTTTCCTGACGAAGTATTCATATCCTGTTGGGGTGCACGTCATCACCCCTGGAATCTCCGCCGTGGAGATCTTGCCGCCCTTCATTCGCATGAAGTCTTCATATGATTTGGTTTTTGCTGCCTCGTCTGCCGTGATAATAGTAAGACCTTTTGCTTTGAGGCGTTTGATGTAATCATCGTACAACTGATCCGTGATTTGTTGAACCGTCATTTCATCAAGGCCTTCAAGTCCAACCGTAACCTCGGCGAGCGCTTCACCACGCACGCCGCCACCCAGCATGGATCCACCCTGACGGTAGTCCTGCTTTTCATTGTATACTTGAAAGTTTACATCAAAGCCCGCAATGTAGATCCGGCTTGCGCCGTCTGAACGTTTCAGTTTGCCCAAACCATGAGCGGTGTCTTTCGGCTTAAATTCTCCCAATGTCTGGGAATACACCGAGCCTGTGAACACACAAAAAATGAGAATAATGATAATTCTTCTGATAGCCATAAAAGTAGGTTAGTAGCAAGTCAGTTTTTCGAAAGTAAAGTTGCAACAGCGGCCAGGGGCGCCAAATACCGGCTGTGCGGTATTTTGGTATACCCACTGGTACGGATTCCTTCAACCCATGACTATTAAGGCCAGAGCACTGAAACGTTCCATTTATGTTCAATACGAGGAGGGGTCTTCGGGAACGAAGGCACACGCGATTTTTGCGTTTCTGCTTCCAGGTGGCAACACCTGGAAGGCAGTTTGCGTTTTCTGCCTGCGGGGTATTGCCTGGAACAGGGAGCCACCCGGTTACCGGTGAATCGCTGAACAGGGCACACGTCACGCTCACTCCTCAGATCACTCTGCTGGGCTCGAAGGCACAAACAATCCGTTACCCACCTCCCAAATTCCGTCATCCTGACTTAACCGAACGTTCAATTCATGGCTAGCAAGGCCAGAGTACCGGAACGTTCCATTTATGTTCAATACGAGGAGGGGTCTTCGGGAACGAAGGCACACGCGATTGGCTTCAACTACACGCAGCGCGATGTGAGACACTCCGCGACGACTCGGTCTCTGCCTGTTCCTACGCTCCCCGAAAGATCAACGATTCGTTGCTCCGTTTACGCGATTCTTCGCTCCCTCTTGCCCTCGCACTCCCACCGCTCAGAATGACGGATTAAAAGGGGGACGAAGTAAAAAGGAGTACAGGAGCATTACGTCAACGCTTCCCCCAGTTCCGTCATCCTGACTTCATCAGGCGTTCAATCCATGACTATTAAGGCTACTCGGCAGTTTGAGTAAGAGAGGGGAGTGATTCTACCGTCATTTAATCATGACTCGCTGATTCGTTCGTAAGCATGCTTCTTTCCTCGGTCGGATGAAGCTTTGCGTAATCGGTGGCGGGGATGTGATGCCGCGGAATGCGCAAGGTAAACGTAGTGCCCTGGCGCCCGGGGCTCGTGTCAAGGTCTATCGTGCCTTTTATAAGATTAATTCTCGAGCGCATATTCTTCCAACCGTTACCCGTGCCGCGGTGAAGGTTCGCTGCGTCGAAGCCGCTGCCGTCGTCTTCAATCAAAACAATAAGTTCATCCTCGTGACCCGTAAGCTGGATGTCAACTCGCGTCGCATTCGAATGCTTGAGAATATTGGTCGTCCATTCCTGCACGATCCGGTACAGCGAGATTTCAGCAAGCTCATCAAGGCGCTCGGGAAATTCAAATACATTCAGTGAAAACTCCTGGCGTCCCATGGAATTCAGACGCCTGGCCATCTCGCTCAACGCAGCCTGCAACCCGTATTGAATCAGCGTGTGTGGCATGAGGTTGAAGGCAACACTCCGGAACTCACTGTTGATTTCCTGCATCAGCTGATCTGTTCGTCCCAGGATTTCAAGCTTTGTTTCATCATCCTTCGTACGTTGAATTTCAGCGAGACATAAACGCAGCGCGGAAATGGATTGTCCGATGCCGTCGTGCAGGTCGCGCGCAAAACGCTTGCGCTCCTGCTCCTGCGACTCGATCGTCGCTCTGATATATGCTTCACGGAGAGCGATCTCGTTTTGTTGTCGCTCTATCTCCGCTTTCCGGCGACGACGATTGCGCAGCAGGATCACAATAACGAGCAGTAGAGCTACCGTTATCGCCAGCGCCATCATGATCGTTGCGTCACGCTGAATGCGCGCTTCCTTCCCGGCAAGTTCGGCATTTTGAACAGCAATCTGCTGCTCCTTCTTCTCCGTTTCGTATTCAATTCGCAAGGCAGCGACTTCCTTGCGTGTGGACTCATTGAGCATCGAGTCCTCAAGGGCAGCAAACCGGATGTGCGCGTCAAGACTTTTCTTCCATTCGCCCTGATCACTGTAAAGTTCATGAAG
Organism: Bacteroidota bacterium; assembly: GCA_023417065.1. Classification (GTDB taxonomy): domain Bacteria; phylum Bacteroidota; class Bacteroidia; order Cytophagales; family Cyclobacteriaceae; genus Ohtaekwangia. The sequence goes on from JAEZGH010000048.1 coordinate 29,125, forward strand.
GGTTTTGTACACACGGCTTTGTTCCGAGAACAGGTTCTTGTCGGCGGCAAGCGCAAGGGCTTCCTGGAGATATTTTTCGCCGGCGCTGTAGTTCTTTCGTTTCGACTGAATGCGGCCCATCATGTTCAAACTCGAAATAATCCCCGAGATGTCACTGCTTTCGCGGCGCAGTTTCAGGGCTTGTTCTGTAAACCACGCCGCACTGTCGTAGTTGCCGGCGATGGTATACAGCTCCGAAAGGTTGTTCATGACTATGCTCTTATTGGTGGGCTGTGCGTCCTTTTGCAGGAGGTCCAGGGCGCGAAGAAAGGTATGCTTTGCGCGTGGGTAGTCTTTGTTCAGGAAATAAATGTTGCCGATGTTGATCAGCGTCATCCCCATCTCCACTTGTTCATTATCCTGCTCATGGATGACGAAGGCCCTTTCGTAGTAGATCAAAGCCTGGTCAAGTTCATTCATGTTCTGATACACTGCCGCGGTGTTGTTCAGCGCCCGCGCTATGCCCGTTCTGATACCAAGCTCTTCGTACAGGCGGAGTGCGTTCAGCTGATGAGCGAGGGCGTCAGCATACACGCCTTTCCTGTAGCTCACGGCACCGAGCTTCATATACAGGCTCGCGACTTGTGCGCGATCGTTGAGTTCCGACCGCAGCTCAAGCGCACGTTCCCAGAACATCGCAGCGGTGTCAAGGGTGCTGCGATCGTAATAAACAAATGCGGCGTCGCTGTAAACCTGTGCGAGCCCGGCTTTGAAATTGATTTTTGTTCCCAGCTGAATTCCCCTCCGTGCAAACTTCAGGGCCGAGTCCTGATTGATGAACCGGTAGCCATAACACAGTTCGGTGAGCGCAAGGACTCTCATGGTGTCTGCGGCGTGGGTACGTGAGACGCGCGACAGGCTGTCGAGTTGAGCGGATGTGAGTTGCGCGTGCACCTTTGTCGCCGAAAGCAATAACGCGAGCAGGACGAGTGTTCTGGAGAGTAGTTTACCTGTTACAATCATTAATTATATCAGGTTGTTGGCGTATGCGAACTTGATGAGGCCTACCAGCGAACTGGTACGTGTCTTCCGAAAAATATTCTTCCGGTGGGTCTCCACGGTACGTTCGCTGATGAAGAGGGCTTCGGCGATGTCTTTGTTTGAATACTCTTTTGCAATCAGACGCAGTATTTCCTGCTCACGGTCTGTGAGAAGCCTGGATTCTTCGGGATGCTGCAGATCGCGAACCAACATCTTGCTTACGTCGGCACTGATGAAGAGCTTTCCGGTCATCACCTGATGGATTGCGGCGACAAGCTCCTTGTGTGAGTCGTGCTTAAGTACGTATGCGTTGACGCCGGTGCGGAGGATTTCTTTCACGAGGTGTATTTCGTTGTGCATGGTAAGCACGATGATGCGCATTTCGGGGCGTATTCTTTTCACGGCCGGAATCAGTGACAGGCCGTCCATCCCGGGAAGGTTGAGGTCCATGATGAGCAGGTCAGCGTCATTCGACCGGACGTAATTGAGCGTGTCCTCTGCCGTGGTGAAGTAGGCGGATATTTCGAGGTGTTCGACCTGGCCAAGAAGACTTCTGACGCCATCGAGAACTAGCTCATGGTCGTCAACAAGGACGGCACGGGTCTTCATCTGGTTGAGATTAGGTTTAAACAATCTAAAAATACCCGCGTTTGGCATAACCTACAAATAAAGCCGACATCATTTTACGGCGCTATCCGGGCTGATGGGTATTTTGATGTGAAGGAAGTGAGCTTCAGACGCGCTTTTTGACGCTGACGATATGAATCTGTCTCGACTTTCCGCGGAGCAGGATCGGTCCCAGCGGATCTATGGTAAAGTAGGAGGCTGCGTCGGTTTGCTGAATAAGGTAATTCGAGACCAGGAAGTGACAGCCATACTCATTGCACACGCTTTGGATCCTTGCCGCCGTATTCAGCGTATCGCCGTGGTAGGCGACGTCGCGTTTGATTTCGCCGATCTCGACAGCTGTGACTTTGCCCATGTGCATTCCGGCTTTAAACTCCGGAAGCAAGTTGTATTTGTTCAGATAGTGTTCACGTCTTTTGTCGATCTGATTCGCTACAGCAAAGTAGAAGCGGATACATGCGAGGTCGCGCAAGCCTTCAACTACCGGCCACATCACAACAATCTCATCGCCGACGTATTGGTAAACCTGAGCGCGGTGAGAATGCAGTACTTCGTTGATGTCGAAGAAGCAGTCGCGGATGAACGAACTATACTTCAGATGTCCCAGTTTCTCGGCTGCTGCCGTGGATGATTTCAGATCCATGAACATGAAAATCTTTTCTTCCTCGCGCGGATGCTGATAGCGCCCCAGAAGCAAGGGAACGAGTACACCCGGGCCGTACTTTCGCTGCACCTGATTGATGAAGCTGATCAGCAGTGTCATGAAGAGATAGTAGATCAGCATCATATAGAACAGGTACCTCCACGCGGCGATGTTAAGTGTCGATGCGGTGATGGCCAGTTGCGGAGATACAAGTACATCGAACAAGACAAACCGGAACAGCACGAAGAGCACGATAAACAAGACTGACGACGCCAGCGCCTTGAGTAACAACGATGCGCCGAGTCCCCATTTGCGCGAAATCTTTCTATCGAAGTAATAGCTCACTGTGCCGAAGCCGAGGCCGTAGATTAATCCCAGGAGCACGCCGGCGAATAATGTCGTGGCAAAATCTCCAGGTACCTGAATATGGTGGATTTCACCAATGATAAGATTATACAGCCGAAGAACAATGACCAGCAGGCCGTTAGCCACGACCCAGAAGTTTACCTGTGTGCCCACGTACGTAATGACAGGGAATCGTGCCGTATATCGGTTTGCCAGCGTGGTATAATCTGCTCTCGCCATGTCAGTTCCCGTTAGCTGATAAGACTTGTGGGTGCATAGCCAAAGTGCTTCTTAAAAGCAAAGGAAAAGTGTGACAGGTTTTCAAAGCCAACTTCATAACAGATTTCAACGGGCTTTCGTCGTTTTACCGATAATTGAAAGTGGGCCAGTTCCAGCCGTTTTTGTGTGAGCCATTTTTGCGGTGTCGTGTTGAATGCTTTCTTAAAGTCGCGTTTGAACGTCGTCAGACTTCGGCCCGTAAGGTAGCTGAACTTTTCCAGTGGCAGGTTGAACATGTAGTTTTTCTCCATGAAGCTCACCAGTTCGGCTTTATGCGGGTCTTCAAAGTTCCCCAGCACGCTGTCGATGGAAGGGTCAATTGTTCTGAGAATACTGATTGCCTCCGTGATCTTCAGGGTACCCAGCTCTTCGGGAAAGGTTCCCTCCATTTCAAAATACGGAATAAGCGATGCGAGACAACTTTCCAGCAGGGGATGATTGTTGTAGCTGCGGATTGCCGGAATGGGTGTTGTGTTAACTGGGCCGCGGTCCTGATAGTAGTCCCTTAAAACCTTTGTCGTCAATAGCATGACGACTGTTTTATGGGGTAGTCCACTCCTCGGCAAATTGATGATCGTGGCAGGTTTATTCCGGGGAATCAGAAAGATATCCCCGGTCTTGAACGTGTACGTCGTTTCTGCCTGAACAATTTTTGTTTCCCCCGAGATAAACCATATCAGCATATGCTGGTCGAACACAATCTCCGACGTGAAGAACTTGTCGTCGTAGCTCGACAGTTTTATTTCCGGTATCAAGTATTTGGACGAATGCTCCATTCGGGGGTGAATTTAGAATATATCGGCAGTCTTTTCATCATGACGGAATATTGATACGCGCCAGGCAATCATGGCGATATTCTATTTTGTGTTGAATTCGATTCCGGTCATATCTTCGGTGAGCGTCCATAATAGGCGTGCGCTGTCGCCATTCAGCGAATATGCGCGGACACCGGGGGAACCGACGGCCCCCGTGCTGACTTCAGCGATGTCGCAGTCTTCACAATAGACGCCGCCAATGCCCTGGAGCAAAGGAGACGTTGCGCACCACACTGTTGTTGCCGCACCCTGAGGAATGGTTTTCAGGCTTTCTAGAACTTCGGGGCGAATCTTGCCATCGTTGTCATAAAAGCCCATCTTCTGAAAGAGTTCCGGCGACGCCTCCCGTGCAAGTTGGGTTCCATGGATCGAACCGGGATGAAGAGAATATGCCCGAATATTCGACTCCCTGCCGCGATGATCCAGTTCAACCGTAAAGAGGTTAATCGCGGTCTTCGACTGACCATACGCCTGCAGCGTGTCGTATTCGCGGTTGTTGTAGTTGGGGTCGTCAAAATTTATTGAATCGAATTGATGGCCTTGTGACGACACGTTCACAATTCGCGCACCATTGGCTTTCTTAAGTGCGGGCCAGAGACGCGCCGTAAGATGAAATTGTCCTACATAGTTTGTGGCAAACTGCGATTCAATACCACGGTCGTCACGGCGCAGCGGGACCCACATGATGCCGGCGTTGTTGATCAACAGATGAAGGGCTCGTCCCGTGGCTAGAAACCCGGCCGCGAACCTGTCAATCGAATCGGGATCAGTCAGGTCCATCGCGGCAATTTCTACATTTGAAATGTCTGCCAGGTTTTTCCGGGCTTTCGCAACATCGCGTGCGGGTATGACTACCGTTGCGCCGGCTGCCGCAAGCGCCTTAGTGGTCTCCAGTCCTATTCCTGTGTTTCCTCCCGTAACGATGGCGACCTTCCCTGAGAGGTCAGTCCCTGAAATGACGTCACCTGCCGTAGAGCGTGCATTAAATCCGGAATGAAGCGGTGTTTGCATAAGCCCGCCGTAGTTAGTGCTTTGTGTTACTGTGTTCATGATGTTTGGATTTGTTGGAACAAAGGTAGCGAGGTCGCAAACCTGCCACTTTGTTTAAAAGACCAACTTTGCTTTGTTCAGAAGTCCAACCAAATGGTCCTGGAGCGTGTCTGAACCAAAAAACGGTTACCCGTCGCGAAGACCAGCATGAATGTCTAACTTCACGACGTCAGCGACAGAAACCTAAAAATTTAAATGTTAAGCATGATGGCGAATAAGATTATCAGATTCCTTGGAATACTATTCCTTTTGTCCGGAATGACCTTTTGCAAGAGTACAAGTGATGTCGGGTGTATCGATGAGTCAAAAATCAGTGAAGGGCCTTGCACCATGGATTATAATCCGGTGTGTGGCTGCGATGGAAAGACCTACAGCAATGCATGTGCCGCGGGTAGGGCAGGGCTCACTTCCTGGGAAAGCGGGGAATGTAAGTGATTTCTGAATGGGGCAGCACTCCGGAGAAGGGAGTTCAAGGCTCAAATTTCAGGCAGGAAAGTAACGTTTGGTGCTTCGGGGAGAGACGTTCAAGGTGCATTATCAAAAGTCAAAGACGCCACCAATTCTGTGCATCCTTCTCCGTGATCTGGGAAAGACTAGTTCAACTTCGGATTCACCGTAATCGCGACGAGATGACGGAAAAAAGTTGCCCTTTCGGGGCAACCTTTCATCAGCCAACTTCCCGGGGTCAGAACTATTCCGTCCTGATCACTTTGAAGGTTTTGCTTTTCTGGTCTGACAATACCCTGATAAAATATACTCCTGAAGGAACGTCAGTTAGCGATACCGTTGCTGTATTCGATCTTGACTCGAAGGCGTTAATCTGCATACCCTGCCCGTTCAGCACGACCACGCCAAATGATTTTTTAAAGTCACGCACTTCGAGAACGACGTCGCCGGAAGTGGGATTCGGATAGATCAGCACATTCTGATACAGCTCCGGTAACACCGACGTGAAGACAAATTCAAAGTCTGCCGAGCGCACCGTGCATTCACCGACGTTAACTTCCACTGCATAAGTCTTTCCATTTACCGGCGTCCTGCCTAGTATTCTGCCCGTCTCACTGGCGAGTGCTGAACCATTTTCGAACCACTGGTATGAATCGCCTTCGGTCGAGCTTAGGCTGACTCCTGAGTAAGTGATTACCGGTAATTCAATTCCCTGACACGAAGGTTGCGGGTTGCCGGTGCCGATTTCAATGTTGTTCTGGAATATCGACAGTACTGAGTTTGTGTTTCCACCGCCCGTGTTATTCTCGCGCGTGACCAAGATATCCGGCTTACGATCTCCATTCATATCCGCCGCGGCAATACTCGTAGGAACATTGGGAAGGTCGATAACGATTGGTGTTCCGAATGAAATCACGTTCGAGGTCGTGTTGACAAGAATGGACAGTTTACCTGTGGTGTTGGTAGTTTGATGAGCGATTGCAATGTCCACTTTTCCGTCGCCATTAAAATCCGCCAGAGCGATATCATAAGGTTTTGCTTCGACGGTAAAGTCGAACCGCGCAAAGGCAAGCAGACCCGGTGACGATGAATTCCTGAATATGGAGATAGTTCCGTCATCCTGGTTTGCGACAGCGAAGTCGGGCTTGCCGTCGTTGTCAAAATCACCGGTCATGATCGCAATAGGTCTGGCCATTGCATCAAGAGGAAGCGCATCGTCAAATGAAGACGCATCGAGGGCTTTGTTCAGGCCCTTGTTCCGCACCACGTGGATTTTGTTGATGCTGTATACGCCGTAAACAAAGTCATCGAAGCCATCGAGATCAAAGTCAGCACCGTCGATGGCGTATACGTTTCCGCCTGTTGCAGGCATATTGAAAGCGGCGCGCCATGTACCTACGCCTGCACCCGTAGTGAACGAGCCTTTCGACGAGCGATTGCCAACAACCGCAACTGTGTTACCATTTACGACTACGATGTCCATCTTACCGTCTTTGTCGAAATCCAGGTTTGTTTTCATGCGACTTGAACTTCCCGAGCCGCCGTCTACCCGGTCTTCAAATACCAAGTCTGCGGACCCTGCATTGCGATATGCTCCGCCCTGAACAATGACATCCTGCCATCCGTCGCCGTCGATGTCGGACACGCCGACGAATCTTCCATTCGCGTTGATGGTGTCGACCGGGACAAGCAGATCATTGGAGATCGGACTGCCCGGCATGGTAGTAGTATTTTTGAAAACCCGCGCTTTGTTGGTGCCGATGATGTCGGGAACAATAACATCTACAAAGCCATCCCTGTTGAAGTCAGCAACGGCGATATTGTTTCCGGCGTTGTATAACTGGATGTCGGCCTTGCGCTCAAACGTAGTTTCATCCAACGGTGCCGCAGCATTGAACATTGTAGAATACTTGTTTGTACTGAAGCCGGTGAGGCCGTGATTTGTGACACTGATACGTTCGTAAACAGGGTTGACGGGCCCCATGATCGTCAGCTCGGCCTCGTCAGCTTCAGGTACTTCCATCTTCGTGCCTGCAATGCTGACCAGCGGCTTAACGGCTCCGGCATATAAGTGGTCGCCCTTGATCGTAAATTCGCCATTGGGTACACCGGTCAATGGAGCTTCTTTTACAACGGGAGCGGGAAAGCACTCATTGCGCAGGATGCTGATTCGTGAGCTGCTGGTGAAGGCGAGGACGATGTCGGGTTTAGCGTCACCATCGAGGTCAGCGATCGCCGGATTCAACGGATATGCGGTGGTGCCGATATTAACCATCGTGGCTTCGCGGAACGACTGCTCTGACAATTCACCGTTTGTGAAGTTGTTTTCAAAGATGGCCAGGTTAGCGGCATCAGTCGCGACGATGTCCGGTTTACCGTCTGCATTAAAATCCGCTATGGCGATTCCCCCATAGTGGTTGAGGGGCGACCGGAGAATGATCCGCTGTGCAAAGTTTTCGGATGTGAGTAATCCGTTTTCATTTATGGCGATGTGGATATCCTCGGGGTTTGCTCCTTTCCAGATGAGTTCAGCCTTGCGGTCGCCATCGAGGTCGGCGAAAGCCATGCCGTATACACTTCCGGGGCCATCAATAACGAAGGCATCTCCGAAATTTGTGCCCCGGGGGTGTGAAAGATTCGGGAAAACATGAATTTTGGCGTCGAAACCCGACTGAACCAGTATCTCCGGCTTTTTGTCGCCATCGAGGTCGGCGGTGATAACTTTACTTGCGGCGCTGAATTCGGGAGCGGAGATACTCTTTCCCCAGGCGAAGTCAATAAATCCTTCGCCACTGACGTTTAAGAACAGATAGAGGTACGGAGTAATGCCCGAACTGGAGTGAGTTGCCAGCAAGTCGATCTGTCCGTCGCCGTCGATGTCGGCAGCGTGCAGGCCGTGCGTTGAATAATTCGGGGCGGTGAATATTTCGAAAGGTTCGAATGCGATGTTGCCGGGAGTACTTATGTTCCGGTGCACGACGATCGCACTAGACTGCGTATTATACACCACTGCAATATCCAGTTTGCCGTCGCCGTCGAAATCAGCAACAGCATTTTCCATGGTGCCGTTTGCGAGTGTAACTTTTGGTGCGAAGGATTCGGTGGTGATGGTTCCCGTTACGCCGAGATTCCGGTAGATCTGTATTCCACCTGAAGAGACGATGATGTCGTTGAGTCCATCGCCGTCAATGTCTGCAAGGCTCAGTCCCCGTGAATTTCCGTCAGTTGCAATGTCTACTCTCTTGCCGATAGAGCCCGCAACGATTCTTCCGCCGTTGTCGCCTTCATTGTTGTAAATGGGATGGAAATTCCGCGCAGTGGTGCCCGCGTATCCATTGAGGAGGTTGACGACGGTGATGGGTGCAAACTGCGCGCCCTCAGGAACCTGCACGGCAATTTGTTGTGCCGTTGCATTGGTGACATTGGCGCGCACGCCGCCGAAGTACACTGCGTTGTTTTGCGAACCATTGGCAAAATTATGGCCAGTGATGGTAACGGAAATCATCGGAATAGCCGCCGTAGGAGTGAAGTCCGAAATAAGGGGGCCATTTCCCCGGGGCCACTGATAAAGGGTTACATTCTCGATCCCTGCCTCAAGATCTGCTCCGGCGGTGTATCTGCCTCTGATGCGAAAAGACGTTACATTGGAGAACACTCGCCTTATCTGTTCACGTGTCGCGCGCGGCCCGTTTTTCGAACCCCATCGCCAGTCGCCGTTTTCTTCGTCGAGCCCAAGTTCGTATGCCCTGAAGCCTGTACCCGGTAGTGCATCGAATGAGTGATGAAGGCTGTAGCTGCCATTCGATATTATAACATCGCTGTACGCTGCGTTCGTCCCATCAACGGACTGCTTAAGGGAAAACCACAATTGCAACCGATAGGAAGAAGCCATCCAGTTGCCCAGAAATTTTTCCGGCGCTACCCAATAGTACCAGGTATTTGTCTGACTCATCTTTCCGGATAAGTAATAGAGCCTGTGTTCTCCGGGCAGCGAAAGATCTTCGCCATGGCTCTTGAGCGAAAGTTCCTGAGGATTGTTCCCGCTGGGGTCAAGCAGTTGCCAACCCTCGAAGTCTTCATTAAACTTGCTTTGGACTTTGTCGAGTCCGTGCCAGAACGTCGGCGTTGGCGACGCTGGCAACTTCAGGCGTTGCGCGTGGGCGTAGCCCGATAGTAAGAAAATGAGTAATAAAGGGGGGTAGAGGTGCTTCATAAGCCAGTGATAATGTTCAATGCAAAAAAGCCTATTTAACGGTGGGAGGAAATACCGCAATGATGTGACAGCGCACTCCGCTTGAAGACCATGCATGGCGGTCCCAGACTCACAGAAAAGACGAAATCAGGGGATTTGAATGAAAACAATGAATGGTCGGAAATGCCTGCGTTTCAATTGGGGGGAATCGGTGTACGAAAAGATATCGTAACTTTAATCAAGGCCGTCAGGCCAGTAAGTGGTTCAGGACGTTTGTCGTGTCCGAAATTCAATCATCATAAAATTTCTTCGTTATGAGTTCTCCCACCTTCAGCGCAGGCGTTAACATCGCTATCAAAATACCCAAATCAAAATACGAACAGACGGTTGTGTTTTTCCGCGATGTGCTCAGGTTTGATGTGAAGGAAAGACCGATAGACAATCCCACGGTGTCGCGCACTCATGAAGTGAAGTTTGGTCATAACACGATCTGGCTGGATTGTGTAGATAACTACACGCATTCGGAGACATGGCTGGAACTCCGTTCGCCGGATGTCGAAAAGGCGGCTATCTGGCTTAGAGATAATGGGGTAGATACATGCGATGAGCTGGAGAAACTTCCAGATGGGCATCACTGGATTATGGATCCGGCAGGAACGGTATTCATCGTGGGCCCGGAAACCCGATAAGGATACCTGTCAGGGGTACTACGCGCATGGATTGAACCAGACCTGTCATACAGGTCGAATCGGGACCATTTTCCGTTATAAGGGTGGTAATCTGACGTTTCTCCTTATTTTTGCCGCGGCATTAAATGGTGCTGTTAATGGAGAAGAATTTCAAAAACATCATATTCGACCTCGGAGGCGTTATTTTAGATCTCGATGTTCCCCGGACGCTGCAGGAATTTGCCCAGGCCTCCGGACTGTCAGTCGAAAAGGTGGTGCAGATTTTCCGGACTTCCGGTGGATTTGAGAAATACGAACGCGGTGAATTCAGCGATGCAGAATTCCGGGATTTTGTCAGAAACGCGTACGGAATCAATGTCTCCGACAGCGACCTGGACCGTTGCTGGAATGCCATGCTCGGGCCCATCCCATCAGCCAAACTGGAGTTGTTAACCAGCCTGAAAGCCAGCTATCCCACGTTTCTGCTGAGCAACACAAATACGATCCATCTGGATTACGTGAACTCCGTCATTCTTCCTTCACAGAATACGGCAGCTCTCGAAAACTATTTCCACCGGACGTATTATTCTCATCTGATGGGCAAGCGGAAACCCGAACCGGAGATCTTTCTGCAAGTGCTGGAAGAAAATAACCTTGTTGCGTCGGAAACGCTTTTCCTTGACGATAATCCCGATAACATCGCCGGCGCAGCTGCAGTCGGACTCCAAACTGCTTTTGTTAATACGCCCGATTTCATCCTAGAATATTTCCGATGAACCAGGATCTGAAGCGCGTTCTACTACAGATATGTTTGTTCGTCGTCACGTTTGTAACAACGACAATGGCCGGCGCAAGCTTTGCCTTCGGCTATTCCATCTATACGGGTGATGGCAATGGCGGGCTGGCAATAAACTGGGATTACTCCTGGGAGCAGTTCTGGTCCGGAGCGCCATTTTCAATACCGTTTCTGCTTATTCTAACAGTGCATGAATTCGGTCATTACTTTACGGCCATGTACCACAGGGTCAGCGCATCGCTGCCTTACTATATTCCTTTTCCCCCAATTCCGTTTTTCTTCATCGGCACTTTTGGTGCGGTGATCAGGATCCGCTCGCGGGTAAAAAGCAACCTTCAGAATTTCGATATCGGCCTTGCGGGCCCTCTGGCGGGATTCATCATGGCACTCGGCGTATTGTATTACGGATTCTCAACATTGCCGCCTCCGGAGTATGTTTTCGAGTTTCACCCCGAATACGCCGAGTATGGACGCGATTATGCAGACGTGGTGTATGACGAGGCGTATGTCGGTGACCATGGTGGTGCAATTTACTTGTCTATTGGCAGCAACCTTGTTTTTGAGTTTTTCGAACGCTTCGTTGCTGACCCCGAGCGTGTGCCTCATCCAAACGAGATCATGCACTACCCCGTGCTGATGGCCGGCTTTATCGCCTTGTTTTTCACCGCTCTCAACCTCCTGCCTATTGGCCAGCTCGACGGCGGACATATCACGTATGGCCTGTTCGGTAGGAAAGGGCACAAACGCGTCGCGTCAGCGTTTTTTATCCTGCTGATCTTTTATGCAGGCCTGGGATGGGTAAATGCGCATACCGACAACGTGGGAACGTATTTCGGGTTCCTGCCGCGTCTGCCCGTGCTGATCCTGCTTGCCATCTGGTTTAATTTCTTCTGCTTTCGGGGACTGGGCTTGTCGTCGAAGTCTACGCTGATGGTCGCGTGCGTGGTATTCGCGGTTCAGTTCCTGATAACTGCGGTGGCGCCTACCGTGAATGGTTATCGCGGGTGGTTGTTGTTCGGAATCGTCGTAGGTCGATTTATTGGCGTTGCGCATCCCCCGGCGGAAATCGAAAAGCCCCTGGATACCAAACGCGTTATTCTGGGATGGCTGTCGCTGCTAATCTTCATCATATGCTTCAGCCCCGAACCACTCAGTATCGAGATCGTCGGTGTAGAGGAATGATTTCTATTTGACTACGAGTTTCTTCGTGTAGATCTGTCCGCCTTTTGTGAACCGGAGGAGATACATTCCTGCAACCGGATTATTCATGCGAATGTGCGTCTCATCACCTGAGGTTACGGAGCTGAACTGTACGGGCTGTCCGGAGATGTTCATCAGCTGGAGGCGTTCCACAACGGACCGGATAGTGAACGCACCTTCGGAAGGGTTTGGGTACACAGCGATTGCTTCTCTGTCCGGAGTGACGCCACTGATGGGGCCGGCCTCTCCAAAGTTGGGGCGTAACATCAGGCTGCCCTCGGTGAGCGCTGAAACAGGGTACCATTTGATCTTGCCGTTCTCAACAATGCCGTTGAAGTCTTCATAGATCCTGTCAACCGTATTGTTGCTGTAGTCGATGCCGACGCGTATTTTGTTCGTGGCGGACCCTTTCCAACCGATGTAGAACTGACCTTCAACTACAACGGGTTCGATATTCACACGCTGGAAATGATTTCGTGGATTCGTCCGCACCACGTGGGTTACTGCAGTGAGGCGATCACCGGGCTCACCATTTTCGTCTACGTCGAGGACAAAGAATTCCGCGGTGGTAAATCCGCTGATGCTGTACGTCGGAATGTACACGTCAAAGCCCACAAGCTGTTGCGGACCGGGAGCAAGCACATCGAATCGGTATGCGACCTGATCGTCGGCCTCCGACAATACCACCGCGTATTCGGCTGTGCCGTCGTCATATGCGTAGAAATCGTGAAGGTGATAAACCTGCGAAATCGTATCGTTGGATGAAAAAATTCCTTCATCGGGTTCATAGATGCCCAGTGAAATGCGAAGATCCGTGCGATCGGCTTCCGGCAGGAAATATGCATCCCGGTCGAAACCCGGATCGTTGAAGTCTATCCCGCTGGATGTGGTGGCTATCGTGCTCCGGTAGCGTTCACCGGGTTGAAGGTTGTTGTCCGGGTATTTCGATCCTACAGGACCGAAAGGCATGGTAGCCCGGGTTAATGCGTCGTCCGTGTAGTTGTCGAACGTGAACTGGACGGTGTAGTCTGTTGGAGCTCCGTCGGGACCACCGCGAAGGCTTTGAATGTCGACTTTCGGAGGCGTGTACGTTGGGGCTGCGCGGAAATGATCAATCGGTATGCTGTAGTAGTCGCCAAACACCGGTCCTACCGAAGAGGCAATAGCGCGGTCAGGGTAGGTGAGGCTATTGGCATTTCGCCCCTTGTTCAGGTAGATGTAGTCAAGGTGCCAGCTGTCGTAGGGGCCCGAGAGGCGGCCATAGTTGCGAAAGCGGAAGCGGAATTTTTTTGAAAAGAACTGTTCACCATTCACCTGAACGATAGCCTGATAAAACTGGTCGCGGGTGAAGTCAGGTACCGTTGTAATGGTAAGCGCAGTAACCCAGGTGCTATCCGCCGTAAGGAATTCCACACGAAAGAAGTCGCTGGCGTCAGGCGCTTCGCCGTTGCCCTGCCATTGATAGAAGAAGCTGAGGTAAACACCGGATCTCTCGCCCAGTCCCACATAGTCCGTGCTCAGATCAATTGCACGCGACATCAGGATATCCCTGTATCCGTTTTCCAATGCCTGATTGGAGTACGGCTTGCCAGCCGAATCCAGTCCATCGAGCGTGGCAACGTGCAGCGACGGTGCGTTGATGCCCAGGCCTTCACTGATCCACACGTCGTAACTGTCTTCCCATAAGGATTCAGAAGGAAATCCTGAATAGGGGTCGTTCTCCACGAACACCGGCGTGCCGGAAAAGTCGTCGAAGAAGGGCAGGAGCAATGGTGTGTCGGACTTGGTTCGTTTTGAGGAAGTAGCTTTTGTTTTTGCTGACGAGGAAGGCGCTGATCTTTCCAGCGGAACAGGCACAAGTTGCGCGAAGCCTGAATAGGTAAGAAACACGCCACATGCGAGGACGAGCCAGCGGAGTCCGCGGGCGGTATGCAGCCATGCTGGAACGATCTTAATAATCTTCTTCGTCATCATCAGGTGCGGTACCAAGTTCACCTATCCAAAGATCAACGGCATCACCCACCTTAATATTTTCCCCTGGTGCCGGCAATTGTTTTACCACTACCGCCTTGGTTCGCATGGTATCGACAAGCAGTTTGATATCACCCACGACGAGGTTCGAACCGAGGATTGTAAACTTGGCGTCTTCGAAGCTGTATCCGACCACATTGGGCGTAGGCTCTTCCTTGCTGCCACCGTCCATCACCACGAGGTCGATGACCGAACCTTTCGGCACGCGCGTGCCAGGACCGATCTTTTCACCCTTGAGTCTCATTTCCTTAACCACGTTGAATGGCCCTGGAACGAGTTCAATCTTTCCGCGCTTCAACTGATTGCTTCGCAGCACGGCGTCCGCGTTTACAACTGATCCATCGATCAGGTTGGGCACCGGCACGGAAGGCGGATTCACGCGGTTTACCGAAATGAAGATCTTGCGTCCTTCCTTCACCTTGGCTCCCGGATGCGGGTATTGTTTGATGACCGTATGCGGTGGATAGTCAGGTGAATAGGTGGAATCGTTGACTTCAAAACGGAGGGATTTTCTTTTCAGCTCCGCTTCGATTTCCGAAACCAGTTTGCCTTCAATATCGGGAACGGTTATCGACTCACCGTGATTGGTGACATTAGGCAGGTATACGTAAAAATAGAAAACCGCAAGCAGGAGGAATGTTCCAGCGGCAAGTAACAGGTGGAGCAAAACGCCTGCGAGTGAGTTATTCTTAAACTTGGTCAACTTGATCTTCATCTGGATTGTGTAATCGGCAAATATACGAAGGATCAGAATTTCAGGGACGACTCAAAATCCCGCTCAAGACGCTTTCCGCGGTCGTAACGCTCCTGTGCAAGGTTAATGAGCTTTGTGATCAGTTCAGTGAAGCCGATCCCCCGTTCATTCCACATCATCGGGAACATGCTCGAGTTGGTGAATCCGGGGATGGAGTTGATTTCGTTGATGTAGATATTTCCGTCTGCGTCGAGGAAGAGGTCTATCCGGGCGAAGTCTTCACAATAGAGCGCCTTATACGCCTGAACGCAGGCTTTGCGGATTTTTCCGATAATGGGTTTGGAAATTTCCGCAGGTACTTCGATGCGTACCGCCTCGGGATCCACGTATTTCGCGTCGAAGGTGTAGAACTCATAGTTGGCACTGATGACGATTTCACCAGGGTTTGACGCCTCCGGTGGTTCATTGCCCAGAATCGCACATTCCACTTCGCGTCCCACGATGTACTTTTCTGCGAGTATTTCCTGATCGTAGCGGAATGCTTCTTCGACAGCTTTGTCGAAATCCTTGCGCGACTTCACCTTGGTGACGCCTACAGACGATCCGAGGTTCGCCGACTTAACCATAAAAGGTACGCCGAGCTTTCGCGCAATCGCATTGTAGGAGATGGATTCCCTTTCGTCATAGCGGAACGCGAGGAAATCAGATACCGGAAGGCCAGCTTCCTGAAGAAGTTTTTTGCTGACGATTTTATTCATCGCCACGGCCGAACCCAGCACGCCCGTGCCAACCATGGGCAGGTCCATGGCCTTCAACAGCCCCTGAATGCTGCCATCTTCACCGTCGGTACCGTGCAGTACCGGAAAAGTCATGTCCACTTTAATCTTCTTTCCCGATTTTGTTATCAGGGCCGGATTCGACGGATCGAGAACCAGGTGGAGTGGCTCCCCCTTTTCAATGCTTTTGCTTACCCCGTCAGTGAGATACCATTTTCCTTTCTTGCTGATCCCAATCGCAATAGGTGTGAACTTCTTTCGGTCGATGTATTCAAAGATGTTTCGGGCCGAATTGACAGACACGCCGTGCTCGACGGATCTGCCTCCATAAAAAATGGCTACTTTCTGTTTTCGGGGCATACGTTTAAAAAATTAAGATTGATGCAAGATACTCATTCAACGGTTAAAGGTATAATGCTAACGATCAATGATAAATTTAGTATAAAAAGTTTCGTTCGAAGTAATGACTCTTACGATGTACAAACCGTTTACGAGGTTCGACGTGTCAATGACGTCGGTCTGGTTGAGTATTCCGGGATTTCGCGAGCGGTAGACTTGCCGCCCCATGCGGTCGGTGATCTCCAGGATGATGTCGTCAAGTGCCGGAAGCTCATAGGAAATCGAAACCAGGTGACCCGACCGCAGCGGGTTCGGGTAAACGTTAAAGGCTCCCTCAACCTCAATCGGATCGGTATTCGCTGATAAATAGAACCTGAAGTTGTCGATATAGAAATTGTTGCCGTTCCGGTTTGTGATAACGAAGGCGATACGGACCTGCTCTTCACCGGTGAAGGAACCAAAGTTTACAAAGTTATCGCGTCTCCAGTCATCGTCACTGGATGGTCGCCAGTAGCTGTTTGAAGTCTTCGCCGAAAGTTGTGTCGCCGTATAGTTTAGAACCGTTTCAAAAGGGCCTTCACACCCTATGGCAGCCCGCACCTGGAAGATGTCGGGATTTTCATTCCTTACTGCATATGAATAGTCGAAGAAAAAGCTGGCCTCATCTGTTTGTGAAAGGTCAAACACCGGTGACACGAGCCACGCCTCATCGCCGACCACGGAATTTTCAAAGCCTTTATACGCCACGGCACCGTTGTTTGGGAAGCTTTCACTAACCCACGATGGATTACCTCCCGGTTGGAGGATTGTCCATGATTGCTCAAAATTTCCATCAAACGTTTCGCGGAAAGGAACGCGTGTGGATTTGTCGTCCATCACCACAGTCAGTGTCACCGTGTTATCGGCAGGGTCGAGATCGGATGCATTATTTGGGTTGAGGAGTTCAACCTGCAGTGTGTTGGCGCCGCTGTTCAGCAGCAGCTCGGGCAGTGCAAGTTCAACCTCATCGCCGGCTGCGATGGTCAGTCCGCTAACGTGATGGATATTCGCATTGCCGTTCAGCGTATACCGGATATCAAGAGATGATATGGGTGATCCACTGTTCCTGACGAGTACCCTGGGTACGACGGAGCGATCGCATACGATGGGGGCAGGAGCAACGATTTCCCTAAGCGTTACGTTGGCAAAATCATTGGAGACGACGCGGATGTTGTCGAGGTAGAGATTGTTCCCCCAGTCGTTCACGCCGACGAATGCAATCTGAATTCCGGACTCGCCAATGTATGCACTGAGATTAAGAATTTCGGTTCGCCAGTCTGCGGCGCTTAGCGGGGAGTAGGGTTCGTTGACCTTTCCGGCAGTGGCGAGCTGGTCTCCAAACTTAGAATAGATCGTCTCACCATTGTTGATGTCGGCGTCGCAGTTTTTCAGGATGATGACTTTCAATCCGTCATTTGAATTCTGATACTGCGCGTGAGCAACGTCAAACAAGAGCAGGGCCGCGGGGGCATCCGTCAGGTCGATAACGGGGCTCAGGAATACATCCACTTCGCCTTCATTGTCCTCGTAATCGTAAAAGTTCATCTTCAGCGCCTTGTTCCCGGGTTGTCCGTTCACAACGGTGCGCCATTCCCACGTATTGAGGCCGTCGGGGTTAATCTGCTGCCACGTGGTTGGCATTACGTCAAAGGATTCGACAATCGGGATATCTGCCGATTCGGGAATAAGTACATTCCGTTGAAGCGTGTTGTTCAATGTGCCGGTATCCGGATTGCCATTCACATGGGTGACCTGAAACGAAAATGCAAAGCTTCCCGTGACCAGGGCAACAGGAGCGAAGGTCACCTCTTCAGCTTCGAGAGTCGCGAGATTCAGACCGAATGTTTTGGTTTCCACCACGGTGCCGTTGACGGATAATTCGATGGTCGCCGACGTCACAGTGTTGCCGCCATAGTTCCGGATTTCGATCGATGGATCTACAAGTCCCTGACACGCTCCGGCATTTGGGGCAATGATTTCGCGTATACCGATGTCGTTGGCGAGGGGCTCCGGTTCCTCCAATGCAGGGGAGGTGATCAGCGAACTTCTCCTGGGGCTGTTCTCCAGGATGATATGCATGCGTTCTACCTGGCCAATCGTAAAGAGGTTCATACACGCATCGTTGGTGTAGTCGAGGAAGTTCTGGAACATCGTCGGCAACTCACTGTCGCAGGTGTTGTTTCGCGGGTGGCTTGGGCAGTTCAGTGTCCGATCGGCCTGGTCGGGGGTGTCATCAACATAATCACCATCACCGCCACACGCGCCGTTGTCGTCGCCCCAGATGTGTCGCAGGCCGAGGAAGTGCCCGATTTCGTGAGTGGTCGTCCGACCTTTGTTGTAGTTGGTTTGGAGATCAAAGTCCCCTTCATCTACGGACCCGAAGGCGGTGTAAGCGATTACAACTCCGTCAGTCAGACGGTTTCCGGAAGAGTTCTCAAGTCCGCCCACCAGATTCGACTGGGGGAATTGCGCGTAGCCCAGAAAATCGGTGAGGTTGCACACCCAGATATTCAAATAGTGTTCGGCGGGCCAGTAGCTCAGCGATTTGATCTGATAGTTGTCAGTAACCAGCCAGGATGATTTCGGCCCCTGTACGCGAACGATGCCATTGGTTGGAAGTCCTTCCGGTGTCCGTTTGGCCAGTACGAATTCAATACCCGGATTACCGGCGACGGACTGAAAGACTGCAGGTGTGTTGGCGGCGTCGGAATTCTGGCGGTTGTAGTCGTCGTTAAGTACTTTGATCTGGGAGAGGACCTGTTCATCCGAGATGTTGGAAGGGTGGTTTACACCGTTGTGGATGATATGGACGACAACAGGTATTTTGTAGGTGGTGCTTTTCGTGCGTGCGGATTGGCGGGTTCCCTGTGCCCTGACTCTCAGCTGGCGTTGCATCCACTGCTCGAAGTCGCTTTTTGACTCCGTGCGGGTCCCCACAACGTCCTTCATGTATTCATCGGTTCCGCAGCGTTCCTGAGCAAAAATCCCGACGCGGAAGCCTGAGCATACAAGCAATCCGAAGACGAGAAATATCCGGGCAGATGACACGATAGCTTTTACGGGTTAATCAACCAAAGATAAAAAGAGTAACCGACAAACTTGTGATGGGAAGACCCGTACCTGGCGGATTACTGAGCCAGGGGAGTAAGGTTCACCACTTCAATGGATTTTACTTCGGGGACATCGCGGCGGATGGCGGCTTCTACGCCGGCTTTGAAAGTCATGGTTGACATGCGGCAGTAGCCACACGCGCCGACGAATTCAAGGCGTACGATATTATCGGGAGTAATTTCGATCACCCTGACGTTTCCGCCATCGGCCTCCAGGTATGGGCGGATGGAGTTCAGCGACGTTTCGATTTTACCGGCAAGTTCTTCCCCTGTCATCATTATACTTTCAGTTCAACTTTTTGAGTTTGTGCAAAGTTAGCATTTCTTATGGCAATTCTGCGGGCCAGCGTCTCTGCAAGTTCGCGGAAAGCAACGCCTACCGGTCCGTCCTTCATAACAGCGGGAAGCCCTGAGTCGCCGCTTTCGCGGATGCCCTGTACCAGGGGAATCTGCCCCAAAAACGGAACATCGTACTTTTGCGATAAGTTCTTACCTCCGTCCTTGCCGAAGATGTAATACTTATTGTCAGGAAGTTCCTCGGGGGTGAAGTAAGCCATATTTTCGACAATGCCAAGCACAGGCACATTGATTTGCGGCTGGCGGAACATGGCCAGGCCCTTCGTGGCGTCGGCAAGTGCAACCTTTTGAGGTGTGGTCACAATCACAGCACCCGTAACGGGCACGGTCTGTACCATGGTGAGGTGGATGTCGCTGGTGCCCGGAGGAAGGTCGATCAGCAGGTAATCGAGTTCACCCCAGTCGGCGTCGGTGAAAAACTGCTTCAGGGCACTGCTGGCCATGGGGCCACGCCACACCACGGCGCTGTCGGGAGGAGTCAGAAATCCGATCGAAAGTAATTTGACCCCGTATTGTTCGATGGGAACGATGATGTTGCGACCGCCAACCTGTTTTACCTGAGGTTGTTCAAATTCACAGTTGAACATGGTGGGTATCGATGGTCCGTAGATGTCGGCGTCAATCAGTCCTACGCGTGCTCCGGCCTGAGCCAGGGCAACGGCAAGGTTAGACGTCACGGTAGACTTTCCTACGCCCCCTTTGCCGGATGAAATTGCCACGATGTTTTTTACGCCGGTCAGGATTGGCGCGTTGTTTCGCAGCGATGTCACCGTGGACGTCATCGTAATATCAATTTTATCGTTGCCGACTACCGCGCCCACTGCCGCTTCACAATTCTGGCGGATCATTTCCTTCAGCGGGCACGCCGGCGTGGTCAATACCACGGTAAAGGCCACAAGGCCGTCAGTCACCTTGAGATCCCGGATCATCCCCAGGGACACCAGGTCGCGTTTCAGGTCAGGATCTTCAACAGTGGAAAGGGCTTTTAAAATGTCAGCTTCGGTATATCGCATGAAATTCGAACAAAAAAGATGTAAAAATGGGTCTTCAAAACCGACGCAATTTAGACCGTAAAAAGGGATTCTTAATGATCAAAATCAGATACTTTGCGAAAAACCGGTCGCTGCATGAATCCACGCCCTGGCAGGCATCGCCAACTTCGCTGAAGGCAACGGAGCTTTTTTAGTATCTTTGAGCCCTTATTCCTAATCCGGCCTCAGGGGCCATATTTTTGGTATGATTTCGCGCGACACCATTGAGGAGGTAAAAAGCAGGATGGACATCCTGGACGTGGTGGGCGATTTTGTGTCCCTGAAGCGCTCCGGCCAGAATTACAAGGCCTTAAGCCCGTTTACCAACGAAAAGACCGCCTCCTTCTACGTGGTGCCCTCCAAAGGGATCTTCAAGGATTTCAGCAGCGGCAAAGGTGGCGACGGGATCACCTTCGTGATGGAACACGAGGGGATGAGCTATCTCGAGGCCATCCGCTACCTGGCCAAAAAGTATGGCGTAGAACTCAAGGAGGATGCCGCCGCAACAGGCAACTACGACGGCCCCACCACCCGGGACAGCCTGTATATCCTGATGAATTATGCGAAGGATTATTACAAGCACCTGCTGTTAGAGCATGAAGAAGGAAGGAGCATCGGCTTGTCGTACTTCCGGGAGCGCGGGTTCAACGACAAGATACTGGAGAAGTTTGAACTCGGCTATAGCCTGAATTCCTGGGACCACCTGACGCGCAAGGCGCTTGCCGACGGTCACACTGAGGAAATGCTTGAAAAAGCCGGACTTCTGATCCGCAAAGACGAAGGCAAACGCTATGACAGGTTTCGGGGACGCGTGATCTTTCCGGTGCACAACCTGTCAGGGAAAGTCGTCGCATTTGGTGCGCGTATTCTCAAGAAGGAAAAAGACCAACCAAAATACATCAACTCTCCTGAAACGGAGATTTACCATAAGAGCAATGTGCTCTATGGATTGTATCAGGCGAAGAATGCCATTCGCCGGGAGAACTTTGTCTACCTGGTGGAAGGGTATACGGATGTTATCTCACTTCACCTTTCCGACATCGACAATTGTGTTGCGTCGTCGGGAACGGCGCTTACGGAAGAACAGATCAAGCTTATCCGGCGATTTACTGAGAATGTCACGGTACTCTATGATGGGGATGCTGCCGGTATCAAGGCCGCCCTTCGCGGTATCGACCTGGTGCTGAAGGAGGGCCTGAACGTTCGGATTGTTCTCCTCCCCGACGGAGAGGACCCCGACAGCTTCTCGCGCAAGATGGGAAGCGGGGAGTTGAATACCTATCTGCGGTCCCATACGAAGGATTTTATTTCCTTCAAGATTGACCTTTATTCTGCGGAGGCAGGGCATGACCCTATCCGTAAGGCTGAGGCTATCCGCGAAATCGTCACCAGCATATCCTTTATTCCGGATCCGATCAAACGCTCCGTTTACCTCCAGGAAACCAGTCAGTTGCTGAAGATCCAGGAAACGGTTCTGGTCACGGAGCTGAACAAGATCCTGATTACGGAACGCAACAAGCGTGAAAAGGACAAACGGCCTGAGCCCGTGCCCCAGCCTGAGCCGGTGGCGGATGTCATGCCGCAGTCTACCCGGCTGGATATCAACAGTATGGTGCAGATGCAGGAACGAGAATCCATACGTTTGTTGTTAAACTATGCGGAGAACAGCTACGACGAAAAGCGGCTGATCGACTTTATGGTGACTGAGCTGGAGGATGTGGAGTTTACCAATCCGGTTTACAAGCAGATATATCAGGAATTTCGCGAGGCTGCCGGCAGGGGCGAGGCGCCGGATACGTTGTATTTTATGGAGAATGCGTCAGACGTTGTGAAATATACGGTTGCTGAACTGACGACACCCAAGTATGAAACGAGCAAATACTGGTCTGATAAATATCATATATATTTTCCGCACGAACGTGATATTCTGACCGACATGGCATACTCAAATGTGCTACGTTTAAAATTCAGAATGATTCAGAAGCTCATAGACGAAAATCTGCAGCAGATGAAACAGGCCACGAACGACGACGACCTTGAAAAATATTTTACGATCCACGAGCAGTTGAAAGGTGCAGAAAAGGAACTGGCAAGTGTTCTGGGAATTGTAATTCCGAAGTAAGAACCAATTTTAAGATGAGCGAGATTAAGTTAAATACCATTGAAGAGGCGATTGAGGACATCAAGAATGGGAAGGTAATCATCGTTGTAGATGATGAGGATCGCGAGAACGAAGGTGATTTTATATGTGCTGCCGAATCGGTGACGCCTGAGATCATCAACTTTATGGCTACACACGGGCGTGGGCTGATTTGTGCGCCGTTGATTGAGGACCGATGCGAAGAACTCGGACTTGAACTCATGGTGGGCAAGAATACAGCTGTATTTGAAACGCCCTTTACTGTATCTGTTGACCTGATAGGTCATGGTTGTACGACAGGTATTTCAGCACACGATCGGTTCAAGACTATTCGTGCACTTGTGGATCCTGAAACGAAGCCGGAGGAGCTTGGCAAACCGGGACACATCTTCCCATTGAAGGCGAAGCGCGGGGGCGTTTTGCGCCGCGCAGGACATACGGAGGCGGCAATCGACTTTGCCCGGCTCGCAGGTTTTAAACCTGCCGGCGTTCTTGTAGAAATCATGAACGAAGACGGCTCCATGGCGCGCCTGCCGGATCTTGTAAAAGTCGCCGAACGCTTCAAACTTAAACTCGTTTCTATCAAGGACCTGATTGAATATCGCGTGAAGAAGGAAAGTCTGATCCGTCGGGAAGTGCAGGTGGATATGCCTACCGAATGGGGGCATTTTAACCTGGTTGCATATGAACAAAAGAACAGCCAGGAGGTACATATGGCCCTCATAAAGGGCTCGTGGGAAAAAAATGAACCTGTGCTGGTTCGTGTTCACTCATCCTGTGTTACAGGTGACATCTTCGGTTCCTGCCGCTGTGATTGCGGATCGCAATTGCATGCAGCCATGCAAATGGTACAGAACGAAGGCAAGGGCGTCGTTCTTTATATGAAGCAGGAGGGCCGCGGTATCGGACTTCTCAACAAGCTTAAGGCGTACAAGCTTCAGGAAGAAGGGTTTGACACCGTCGAGGCGAACCTTGCATTAGGTTTCGATATGGACGAACGCGATTACGGTATTGGCGCTCAGATTCTGCGCGACCTGGGGATTACGAAAATCAAACTGATCACGAACAACCCGAAAAAACGGGTGGGACTGATGGGCTATGGTCTGGAAATTGTGGATAATGTTCCTATTGAAATTGTACCTAATCCGCACAATGAACGTTATCTTATGACAAAACGCGACAAGCTTGGCCATAATATCCTGAAGAAATAAATGAACGTCGGACTCCGTATCCATAAAGAAGTAGCTGTCTGTGCCCTTCGCGGCGTGGTGTTGATTGTATTCCTGCTCATGGCGAATGTATCCTATGGGCAGCAATGGCCTTTTCAATACTGGCACGAGGGACGCATAGTCCTGCTGCAGGGGGATACGCTGAAGGGTGCGGTGAAGTACGATCTTGAACAAAACGTGGTTCAGTTTGGTACCGGCGCGGGAACGTTCGAAGCATATTCTTCCCGCAAGGTTCTGTTTTTCGAAATCTTCGATAAGACTGTGAACAAATACCGACAGTTTTACGCATTGCCCTATACACGCGCGGGCTCTTACGCCACGCCAACTTTTTTTGAGTTGCTCGAGGACGGGAAGATGACCCTTCTCGCCCGCGAGGCGCTTGAATACAGAACGTATTCATATGGATTTTATGGCGGGTCCTATACGCGCCAGATTCTCGTTCATAAATATTTTTTCCTCGATGAAAAAGGTAACATTGAAGAGTTCACCGGTGGCAAAGCCAACCTGCTCAATATGATGGGCCGGAGTGCCGACACCGTCGAAAAATACATGCGGTCCAATCGTCTCAAGATTGACGAGAAATATGATTTTGCGAGGATAGTGGAGTATTATAATTCGCTCCAGGGAAGCTGAGATTTGATTGCCGGTTACCCGGTGCCAGTGCCCGGTGCAATCCAGATCGCACAGCAGAATTGTCATCCTTCAATCCTTCTCCTCCTGGGCACGCCTCAAACATTTGCAGGAGATGGTTTAATCAGAAATCAGGAATCAGAAATTCTTCGTAACTAGCAACCAATTCTTTTTTTGCTATGAGCAGACCTCTGATACTTGTATCCAATGATGATGGTATAACTTCGAAAGGCATCTTCACGCTGGTGAATGCTATGAAGCAGCTTGGTGACGTAATTGTCGTTGCTCCTGACAGTCCGCAGTCGGGGATGGGGCATGCCATCACAGTAGGCGAGACGTTGCGGCTTGAGGAGAACTTCATATTCGAAGGCGTTCGCGCGTTTGAGTGTTCAGGTACTCCTGCCGACTGTGTGAAGATGGCGCGTCATTTTGTGTTGAAAGGTCAGCGTCAGCCCGATGTGATTGTCAGCGGCGTAAACCACGGCAGCAACAGCTCGATCAGTGTGTTGTATTCCGGTACGATGTCTGCAGCCATAGAAGGTGCAATCGAAGGAACCCCCTCAATTGGTTTCTCATTATGTGATTACAGCCACAAAGCGGAGATGGATCACATTGAGAAGTACCTCATCTCTATCACGGATACGGTATTGAAGAAAGGACTGCCGAAGGGCGTCGCGTTGAATGTGAATTTTCCCGCAAAGCAGAATGAGTCGATTAAAGGTGTGCGTGTATGCCGTCAGGCCAATGCTAAATGGGAGGAGGATTTTGACGTGCGCATTGATCCGCATGGAAGACGTTATTTCTGGATGGTGGGCAATTTTGTCAACTTCGACAAGGGAGAAGACAACGACGAGTGGGCGATTGCTAATAATTACGTATCTGTTGTTCCTTGTCAGTTTGACCTGACCGCGCATTCGGCTATTCCGCTGCTGAATGAGGATTGGGATATTCTTAGGTAATTTCTGATTTCTGAATTCTGATTGGGGTTGTGTGCATCTGAAATTGTTAGGTTGAATTCTTTAGGTGTGTACTCCTGATGCGTGAGGTGTTAACATGGCGGTTGCTAGTTCATCTCGGCGTGCTACAAACATACAGTCCCTACAGGACGGAGATTGCTCGATTCTTATAGAGCGTTAATGAATCTTTTGCGTTGCGGCCTTCATATTGGGTAGGCGTTGACATATCATCCCTATACAGGACGGGGTATTTCATTGTTATGTCGGCTCCAAACATATCGTCCCTATGGGACGGATATGATAGTCTCATTCGAGAAGATCAACCTTATCAACCTTAGTAACATAACGCACGACCACCACCCTAACCTTATCAACCTTATAGTCCGTGCCGGGCACCAGAAGCCGGCAGAATTCAAGAGCAACGGTCCGAGGCGTTTGGTTAGCGAAACCTTATTCTCGTACCGGCAAGGTGCCTGTGGTGTCACTCAACGTAATGCACGAGTCGATCAGTTTCAGTGGGCAATTTCTGTTTCCGGGTTCTTTCGCTATTCTGCGATGGATAAGGTCGATAAGGTCGCGTATATTCTTTATGCCGTGTTACTAAGGTTGATAAGGTTTTCTACGCGATCTTCTTCGCGCACGAAATGAGATGAGAATTTCGCTCACAATGTTATTCACGCGGATGTGATCATGAACGCAGCCGATCGAATGGCAACAACGCATCCTCGTTCCGCAAAATGTATTACGCTACATTCCTTCATTTCCGCCCGCCGTTAACATGGCGTTCCTACGGGACGCGGGTGGTCGTTCAACCTTATCAACCTTAGTAACATAACGCACAACCAGCACCCTAACCTTATCAACCTTATAGTCCGTGCCGGGCACCAGAAGCCGGCAGAATTCAAGAGCAACGGTCCGAGGCGTTTGGTTAGCGAAACCTTATTCTCGTACCGGCGAGGTGCCTGTTGTATCACTCAACGTAATGCACGGGTCGATCAGTTTCCGGGGATATTCTTTATGCCGTGTTACTGAGGTTGATAAGATTTTGTACGCGACCTTCTCCGCGCACGAAATGGGATGATAATTTCGCTCACAATGTTATTCACGCGGACGTGATCATGAACGCAGCCGATCGAATGGCAACAACGCATCCTCGTTCCGCAAAATGTATTACGTTACATTCCTTCATTTCCGCCCGCCGTTAACATGGCGTTCCTACGGGACGCGGGTGATCTATTGTTCCGTGTTCTACAAACATATCGTCCCTATGGGACGATTACGCGATGTTTTTTGATCGTGTCAGCAGAATGGATGGGTGCCTGCCTTGAATGCATGAGGTGTTAATATGCCGTTCCCACGGGACGCGGGCAATCAATTGGTTCGTATTCTACAAACATGTCGTTCCGCTGGGACGGTTCTTTGATTCGCTTTTTAGAAGCAGGCCCTTAAAATATATCGCAATCGTCTCCTTCATTTAGTCCACGAACCGATGAACGACATAATTACAAGGTATCGTCATCCCTGGACCACGAAATTTAGAAACTTGAATCTCCTCTCTACGAAGAAATTCATGGGAGCCTCCCTTCACTCCAAATCAAAACGGAGAGATCAGAAACCTGAACTCATTTCGCATCGCGGAAATCTTCCAGCGAATTGGTGTCTGCCCTGTTTTTGGTGGTTTTGCCGCGGTCTTTGTTTCGGGCAGCTTCATCGTTGAGATTGTCCTCCGGGTTAAGGTCGATGTCCGGGCGGGCGTCGCCATCGATAATGGGCGTACGTGGTCGTAAATCTTTTTCTTTATCGTCGTTTGCAGGTGTGTTCATACGCTTTGCTTTCTGAAGGAAGCGTAAAATGTCGTGCCTGTGGCCATACCGTTGCGCGCATCAGAGCGGGTCGACGTCGACAATGAACCGCGTGTTCCGATGCTCTTTTTCAGCGTTGAGCGTGTTGACAATATCTGCGATCGTCTTCTTGATGAACGATAAATCCACCTTTCCTTTGGGGATTTTCAATAGTATCGTCATCAGATACTGGTTGCGTATTTTCCCGATCAGAGGTTCTGCCGGTCCGAGAATACGGACGCCACTGAGTTGTTCGCGAAGCATCGCCGCAAGATGATTGGCTGAGGATACGCAGTTTTTCTTGTCAATGTGTTTTGCGGTGATCTCGATCAGTCGCGTGAACGGCGGGTAGCCATGTTGTTGGCGGTCCCGCAGCTCGTTGTCGTAGAAGCGGTCCAGGTCATTGCGCAGAATTAATTGGAGCAGCGGGTGCGAGGGACTTGACGTCTGGATAATCACCGTTCCGGCTTTGTCTCTTCGCCCGGCGCGTCCGCTTACTTGTGTGATCAGCTGGAATGCGCGTTCATGGGAACGGAAATCCGGAAAGTGTAACATTCTGTCGGCATTGAATATCCCCACAAGGCTCACGCGATCGAAGTCCAGTCCCTTTGTAACCATCTGCGTGCCTACGAGGATTTGCGTGTCACCTTTTTCGAACTCGCCGATAATTGTTTCATAACCCGTCTTGGAACGCGTGGTGTCGAGGTCCATTCTCCGGATTGACGTCTCCGGGAATTCGAAGTTGAGTTCTTCCTCGAGCTTCTCGGTGCCGTAGCCCACCGTCTTCAGTCGCGTAGACGAACATACCGGACACGCCGCCGGTATCTTTTCGCGATAACCACAGTAGTGGCATATCAGCGCGTGACGAAACTGATGGTACGTGAGACTAACGGCGCAGTTCACGCATTGCGGGACCCAGCCACAGTCTTCACAACTCATCACAGGAGAGTAGCCGCGTCGGTTTTGGAAGATGATCACCTGTTCACCCTTGGAGAGAGTCTCCTGAATGTTTCGGAGTAGCAGTCCGGAGAATTCGCCTTTGATGGTTTTGCGTTTTCGCTCCATCCCCATATCAGCAATCCGGATAACGGGAAGGACGGCATTTCCATAACGCTGATTCAGGGTTACATAACCATATCTGCCCTGCCTGGCGTTGAAGTATGATTCTACTGAAGGCGTTGCTGACCCGAGTAGTGCTTTAGCATGATGAAGTTGGGCAAGCATCACCGCCGCATCGCGCGCGTGATACCGCGGTGCAGGCTCCTGTTGTTTGTATGAGGTCTCGTGTTCCTCGTCAACGATTACCAGACCCAGGTTGTCGAACGGAAGAAACACCGATGACCGCACGCCGACGATGAATCGGAATTTCCCTTCAAGCACACCGTTCCATACTTCTACGCGTTCGTTGTCGGAGAACCTCGAGTGATAAACACCCATTTGATTGCCGAATACTTTTTTCAGGCGCTGCACGATCTGTGTGGTCAGCGCAATTTCCGGCAGAAGGTATAACACCTGTGATCCCGAGTCGAGAGCCTGACGGATGAGGTTGATATAGATTTCCGTCTTCCCACTCCCGGTAATCCCCTGGAACAACGTTGTCTGATGTGAATTGAAGGACGTGAGTATTTCGTTGAAGGCGTGTTGCTGCTCGGGACTCAGTACGGACGCAGCACCCGTGCCCTGGATGTCGTCAGGAAAACGCGATACGATGCGGTCGAAGAATTCCAGGATGTTATTTTTTACCAGCGTATTCAACGATGCTTCTGAAATATCCGGCGCGTCGAGCAAAACCGACTTTGGACACCCCGTGTCGTTCCGGGACTTGTCGCTCAGCACAGGCACCAGCTGAAGGTACCGCAGTAACACCGCTTCCTGTTTGGGCTTTGATGATAGCTTTTCGAATACCTCTTCAATTTTCTCCGCGTCGAGGAATTCTTCAGTGAGCCGGACGCGTCGCTCCGTTTTTGGCTTGTATTTATCCCTGACTTCTTCGTACAGTATAATAGCTTCCTTCTTTACCAGGGATTTGAGGATGTTGTAAACGTTTTTGACCTCAAGCAGCTTACTGATATCGGAATATTCCAGCGGTTCGTGCTGTAACCGCCGGAGCAGTATAAGTTCTTTTTCTGTCAGCAAGTGGTCCTGACTCTCCAGGTCGAAGGCAGGGTTGAGCTGAACTTTGGATTCACTCGAGAGTTTCAGTCCACTGGGCAACGCCGCATTCAGCACCTCACCGCTGCTGCATACATAATATTGTGCGATCCATTCGAAAAAGCGAAGCTGTACCGGGCTCACAGACGGGAATGCGTCCAACACATCCAAAAGAGACTTTGCGGTATAGTCTGTGGGGGGCTGATGTGAAAGGGAAATGATCACGCCTGTAAGTACTTTGCGATCACCAAAGGGCACAATTGCCCGTTGACCAGTCTGGATGACGTCGTTGAACTGTGCCGGCACCCGGTACGTGAACAGTTTTGGTACAGGTACCGGAAGCAGGAGCTCTGCGAACAAGGTGGTAGAATGGATTGTTTCCTCTGTCATTCCAGGCTGGCTTTCCTGAATCAGCTTGAAAGATAGTGTTTCGGTGCACGAATAGGCAACCGATGGGGGAGATTAGTTGTTTGCCTGTTTTTCCAGGTTCACTTTCATACGCTCGCGGTAATGCTCCAGCGCCTTTTCAAACCGCGCCGGATTTTTCTCGCGGTTATAGTGCCACCGTGACTTCAGGAGCAGGATGAGTTCCATCAGCTCTTCATCGTTCATGTCAGCGACAGCTTTGTTCTTCAGGTGCGGATACTTTTTCGGATTCAATTGATTGATAAGTTCCGGAACGCGAAACTGCATGACGTAATTAAAACACTGTTCCGGGGTGGCGTATTTTTCGATGCCGAATCCGAATTCAAGATCCTGAAGCCGGCCATCCCATTCTACGGCCTCCAGCTCTGCGTGACGTTTCTTCTGTATATCATAGATCATGTCGCACATGCAGTGAGGCTTGTCGTCAATTTCGGTGTGGCGGAACAGAAACCTCGTACCGTAGTTGATGAAAATCTGTTGTGTGAGTGTCGTGTGAACGTGGTTTGGAAAAATCGCCGTATAGACGCGCATGAAGTTTTCCGGCATGGGTGGCGCTTCTTTCACGCGCTCTGCATATTCAACCATCTCGTCATTCGACAGCAGCAGGTGCCACCGTGAACTGATAAGCCAGTAGGCGATTCCGATCTCGAGAATGGTAAGAATGACAAAGCTGAAAAAGAAATACTTCAGCATCCGCAGAATGCGGTTCCCCTTCTTGATAACGACGATTTCTTTTTTGGGAGACGGTGGCTTGTAGGCACCCGTAATCACAGGTGGAGGCGTACTCTTCCCTGCCGCAGGATCAGTCTGCAACGGTTCCGTTCCGTTGGGTGGTGGGGTCGGCGTTGGAGGAGTCTGGGTGTCCATCTGCGGGCATAATACCTTTACAGCTTGCTAAAATAGCAAGAAGGCAGCATTACTTCATCCCGGTGTATGGAAAACCGTTTTTATGAACATTTCTCCGCGCTAGCGGTTGTCGAGTTCGCGGATTTTCTTCGTGACCGCCTCTATGCCATGGACCGGATCAAAGCATGTGTTGTTAAAACATACATAAAGCGTGGTTTTGTTTCCCTTGACAGTTTTGTCTGATAACAACGGTAGGGCACTCGTTGTACGCGTGCCCATCACTTGTGTGAACGGTTGAAACTCAATATGAAACTCCTGGCGCAGGGTTTCAATGTCGTCGCCTACAAAAGCCAGCTCGACAAGGCCTTTTTTAATTTCGGTATAAAGGATTGCCCAGTTGCTCATGTAGTAGGGTTCATCAACAATCAGCTGACTCATTCCGGAAGTCATACGTTCTGCGGTTTCGCGCCAGTCTTTCCGGTCGAGGATTGTTCCCAGTCGGAAAAGACTCCACGCCATCATTGAATTGGAAGACGGAATCACGTTGTCGAAGATCTCTTTTTTACGGCTGATAAGTTTTTCGCCTTTCGCCGATGTATAGAAGAAGTAGCCGTCTTCCTTGTCGAAGAAATTCTCGAATACATGGTTTGTGAACGCTTCGGCGCGTTTGATCCAGTACTCGTCGAAGGTTACTTCGTAGAGCTTGATTTGTGATTGAATCAGCGCAGCGTAGTCGTCGAGGAATCCGGTGATACCACTGCGTTTCTCCTTGAAGGATCGGTACACGACAGTGCCATCCATGATTTCATTTTCAAGAAAGCGCATATTGAGCGTGGCTGCTTTCAGAAAGCGCTTGTCGTCAAAAGCCTTATAAGCATCAGTCAGTCCGCAGATCATCATAGCATTCCATGCGGTGATAACCTTGTCGTCCAGGCCCGGTGCCAC
This sequence comes from Bacteroidota bacterium, assembly GCA_023417065.1. Lineage (GTDB taxonomy): Bacteria > Bacteroidota > Bacteroidia > Cytophagales > Cyclobacteriaceae > Ohtaekwangia. The sequence goes on from JAEZGH010000048.1 coordinate 60,748, forward strand.
GCGCGCATTTCTTTCGCGGAGGAGCGATTTCTTCGCCCGGCGGAGTATCGCTTCCCACTCTTTGTTATCGAGGTTTGTTTCCTCAAGGAAGAATTCGTCGGTTTTATGACGGTTCAGGATATTTGACTCGTGTTCCCAGTTGCCCTTCTCCGTAACGTTGTAGTAGTCACAAATCAGCGGGGCTTCATCTTCGAGTACGCGTTCAATCTCCGATTTTTTCCAGATGTAATATTTTCCTTCCACGCCTTCGCTGTCAGCATCCAAAGCGGAATAAAATGCGCCGAGGTCGGATGTCATTTCGCGTTGCAGCCAGTCGAAACACTCGTATACGATGGTTTTGTATTCTTCATCTTTTGTTACTGCAAATGCCTCAGCGTAAAGACTGATAAGCTGGGCATTGTCGTACAGCATTTTTTCAAAGTGAGGTGCGAACCAGTAGGCGTCAACCGAATATCGTGCGAAGCCGCCACCGATCTGATCATAAATTCCGCCTCGTGCAATTCGTTTCAGCGTAAGGTTCAATTGAAGGAGCGCTGCATCATCTTGTGTGATTCTGTAATACCGCAGCAACCATTGCCATACCGACGGCATGATGAACTTCGGGGCTTTGTCCATACCGCCCCATTCGGTATCGAATTTTGATTCGAGTTTCCTGAAGATGTTTTGCAATTCTGCTTTAATTTCTGCAGTTGTCGGGCCTGCAGAGGTAAACGCTGAGATTTCGGATCGCTGCAGATGAAGGCGAAGTTCTTCGGCGGTTTCCTCCAGTTTCGTGCGTTGTTTTTGAAATGCGAGGTTGATATTGGTAAGCACCTGTTTCCACAGGTCGGGAGAAAAATAGGTTCCTCCAAAGAATGGCTTTTGATCAGGAGTCAGAAATACGTTGAGCGGCCATCCACCCTGAATACCGAGTGCATGAACAGCGTCCATGTATATCTGATCAACATCGGGACGTTCTTCGCGATCGACTTTGATGCAGACGTAGTGTTCATTCATGAGGGCAGCGACTTCATCATTCTCGAACGATTCGCGTTCCATTACATGACACCAATGACAGGAGGAGTAGCCGATGCTCACAAGGAGCGGTTTGTCTTCAGCTTTCGCTCTTTCGAGTGCTTCTGGTCCCCATTCGTACCAGTCAACCGGATTATGCGCATGCTGCAGCAAATAGGGTGACGTGGAATTTATCAGGCGATTGGTCTTTTGTTCGGTGATCATGGGTCAATCTTTTTGTGAGAGAAGATCAAGCTGCGACTTGATGGAATTGATTTCTGCACCAACATTAACAATACTTTGCAGGTTCTGCAGCTTATTTAACACTTCTTTCAGGAAATTTTTGTGCCCGGAAGACTCCGGGTGAAATGGTCTGTGATTCAAAGCAGCCTGGATCTTCCGCCATTCAGTAATGAATTCACGCGTCGGTGCATCCAGGTACGTTTCCGTGAAGCGCTCCCAGATATATTCCTCGGCAACAGCTGACGGATGGATCATGTCGCTGTCGTAAAAACGGTAGTCGCGCAGATCATCCATCATGATTTCGTACGCCGGGAAGTAGTCCACGCCGGCGAATGCTTCCACAAGCTGATGACAGGCTACGCGCAAGACGGACTTGCTCACGCTGTTGAGTGGGAGGGTGTCTTTGATGTGGCGAACCGGACTGACGGTGAGGATGATTTTCACTCCAGCGTTGGCTGCCTGCAGCTGGGTGTGAATTTCCGCGAATGACGCCAGAATCTCATCAACGGTTAGCAGCCGTTTTTCGAAATCAGCCGACGGGCGCTTGTGACAGTTGGCAACGATGTGTCCGGAGTCTTTTAACTGGTAGACCCATGCCGTACCATAGGTCACGATAATGACGTCGGTTGTCGGCAGCTCCTTATTGACATTATTAATCTGTGTACGGATACGGTTTTCAAGTGCTTCCCGCGAAAGAGCCGAAAACTCCGAATGGAGGTCGTGGTTGTGATGAACGTCCTGGCGGGCGTAGTACGTAAAATCCGGGGGTGTTTGCCGGTTCAGGGCGTAGTTGAGCATACGGTGGATCGAAATCGGATTGTAAATCACGCCAAATGGGTTGGGGACGGCCGTGAATTTCGTTTTTACGAGGCGTTCGCCGATGGCGTCGGAGAAGCATGACCCCAGCGTCAGAAAGCAGGTTTTTAGCCCGGACAGGGTGGCGGCGGGCGGGACTGAGAGTTCGGTTCTAAATGGCTTCATAAATTTATGTTACCGCAAACACTTTAGAATTTCGCGGATTTTGTGCTATTTTTGCCTACGGCAACTCAGGCATAAACTATATCAAATATGAACAACGATCTTTCAGCTTCAGAAAAAATTCCGGTGAAAATATTTGCAACCTCCGAGCAGGGATCGGTGTTCGTTGCCCGGGAAATTGCGGCGTTGATTCGTACGCGCCAGAAGGAAGGTAAACCGGTCGTTTTGGGCCTTGCTACGGGGTCGACGCCCACACGGCTTTATGCCGAACTGGTTAAAATGCACCAGAAGGAAGGGCTGAGCTTTAAGAATGTCTATACCTTCAACCTCGACGAGTACTACCCCATGAATCCTGCGGCCCTGCAAAGCTACGTGCGGTTTATGCAGGAGCACCTCTTTGCCCATATTGATATACCAAAAAAGAATATTCACATCCCCGACGGACAGCTTAAGAAGGAGGAAATACAGGAGTATTGCCGCGCGTATGAGGAAAAGATTGATGCCCTGGGCGGCATTGATATACAGATCCTGGGGATCGGCCGTACAGGCCATATAGGCTTCAACGAGCCTGGTTCATCCGAAAAGTCACTGACACGCCTGGTAACGCTTGACCAGGTGACGCGCCTGGATGCGGCGAGCGATTTCTTCGGCGACGAGAATGTTCCGCTGAAGGCCATCACAATGGGCGTGGGTAGTATTATGAAAGCCGCACGGGTCTTTATGATGGCCTGGGGCGAAGGAAAAGCCGCGGTGATCAGAAAGGCGGTTGAGGGACCAATTACCGATCAGATTCCGTCATCATTTCTCCAGAAGCACCGCGACTGTACCGTCGTCCTCGATGAAGCTGCGGCTTCCGGGCTAACACGCCTGAAAACACCATGGCTGCTTACTAATATCGAATGGGATGATCGTATGATCCGCAAGGCGGTGGTCTGGTTGTGCCAGCACATCAACAAGCCTGTGTTAAAGCTCACGAACAATGATTACATGGAGCACGGCATGGGAGATATCATTACGGAGTTTGGCTCGGCTTATAAGGTGAATATCAAAATCTTTAATGACCTGCAACACACCATCACGGGCTGGCCGGGGGGCAAACCCAACGCCGATGATTCGCACAGACCGGAGCGCAAAAAGCCGTTCCCGAAGCGTGTCGTAATTTTTTCACCCCACCCTGATGATGACGTCATCTCAATGGGCGGTACGTTTATCCGGCTCGTTGACCAGGGACATGAGGTTCACGTTGCTTATCAGACTTCGGGCAACATAGCTGTGTTCGACGACGATGCGATCCGTTTTGCTGACTTCGTCCGCGACTTCAACGAGCAGTTTGGCTTAAGCAAGGCTGATGGTGCGCGTTTTTATAAGAAAATCGTACAGTCACTTAAGAAGAAAGGACCCGGTCAGGTTGATTCTGAAGAGGTACTTAAGATCAAAGGCCTTATCCGCAGGGGTGAAGCAAAGGCGGGTGGTCGGTACGTTGGCGTGCCAGATGAACAAATGCACTTCCTCGACATGCCTTTCTACGAAACCGGTGCGGTGAAGAAGAAACCGCTGGGAGAGGAAGATATTCAGATTATCGTTGATTTGCTGGAAGAGATCAAGCCCCATCAGATCTATGCCGCTGGCGATCTTTCTGATCCCCATGGCACGCACCGCGTTTGTCTTGCCGCGATTCTGGAAGCGATCAATAGACTGAAGAAAAAGGCGTGGATGAAAGACTGCTGGGTGTGGTTGTACCGCGGGGCGTGGCAGGAGTGGGATATCGACCAGATTGAAATGGCCGTACCTCTTAGTCCTGAAGAACTGCTGCGCAAACGGCGTGCGATATTCAAGCACCAGTCGCAGAAAGACAGCGCGATGTTCCCCGGCAATGATGCCCGCGAATTCTGGGTACGCGCTGAAGATCGCAACCATGCTACTGCTAATGCTTACAATCAGCTGGGCCTCCCCGAATACGAAGCGATGGAGGCATTCGTACGCTACAAGTTCTGAGTGTAGACGGTAGGGATCGTAATGGTGACAATGGTGCCGGTTCCCCGGGCGGACCCGTTGAGATCGCTTTTGTCGGTAATGTCAAGATGGTAGCGCGGGTTCACTTTCTTCAACAGCTCGAAACGCTCGTAAATGATATTGATACCCATCGACGTCTTCTTGTCGATCTCTGCCTTGGGGTGCTTTAACGACTCCTTTATGCCGATGCCGTTGTCGTCGATGATCACGGTGACTGCATCGCCCTGACGTTTTACCTGCAGCCCAAGGTCACCACCTTCTTTTCGCGGCAGCAATCCGTGCCAGATCGCATTTTCAACAAAAGGCTGAATGATGAATGAAGGAATCTGCGTTTCTGTCTGGGCTACCTGTGGGTCAATGTCTATGGTGTAATTCAGCTTGTCGGTGAAGCGAAGCTTTTCGAACTCGAGGTACAGACTAATGTTCTTGATTTCCTTGTCGAGGGATACCTGATCCGATGATAAGAGTTCCAGGTTGAGTCGCACGAGTTGTGAAAACTTGGACAGATAGCCCAGCGTCTGGCGTTGGTCGTTCTGCAAAATGAATGCGTGAATGGAGTTTATCGCATTCGAAAGGAAGTGAGGATTGAGAAGGTTTCGCAGGGCTTTGTGTTCGACATCAAGTCTGCGGTTTTCCTCAAGGAGCTTCTGGTTTTTCTTCCTCGAATAATACACCACCAGCAGCGAGAACAGCATAGCCGTAAGCAGGAGCCCCATTGCGATAAACCACCACTTCATGTAGAACGGCGGCGGGATGTAGAACGAAAGCCGAAGTGTCTTCGACTCAGCTTCGTTATTGATCTTGTGGGCCTGCACGTCGATGGTCATCATGCCCGTGGGCAGGGAATGGAGCACGATTTCACTCCCGTTGAATGAAGTCCAGGCTTCGTTATTGACCCGGTATCGGAATGCTACTTTGTCGCGGTTTCGAATCTGGGGAGTGGAAAGCTTTACGGTGAGCTGTTTGGTGGCTGTTTTGAACTCCACCATCTTCCCTGTAAAAGAGCGGGTCTCGTCTTCGGTAGTTATACTTTCGATGATTATGTTCGGAAGTTCGAAGTGAAGGATGTCCGGAAAGTACTCCGTGTCGATTGTCGAGATAGAGTTTGATGCCAGCAGTGTAAGGACTTTTTCATTCTGATGATACTTTACGCGGACTACATTGGCCTGTGTAAGACCTTCCTTCGTACTGAGGATTTCAAATCTTTGGCCGTCGTAATGTATAAGTCCGCGCACTGATCCGACAAACAAGTTTCCAGCTTCATCCATAGCGATTGCATTGCAGCGGATGCGCGTCAGCGGATTGTTGATCAGTTTGAGTTCACCACCCTCGACACCAGCTAGTCCTGCATTTGTCCCTGCCCATAACTTATTCGTTCTTCGGTCGAAATACAATGTGTTTATGTTTGCTTCCCTTAAGGCCGGTTCTGCAGGAAAGGGTTTGAATATGTCGCCATCTTCGATATAAAGTCCGTTGTCAGTGCCAACCAAAACCCTGCCGTCTTCGAACTCTTCAATTGCGCGTACTACGGTCTTGTTGAATCCTGTGACTTGCACAAATGTGTCCATTGAAGGATTGCAATAAGAAAGCTCAAAGCGTCCTCCGATCCATATCCTGTTCTTTCTTTCCTGGATAAAGATTGAAGTAATCGGGTTGGTCAGCATGAGGTTTTGCTTGGTGTTTCCATTGATGCGCACAAGTGTATGTCCCGATCCCACATACGTGTTCTCCTGCGCGGTTACGATCGGGCCGAGGAAAATGTCATTTGAGAAGATGTTACTGAACCTGTTGTCAGGCACTTCCTGCAGGAAATGATTTTCGTCCAGGCCGAATACTTTCAGTCCGGCATTCACAGTAGTGACGAGTAGTTCTTTTCGGTCGGGGTCGATTCCCATGTCGGAGACGATAAATCCTTTAATGGGGTGGTTCCGAACGTGGGTTGATTGTATTCGCCAGACGCCTTCGCCGTAGGTGCTGAGCCAGAGATTTTTCTCGCGGTCTTCAAAGAAGTCGTTGACGACGATGTCGTTGAATACGCGCAGCGTCCGGTAACCCGATTCATGTCGTCGAAGGAAGAATACGTTGCCGTTCATTGTCGACAACCAGATGTTGCCGTGTGAATCGCGTTTAATCCGCGTGAACCGGTTGTTCCTGTCGGCTTCGAGCAGAACGGTGTATTGATGGGTGCTTAGGTTGTACTCGACGAGGTGGTCATACATCACCAGCAGGAGGCGGTCTTTTGCAATGGGCAGGGCGCGATAGGTATATACCGGCGCGGGGTGTTTCAGGCGGATACGCACAAAGATGTCGTTCGAATACGTGTAGAAGCCATAGTTTGTAGAGACGTAGGCGGTATTGTCATCAATTTCGGTATTGTAAACCTGAAGTGAGGTGCTGTCGGGCAGTCCCAGGTCGCGCGGTTTTACCTCGTAGAATTTTCCATCGTCTCTGAGAAGGTGGAGGCTCTTAAACCGGTCAAGGACGACGAAGAAGTTATTGTTTACGCGGATTTCCACGGGATGCGCCGGAGCATTGGCTGCAGCGCTGAAGGCGGGCTTGAAGGTTTCGTCTTCCATGGTTACGATGCTGCCCCCGAGTGTTGAGATATACATCTTGCCTTTCCATTCAGCAACGTCGAAGATGAAGTTGGAGGGGAGGCCATCTTCGGTGGTAAAGTTTCTGAAGTCAACACCGTCGTAGCGGGTGAGTCCGTTGTCGGTAGAAAACCACAGGTATCCATCTGACGTTTGCGTGGTGCGGTAAACGACGGAGTGGCCGAGGCCGTCTTCCACGGTAAGTTTCCTAAGGGGGAACTGTTGCGCAAAGGAGCTGACTGTCAGGGTGAGCAGCAGCGACATTATGCAGATGGAAACGCGTAACCACATGCTGTTAAATTTAGGAATGTTGCTCCATGGGTTTGCTCAGGGGTAAAAAAAAAGCCATCGTAAGATGGCTTTTCTATTTGCGTTTCAATGCGTGTTATTCGGCAACTACATTTACTTTGATATCGTGCTTAACTTCCTTGTGGAGGTCGAGCGTAACATTGTAAGTGCCAAGTTGCTTAGGATTTTCTTTCAGTACGATTTTCTTACGGTCGATGCTGAATCCTTTAGCTTTCAGGGCGTCAGAAATCTGGTTTGCAGTAACGGCACCGAAGATTCTGCCGGTTTCACCAGCTTTGGTTCCGATGTCTACAGTAAGCTCGCCGATTTTCTGGGCAAGAGCTTCTGCATCCTGCTTGATTTTGGCGGCCTTGTGTGAAGCCTGACGGATGTTTTCCTGAACTACTTTCTTGTTGGATTCCGTGGCGAGAAGGGCGATGCCATTAGGAATCAGGTAGTTGTTACCATATCCGGCCTTAACCTTCACGATATCGTTCTTATAGCCTAGTCCGGCTACGTCTTGTTTCAAAATTACTTCCATTTTGTTCTGCTTTAAGGTTAGCGGATTATTTCAGAGAGTCTCCTACGTAAGGAAGTATCGCAATATGACGGGCGCGTTTCACGGCGCGAGCCACTTTTTTCTGAAACTTCAGACTGGTTCCCGTTAAGCGGCGGGGGAGGATCTTGCCTTGCTCGTTGATGAACTTCAGCAGGAAATCAGGATCCTTGTAATCAATGTATTTGATGCCATTCTTCTTGAAACGGCAGTACTTAGGCTTAATCTCTGCGCGTTTAATGGGTTCGTTCATCAATGTCATGATTCCTTCTCCTCTTTTTTGGTTGCTTTCTTGTTTCCTTTGTTAAACTCGCCTTTTCTTCTTCTGTCGTTGTAGGCGATGGCATGCTTGTCCAACACGGTGGTCAGAAAGCGCATTACTGATTCATCCCTTCTGTACTCGGTTTCAAGAGCGTTGATAACCGTGGGATCTGCCTTAAATTCGAGGAGGTTGTAAAAGCCGGTAGACTTCTTGTTGATGGGATAAGCCATCTTTCTCAGTCCCCACTGCTCAACGTTGATAACGTCAGCATTGGCTTTTTTCAACACGTTTACGAATTTATCGACAGTATCCTTTGCCTGATCTTCAGACAAAACGGGATTTAAAATGAATACCGTCTCGTAATTGTTCATAAATATGTGTTTTTTGAAAATTAGGGTGCAAAAATAGGAAAATAAAGGGTAATCCAAAAACCTCGGGAGGTCTTTTCTGGAAATAGAGGCCCGCTGACGCTCAATTACTTGACCGTAAATTCTCCACGCCCGATCCGATAGTCGTCGGCGTAGATCTCCAGCGTATAGGTTCCTTCCGCGTAATCCGACCCTTTGTCGTAAAGGAAGATCAGTTGCTGGCGGGTATTGTCAAAGAGGATTTCCTGGGCCGCGGTGTAGAATTCTTCCTTCCCGTTGTAAATGAACGTCCCTGATCCGCGGGCGACGTCAAACAGAACCTGTCCATTTTCGTCGATGATCCGGATCATGATCTTTTTGCCTTCAATAGGGGCGACCTCATTCTCTGCCAGATTGAATGTCACCTTCAGCTTGCTCAGCTGGCGGTTCCGGAAAGGCGACTCGCGCTCCTTGTCGCGGTCGTTCAATGCCAGAATACGGATGTTTTCAGCCTTCAGCTGGGAGGCAATAGCCACCTTGGAAGCCAGCTCCTGCTTGGACTGGTTTAATCGGTTAATCGTGTCTGCAAGCTGATTCTTCGCCGTTTTCAGGGTCCTGTTTTCCGTCAGCAGTTCCTTGTTCACGGTTTGCAGCTTGGCTATTTCCTCGTCTTTATTCCGAAGAAGAAGTTCGTATCCTTCAACCTTGTCCTTGAGGGTCTTTATTTCCTTGCCGGTGGCCCTGATCGACCGTTTTAGTTCCATATCGAGTTCCGCCCGGGCACTCTCCAGGTCAGCGACGTCGCCACCGAGCTTCTGAACCTCGGCAATCTTTTCGTCGAGTTCGTTACGGATTTCGGTCATCCGCTGACGGGTGCTGGCAAGTTCCTGCTCCGTGGACGTAAGTGCCGTGACAACTTCGTCCTTTTCGCGGGTATCGAGTATAATCTTCACAAACTGGAGGATAATCACCACCGCCATTATCGCAATGATAATCGCGGTCTTCTTATTGCTTTTCCGTTTGCCAGGTACGTCAGAGTCAGGGGTGGAGTCGTTCATAGTGATTTAAATCGTTCGCAAAAATAAGGTATCTCTTTACTTAATTCAAGGATCAGTACTGTAATACAACGTGTTGTTTGTTCAAAGATGGATCAAAGAAGAGGATTCCCGTCCTGAAAAGGTCAGCGCTACCCCAGACTGACCCATGACGTTGCAGTTCATACCACGCCTTTTCCATGCCAGCGTGATAATGAATATCGTCGAGTACTACTACTGACCTGGCGTGGAGCGCCGGAACGAGCATTTCAAAGTAGGTCAGTGTCGGGGTGTACTGATGATTGGCGTCCATGAAAACCAGGTCGATTGTGGGATCGCCGCCCAGAAAATCGGGCAGAGTTTTGCCGATGTCGCCCACGATCACGTCGATGTTATCCGCTCCGGCTTTTGCGAAGTTCATTTGTGCGCGCCCTGCGATTTCGGGAGCTCCTTCGAAGGTGGTGACTTTCCGGTTGTGGCCAGATGCGAGGTAAAGGGTGTTGATCCCGAGTGACGTTCCGAGTTCGACGATGTGGCTACATTCGAAGCGCCGCGCGATGCGATCCAGCAATCGGGATCTTCGTGCGGGGCTGAGGCTTACGCGGGCGATGTCGCATAATTTGCGTGTAGAGCCCGCGTTGAAACGGCTCCCCGCGCCGAGGTCTGTAACATTAATTGCCGTAGTGTCGGCGAGCATTTCTTTCCTCAGTCGTTCGGGGACGTCATAGGCTGACGTAACTTCATCGCGTGCGACGACGGTAGAAAAGAAATCGTAAAAAAAGGGCGAATGCAGAGAGTGTCTGCCCACGGCATCGAGCCAGTACGTAATAAATGCGCGTGATTGAAATAGCAGCGACATCCTCAGGGAAACCGTGAGGGATTACTTAGTTGAGCCGGAGTGGCGCAACCATGGTGAATTCAGGAATGTTAATCTGAAGTTTGGTGCCATCCACAACGCGTTCCATTAGGTATGTGCCTACCATCTTGCCGATGCCCGACTTCAGATTGCAGCCGGAAACATACTGATGCGATTGTCCGGGTTCGAGAACCGGCTGTTGACCAACAACACCTTCGCCTTCCACTTCGCGCTGATTGAAACCGGCGTCGTGTATGTGCCAGTGACGACGGAGCAATTGAATTGTGAAATCGCTTCCATTTTCAATGGTGATCCGATAAGTGAAAACATAGTGATACTGACTGGGACTTGAGTACGCGGGCTGGTACTCGGTCTCAACGCTCACTTTGATGCCTTCGGTTATTTCGGTTACCATATGGTTCAAAAATATCAATTTTTTCGAATTACCTAAATGAACAAATCCAAATGTAATCAAGTGCATGATTTTTTGCTTTTTTATGCTGTTTTTCGGCAAAATAGGCCCCATGTGCGTAGTTTTGGGCATGGACGTAAGAATTGCCGGTTCCTGGAAAGCCCGGCTTGAAAGTGAATTTCAGAAACCTTACTTCGGCGAACTCATCCGGTTTGTCAGAAATGAGTACCAGACGTGCAAAGTATATCCGCCGGGCAAAGACATTTTCAGGGCTTTTGATACGTGTAATTTCGAGGATGTAAAGGTGGTAATCCTGGGGCAGGATCCTTACCACGGCGAAGGACAGGCCAACGGATTGTGTTTTTCCGTCGCCGATGGTGTAAAGCCTCCGCCATCACTGGTTAATATTTTCAAGGAAATCCACAATGATTTGGGAAAGCCCATTCCAAAATCCGGCGATCTCGGGCGATGGGCGACGCAGGGAGTTTTACTTCTCAACGCAACCCTGACTGTGCGCGCTTCACAGCCTGGCTCGCATCAGAAAAAAGGGTGGGAGGAGTTTACCGACGCTGTGATCAGGAAGATCTCTGACGAACGAAAGAATGTGGTGTTTCTGCTATGGGGCGCCTATGCACAAAAGAAAGGTGAAGTCATCGATCGTTCGAAGCACCTGGTCCTGATGAGTCCACACCCATCACCCTTCTCCGCCGACCGCGGCTTCTTCGGCTGCCGGCACTTCAGCAAAGCAAATGAATACCTCCGAAGTAAGGGGCTCGGTGAAATTGACTGGTAAGTTTCAAAGTTCAAGTTTCAAAGTTCAAGTTTCAAGATTCAAGTGAAGGTAAAACCTTGAACCGTGAAACCTGAAACTTGAACCTCTCAATTGATGAGCTTAAAGAACCTGCTCCAGCGGATCTTGTTGAATAGGCCTGCGTTTTTGTCGAGGGAAAGCCAGATAAAGAAGGCTTTGCCGACGATGTGATCTTCGGGAACGAAACCCCAGAAGCGTGAATCGAGACTGTTGTGGCGGTTGTCGCCCATCATGAAGTAGTAGTCCTGGTTGAAGGTGTACTGAGTCACTTCCTTTCCGTCGATGAACAACTTTCCGTCTTCAACTTTTGCATTGTCGTTGTGATCGAATTCAACGATCGTATAGCCGTATAGCGCGAGCGTTGTATCGTTGATGGCGATGGTTGCACCTTTTTTGGGAACCCAAAGCGGTCCAAAATTGTCAGCGCTCCAGTTAAACTGTGGCGCCTTCGAATCGGTGTATGCCGAAGGAAAAGCAGTACCCCTCTGGCGGTCCTCGTAAGGGGTAATGGATACGATGTAGGAAGCGTTTGCTGACTTGATATTGTTCAGCTTTTCTTCTGTTAATGCCAGTACGTATTGAAACGTTCCGTCGTTCTGTGCTGCTACCTGAAGGAGGTCTTCAGCTGTGATTTCAAATTTTTCAAGGTTGCGTTCACTGATCTTATCCTTGCTGATCAGGACGTAGTTGAACTGCATTTTTTCCGGTTTGCCTATGGGCGTGCCGTTAGCAAACACCTCGCGATTGCGGATTGTAAGTGTATCACCAGGAATACCAACGCACCGTTTGATGTAGTTGGTCTTCAGGTCGACCGGATAATCTCTCCATTGACTTCTTGGTACGCCGAGATTGTTTTCTGCAATTCCCGGAACGTTGAACACAACCACATCTTCGCGCTTAACGGAAGTAAGTCCTGGGAGACGATATTGTGGTAGTTTGATCCATTCTACGTAAGAAGGGATATCGGTGAACCATATTTTCTGGTGGGTAAGCGGAACCTGAAGCGGCGTCGACGTGGTGCGGGTGCCATAGTGGAACTTGCTCACAAAAAGGAAGTCACCTACGAGGAGGGAGTTTTCCATGGAAGGGGTGGGGATGGTGTATGCTTCCATAATGAGCCATCGGATCAGCGTCGCGGCTATCACGGCGAAAAGGATCGCGTCCCACCACTCGCGGGCTTTGCTTTTCTGTTTAACTACCTTCTTTTCGTTAGCGTTTTCCTTCTTCCAAAACTTCCAGTTCATGGTATAATTCCACGGTTAAAAACTAAATTTCTTTTGTATAGGGCCTGTTTGCCGTGCAAATAAAGCCAAAATATCCCAACAGGTGATTAGTCGCCCTTTTTCGTTCAGAATTTCAGGAAATCGTCCATAGTCAGATTTCCTTTCCGGTTTTGTATCCATTCAGCCACCAGTACTGCCCCGGTGGCAAAGCCCTCACGCGAATGCGCCGTATGCTTGATCTCGATATCGTCGATTGCGCAATTGTACTTCACGAAGTGAGTTCCCGGGATGTCGGCAATGCGAAATGACTTGATTACAAGTTCCTCTTCGTTTTGAGACTCATGGTTTACCCATTTCTTCTTATGAGGCAGGTGTTTGAGCACGCCTTCCGCCAGGGTAATGGCTGTGCCGGAGGGTGAGTCCTTCTTTTGCGTATGGTGGATTTCGTCGAGTTCTACATTGTAATGCGGAAATGCCTTCATCATGCTCGCGAGGTATTCGTTCAGCTTGAAGAAAATGTTCACACCGAGGCTGTAGTTCGAGGCATAGAAAAAGGCACCGTTTTGCTCATTGCATAACGCGTGGATCTCGTCGAGGCGTGAAATCCAGCCTGTCGTTCCGCAAACTACTGGAATTCCTTTTTTGAGCGCTTTTGAGATATTGCCAAAAGCAGCGTCGGGATGTGAAAACTCGATGGCAACATCGCCTTGTGCAGTTTCGAAATCCTCCTGATTATTGATATCAATGCGGGCGGAAATCTCGTGGCCCCGTTGCAGTGCCACCTGTTCAATGATCTTTCCCATTTTCCCGTATCCGAGCAGAACAATTTTCATTTTTTACGAATTTGACATGACAGATAACTGCTTCGGTAAGCAATCTATCATAGGTTAGGTAAAGTTACTGGGTTAAACATACAACATCTGAACAACTTTTTCTCATTTCAGAAGCGGATGACGAGCGTGGCTCCTGTTTGACGGCCCAGCATAGGACCTTGTTCGATGAGCGGTTCGAGGCTGACCTGCAGTCGCGGGTTCACATCAAACTCTTTCAGATGGGCATCGACGTGGGCATCGACGATTTGCAGGACGTATACCAGTCCCATGATGATCATAAAGAAATCTCTTTCGCGCCGCGTTTTGTCGACGGCGATGCGATACCCGCGCAGGGTCGTGCGCATGTTGAGGCTGGCATCGATGTCGTTTTCGCCGACGCCTTTTTCGATAGCCTGGAAGACAACGCTGCGGTACTCGGTATACTGCGAAGCGTATTGATTGATAGCTACGCCCGTGGCAAACATTCCACCATATACCAGCGGCAACTTCCAGTACTTCTTGTTATAGATCTGTCCCAGCCCCGGCAGTACCGCGGCGTAGAGGAGGGCTTTGCGGGGGTTAAACCGATCTGCATAGGTTTGAGTTAACACCGTATCGCGTTCATCGAGGACAATCAGACTGTCTGGAGCAGACTCAGGCGTTTCCTGGCCAAAGACGACCATGGAATGCAGGAGAATCGCGAATAGTATCGTAATACGGAGCATGAGGGCTTTCAGACTTCCGGCAAAGCTAATAAAAGAACGGAAAGCGAAACGCTTTTATCCCTGAGTTAGCTTCAGGATATCGAGAACTCTGTTCAGATCTTCAATCGAAAGGAACGGAATTTTGATTTCTCCCTTTTTGCCGTCACTTTTCACCACAACGCGAGTGCCAAAGTGTGAGGAAAGGCGTTGCTGCAGTTGGTTTATTTCACGGTTGGCTTGCTGACTTGCCGGCTTGGCGTCATTCTTCGGGGGAGTCTTTTCCGTTACCTCGCGTACAAGTTCCTCCACTTTCCGGACAGAGAGTTCTTCCGCAAGCGCCCGCTTGAAGATATACAATTGCTGATCAGGGTTTTCCACGCTGATAATTGCCCGGGCATGGCCCATGGAAAGCTTGTTGTCGCGCACGGCGATCTGTATGTCGGGCGGAAGCTTGAGAAGTCGTAAGTAGTTGGTAACCGTAGTTCTGTTCTTTCCGACGCGTTCGCCGAGTTCATCCTGTTTGAGGCCGATCTCCGAAATCAGCCGCTGATAACTGAGCGCAATTTCTATGGCGTTCAGATTTTCCCGCTGGATGTTTTCGATGAGGGCCATCTCCAGCATTTGCTGGTCATCGGCGGAGCGTATGTAGGCGGGAATAGATTTCAGGCCCGCCAGTTTTGACGCCTGGAACCTGCGTTCACCGGAGATCAGCTGGTACTGGCGATCGGCTAGTTTTCTTACCGTAATGGGCTGAATGATACCGTGTACGGATATTGACTCGGCGAGTTCGAGCAGGGCCTCCTGATCGAAATGAGTTCGCGGTTGAAAGGGGTTTACTTCAATTTCGTCGACGGGAATTTCTGTCATGCCACTGGCGGGCGAGCCTTGCGAAGCCTTTTCCGCCGCGGCAGGGATAGTACCTGTAGGGATATCAACTTCCAGTTTATCTTCAGAGGAGTTGTCGCTCAGCAAAGCGCTCAATCCTCTGCCCAATGCTTTCTTTTTGCTCATTTGTCAATACTATTATTGTTGACCGATTGAGTTAACAGGCTCACTTGAAACCACCGCGTTTTTATCCAGGATCTCCCGGGCAAGGTTCAGGTAGCTTATGGCACCCTTGCTTTCCGCCTCGTGCACGATTACCGGAAGGCCGAAACTTGGCGACTCGCTCAGTTTAACGTTGCGGGGGATGATGGTTTTGAATGTCATTTTCTGAAAATGCGTGCGCACCTCTTCGACAACCTGATTTCCAAGGCTGGTTCGCGAATCGTATAACGTCAGGAGGATGCCTTCTATTTCGAGTCTCGGATTCAACCGCGTCTGAATGATTTTGATCGTGTTGAGGAGTTTGCCAAGTCCTTCGAGGGCGAAGTATTCGCACTGAACGGGAATAATCACAGAATCGGCAGCGGTAAGCGCGTTGATTGTGATGAGCCCGAGGGAAGGGGAGCAGTCAATGATGATGTAGTCGTACTCGTCTCTGACTTTGGCCAGCGCTTCGCGCATTTTCTCCTCGCGACGCTCGATGTTTACCATTTCCACTTCGGCTCCGACGAGGTCGATGTGTGAAGGGAGCACGTCCAGATATTTGAGCTCGTTCTTGACGAGAGCATCTTTTGGATGAATCCCGTCGACCATGCATTCATAGATTCCCTGTTCGACGTCGCGCGGATTGACACCCAGCCCAGACGTTGAGTTGGCCTGCGGATCGGCGTCTACGAGCAATGTTCTCTTTTCCAGTACGGCCAGGCTGGCGGCCAGGTTAATTGCCGATGTAGTTTTTCCTACCCCACCTTTCTGATTGGCAATAGCAATAATTTTTCCCATTCCTTCTTCTCTGAGCGTTTAAAAAGTAAAAACCGCAACGAGGTGCGATCACAAATATATGTGAAAACCCGCTGGACCGTGGAACATCGTGGAACATATTATCCACAATCGGTACACACCAAAAAACTGATAAAACGAAATTTTACCTTACGTCAGACGCCGGAAGCTGCCTGAAACATCGAAAATACAACTTCCTGTTTGGGGATAAGTTGTTGATAACCATCCTAAGAGGACTCAAAAGCAAAGTAAAGAATCCGCTGAAGCGCCGGGAGCTGACCTATTTGCGGTTGTCTTTCCGGCGTTTGCGTTCCTCTTCAGCTTTGCGCTTGGCTTCTTCGCTGGCCTTCATCGCTTCCTCAAGACGCGCCATGAATTTGGATTTTTTTGCTCCTCCGGCTGCGTTCCGCTTTTTGTTCTCCTCCATGATCGCTCTGATCTTGTTTTCATCCACAAAGCGCTTGATGACGGCCTGCTGTGCAAACGTCACAAGGTTCGACACCAGATAATAGAAGGTTAGCCCCGCAGAAAACTTGTTCAGTACGAAGAAGAAAATCACTGGCATGATGTACGACATCGACTTCATCGGGCCCTGCACCGACGAGATCTGATTGTTTTGCCAGGTATAGATTAGCGTCGACAGGGTCATCAGGAGTGTAAACAAACTGATGTGGCTGCCCAGGAATGGAATTGCAAACGAGAAGCTTATAAGCGAATCGTAGGTCGACAAATCTTCGGCCCACAGGAATGGCTGCTGACGCAGTTCGATACTTGCCGGGAAGAGATAGAACATCGCGAACAGAATCGGCATCTGAAGCAAAACAGGCACGCAACCGCTGATGGGATTTACACCCACCTGCTGATACAGCTTCATCTGCTCCTGCTGTACTTTCGCCATATCTTCCCCTATGCGTTCCTTGATTTCATCAAGTTCCGGTTTCAGCACTTTCATTTTCGCCATGCTGAGGTAGGAGCGATAAGACAGGGGGAACAGCACGAGTTTCAACAGGATAACAAGGATCACGATGATCAACCCATAATTGCTGAATACCTGAGTCAGCAGATGGAATACAGGGAAGATCACGAATTTGTTGATCCAGTAAACCGGAGGCCATCCCAGGTATACGTTGCGCGCGAACTTTTCAGCAACGTCGCCAATGATCTGATAATCGTTCGGCCCGAAATAAAACTTGAAATCAGCCTTGCCGTCATTCAGCGTTTCACGGGCAATCTGAAGTTTTATGTTTGCACCCTTTACAAACGTTGGGTCATTCTGATTTACATAAGTACCAACCTCCCCTGAAGGGAATGGCGACGATGCTACGATTGCAGAAAGGAAAAACTTCTGTTTTATAGCAACCCAGCTCACCGGGGACTCAAGCTTTTCACTTTCGTTGTCATGACTTGTTTCGGATATGTTGTCGAAACCATCGTCAACGGTGAAATAGTTTACCGTAGAATGGTTACGCGTATCCTCAAGATCTTTCTCCATCAGCCGGATGACGTTCTTCCATTCGAATGACAGCGGATCTGTAGAGACAAGGTTATCTATGCCGCGACCTCCGAGGGCGTAACGCACTTCGAAACCTTTTTTCGGAATAAAGTACGATTGCGAGATCTCTGCACCATTGGCGAGGTTGGCGCGGAAGGTGATTACAGTAGTGTCACCGTTGACAGTCTGTTCGCCCGTGTAGTATAATTTATAGAGATCAATATCCCTACCGTTGGATTTTGCCAGCAGGCTGAACATGTTGTTCTGCGGACTGACGAGGAAGAGCGGCTGCTTATCGTATGTTTGATAGTTTCGCAGCTCGAGTGATTTTATTGTACCGCCTCTTGACGAAAAATCGATGCGAAGGTCTTCAGTTTCCACCGTGAGCGTGCGTTCCTCACCCTGAAGGGCAGTAGAGAAGTCGCCATAGCTTTGTGCCAGTACACTGTCAGGAACAGCGGCGCGTCCTGTCAATGAATCAGGAGCCGTATTCCCGGAAGGCTGGGGAACATTTTTCTGGGCGGTGGGAGGTTCCGGCTGAGGTGAAAACCAGGTGAAATATACAAGGAGCAGCCCTGCGATTAATGTGAGGCCGATAGCCGAATTCCTGTCCATTTAAAGCGTCGTTATATCTTTTTGTTATGAATTAGATTTTCTTGTACTCCAGAGCAGCGTGCACGAACTTCACGAAAAGCGGGTGCGGGTTGAGTACGGTACTCATGAGTTCAGGGTGATATTGTACACCAACAAACCAGGGGTGGTCTTTCAATTCCACCACTTCCACGAGATTAGATTCCGGATTTACGCCAACTGCCCGAAGACCAGCTTCTTCCATCCGGTCGAGGTACTTGTTGTTGAATTCGTAACGGTGGCGATGCCGCTCGTGAATAACGGTTTCGCCATACGCATGATGCGCTTTTGACCCTTTTTTCAGCTTACATGTATACGCGCCCAGTCGCATCGTGCCACCTTTGTTCGTAATCTTCTTCTGTTCTTCCATCATGTCGATGACGGGGTGTTTGGTCTTGGGATCGAGTTCCGTAGAGCTTGCATCCAGACCAAGAACATGGCGCGCGAACTCCACGACAGCGCACTGCATACCGAGACAAATACCAAAGAATGGAATCTTGTTTTCGCGTACGTAACGGATAGCCTCAATTTTTCCTTCAAGACCGCGCTCACCAAAGCCGGGAGCCACCAAAACACCGTGCATACCACCAAGGACGTTTTCCACGGTGTCTTTATTGATCTCTTCGGAAGAAATCCAGCGAATGTTGACTTTGCAGTCATTTTGCGCCCCTGCGTGAACAAAAGCCTCGGCAATTGATTTATAAGCGTCGGGCAGCGATACATACTTTCCGACGATGCCAACGGTAATCTCATTGAGCGGGTTCTTCAGTCGGCCCAGGAACGTTTTCCACTGGTCGAGGTCTGGTTCCTCGCGCGACGTTACCTTGAGTTTTGCCAGCACCCGCTCGTCGAGTTTTTCCTTCCGCATGTGGATGGGTACATCGTAAATAGTCTCCGCATCCATGGCCTCAATTACAGAATTGAGGTGAACATTGCAGAAAAGCGCAAGTTTCTTACGTATATCCAGCGGAATAGGCTTCTCCGTACGACATACCAGAATATCAGGCTGAATCCCCGCTTCAAGCAAATCCTTTACGGAATGCTGGGTCGGTTTGGTCTTCAGTTCCTTTGCGGCATTAAGATAGGGCAGCAGGGTAAGGTGAATTACCACGCTGTTTGTCGGACCGAGATCCCACTTTACCTGGCGCACCGCTTCGATGAAAGGCAATGACTCGATGTCGCCAACACAACCCCCGATTTCGGTGATAATGAAGTCGTATTCGCCGGTTTCTCCAAGAAGGAAGATGTTTCGCTTGATCTCGTCTGTAATGTGAGGGATTACCTGAACGGTTTTTCCGAGGTATTCACCTTTTCGCTCCTTCGTAATTACATTGTTATAGATCCGGCCTGTGGTGATGTTGTTGGCCTGCGAGGTGCGAACGTTCAGAAAGCGTTCGTAGTGGCCCAGGTCGAGGTCAGTCTCCGCCCCGTCTTCGGTTACGTAGCATTCCCCGTGCTCATATGGGTTGAGCGTTCCGGGGTCAATGTTGATGTAAGGGTCGAATTTCTGGATCGTAACCTTAAACCCTCTGGCTTGCAGCAACTTAGCAAGAGAGGCCGCAATGATCCCTTTTCCGAGGGAAGAAGTTACCCCTCCTGTGACAAAAATATACTTGGCCGTGGCAGACATAATTTAAGAAAAACCGCAATAAAAATCGGGGGCAAAGGTAGGGTTATCGGCGCAAACTTCAAGATGTCCGGCAAACTTTAAGGAAATACGTGAGTCTGGCGCTCTGCAGCTGGTCGGCGCTATAGGTTCGTTCCCCGACGATCTTGACCGAGTTCAACGTGCGAGTAGTAAAATGGGCATTATTCAACGTTTTTTTAGTCCCGGGCCAGGTTACTTTGGAATTTGATTGCGGATAGAAGTTTGTCTATAGGGTCTTTTTTAATCCGGTCAATTCAATCGATCAAAACAGAACTGGCTTTAATCTACAGTTTTGAGGATTTTTTTAATGCCCTAGCCTATGCCTTACGTTTTACGTGGTGTTTTTGTCTCGTTACTCCTTGTTCTGCTAGTCGCCGGGTCCAGCGAAGTGAACGCGCAATGCGTCGGCCTCCCGACGGTGACGACCCTCGGAAGTAACAAGTTTCCGGCAGGATTCTGTTCGCCGGTGCAATCCCGCGTGACCTACAACGTGGGATTCATCTCCAATGTCCCCAATGGAACTATTGATATTGTGATCGACTGGGGGGATGGTGTCACTCAGATCCTTCCCAGAAGCACGGGGACGAATTCCTACAGTGCTGACGTAACGCACGATTTCCCGGAAGACAGTGATTGTGAGTTCCTCGTTACGATGGCGCTCCGCTACAATGGTGTGATCTGTCCTACGACACGCCAGGTTCAGAAAGTAGCTTCCTGGCGTACAGACGCTTACAATGGTGGAAACGTACGTTTGATCAGCCCGGTGACCAACACTAATGAGCACCTGGTCTGTGCCGGACAGCCGATTTCGGTGTCTTTCCGCGACCTGACAGACTTCAACTGTAATGCGAATTACGTTCACACCGCTCCTACGCCTATCGAAACGCCAAACATCGAAAAGCGCTGGCAGCAAATCGTTTACAACACCGTAAACGAAGGCGGTGGCGTGTCGGTTATTCCGAATGTTTACGTAGACGGCGTACAGGTAACCAACGCCGCCGGTGGCGGAATTCTTACTAATTATCAGGATCCCCGTGGCGTGCACTTCATGGAGGCGCCGGTCGTACTCAATGACCCTCGTAGAAGGAATACATTAGATATCACCGCAGACGGCGGATTCGGACCTGCATTCCCGCAGGTCGGCGATGTCTTTGAAGTGCGCATCAGATACTGGAACTTCTGTAATCCTTATTCGAATAATCCGAGCAATCCCAGTGTCCCGGTAAACGGCGACTTTGTTAATGGTGATAATCCACCCGTAGAGCGCACTGCCAGGATCAGGATTGTTGAGGCCCCGCCTACGCTTGGAGGCGCAAGTCAGACGCTTTGTAACGGCCAGACACCAGGATCGTTTGCCGTAACCAACGTGCAGGCAGGTAATGTGGTAAGGTTCTACCGCGACAACGCCGGCGCCCCGGGTGCACTGATCCGTTCGAGTACGAACCCGACACTCAATATCACAGACCACCCTGAGTGGAATGGCAATCCCGTTAACGGTCAGGTCCTGTCGGTGTGGGTAACGCAGCGTGCCAATACGGTGGGGGCTTGCGAAAGTGAACCAATACGACTGACGAGAACCATCAGATCGGCGATACCAGTGCCGGATCCGTCAATCCCGCTGCCGGCAGAAATATGTAACCTTGATAACTCTGGCAACGCGAACACATTCACCCTGACGTTGCCCGCGGCCGCGGCAGGTGCTGTAGGGGGTGCTACTGAGTACGTCTGGAATACGTCGTTGCCCTCAGGTATAACATTGCTCACCCCGGCGACGGGCGGAAACGCCGCAACGTACCGGGTGAACGTCACTTTTGGTTCAGATCCGTATGTCGACAGGACATTCACTATTTCCAGGAGGTATACGTCAAACCCGACCTGCGTGGATTCCAGACAATTTACGGTTCGCATATACAACACAGCTGTTGGAGGAACGCCTTCGGTCGTTCCTGATGTTTGTGAAACAACGCCAGTGGGAACGATAACCCTGAATGGTTACCGTGGTCAGATCGTGAGATGGGAGGTAAGCGTTAATGGAGGTGCTTACAATGAGTATACAGGTCCGGCATCCGGAAACAGTATCACGCCCGGGTTGCTCACTGACGGTACTTATGATTTCAGAGCAGTTGTAAGGAGCCACGCGGCGTTTTCTTCACCCAGCCCCTGCGGACCCGTTTACAGCGCAGTGCGTAGGGTGGTTGTTTTCGACAACCCGGATCCTGCAACAGCAGGGCCGGATCAGAATTTCTGCGGACCGTTGACGTCTGATCCACTCGGTGGAAGTAACCCTGGTTCCGGGACAGGAACCTGGTCGTATGTGTCCAGTGTACCGGCGGGGCTCCCTGCACCGACCTACACACTTGGTGCTTCCAATCCGGCTACAGCAATCACCGTGACAACGCCAGGTGCTTACGTGATGCGCTGGACTGTCCAGAACGGAAGCTGTATAAGTTCGGACGATATTATTGTCGACTTTGGAGGGACACCGACCACACCTGATCCTGGCAACGACAAGAGCGTGTGTGGACCGACAACGAACCTCGAAGGAAATACACCGATAATCGGTTTCGGCGCGTGGACAGTTGTGGATACACCTTTAGGCGGAACCGCCAGCATCACAAATCCAACTTCGCCAAACGCAACAGTTAATCTGACTGGTGCGCTAGTTTATGGAACGTATACATTCCGGTGGACGATCACCAGTGGATCGTGTCCGTCTTTAGAGGATGATGTCGAAATCACCTTCTTCGAAACACCGGAGGCCATTGCCAGTGATGTGGCAACGACCTGCATCGGGCCGACGACTTTCGATCCGATCACAATAAGTGGAACTATCGACGGCGGCGCCGACAACGGCGTATGGGAACTTGTTTCCGGTAACGGTGTAGTGTCTGCCACCAGTCTCAATGGAAGCAACTACGAAGCAACGTATACTCCCACCATCGACGACTACAACGCAGGTGTGCCTATTCGCGTGAAACTTGTGGCAAATCCCGTTGCGGGTTCGCCTTGTACCCCGGCGGAGAGAATAATCTCTATTAACATTGAACGAACGCCTGAGGTTCTGCCCGGGTCTGATATACCCAATATCTGCGGTGACAACGTGCAACTCAACGCGCAGAGTCCGCCGCCATTTGGTGCAACCGGCGTATGGACTGCCTCCGTGGGGTCGGTGACCATCGATAACCCTACGCAGGCAAATACCTTCGTGCGGAATCTTCCGGCAGCGCCCAGCTCAGTAACCATGACGTGGACACTTACCAGTGTCAATGGAAACTGTACAGCGTCTGAAGACGTCGTGCTTACACGCGTGCCACCGCCTGCGCTCACTCCATTCACTGCACAGGAATGTGAGGTGCTGCCTCCGGGTGGTCCGATTGTAACAACAATCGTACTTCAGAACTACGAAAGCAGCCTTGCCGGACTCCCGGCTTCGCGCAGCATCACGTGGTATCAGAATGCCACACCGCCTGTCGGTACCGTTGTCGCAGATCCTTCCGTTCCGATGAACAATATTGGCAACGGACAGATCTTCGTGGCAAGGGTCACTGACCTTACCACCAACTGTTCAAGTGATGTTCAGGTGACTGTTAACGTCAGGCCGCTGCCTCCTGCAGCTGATGCCATCGTGGGGATATGTGAAGATGATCCGGTCAACCTGCCTAATGTTGCAGAAGCCGATCTGAATACTCCGGCGTTCATCAACCCTGTAACAGGCGGTGCTGCCGGCGTGAACGTACGGTGGTATCCGACGTTCGCAGACGCGCAAAACAATATCAATGAAATTACGGACCCTGTATTTGTAAATGGCAGCCAAGTTGTCCATGCAAGAGTTGAGTACAACACTACGCCGACGTGTCCTGATTTCGCGGAACTCGAACTTCGGGTTAACTCGATCCCCAACGTAACTACTATTGGTGGTGACCCTACAGTTTGTATGGGGGAGATCGGGGCCGACATCAATACACTTCAGATCAGCACGTACCAGGTACCCAGTATCCCGGGTGCACAATATCATTGGTCCATCCCCGACGGGCCTGGTCAGTTCGTGGTCTTCGGTGGAGCGACGACAAATGACTTCTTCGCACTGTTGAAGTTTCCGCACGCGTCTCCGGCTCCTGTAGAAACGATCAGTGTACGAATAGAATTCAACGGATGTAGTACGCCTGAGATTACGATGGATATCGAGCGATCGGAAGTGCCGATGGCTCCCGTTATCGATGGTGCGGCTGTAGTGTGTGAAGATTCACAGTCTATCGTCTACAACGTCGTAAATCCTGATGCGACTGCCGACTACATATGGGAAATACAACGGGAATCCAATTTGTCTGTAGGTGGTGCGTTCATCGCGAGCGGTCAGTCAACAGAGAATATTCTTGTAAACTTCCTCGATGAGAACGTTATAATCAGCGTGCGTGAAGAGAACGGTTCGAATGGGGAATGTGTGGGACCTAAAGCATATCATCAGGTTACGGTGAACCGTCTGCCGCAAATGGAAAACCAGCTATGGACTGTATGTAGTGGTTCAGAGTCGGGTATTGAATTCCAGCCTGCTGCAGGCAGCGTTGCTATTGATTATTATAATCTGAGCTCCGTCGCGATCGACCCGAACCTCACTATCAATCCTCCAAGTCCGGTAGTAGGTAATGGTCCTTTCGACATGCTGAAGTCTTTCAGATATAAGAATACAACGGAGATACCGTTGAAAGTTACCTACAAGGTTTCACCGGTAAGCGAGACTACAATTGGTACTGTCACTACTACATGTTACGGTCCCGAGCAAACCGTCGTGCTTGACGTCAACCCCGAGCCTACACTCGAGTCGGGATTGGGAAGAAATATCTGTAGTGAAGAGAGAACCGAAATTACCTTGCGTACATCGGTGAACAGTTATCCTGCCGACAGATATGTAATCACGTCTATTGAGCAGACAACGAACCCGGGTAATCCATTGGTGCGGGTAGGGGCTGCAGCACCTGAAAACACCGATCTGCTTGCAGATGCAATCTTCAACGACGTTTGGGTGAACCCGGGTGCGCCGGCGCAGGACGCCGCCAACCCGTTTATCGTTACCTACCGTATCGCAGCCAAAAACTCGGTGACCGGATGTCAGGGTTCGCCTGCCGTTCCGGTAGCGATAGCTGTTTATCCGAAACCGGAAATCACTTATGATGCAGATGCAGTATGTAGTGAAAGCAGCGTTGACGTGGAGCTTTCCGCGCTCAATGTTTCAAGCACTAATACGAGCTGGACGTGGACTGTTCAGAGCAGTACGACGAACCTGCGTGGTGCTGAGCCAGGCTCATTTGCCAACAGTAATGTGGCCATCATCGACGATGACGTGGTAAACGAAAGTTTCACGCCGGGTACCGTGGTCTACCGCGTCACCGCAGTAACGACTATGGGCGGACGTTCATGTTCGAGCGTTCTGCCGGTATCGGTTGAAGTGAATCCGAAGCCGCAGGTAACACCGATACCGAACACGCCGATCTGTTCGACGTCTTCTGATCCGACCGATCCACTTGTGAGTGAAATCGACCTGACCGGTCTTGAGGGTTCAATTGCCGACCCTTCAACGACAAGTATTGTCTGGTATGAGCTCGATCCTGATACCAACCCCGGTGCTGTTATAGCGACACCTGATAATTATCCTATCGGTAATGGAATTCCGGTGTACGCGCTGGTAACGGGTGATGCTTACAGTTGTAGTACCGTGGTTCCTGTCACGTATACCGTGAACAGAGCGGTGGCGCTGGCCATTACAGAGACCAACGTGAACTGTTACGGAGCAAATAACGGAAGTATTTACGCCGAAGTAGCGCAAGGAGGAACAGCGCCGTTTTACTTCAGGAAAAACACTGAGCCTTTTGCATCTGCGCCCTCCAATAATTATACGTTCCTGGCATTGGCGCCGAACCAGCAGTATACGATTACTGTAGAAGACTCGAAAGGATGTTCTGCTACGCTTGTCTCGGAAATAATCGAAGAGCCCACACCGCTGGTGATTCAGACACCCATTTCAACGACACCTGTTGAATGCTACTTTGACGCCGACCTTGTCAAGGACCGCAACGGTGCAATCAACGTCGTGGCCAGTGGTTCTACGGGTAGTTATACCTACACGTTATTCCCGGGAGGTGAAACCAACCAGACCGGAACGTTCACCGGCTTGAGACCAGGATCTTATAGTATCGTCGTGAATGACCTTACGAACACGGCATGTAAGCTGGAGCATTCACCTGTGATTGTATCAGTACCTGATCCGATCGAAGTGCTGCCGGTACACATTCCTCAGGATAGCCACGGCAACCAGATCAGCTGTGCAGGCGCTGAGAACGGCGAGATTCACGTAACCGCGCGTGGCGGTACAGGCGTGTTCGACTTTATGCTTGATCCTGTCAACCCGCAGAACCCGATTCACCAGGTGGCGAATCAGCCTGCCATCTTCACTGGCCTGGGCGCAGCGACGTATAAGATCACCGTAGTCGACATGAATGGATGTGCCGGCCCTCAGAGCTCTGTCACCATCCGCGACGTGCCCGCATTGTTTGCAGGAAAAATCGGAACCGATCAGGATGTATGCTTCGATCAAAACGACGCGGCGGGGGATGCGCAGGCATTCACCGAGGTAATCCAGCCTTTCGGTGGACCGTCGTCGACTTATGAATATCAATGGTATGCTTCAGCAAACGGTGGACCTTTCATGCTGATTGCAGGAGCTACGTCTAGTACTTACGATCCGGATGCTTTGTCACCGTTCGCTGCCGAAGGGGTCTACAGCTATCAGCGGAAGATCAGAAGCGTGCTCCCGGTAGTAGACCTCGCTAACCGCCCTGCGTTCTGCGATGATTTTGTCGGTGATGACGTCGTCAACGTCAATGTAAGACCACGGGCGATGGTGACCCTTATTGGTGATGCATTTGCCTGTGAACGCGAAGACAAGTTTTATCGCTTGCGCCTCGACGTCGGATCTGCGCCGATGAGATTCTCGTGGTATGATGGTGACTTCACGTACCACAATCAGACGGCTAACTATGAGAGTGCGCCTTATAAAGTTTCAGATATTCAGTCACCGGTAACGGTAGGCTTCAGCAACATCGTTGATGCTTACGGATGTAAAGCCGACGATGCGATGATTTCCATTGACATTCTTTCGGTCGATGCAGACTTCACCGTCGATGCCGACGAGAAGTGTGCCGGCGATCCGTTCCAGTTCACCTACAACAATCAGCCTGGCGTTCAGTACATCTGGGAATTTGGTGACGGTACGGTGCGAACATTCCCTGCCGATGATCCCGCTCTTGACGGAACGGAAGATCATACGTACGCGCCAGGTGCGTCTTCGCAGGGAGATGCAAGCTTCATTGTAAAACTGACTGCAGCGCTTGATGGTGGAGCGTGTCCGAATTTCTCGTTCCAGACGGTGACGGTCAAACGTTCAATTATCCTTAACATCATCGGAGCGCCGAAGGAAATCTGTTCAGGTGAAACGATCACCATGACGGACAACTCAACGGGTGTGGACAGTGGTATCTGGTATTACGTCGACCAGGACGGCAACCGCGGTCCGGACCTGAACGCCCAGAGCCAGGTTAATTTCACCCTGATGAATACAGGTACGCGCAACCCGCTGGAGTACACCCTTCACTACGAAGCACAGAATGACTTCGGATGCCCCGGCCCTCCGTACTCGTACGGACCTATACGCGTATACCGCGCAGTGGATGCGAACTTCAACATCAATCCGAATCCGGCGCAGATCATTGGTGGTCTCGTAAACGTAACTTACCACAATACGTCCGATCCGCTTGATCCTGACTTCATCTATGAGTGGGACTACAAAGACAAAGTGGAGAGCCTCGTTGAAGACGGATTCGACCGGAAATTGGTATATTCATCGGATGATCCACGTGAGATTACTCTCAAGGTAACAAACCCGCTGAGACCTCAGTGTTCCGATACACACGTCGAGTTGCTCGAGATCAGTCTCGAAAACTTCCTGGTAGACTTCAACGCTACCCGTGCAGGTTGTTATCCGCTCGAAGTAACCGTGAAGAATAACTCGATAAGCGCCGACAGATTCCTTTGGGAGCTGACGAGTACCAATGGTACGAATGAGAAGTCTGCACTCCGTGAACCGAAGTTCAATATCTACGATCCCGGTACGTATACACTCACGCTTACGGGTTCGAACGATGGTAATCCTGATGTAGCAGTGGTGTCAAAGACTATCGAAGTGTTCGCCAAGCCTCTTGCAGAATTCTTCCTCCGCGCGGGGCAAGTGTACACGAACTCGCCGGTGAAGCCAGTAAACCAGTCGCAGTTTACTTGTGGTGACTGTTATTCATGGGATTTCGGTGACGGCTTCGCATACGATAAGATCTTCGAACCTACACACCACTACTCACTGGAAGGCAAGTACACAATCACGCTGACGGCAAGTGTCAACTACGGTGACTTTGATATTGACGACGACGGAATCATTGATGGTCCGGTAGTCTGTTCGGACGAGACGTCAAAAGATATCATGATCATAGACGGTGGTGCGTTGAAAATCCCGAATGCGTTTACACCGAATGTAAATGGTCCGAGTGGCGGAGTACCCGACCTGAATTTCACCAACGACGTGTTCATGCCGATCATGGATGGTGTGGAAGAGTTTACGATGCAGATCTTCGACCGCTGGGGTAACCTGATTTTTGAAAGCAGGGACAAGAACATCGGTTGGGATGGTTACGATAAGAACGGCAGACTAATGCCGGCAGGGGTATACGTATACAAGATGGTGCTTCGTCTTGGTGACGGTCAGCGTACCACCAAGGTTGGTGACGTAACGCTGATTAGATAAGGCTTGAAAACAGGATGGCGCAGTGAGCGCCATCCATTGTGAATTATTTTTTCAATTAGGAAACGATGAAAAGACTTTTATTCCTTCTGTGTATTCTGATATCAGCCGCAGCTTCGGCTCAGGATTTTCAGTTGTCGCAGTATTATCAGGCACCGCTGTATCTTAACCCTGGCTTCACCGGGATAACGCCGCAGCAACGATTTGTATTGAACCACCGGATTCAATGGCCAAACCTGCCACAGGCTTTCGCCACATATGCGTTTTCGTATGACCTGTACGTTGAACAGCTTCGAAGTGGCTTCGGCGTTCTCGTCACGACGGACAAAATGGGTTCGGCCGGATGGCGTACAAATACCGCGAGTCTTTTGTATTCCTATAAAGTAAAAATTTCGGACAAGGTGGTGTTCTCTCCCGGACTCTCCTTCGGTTACGGATCGAATGGTCTTGACCGCAGCAAGCTGATCATGGGGGATGAGTTGCAATACAACGGAGAAACTACTGACGCGGAATTGCGGAAACTCGGACGTCACGACTACTTTGACTTCACCTCCGGTTTCCTGGTCTATTCACGATCGCTATGGCTCGGAGCCACGTTCTCGCACATGAACAAGCCGAACCTTTCGGTGCTTAATGAAGTGAGCCGCCTTCCGATGAAAACCGCTATCCACGGCGGAGTTCGCGTGGACCTGGCAAACTCACAAAGAGGAGTGCGCGCCTCCTATATCACACCATCGTTTATTTACAGGATGCAGGGACCAATGTTCTCACAGCTTGACCTCGGCGTGAACTATCACGTTGATCCTATCTCGGTAGGTATCTGGTATCGCGGAAAGCCGTTCCAGAAAGCAGTCACCAACAGTATCCAGCAGGATGCATTGATTCTGTATCTGGGGATGTATCTGAAACAATTCACCATTGGTTACAGCTACGATTTCACTGTGTCGTCGTTACAAACCTCTTCGGGCGGTGCGCACGAGTTATCAATCGTATGGGAGTTCATTTCTCGGCCTTCCAACAAGAGCGTGAAGAGGAAGTACCAGCTTATTCCGTGTCCGACCTTCAACAGCAAGGAAGGCTTCTGGAATTAGGCCCGGATTTACTATTTGCAGGACACGCTTACTTCCCTACATTTGCCGGATGAATCTGGCAGAACACCTTCATCATCCCGTTTTTAAGACCGTTTCACGTGCGGCCGATGAGGTGGGCGTCTCTGCCTACGTCGTAGGCGGTTACGTGCGCGATCTGATTCTGAAGCGCCCTTCCAAAGACATTGATTTTGTTTGTGTCGGCAGCGGCATTGCCCTGGCGAAAAAGGTGGCCAAACTGTTGGGCCCGGAGGTGAAGGTCAACGTCTTCAAGAATTTCGGCACAGCCCAGATTGCGTTTGAGGATCTGGAACTCGAGTTTGTGGGTGCCCGAAAAGAATCGTATCGCGCCGACTCAAGAAAACCGCTCGTTGAAGACGGATCACTTGAGGATGATCAGCGCCGCCGTGACTTTACCATCAACGCCATGGCTATTGCCCTGAGCGGTGATGGCTATGGCCAGCTCGTCGATCCCTTCGATGGGCAGGCGGATCTCCGGAAGAAAATCATCCGAACGCCTCTTGATCCTGTAGTCACGTTCTCTGATGATCCGCTGCGCATGATGCGTGCTGTGCGTTTCGCTTCACAACTCGGTTTTGATATTGAAGCGGATACCTTTGCGGCACTGATGGACCAGCGTGAACGCCTTAAGATCGTCTCGCAGGAAAGAATCACCGACGAGCTCAACAAGATCATCATGAGTTCGCCGCCGTCGTACGGATTCAAACTGCTTTTTCACAGCGGTTTACTCAAGGAGTTCTTTCCTGAACTCGTCGCGCTCCACGGTGTGGAGTACGTTGGCAACAGGGCGCACAAAGACAACTTCTTTCACACCCTGCAGGTTCTTGACAACGTAAGTGCCGTCTCTGATGATCTTTGGCTTCGGTGGGCTGCAATCCTTCACGATATCGCTAAACCGGCCACAAAGCGCTACGACAAACAGCACGGCTGGACTTTTCATGGTCATGAGGACAAAGGTGCGCGAATGGTGCCGGGCATATTCCGCCGTCTGAAGTTGCCCATGGATGAACGGATGCTCATGGTTCAGAATCTGGTCCGTCTGCATTTACGGCCTATCCCGCTGGCAAAAGAGGTTACGGATTCCGCCATCCGGCGCCTGCTTTTCGACGCCGGGGATCACATTGATGCCCTGATGAAACTCTGCCGTGCGGACATCACATCCAAGAACCTTCAGAAGGTGGATCGTTTCCTGCGGAATTTCGACCTGGTAGAGCAGAAAATGAAAGAAGTGGAGGAGAAGGACCACATCCGCAACTTCCAGCCGCCGGTGTCCGGTAACGAGATTATGGAGATGTTCAATCTTCCACCTTCGCGTATTGTAGGCGAGCTGAAGGAACAAATCAAGGAAGCTATCCTTGAAGGGGACATTCGCAATGACAGGGAAGAGGCGCTTGTTCTCCTGAAAAAACTCGCGAAGGAACGGGGGATTTCAGATTCCTGACTCCTGGTTCCTGATTTCTGGTGCCTGGTTCCTGATTCCTGATTCCTGATGTGGTTTTGTTGTATTAGAGAATTTTTGGGCTGAATAGTTAACGCCTTCTGACACTCATACGCGAAAAGGCGTGATAACCGAAGCGCGGGGCTATTGAATCCGGCGTTCGACGGGCATTGTCCCTGCGGCCAAAGGATACTGATTTGATATTCTTTCTCCACTCTTTCTCCACTCTTCCTATGTTGATGCCAGCTTATTGTCAGTTGGTTCGTTCGTTCATATGACTCATTTCCCGTCGGGACAAGGGCGACCCGGAGGAGACAGGTATCGGCCTGCCTTTCTTGTTCGTCTTCAGGACCTGAACGAGTCCACTACTCTTAGTCGTTATTCTTCTGAAAAGAGACTAAATTGGTATTCAAAGGGGCAGGAGCGCTTTTCTTGGGGCTTTCCTTCGGGAATCAGACCTATGTGCGGCAGCCCCGTTTCCCAATACGGACCACCAGGTAACACCCGCAACCTTGGGGTTCCCCGCCCATCTGGCAAATCAATCTGTAAGGCATCGTTAAGTAAGCGTGAGGTAAGCGCGAGGTAAGCGCGAAGACTCTATACCACTTTATTTATACGAACCAGAGCCGGACACGATCCGGCAGGGTTCCGATCTTGCACCCGGCGAATCGGAACCCGACCGGATCATTACCGGATCTGGTACGGATCTGATGCAGCTGGTACTTAACGCGCGCTGCACGAACGCTGCACTGGAGATGCATTAAGGATGCCTTGGATAGTGATGTGGGGGAAACCTCGGGAAAACGTTGAAATTACTGGTTGTCGGTCGCCAGTGACCGATTGTCTGGTCGCCTGTTACCAAATGGAAAGAATTTCAATATAGCAGGCGTTGGGGATAAAATCAACGGGGCCGCCCGTAAAACTTGCCGCTTCTGGTTGGTCGCTCCATCAAATCAGGAACCGGAAATCAATCAGGAACCAGAAATCAGAAATCACCTGCAACCTTTTATTCCTTACCTTGTCTATACGAAAAAACAATCCTTTTGGACCAGCTGCTGCGAAACATTCATGAGGACCTGATTGCCCGTTGCAAGGCGGGTGACCAGCAGGCTCATTTCCAGGTGTATAAGCTTTATTCAAAAGCGATGTACAACACAGCCTGGCGGATGGTGGGCGATGAGGCGGAAGCGCAGGACGTGCTCCAGGAAGCATTCACCAGCGCTTTTCGAAATCTGGATTACTACCGGGGCGACGCCTCGTTCGGAAGCTGGCTGAAACGTATCGTCATCAACAAAGCCCTCAATATCATCCAAAAAAGACGGTTTGACCGACTCCCTGAAGACGAAAATTGGGACGTTGCCGAGGAGGAAGATGCTACAGAGTATGCTGATCGTCTTACCGTTGACCGGGTAAAAAAAGGAATTGCCGAACTTCCCGATGGATATCGCATGGTTTTGTCGTTATACTTGCTGGAAGGGTATGACCATCAGGAAATTGGCGAAATACTTCAGATAACTGAATCAACATCCAAGTCGCAGTTGAACAGAGCCAAAGCAAAGCTGCGTGAATGGCTCGTGAAGAATGAAAAGCAAAAAATATCAAAGGATGGTGTCGTATGAAAGGTAAAGATGATCTTGAAAAATTTATCCGCGCGAACCGCGATGCGTTCGATGACAAGGAACCTCCCGTTTCCGTTTGGGAGAATATCCACAATTCCCTGCATCCACATCAGCCTGCGCGCAGGTGGTGGAATGAACTTGTGATCTGGAGAGCCGCCGCTGTGTTCTTCCTCGCCGTTTCCGCATACTTGTTCCTCTCCAGAGAGCAGGCGCAGCCGCACGAAGATGGTGCTCAGGTAGCATTGAATGAGTTCAATGACGTTGAAGCTTTTTATATCAGCGAGATTTCCCAGAAAGTCGAATTGATTGAATCAATCGCTACGGATGATGGTGCCGGCGAACTAACACCGGACTTCCAGCGCCTTGAAGCGATGTATCTCGTGCTTAAGGAAGAGATGAAGAACAGTCCCTCGAAAAAAGTCAAGGACGCCCTGGTATTGAACTTGCTTGTGCGAATTGACATGCTCAATCAACAGCTTCACAAGCTGGAAGAAGACTATAAGGAAGGGGAGGAGAGTAACAGGTCGGAGACGTAATCAGATGTCGCTGACGAGTTCGAACTTCTCGTGTGCCGAATCAACAACCTTTCCACTCTCACATTTCAGCACTCGCGCGGGATATCTTTTGATCAATCCGTAGCTATGTGTTGCCATCAGGATGGCCGTACCGCTGTTATTTATTTGCTGAAATATTCTCATGATGTCGTGCGAGACGGCGGGGTCAAGATTTCCCGTGGGTTCGTCGGCGAGAAGGATCATTGGTTCATTCAACATAGCGCGTGCAATCACAACGCGCTGTTGTTCTCCTCCTGACAGTTGATGCGGCATTTTTTTTTCGACCGATCCAAGTCCCACCTGCATCAACACATCCGACAATCGCGAACGCATCTTTACATTGTCGCGCCAACCGGTGGCTTTCAGAACGAACATCATATTGTCGGCAACAGTGCGGTCGTTGAGTAGTTGAAAGTCCTGGAAGATGATACCAAGCTTTCGTCGGAGCATCGGCACCTTCGAGCGCGAAATACCTTTCAGCTGAAATCCCGCGACGTTGACGTCACCGGTGTGCAGAGGCAGATCAGCATAGAGTGTTTTCAGCAACGACGATTTGCCGGAGCCTGTGCGACCGACCAGATACACCATTTCGCCCTTCTGGATTTCAAAGTTCACATCACTGAGTACAGTGTTGCTGTCCTGGAAGATGGTGGTATCCTTTACACTTACGACGACGTCAGGTGAGAACATAAAAAAACCGGTACGTGGAGTTGCAAATATACTCCACATACCGGCTAATGAAAATTTATTTCGCCGTGGCAGAAAGCGCCACGACTAGTGTGTCGTCAGATCAAATCAGCCGTTTACCTTTTTGTGGTCGGCGAGGAATTTCTGCAATCCACTGTCAGTCAGCGGATGGTTCAGCAATCCGGTGATAACGCTCAACGGACAAGTTGCTACGTCTGCGCCGATTTCAGCACACTGAATGAGGTGCATGGTATGGCGGATAGATGCGGCAAGCACTTCGGTGCGGAAGCCGTAGTTTTGGTAGATGTCAACAATCTGTGCGATGAGGTCAAGTCCGTCAGTGCCCACATCGTCGAGGCGACCTACGAAGGGAGACACGTAGCTGGCCCCCGCTTTGGCAGCGAGAATAGCCTGGCCTGCTGAGAAAATGAGTGTACAGTTAGTACGGATACCTTCGCTGGTGAATTTCTTGATTGCCTTTACGCCATCGCGGATCATTGGTACTTTTACTACGATTTTGTCGTCAATTTTCGCGAGTTCACGGCCTTCTTTGAGGATTGCGTCAAAATCCGTTGCAATAACCTCTGCGCTGACGTTGTTGTCAACGATATCACAAATTGCTTTGTAGTGTGCGATAATGTTTTCCTGGCCGCGAATGCCCTCTTTAGCCATCAGGGAAGGGTTAGTCGTTACGCCATCGAGTACGCCAAGGTCATAGGCTTCCTGGATTTCTTTGAGGTTAGCGGTGTCAATAAAGAATTTCATAGCTGTTTAAAGAAAGTAGTTGTTAAGTGAAAGCGCGGCAAATGTAAGGATCATTGGCCATAAACCGGCATCAGCAGGCGTCAAATGAGTTGCAGGGAGAAAAAAAAGGGCAAACCAAACATCGCACCGCTACAACCGCCTACCCTTGCTACCTTCCGATCCTGGGGGAGTTCAGCAGGAGCTGGTCGTGCTGGTTCGCCGCTGCAAAAGTAACAAAATTTCCAACTTTGGGTTCTCGTTTCAAAAATATTTCAGCGCGGAGGCAGGGGATAAACAAATGCATAACAATCCTGCCTGTCAGGAGCCGCGTTGGGGAACAAAAACCACTTCTGCAGCAGCGCCTCCTGCCGGAGGCCGCATTTCTCCAGAACACGCACCGAAGCCTTGTTCTCGGTTGATACGAAGGTTCCAATGCGCTTGATACCATTAATTGACGAAATAAGGTTCAGGATCGCGCGGGCCGCCTCCGTTGCAATTCCTTTGCCCCAATACGTCGGACTTAGAGTATAACCGAACTGAAGGTCGCCGTTGTTGTTAATGATACCGATGCTTCCGGCGAGTTTGTTGGACGACGCGAGTCTGATGGTGTACGAATAGTCTTTTCCCTCAGTCCACGCACGGATAGCAAATGCCAGATAGTTCATGGTATCTTCAACCGAGCGATGTGTTGGCCATGAAACCCATCTGGTTGCGGCGGGTTTGCCGGCGTATGCGTAAAAGATTTCGGCAGCGTCTTCGTATCTTAGCCGCCCAAGAATCAGGCGTTGCGTGTGGATCGTCTCCGGCAAGGGCAGTGTCGTCATCAAGCAAAAAGTATCAAATGGCCAAGAGCAGCAATATCGTACATCAATACTTCAAAAAGGAATTTGAAGACGCGACAATATTGGTCAAGGTGAATCCGATTTCCTTTTCCGGTGTGGAAATCACGATACCAAAAGATGGCGAAGCCGGAATGCGGGAACTCGAATTCGATGAAGAGATATTCGATGATCTGGCTGAAGACGGCTTCCAGGAGGCAAGTCCGCTTGAGTTCAATCTGTACTTCACCGGACTTGCTTAGGCTTTAAAATCAGCCAACCCAGCCTTCGCGTGGTTTCCTTCTCACAAACGCATTTGCCTCGTCGAAGTTGGTAATCTTCATGTTCTTGGCATCCCACAGCAGTTTCTTCCGTCCGGGATAGCCTTTCCCATCAGGGCCGCGCATCGCATAACTGCGCAACGCCAGATTTCCCATCAGTACAGCTTCGGTGAACGGTCCCGCGAATTCAAATGGCGAGCTGAGTT
Organism: Bacteroidota bacterium; assembly: GCA_023417065.1. GTDB lineage: Bacteria > Bacteroidota > Bacteroidia > Cytophagales > Cyclobacteriaceae > Ohtaekwangia. Next base: position 96,766 of record JAEZGH010000048.1, read on the forward strand.
CCACCTTTCCGGGGGCCTGAAGACAAGCCTCAACCCATTGGGTGTAATGTCCGGCTTCCCCACCTTCAACACGTTTAAGTGTGGGCTTGGGCAGGGTCACCTCTTTCATTCGCTGCGTCGGAAGCAGGACCGGGGTGGAGTTGTAGTTGCCCATCAGCTTACCCTTGGTTCCTTCGAAGATGTATCCACCGTCCTGATCGCCGAGGCGCTCGTCCGGCAGAAGCTCTTCCGGGCGTTCGGGCAGAAGTCCGCCGTCCATCCATGTCAACTTGATGACGCCTTTGCCATCTTTTCGCGGATACTTCAGGTGTATGATAGAGCTGGCGGGACACGACTCTTTGTAGTTTGCCTCTTTGAAGAACCCCTCCCATTCGGTGGTTGTGCTACATTCAACTTCTGAGGGGTAATCGATTGGCAGGATCCGGAACGCGGCATCCATGATGTGGCAGCCCATATCGCCAAGAGCTCCGGTGCCGAATTCCCACCAGCCGCGCCAGTTGAAAGGCACATATATCTTTTTGTAATCCTGATACGGCGCAGGGCCGAGCCACAGATCCCAGTCCAGTTCAGGAGGAATTTCGTCTTTTCCCGGAGGTAGTGGAATACCCTGCGGCCATACAGGGCGGTTGGTCCACGCTTTCACTGCCGTTACGTCTCCGATGAGTCCTGCGTCGACGTATTCCTTCGCAATGCGGACGGGATCTGCTGATGCAAACTGATTTCCCATCTGGGTGACGACCTTGTATTTCTTAGCCGCTTCGGTGAGCTGACGCGCTTCCCAGATTGACCAGGTGAGTGGTTTCTGAACATACACATGCTTTTTTCTTTCCATTGCAGCGATGGTAGGCGCGAAGTGCGTGTGGTCCGGCGTACTTACCGAGACAGCGTCGATGTTTTTTGTTTCCTTATCCAGCAATTCGCGGAAATCCTTGTAGTATTTCGCGTTCGGGAAGTTTTTCCTTGAATCAGAAGCCTGCCGGTCGTCCACATCACACAGAAATGCAATTTTGGCTTTAGGGTGTTTTGCAAAACCGGTGAGATCGCTCGCGCCTTTTCCTCCTACGCCAATTCCGGCGATGTAAAGGGTGTCGCTGGGAGGAATGTAACCCGGACCGCCAAGTACAAAGCGAGGTACGATAGTGAAAGATGCAGCGCCGACAGCCGCTTTTCGGATGAAGTTCCGTCGATTGAGTTTGTTGTCTGGTTTCATAGGGAGATTGTCTGGTGAAGAAATCTGCATTCAGGACTTCCCGACTAATCTCAGTTTTTTAGCCCGTAAAATTCAACGATTGCGGCGATTATTTTTTCTTTGGCACAGGATCGTAGCCATGCGTCCCCCAGGGGTGACATCTGGCGATGCGTTTCATGCCAAGCCAGATTCCTTTGATCACACCCCATTCCCGGATGGCCTCAATTGCGTATTGTGAACACGTTGGTGAGTGGCGGCAATTCTGCCCTAAAAGGGGCGATATCGCAACCTGATAGAAGCGAATTGGAAGTATAAAGAGTTGCTTGAGAAAGTTCACTTCTGGTAAAAGGAGCTTTTGATAAATTCAATTTCCCCGACGTAGTACTCGTTCAACACGAACAAGGCGACTTTCGTTACCTGAGCCTTGTATTTTTTTCCGTTCGAAAGGATTACGAGCAAGGCATCACCCTCTTTTGGCGGATCTCCGACGACTGTCGAAAGTACGGCTTTCCCCGAAACATTTTCACCGTTAATGAACGCCTGGTCTGTTTTTTTATCGTCAAGTTGGTAAATATGCATCAATAGTGCTCCTGCGTCGGAGAAAAAACTTTACTTGTTATCCCGTCAAATATAAGTATGAAACATAAAGCAATCCTTATCGGAAGATTCCAAATCCCCGCGATGAATGAATCGTGTCGGAAGCTTATCGAAGCGATCCGAAAACAGCATAGTGAGCTGGTTCTTGTACTGGCTGAACCAAAGATATCCGCCAGCAGGGAAAATCCGTTGCCGGTGCAATCGCGGATCGCAATGATTAAGGAGGCCTTTCCCGATATCGCTATTCATACCCTGAAGGATCATCCCCTTGATGACGAATGGTCGAAGAGTCTTGATAAACTAATTGATGAAATTTCGGGTAATGGCCAGGTTATGATCTACAGCACCAGGGAAAGGTTCATAAACTACTACAGCGGAAAACATCCCACGTCGGCGATTCCTGATGAGAAGTCAGAAGACGTTAAGGTGGAGGAGGAATCAGGCTCGATAAGTTTCCGAAGAGGAATGGTGCATGCTGCATCGAAGCGTTATGCTTCTGTGTTCCCAACAGTCGATGTGGTGGTATTTCGGAAAGGTCGAAGCGAAATGCTATTAGGTAAGAAGGATATAGACGGGAAGTGGAGGCTTATCGGTGGGTTTGCGGACCCTTCGGACGATGGATTCGCTGCTGCGGCAAAAAGGGAATTGAATGAGGAGTGTGGGGATATTCAAACAACGGAATTAGCCTACGAGAATTCCTTCAGCATCAACGACTGGCGTTATCGCTTCGAACAGGACAAAATTATCACTACCCTGTTTTCAACGGATTATGTTGCGGGAACTCCGCAGGCTCAGGACGACGTGGCTGACCTTGAGTGGTTTTCTCTCGAGGCGGTGGCAGAAATGGTGAAAAAAGGGGAGACGGCCCGGGAGCATGAACAAATGTTTCGCTTCCTGCTGAAAAAGTATGGCCAGGAACCATGATATTTACTGCCGCTGATTTTGCACCACACGATAGATGGAGAATTCAATCAAGATTTATGCAACCTCTACTGCGGTTGCGCTCGGTGAACGGGTAGCACGGTTTCTGAAACAACCCCTTCATCAACTTTACAAGGAGAAATTTTCTGACGGCGAATTATTTGTACGCTTCAACGAAAGCGTAAGGGGACAGACAGTGTTCCTTATAGCAAAAATTCAGATGCCCTATGAGAACTTTTTTGAGATGCTCCTTACGGTGGATGCTGCGCGCCGCTCTTCGGCGAAGGAAGTGGTACTTGTGTTGCCTTACTTGCCTCATAGTCGACAGGAACGCCGCGATAATCAACGCACCTCAATTGCTTCGCGAATGATTGCAGACATCATTCAGCAAATGGGGGCCGACAGGATTATTACCATAGACCTTCACACCAACGCGATTGAGGGTTTTTACAAGGTTCCTCTCGACCCGCTGTCATCGCTACGCCTTTTTGTGGATCACATCAAACAAAACGGGAAGGAAGATCTGTGCCTATGCAGCCCGGATTTTGGTGGAATAAAACGCATCAAACAATATAAGAAGCACATTGATGCCGATATGGTCGTGATCAACAAGGAACGTCTTCGGCCGAATCAGGTTGCCCATATGGAAATCATCGGAGACGTCCATGGCAAGAATGTGATCATCATCGACGACCTGGTTGACACGGCGGGAACGCTGTGCAAGGCGGCGGACCTTCTTATGGAAAGCGGTGCCCAATCTGTATGCGCATACTGTACCCATGGCGTGCTCAGCGGATCTGCGCTGGAGAACCTGCAGCAATCACGAATTGAAAAGCTTTACATATCCGATACCGTAATAGAGCACGTAGACCACCCGAAAGTCGAAGTGGTCAGTTGTGCTGAGTTACTTGCCAAGGCAATCGAGCTTCTCGTAAGCAACAAGAGCCTTAGCGTCATCTGATACTTAGTAGTCTGAGTAAGACGTTGGCCGGAGAAAGTGAATGTCGGCCTTTGATACGTTGTTTTGGTATTCGGGCATTGACGACAGCGCTTTCCATTCTGGATCGTTGCTGAAAGTTTTCCAGTGTTCGTCGCGGGCGGCCTGGTTTTCAAATGTCGTCATGTACATAAGATTGGGCATTCGCGGGCCGGCAACAACTTCGCCATAAAATACCGCATTAAAACCAAGTCGCTTGAAAAGGGCGACCTCGCCTCCTTCGTTGAACATCTTTACTTTGTTGGCGAAGATCTTTTCGGTGTGCCCTTCATAGCTGCGCAATTCGTAAATACGCTGGTCGCGCGGTCCCTTTAATCCGGGCTTCTGTAACCTTGGCTGATGTGAAAATGCCTTGAGAATGATGACCTCCAGGCGGACGTAAGGAGCGTTGGTATGAGGCGCGTCAACATAGTCTGCCGCTGCTGCCAGATATTTCTTGTCCTTCAGTAAATCCGCTTCGATGCCTGAAATCTTATCCAGCGAAGGGTAGGGGACTACCACAACGATCTTCAGGTCGCTGCTGTCCTGCTGAACAGGCTTAAATACTCCGATGTCGTTGATGCCAATTCTGTGCATGGCGGGCAGATATGCGTTCTGAAGGAAGTTATCAACCCGCTGAACCTGGGCATCGTTTTTTAAATGATATACTTTGAGCTGATAGTATTCGACTTCAGGAACCTTGAAGGTGAAACTGAATGAGAGTATTATACTTGCTGCGATCAAAAAAATGACTGTGGTGTTGAATAGAGTTTTCATGTACGACGCCTTGGTTTATGAAGGTTATCAAAGCTAACACTAAAAATTGATTCAGAGGGATATGAGAAGTTTGGGTTCGTGTATTTCATTGACCACAGGCGTAGTTGTAATCTATGTGGTAGTATCCACCTTACCAGTGGCATTTCCAATTGTGTTCTGGCTCTTTCTGCTGAGCCAGGCTTTACTTATATGGATGGTTGTGCGCATCCTCAAGGCACCCCGGACGTCAACACGCACCTTTGAAACTCACTTTTACGAGGACGCTCCCTTTCGCCCGGGAGAGTAAGCCCCGGGCATCAACGTCTTTTCTTGTTACGCGGCTTTCGAGGTCCTGACCCGCCCGTGTCGAAGATCAGGCCGATGGAGAATTCGAGCCCTGTGAAATCAATCTTACCGTTTCTATATGCCTCACCAAGCTGAACCGTTTCAAGGGTTCCCTGATTCCCTCCGGTATAGGATCCCGAAAGCGGGAATGCTGATTCACCCATGAGGTAGTTGGTTTCCAATGAGACACCAACCTGGCCAGTGACGTAAAAGGTAAGTTCCGCGCCCACGTGATACCCCCAACCTGGTTTGTTCTTAAAAGACAGTTCGCTGTTTGCCACTTCCCAGCCTTCAAAACGTCGTATAGCCCGGTCGATATTACCGTAGTTCAGTTTATGGGCGAACCCGTAAAATCCGAATACCCCGCCCTTTAGGTCGAGTTCCACCTGCGAGCCCTTCAGTTGAAACACAAGTTCCGCAGGAACAAAGATCGTGAAGTTTGGCCCGACGAAAGGGTCCTTGCTGGAGATGGGAAGGTCTTTCATATTCATACCGGACATACGGTAGAGCGAGGCTCCGGTTTCCAAAGCGAAGTATCGGTTGATGTCAACACCAAGACCGCGAATAGAGAATGGGGAAATTGGTGTCGAGAAATATCCGTTTTTAGGAATGAAGTACGAAAAGGACAAACCAAAATTTTGCGCCGAAGCTCCGGCAGACATCAGCAGCACAATCGCACCTGTGAGAAACAAACGTACCATCTTTGAAGGGGAGGCTGCTGTGAGGATTGTCATTTGTCAATGTTGTTATAGTGCGTGTATAATTTCTGCTGATGGGCCTTGCTTAGTGTCAATAGCGAATCGCCGGCGTTTTCAATTACCATAAACTGGTTGCTCGTGTTGTCGTAAGAGACGTAGCCATTTGTTGTCAGGAAGCCATAACCGTCGTTGAAATACCATGCCGCGAAGGGTTTCGTTGCGGGATTAAACAGGTTCTTGCTGAAGGTGAAATCGGGCGATGGACGATCGATCTGCGCAAGTATGGTGTTTGCGATATCCGTCTGACTGCCAATTGTGTGGTTGGTATCCTGGGTTGAGAGGGCGCCACCGATTAACAACAACGGTATATGGAAGCGTTCTTTATCCTGGAGCGATTTGTTTCCCGGCAGGCGGTGGCCATGATCGGCCGTGATAACGACAAGGGTATTATTCCACCACGGTTTGCGTTTCAGGTACCGGATGAAATCACCAAGACTGCGGTCGGTGTAATGGCATGAATTCAGGAACAACGACTCTTCATCATCGCCTTCGATGAATGGTTTCATCGGAACGTCGAAAGGTTCGTGGCTGCTGAGGGTGAGGATCACTTTGAAGAATTTTTCGCGCGCAGTGTCGAGCTCTTCCATAGTGCGCTCGAACATGTAATGATCGTGCACACCCCATTTCGATGTATATAGATCTTCGTCGAAGTCGTCCAGCGACGTGATATGATCGAAGCCACTGGTGTTCAGGTACGACCGGAAGTTCGCGAAGTCGATGTCGCCACCGTAGACAAATGATGTGTGGTATCCCATTTTCCGCATGAACTGGTTAAGCTGCGGGAGGCGTTGTGACTTAGCGGGAAATTTGATGATGGAAGTCTGAGGTTGTGCCGGGTATCCGCTTAAAATGCTGATGAGGCCTTTGTCGGTGCGGTCGCCGCTGGAATAAAAGTTGTCAAACAATACGCCTTCTCTGGCGAGCGCGTTCAGGTTGGGAGCGATGGAGTCAGGACCACCGAGAGGTCCGATGACGCCAGCGGTAAAACTTTCGAGGATGATCAGAATGACATTAGGCTGGGTTGTCCGGAGGATGCGTTGAGTGGAGTCGGGAACATCATACAGTGCTTTGAAATGCCGGTCTGTCTCCCGCGGGTCGAGGAAGGTTTCAGGGTAATCCAGTGTTGAGCTTTTCCGAAGACTGTAAGCGAAGTTCCAAACCACGTTTATAGCACTGTGGTTTGCAAAGACTTTGGTATTGTGAAAGTAGACGAAGCCCGTATTCATCGGAGCTACGGTAAAGCTTCCGCGTATAGGAATAAAAAGCAATGCGGTGAGAAGCATCAGCGGTATCGCTGCCTTCGGCGAAGTATCTTCAAGATACAGAATACGCGGATTAATGCGCCTGATGAAGAAGATTCCATAAGTTCCGGACAAGATGCAAAAGATTATCGTGAGCTTGAGAATGACCCACAAGCTCACGCTGCCAGCGGCTTCTTTGCTGATGTATAAAAAGGGTGTAGTGTTCAGGCGGAATCCCCAATGCCGGTATAGCTCCAGATCGATTGTGATGATAAGGGATGTTATTATCAGCAGGAGGAGGGTGAGCCATTTCAGCACGTACGAAATCCAGGCGCCGCGGATGAGGACAGATGTTACAAGTAAGAGGCCGGCGAGTGCAACGAAATAGCCGGTCATGCTGGCGTCCATCCTGAGTCCATGGAGCATAGCCAATCCTCTTTCACGCCACGTCAACGCGGCAGTGAGTTCATGGTTATAGCACAGGAACACAATCCGGGCTACGACCATAAAGGATAGCCAGAATAAGATCAGTTGAAAGAAAATACGAATGCGCTCACGCATGAATACAAAACGATGCTACGATAGTGATAGTACGTCGAAGAAGGCGCCTAATGCGTCTCGATGGTGAAGCTCATTTCACCATTCTTTCCATCTTTCAATTGCACGCCGATCTTTTTCAGATCGTCTCGTATTTTATCAGACAATGCATAGTTGCGATCGATGCGCGCCTTCTTCCGCATCTCGATCAGCACTTCAATCAAGCCATTTAGCAATTCCTGGTTTTGAACTTCTTCCTCGCGGAAACCGAGGACATCTTCCATGAATCCGATGTAATGCTTTTTGAAGGCATCAAACGTTTCGGCTTTTACCTGAGAGACCTGGTGATTACCAGACTTAAAATCATTAATCCGCGCCGACATTTCGAAGAGCACGGCAAGTGTTTTGGCAGTGTTGAAGTCGTCACTCATCTGAGTGAACAGGTCGCGAACCAGTGAATCGAGTGTTTTATTCAGATCACTGTCGATCTTCCCTTCTTCCGCCGGTTCGATCCGCTTGATGATGGTAAGGGCGTTGACGAGCTTGCGGAATCCTTTTTCAGCCGCGCTGAGTGCTTCATTCGAGAAGTCAAGTGTACTTGAGTAATGTGACTGAAGCATAAAGAATCGCACTGTCATGGGAGAGTACCCTTTGTCGAGCAGGGGGTGATTACCAGAAAACAATTCCGCGGGGAGGAATGAGTTCCCAAGTGATTTGCTCATCTTCTGACCGTTGACGGTGAGCATGTTGGAGTGCATCCAGTACTTGACGGGTTGCTTCCCATGTGCGCCGACGGCCTGTGCGATTTCGCATTCGTGGTGGGGGAATTTGAGGTCCATACCACCGCCGTGGATATCGAATGTTTCGCCCAGATATTTGGTGCTCATCACAGTGCATTCGATATGCCATCCCGGGAAGCCGTAGCCCCAGGGTGATGGCCACCGCATGATATGTGAAGGGGATGCTTTCTTCCAAAGGGCAAAGTCGACCTTATTTCGCTTGTCGTCCTGGCTGTCGAGTTTCCGGCCACTTTCCATCAACTCTTCGACTACACGTCCGGAGAGTATTCCGTAATGGTGTTTTTCGTTGTATTTGGTAACATCGAAGTATACCGAACCATTCACTTCATAGGCGAGGCCCTTTTCGATAAGTTTCTTGGTGATTTCGATTTGTTCGACGATATGTCCTGTTGCCGAAGGTTCGATGCTGGGGGGGAGGATATTAAACTGGTTTAGAACCGTGTGGAAGTCGTCGGTGTAGTTCTTTACGATTTCCATGGGTTCAAGCTGTTCGAGGCGGGCCTTCTTGGCGATTTTGTCTTCGCCTTCGTCTGCGTCGCTTTCGAGGTGACCAACGTCGGTGATATTTCTGACGTACCTGACCTTAAAGCCGAGGTACCGGAAGTATCGGGCAACGATATCGAATGTCAGGAACGTGCGGACATTACCGAGGTGGACTTTATTATAAACGGTTGGGCCGCAAACGTACATACCGACGTGGCCGGGTATGACGGGTTGAAACGGCTCTTTTTTTCCTGAGAGAGAATTTGTCAGTGCGACTGGAAACGATTCGTAAAGTGACATAGGCAAAAAGTGCCGTGAAAATACAGATTTCAAACTAAAAATGGGGCTTGTTAAAATGATTTAACAAGGTGGTGTTGTTTGGCATGTGTGCCTACACATTTGGTATAAAATGTAATCGATTGAATTGCGGTTACCAACCGGCTGAAAATGAGCAAAATGCAGGCAATACTTAGTTGAGACACCTTCCGGGAACGGTGCCGTAAACGATTGTGTAAACGTTTGCAGAAAAATTTTCAATTTTTTTTGAAAAGGTTTTCAGTCCAAATATCTACATTCGGTTAACGCAGATACCCGAAGAAAATTCGGGGTCTGTGCGAAATCCCAAACATTTCGTAAACCAAACCAAACCAATTATGAAGAACATCTCCCTACGATGGAGTATGTCAACGGCTGTGCTGTTGATGCTTGCATCGGTAGTCCTTGCCCAGGAGCGAACCGTAACGGGCAAGGTGACAGATGAAACCGGCTCCGAAATGCCTGGTGTGAACGTTATCGTCAAAGGAACGTCTACCGGTACAGCAACGGATGCCTCAGGCACTTACTCAATCAGCGTCCCCGGTTCAGACGCAATCCTGGTGTTCACCTTCGTTGGCTACAAAACGCTCGAACGCCCTGTTGGCTCAAGTTCTACGCTTAATGTTTCCCTTGATCCGGATGCCCAAAGTCTTGAGGAGGTCGTCGTTACCGGTTATCAGGTCCAAAACCGACGAGATGTCACAGGGGCAGTTTCCACGGTAAAAACAGAACAACTAGTGGCGGTTCCTTCCGGAAACGTTGAACAGCAGCTCCAGGGTCGCGTGGCCGGTGTCACTGTGATCACGAACGGACAGCCCGGTACCACGAGCGTTGTTCGTCTCAGGGGCTTTGGCGCCTTCGGCGGAAATGAGCCGCTGTACGTCGTGGATGGCGTTCCTGTAGGATCCGTCGATTTTCTCAATCCCGATGATATTGAGTCCGTGTCCATTCTGAAAGACGCCGCATCGGCATCAATTTACGGTGCCCGCGCTGCCAACGGCGTTATCGTCTACACCACCAAGCGTGGTAAGAAGAATGGCACTCTGAAGATATCCTATGACGGTGTAGTCGGTGTGACCGTTCCCGGAAAAGTTGATAACATCCTTTCTCCGCAGGAACAAGCTGACTGGACCTGGCAGGCGATCCGAAACACAGCTACCCAGTTAGGTACTGACCCCGTGTTCGAACATCAGCAGTATGGAAGCGGTCCGACTCCGGTACTGCCAGACTATCTGATGGTAGGACCGAACTCTGGCGTAGTCGGCCAGATTGATCTCGCCGCCGAACGTGAAAGATATAATACCGATCCCAAGAAGGGACCCTACTACCTGGTTATGCCTTCAAACAAGGCAGGTACCAACTGGTGGGACGCGATCACCCAGAATGCACTTCTTAATCGCCACACCTTTGGTTTTTCCGGTGGCGGAGACAAGAGCAATTTCTACGTGGGGCTCGGTATGCAGGATCAGGAAGGTATCCTGATACATCAGAACTTCAAGCGCTACAGCCTGCGCATAAACAGCGAACATAGTATTGGCAAGCGCATCCGCATTGGTGAGAACCTTCAGGCAACCTACCTGTCGCGTCGCGGCCTCATTGGCGGCAATGGCGGACGTGGAGCTGCCAACGAAGAAAGCGACGTGCTTTCCGCTTTCCGGATGCCTGCCATCATTCCGGTACGCGATGCATTTGGCGGTTATGCCGGAACTGCCGCGAAAGGGCTGAATAACCCGAGAAACCCCGTCGCAGCCCGCGATCGCGCTGCAGATAACAGAGGTTATTCCCTTGGATTCCTTGGTAACCTCTACGCCGAACTCGATATCATAGAAGGGCTCACACTCAGGAGCAGTATCGGCGGTATCATGAGTTCAAATTACTTCTACAATTATAACCGACCTTCATATGAAAACTCTGAAAATGGAGCTGCCTTTATGACCTACGGCGAGGGTGGCGGAGTTTTCAACACGTGGACATTTACAAACACAGCCCGATACATGAAGTCCTTTGACCGGCATGAGGTTCAGGTGATGGCAGGCATCGAAGCATTGAATACGGGCTTTGGAAGAAATATTTCAGGAACTGGCCAGAATCCATTTTCAAATGACCTGGATTACATAACGCTTACAACGACGTCGAACCGTGTTGTGAACAGCAGTTATAACCCGGGCGTTACGTTCTACTCTGTCTTCGGTCGCGGCCAGTATACTTACAACGACCGGTATTTGCTCGACTTCACCCTGCGCCGCGATGGATCATCGCGATTCGGTGCGAATAACAAATACGGTGTCTTCCCCGCGTTTTCTGCAGGATGGAGAGTGACTTCCGAGGATTTTATGAGCACAAGCAATGTGTTCTCAGACCTGAAAATTCGCGGTGGCTGGGGACAAATGGGTAACTCAAATAACGTTGACCCCAACAACCAGTACAGCTTGTTTGCCTCCAATCTCGGCCTGGCATATTATGACATCAATGGAAGTAACGGTTCGCCCGCTGAGGGCTTCTTCCGAAGCCGTATCGGTAACCCGAACGCCAAGTGGGAAACCAGTACTACCACCAACATCGGTGTAGACGCAACACTGTGGGATGGAAAAGTTGAAGTTGTTTTTGATTTCTGGAGGAAGGATACCAAAGACCTTTTGTTCAGTCTCGAAACTCCGGCAGTCGTAGGACCGCTTGCATCAGATCCCTCGATCAACATTGGCGATATGCGGAACCAGGGTTTGGATATCCAGGTGATTACGCGTGGAAATCTGGGCGCTGGCATTACATATGAATTGAACCTGACTGCATCCTGGTTGAAAAATGAAATCGTAACGATCGCACCAGGTGTTGATTATTTTGAAACTGGCGGAACGCGTATTGGTAACGCCATCCGTAACCAGGTGGGCCAGCCGATTTCCTCTTACTTCGGCTATAAAGTTGCAGGGCTATTCCAAAACCAGGCAGAAGTGGACGCCGCACCTGAACAACCTGGTGCAGGTGTCGGGCGCTTCAGATACGTTGATATTGACAATGATGGTGAAATTACTCCTGACGACCGTACCTACCTCGGCGACCCAGTGCCAAACTTTACGGGAGGCTTGAACATCAAGCTTGGCTATAAAGCCTTTGAAATGGAGGCCTTCCTTTACACGGCTCTGGGCTTCGAGAACTATAACTTCTCACGCTGGTTCACTGATTTCTACCCTTCATTTACGGGAGCTGCGTATGGCGAAAGGGTGAGAGAGTCATTCACCTTCGAGAACGGAGGAAGCACGACGCCAATCTTTGAGAATGTTTCCAATATCAGCACGAACAATGCGCACAACTCCTACTATGTTGAGAAGGGAGATTATGCTCGCCTGACGAACCTGCAGTTTTCATACAAGCTTCCGTCGAACGTCCTGAGTAAAATCGGTTTCGAAAGAGCCAAAATTTATATTCAGGCAACGAACCTGTTTACCATTTCGAAATACACCGGACTCGATCCGGGTGTAGGAGGAAATGCGGATACGACCCTTGGTCTTGACTTTGGTAACCCCCCGGTTACAAGAGGGTATAACATCGGTTTAAACTTTGGGCTCTAACAGTTAAGGAAACTAGCTATGAAAAATATAGTATTCAGAAAAATCGGGCTTTCGATGACTGTTGCGTTTACGCTGATGGGCATAAGCTGTGATGATTCATTTCTCGAAATAAAACCGACGGCATCGCTTACTGAAGAGGTATTGACCTCGAAGGATGGTCTTGAAGGGCTGTTAATAGGTACTTATTCGGCGTTGAATGGCCGCGGTAACGGATGGCACAGCGGTGCTACGAACTGGCTATGGGGAAGTATACGCGGAGGTGATGCCAATAAGGGTACGAACGCGGGTGACTTTTCATCGATGAACCCAATTGAGCGGTTTGAGCTTGATCCCAACAATCCTGATGTAAACGGAAAATGGCTCGGCTCTTACGAGGGCATCGCCCGCGCAAACAGGTTGCTGGCAACGCTCGCAGTTTCTGAGGATGTCACGGACGAGGAGCGCACGCGGATAGCCGCAGAAGCGCGCTTCCTGAGAGGGCACTTCTACTTTGAATTGAAGAAGAACTTCAATATGGTACCCTGGATTGATGAGTCTGTCGACTATTCTGAAGGTGCTGAACAGATCAGGAATGACACTGACATCTGGCCGAATATTGAAGCGGATTTTCAGTATGCATACGACAATCTTCCTGAAGAGCAACCTGCGGTGGGAAGGGCTAACAAATGGGCTGCCGGTGCATATCTGGCAAAAGCTCTTCTGTTTCAGAATAAGCATGCTGCGGCACTTCCGATTTTTACGACGGTAATCGAAAACGGCAAGACCAGTGATGGCAAGAAGTATGGACTCTTCCCGACATTTGGTGGGTTGTTCCGGCTCGCCAACGAAAACTCTGAGGAGTCGGTGTTTGCATTTCAGGCAACGGGTGGTGCTCAAAGCACTGACAACGCGAACCATGAGTATGCGATGAACTTCCCTTACAATACTTTGCCAGGAAACTGCTGCGGATTCTTCCATCCAAGTTTTGAACTGGCGTCGTCATATCGTACCAACGCGCAAGGTCTGCCACTGCTTGATGGCAGCTACCGTGATCCGGGCAATGCGCTGAAGACTGACATGGGCTTGCAGACAAATGATGCGTTCACTCCGGATGACGGGAACGTTGATCCTCGTCTCGATCATACCGTCGGGCGCAGAGGTATTCCTTTCCTGGATTGGGGCCCGCATCTTGGTTTCGACTGGGTTCGCGATCAGTCTTATGCAGGTCCTTATACGCCGAAAAAGTACACCTATTCGAAAGCTGAAGAATCATCATTGGATGGTAGTGGCTGGACACCCGGATATATGGCGCTCAACTTTATGATAATCCGCTTTGCAGATGTGCTGCTGATGGCGGCCGAATGCGAAGTTGAAGCCGGAAGTCTGGAAAAGGCCCTTGAATATGTCAACCTGGTGAGAGCACGCGCAGCCAATTCTGCGGGCTGGGTTCAGAATCAGGCCGGAAACGGTAATGCAGCAAACTATGTAATAGGTCAGTATACGTCGTTCACCTCTCAGGATGATGCCCGTGAAAAAGTCAGGTTTGAAAGAAAACTTGAACTGGCACTGGAAGGACATCGGTTCTTTGACCTGGTAAGATGGGGAATTGCCAAACCAACGCTTGATACCTATCTGGCGTATGAAGCGGAAAGAATCCCTTCACATTTTGCGGGATCCAAATTTACCTCTCCGAGGGATGAGTATCTGCCAATTCCTCAGCGTCAGATCGACCTGCAGGGCTCAGATATTCTTGTGCAAAATCCCGGCTTCTAATTCAATGTTTTAAATTGTAGAAACAAGTCATACAGTAATGTGTGACTTGTTTCCGTTTTTATACTTAGTCCTTGCTCCACTTTACCTTTTGCCTATGTTTCGTTTCCCGGTGTCTTTGACTATAGCTCGTTGTCTTTATTTCTTACTGTTCATTGTTGGTATATTTTCAATGGCAGCGTGTAGAAAGGAACCATCCACCTTGTTTAGTAAAGTGCCTGCCGATCATCATAATATTTACTTCGTAAATCAAATAACGGAAACAGACTCTCTTAATATTCTGACTCTTGAGTACATATATAACGGTGGGTCTGTCGGAATTGCCGATTTTAACGGCGATGGACTACCTGATGTGTTTCTGGGAGGGAATATCGTTCCTGACAGGCTGTACCTCAATCGGGGGAACCTGACCTTTGAGGACGTTTCTGAGAACGCAGGACTGCAGGTCTCGCGCAAGTGGAGATCGGGTGTAGCTGTAGGTGATGTAAATGCAGATGGATTGCCTGACATCTATATCTGTGCAACAATTCATGACGATCCTGAATTGCGGGAGAACATGCTTCTGATTAATCAGGGCCTCAAGGATGGCGTGCCTTTTTTTGTTGACGAGGCGAAGCGTTATGGAGTCAACGACAATGGTCATAGTTCTAACGCAGCCTTTCTTGATTACGATAAGGATGGTGATCTCGATTTATACATACTCACAAACATGATCGAGAAGGGCGTTCCGACCAACTATCGCCCGAAAATCAATGATGGATCAGCAGGAAATACTGACCGCCTTTACCGGAATAACGGAGATGGTACCTTTACGAATGTTTCCCGGGAGGCGGGAATTGTATTTGAAGGATACGGACTTGGACTCGCTATCGCGGACATCAATCAGGACGGATGGCCCGACATTTACGTCAGCAACGACTACATTGCCAATGATGTTCTCTATATCAACAACAGAGATGGAACATTTTCGAATCAAATCGATACATGGATCCGCCATCAGTCGCAGTTTTCCATGGGGAATGATATCGCCGACATCAACAATGACGGCCTGCCTGATATTATTACGCTGGATATGCTTCCAGAGACCAACCTGCGGCGCAAAACAGTTATTCATAATCCAGGGTACATCACCTATCTGAACAATGCCAAATACGGATATGCACCTCAGCACGTCCGAAACATGTTGCACGTCAACAATGGCAATGGAACATTCAGCGAGGTAGGGCAACTGGCAGGTCTCCATCAAACGGAATGGAGTTGGTCTCCGTTGTTTGCAGACTTTGATAACGACGGATTCCGCGACTGCATTGTCACCAATGGATTTCCCAGAGATATCACCGATAAAGACTTTAGTAATTTCCGCGGAGGCCCCGGCGGAAATATCGCCAGCCGGAAATTTCTCCTTGATTCAATACCAGTTGTCAAAGTCTCGAATTACATGTTCAGGAACAATGGAGATTTGACGTTCAATGATGTAACCCGTGAGTGGGGATTGGATCATCCGTCATTTTCCAACGGTGCAGCATTCGCTGACTTTGACAACGATGGTGATCTGGATTTCATCATCAATAATATCAATGAAGAAATATTCCTTTTTGAAAACAAAACCCTGGATGAAAAGTCCAAAACCAATAAGAACAACTACCTCCGGATCAAACTAAAAGGAGAAAACAAAAACGTTGCTGCATTGGGGGCAAAAGTCATAATATACTACGGTGACAATCAACGGCAATACCATGACCACTCGCTTTACCGCGGGTATATATCCACGGTTGAAGACGTGATCCATTTCGGTCTAGGTGAGGTTAGCCGTGTCGATTCGGTTTTGATTGAATGGCCATCCGGCAAATTTACCAAGCTTACGGCTGTAACTGCCAATCAGGTCGTGGTGGCTAATGAGCAGGAGGCGAGGGAAAGAAGTCCTGTAAATCATGAAGCGGTTTCACGCCCGGCGACATTATTAGCCGACGTTGGTTCGAAAGTTGTGCCCGGCTATAAACATGAGGAAGATGATCGTATTGATTACAATAGCCAGCGGACTTTACCTCACAAGTTTTCGCAAAGCGGCCCTGCCATTGCAGTTGGAGATGTAAACATGGATGGCGTTGACGATTTTTATGTGGGAGGCTCTTCAGGAAAGCCTGCGATGCTCTTTGTTGGCGATGGTAATGGAGGCTTCACACAAAAGCAATTCAATAGGTCCGCGACGCTGGCGCAGGAGGATGCAGGAGCGTTGTTCTTCGATGCGGATAATGACGGCGATCCTGATCTCTACGTGGTAAGTGGCGGATTTGAATATCCAACCGGAAGTGTCAACTATCAGGACAGGTTATACATCAATGATGGCAAAGGAAACTTTGACCATCGGCCGGACTTACTTCCTGATTTCCGGCAAAACGGATCGTGTGTTCGCGCAGCTGATTTTGATGCTGATGGTGATCTCGATTTGTTTATCGGCGGGCGCGTCGAGCCCGGACAGTATCCGTTCCCCTCTGAAAGTGCGATACTCCGGAATAACAACGGGAAGTTTGAAAACGCAACAGCGACGATAGCTCCTGAGTTGGCAAAAGTGGGTATGGTGACGGATGCTATCTGGAGCGACTTCGACAATGATGGGCAGGTCGATTTGCTGGTTGTCGGAGAATTTATGCCCATAACGTTCTTCAGGAATACGAATGGAAAGCTTTCGATATTTTCAGAAACCGGGATCAACGATGTTAAAGGATGGTGGAATTCGATTGCCGCGGGTGACTTTGACAACGATGGAGATATTGACTATGTGGCAGGGAATCTCGGGCAGAACAATTTCTACCATGCATCGCGAGAGTATCCGGTGCGCGTGTATGGCAAAGACCTAGACGGCAACAGCAGCGTCGACGCAGTGCTGACGTGCTTTCTGAAATCAGAGTCAGGCGAGAAGAAGGAGTTCCCGGTTCATACCTGGGATGAACTTAATTCGCAAAGTCCTAGGTTCAGAAAGAAGTTTTCACACTACCGTGATTATGGCAGAGCGACTATCGATAAGTTACTCACTGCAGAAGAGCGGGAGGGTTCGCTCATCCTTAGTGCAAATCATATGGCGACGAGTTATATAGAGAACCTTGGCAAGGGCAAGTTTCGGGTGACGCCATTTGATCTTCGTGTTCAGGTGAGCCCGGTAAACGGAATTGTAGTTGATGACGTGAACAACGACGAGTACCTGGATATTCTGATGGTTGGAAATGACTATGGGAATGAAGTGTTCTCGGGGCGGTATGATGCATTCCAGGGACTTGTGCTTCTTGGCAATGGGAAAGGCGAATTCTCACTTGTCTCGTCCAACGAGAGCGGCTTTTTCGTCGGTGGAGATGCAAAGTCTCTTGTGCGGCTTAATGGTCCGGGGCAGCTCTACATCGCCTCTCAGAACCGCGATTCACTAAAGGTGTTTTCGCGAAATCCGGAATACAAACGATATCTAATCTCACCTGAGCCCCTCGATAATTATGCTGAAATTTCGCTGAAGGACGGGACGCGCAAAGTCGAGTTCTACTATGGCTCCGGATATCTGTCGCAATCTACCAGAAAGGTGTGGGTGCCCGAGTCTGGCAGAAATCTCCGGGTGGTCGATTCTCAGGGCAGGTCACGGGAAAGCTTGCGGATTGCTGACTAGACAATGCCTCGCGGCTTCACGGAGTGTTTTGCACCGACGTTGGACGGTCGCGTTTTCCGGTGTTGGTCAGTATCAAAAAAGGAGAATTACTTTCCTTCCAATGACGCATTGTTTCAGCGTCTACATCGATATTGAAGTTCAGTGCGCCCAGGACGAGATCAGGGAAACCATCATTATTGATGTCCATTGATTCCATGGTAATCCACCGCCCCGCATTTGCCAGTGTACTTGTATGAGGTTTAAAACTTGCCCCGGTGTTTTCATAGTAGATGAAACCTCGTTTTGGGGTGCCTGCGAAGTCGTTGAAAAATGAAATGGCGGCGATGTCGATGTCACCGTCGCGGTCAAAGTCATCAGCGATGGTTTGGTATGCGCCATGCATTGGGAGAAATGTGGATTCGCTGAAGTTGTATTCACCATCGTTGGTCAGGATTCTGACTCCGTGATAAGGTTTCAGGATAGTGGAGTAGTCAGAGTTGTCGCCATTGGTGTATACGATGTCTTCATCGCCGTCGTTGTCCATGTCCCTCAGCTCGAAGAAACTTGACCCGAAGACTGGTGGGAACCTGTACAGCGATCGCTGTGAAAACTGCATACCATTTCCATTGAGGAAAAGCATGAGTTGTTCGTCTCCCTGAGTGGTGAGGGTAATGATATCGAGCAGCCCGTCGTTGTTGACGTCGCGTACGACGGTTTTTCTGTTACCGGGAAGGTTGTGGAGTACGTGGCGCCGAAAACCGTCGCGCGTGTTTTCGAAAAGTATCAGCGATCCGGTGAAATTGCCGAAACACGATACCAGGATGTCCACATCGCCGTCGTTATCAAAATCGTTGTAGGAGAAATGCACAGGACGGTTTAGTGAATCTATGAGCGTGGTTGTTTTTCCGGATGGAAGGTTTAATGCGACAAGTCGTCCATTGAACAAGTCATTGGGATCCATTTTGCCCATCTGGAGGATGTGCAGGGAATCGGGCGTGACAGGAAAAACATCGGAGGGAGGGCTGCTCAGTGTACGTCTATATTGCTGCGTAAAATCGGTGTCGAAAATGTAAATCTCTGAAGTCCTGGAGCCGACAATGAAACGTTGCTTTACGCTGTCGAATTTCAGCAATGTGATCATTGGCGCGATGGGGGCTCCTGACGATCTAACAACGAAGGTTGACAGTGAATCGTCGTCGACGTCTGCTATGCTGTTTAGTCTTGTTGGCGCATTCAAAAGATAGAACTGTTCGATCCTTTTCATGTCCTCCTCGCTTATCATTGCTCGCGGAATTACCCCGGTAATAATATCAATTTCATCAGGAGGAAGTTTCCAGAGCGGCGTTAAGTCCAGCCCCATGCGGAATCGCATTTGCGGCAGTACGTGTTTTTCCCAGGTTGTTTTGTCAAGCAGTTGAGGGTCGGGATAAAGGTGGCAGCTGCCACAGTACGTTCTTGCCAGGCGCTCATCTTTTCCGGGGCCGGTCGTACACTTCAGAGAACAAATTCCCGCAAGTATTACTACTACGAGACAACGGAAATCAGACATCTTTCTCGAAACGGATTTCAAGCTGGTGGATCATTTTGGAAATGCGGGACATTTAATGAGATAGCGCATTTCGCATTGAGTTGTTCGATGATGTATTTGCAAAGTATCGGCGAATGCAGTTCATCATGCTGGTGCATAAAGAAATAAACTTTTTCGATACCTCGATCGATCCATTGGCGAATGCGTTCTACCCAGGCGTCGATACGTTGGTAGTCAGTAGGGTGGAGGCCGTTTCCCACGAAACGAATAAAGGCTTCTGGTGAGGTCAGGCGCATGTGCAGGCAGTCTCTGCGGCCAACGGCGTCAGTGATGGCGAGTCCTGCGTTGTGTGAACGAAGGATGTCGGCAATCCCATCGCTGGCTTCGGCAGCAGTGAACCAATCGGGATGGCGCAACTCTGTGAATACCCGAAAACCAGCGGGTAGTTGTTCGAAAAAATCGCGAATGGTGTCAAGTGCCTTGGGGCCCGTTGCAGGATGGGGCATCAAAAAAAGCGGACCAAGGTTTGCACCAAAACCAGATACTCCATCAAGGAATCGATCTGTGGCTTCTTTCGCGTTCTTTAGCCGTCGGATGTGGGTGATGCTTTGTGAAAACTTCGGACAAAAGACAAAGTCACTTCCCACTTTTTCGCTCCATAATTGAGTTTGACGGCGAGACGGTATCTTATAAAAGGTTGCGTTTAGTTCGAGGCTATTGAAGTGCTGCGCATAATGCAAAAGGAAATCACTTTCTTTTGTTTTTGGTGGATAGACGATTCCTACCCAATCTTTTCGGCCCCATTTGGCGCAGCCGACAAAGACCTTAGCATCGGGTAGCCGTTGACCGTTCAGGTGCGTGGCCGTCTCCGGATGGTCCGCCGGTAATTCAACATTGATTGAATCGAGGTCTTCTGAATTTACACGGCCAAATTCCATAATGAAAGATACGCGAATGGAGGTCACCATCCAATAATGAACTGGCAGGTGGTACTGAGGTGCTGCGATTAAAGAGGTGAAGCCTCGCCACCATCGACGAATGGATTGACGAGGCTTCAGATGTTTTCAGGTGAGTCTGAGAAACGCTTACTCCACTTTGGTGAGATGCATATTCATGAATTGAAACCAGCGTTTTCCATCAGGAGAATATTCGCCTAGTTCGTCCCACGTTTTTGCGTTAGGATCAATGTCGATAGTGTACCTGATTTTGCCGGTGGCCACATCGAACCCCCATTGGTATTTTGAATTCCCGGTGACGTTGAACCACGCGTTCGTACTTTTTCCATCGGCCAGATAACTTCTGAACTGGTAACTGCCGGATGAAGAGTCATAGTTTAAGACGGCAAAGGCGTGATGCACGACGTTGCCATCCTGATCGGGCGAGTCTTTTCCAATTCCTTCGACAGTAAGAATGTTTCCGTCTAATTTCGATTTAATGGTCTCGCTGACATAAAAGGTCTGTTGCTGGCCATCGCGGTTCATGGTGCCTTTGCCGCTCCATTGTCCTTCCCATGACTTGAAAGTGTCCATAGGTTTTGCGGGCTGTGCGTCCATGACAAGCTGATTGGCAAGCATGAAACAGAGTGTAAGGATGAGGTTGTTCATACATAAACTGGTTTATAAGATAAACTATATTGGCAAAAAAAAACTGTTACTTTGAGATGTATTGCTTTAAGGCAGATACATAATCTTCGAAAGCTTTAATTCCTTTACGTGTGATTCGGCAGGTAGTAAGGGGTTTCTTTCCTTTGAAAGTCTTTTCCACGGAAATGTAACCGGCCTCGGAGAGTTTATCCAACTGGACACTCAGGTTTCCTGCTGTGCTTCCGGTTTTTTCTTTTAAGAAAGTGAACTCGGCGGATTCCACGCTCAGGAGTACTGACATTACGGCGAGCCTAAGCTGTGAATGGAGCAGCGGATCGAGGTCTTTGAACGCCATTATTCTTTACTGTTTTTGAGCATGTATCCAGGTATCAGATAACCGCAGATGATGGCGGCAGCGCCTACAAGTGGCTGGAACTCGGGGCTTACCAGAAAGCTTACAATTCCCGATATCCAGAACACCAGGCCACCTGCGATGAGAGGTCTGAAACGAATCATTATGCCAGATACGAAGGTGGGGAGTGCTCCGACGAGAAGGATTACCGGCCCGAGTTGATAGTTGATTTTGCTGCCGAAAGACATGAGCGTAAAGATGATAACGCCAAACATAATCCACAACCACATACTGATTCTATCCATATGCGTTACGGTTCCGTCGCCGGAAGTTTTCTTTGACGCTTTGACTATTGTAAAGATCCATGCAGGTATTGTGATTGCCCATATCACCCAGGGGTAGGGATAGCTGAAGCGCATGAGCAGATACATACCAACGTTGCACGCGATGATAATCCAGCCCCACAACAGGAAATAGAACGCATTGCGTTGCATTTTACCCTGCGCCAGCCGGATCATGTTCGCGATCAGGTGGAGGCTTTCCTCCGGTGAAATTTGTCTCGATTCCGTGTCCATAATGAATGGTTTTTGTTTTGTTTCTTTAATATACGGATATTTATTAAACTAGTTTATAGTATAAACCATAAAATTTTTTTAGGTCGTTTTTTGTTTAAATTTCGGACATGTTCACGGGAATAATAGAAACAATAGGGATTCTGACCGCCGTCCAGGAGGAGGGGTCAAATAAGCGATTAAGCTTTTCGAGCGAGATAACCTCATCATTGAAAGTAGATCAGAGCGTAGCACACAATGGCGTGTGTCTGACGGTGGTTGACGTTTCGCCGGGGCACCATTCCGTCGTGGCGGTTCGCGAAACGCTTCTTAAATCAAATCTTGGCGATCTGAAGGCTGGTGACAAGGTGAACCTGGAGCGGTGTATGCTTAATAATGGACGCTTCGATGGTCACATTGTTCAGGGCCACGTCGACCAGGTCGCATTTGTTAAGAACGTGGAGGAACTCGACGGCAGTTGGTTATATGATTTTGAGTATGATTCTGCGTCAGGTAACATTACCGTTGAGAAGGGATCTGTATGTGTGAACGGTGTCAGCCTTACCTGTTTTAACTGTACGCCCAACAGCTTTCGGGTAACCATCATACCTTATACCTACGAGCATACCAACTTCCACAAGTTAAAGATGGGCGACAAAGTAAACATCGAATTCGATATCATCGGGAAATACGTCCAGCGACTGCTGAGTCTTGGAAAGGCTTGACGGCGTGTTAACGCTGTGACAGGGTATTCTTTGAATACATCGCCAGGCGGTAGAACAACCATGCGAATGCCGCACCGATCGTTCCTCCGACAATCAGGTCTCCGGGATAATGTACACCGAGGTAGATACGTGTATAGCTGACGAGCACCGCCCACAGGAACAGCGATTTCGCAGCGGGATAACGCCTTCTTAACAGTAAGAAAAGAAATGTTGCCGCGCCGAAAGTATTGGCTGCATGGCTGGAGGCAAATCCGTATCGTCCGCCTTTGTATTCATTGACGATGTGTACTGCTGCTGCTATCTCGGGATTGTGCGAAGGACGGAGCCGCGCGAAATAAGGCTTCATCAATGACGACGTCACCTGATCAGCACATGCAATCGTGAGTGTCAACGCTAACAGAAAAATCCATGTTTGCTTTCCGTGAACGCGTACCATTAAGTATAGCAACACCAGGAACAACGGTGTCCAGGCAAGCGTATTTGTCAGAAAATACATGACAGGATCAAGCCAGCTGGCGTGCAGATCATTCAACCACAGAAACGCCTCAATATCCCACTCGATGAGTTTATCCACGATAAATTCTATGTTGAAGTATGTTTATCAAACTGACTTATCCATCCAATTGCATCTCCGTAGTGATTGAAGTATCTTACTTCAAGACCGAACTTCGCCAGCATCTCGGTGAATCCGTTGTCATCAAGTAATTCGTTTGGCGCAAGAACAGCTGCAAGGCGACGAAGACCGTTTTTAGATGCTTCCTGGAGGACGTCCCTCAAAAACTCGTACCGCGCCTGTTCATTTTCGAAGCTCTCGGCGGCTCTGTCGGTGATAAAGTTAGGTGTATTATACACTTTAATGAAGTCAAGCACCTTTTTAAGCAAGGTCTTGTATTCCTGAAAGTCAGGTTTACGCCATGAGACGCCCAGGCAATTTAACGTAGCATCGAAGAAGATTTCGGCTTTTTCGCCCTGATACAGGATCTGTCTGTCGGCATTTTCGGGTTTTTTGAGGCGAACCTTGAATTCGGTAAACTTGTCGAGCTCACTAGTTACAGAGATATTGCCCCCAAGCGCTTCCGCCTGCATTTTCACGAGGTACAAGCCGAGGCCTTTCCCTTCAGTGTGGTGGTGGAAGCGTTTGTAAAGTTTGAAAAGATTGTCGCGGTCCCTTTCCATATCGATCCCCATACCATTATCGCGGACGGTGATATAGTAGTTGCGTACGTCTTCCGATGATGAAATTTCAATTACAGCGCGACGGTCGGGAGAGCGGTACTTGAGCGCATTGCTGATGAGATTGTAAAGGATGCTGTGGACCATCGGCCGTACACTGTAGATGACGCGGCCTTCCTCGATGTTCTTGTGGATTAGAATGTTTTGCGAGATTATTTCCCGGTTCAAAACGGAAAGGATTTCCTGGACTTCGAACGCGAGGTCTATTTGCTGGCGGATTTGGAAGATATCGTTTCGTATATCGATAATCTTGCTGAGGTCCTTGATGATGTTGTCGAGTCGCTGGGTGGAAGTTTCAATATGGTGGAATATTTCGGCGTTGTCTGGGCTCAGGTTTTCTGGTTGAAACAGCTTGAGCAGCCCCATGAGACTGGCTACCGGACCGCGAAGGTTGTGCGAAACAGTGTATGAGAACTGCCGCAGCTCATTGTTGTGCTTTATCAGTTCGTGGTTGGTCTCAGTAAGCTCACGGTTTTTCGCGATCAGCTCCATCGACATGTTCTGGTTTTGTACGAAGAGCAGATTCCGCTGTTCTTCGATAGTTTCGTAAGCATCTTTCAGCTTGCGCTGGCTCTCGTTGAGCTTGTCGGTTTGAACCAGGATCTCCTGACTCCGGGATTCAATCTCGCGGTTTTTTTCTGTAAGCTTTTTGTTTGACGCATTGAGCTCGCGGATGAGGATCTCTGTTTTCCTTTCATTTCCCTCGGAAACAGATTTCATAAAAAACACCGCGCCCGTCATCAGCAAATACATCATCATAAAAACAATGTTCGAAAATTGGTATGATGACACTGAGAGAGCGCCGGCGCGATAAGGTACGCCAAAGTATTCGTGCAGCGGGTCGTGTAAGAACAAGATCAGGAAGATCAGCGTAGAGGCACCGATCAGAAACCATTTTTCCCGCAGGGAGAAGAAAACCGGAGGAAAGATGCAGGACGAGAGTATTACTACGCGGTAGGTGAAGTAGTCGAGTTGTTCGGAATTCGCGTAGTACAATGTTTTCGAATACAACGAAAGGGAAATCACTGCAACTGGTATAAGGATGCAAAGCCACAGGCGACTTACAACGGACAAATTCAGAGAATTAAATATGAGTGTCGACAGGCAGAGAACTGAAATGCCCGCGATGATTAATGTGATGGTGCTCGATCCGTACCACAAATAGTACAAGCCTGACATAAGCAACCCGACGAAGGCGAAGGTGATGCTGATCGTGTTGGACAAATAGATACTTCTTCGTTCAGAAGGGCTCCCAGCGTATTGTACGCCCGTGTTGGCTAAGGTGTTCAGGTAAGTCATCAGTGGCAGTCCAATCTGACTGGAAACTTAAGTAAATTCATTTTAATAAGCTAAGGGACATTTAAGGTATGCAAAACAACGTTCGGGGCGGGTTCTTTTAAAGACGCTGGGGAATTCTTAATTTAGGAGAATTGCTGAGATTTTTCTATGGAAAGATTTGACCTGATTGTGATCGGTGCCGGACCATCCGGTTATGCTGCCGCCATGCGCGCACTCGATTTCAGAAAGAAAACACTGCTGATTGAAAAGGATGCCATTGGTGGTGCTGGTGTGACGAACGGTGCGTTGTCGTCCAAGACCTGGTGGGAACTTGCGCGGGAGACAGCGACATTCAGAAAAAATCTCAAACGTTTTAACATCGACGTTCCTTCGGTTAATTACAAGGAAATCCAGGCCGAGGTTATGCGGGCGGTTGAGGAACGCAAAAGTATGCTTGAAGAGCATATGACCCTGATGCGTGAGTCAACGCTGGCGGAGTTCCTGCATTTCCGCAGGGGGACGGCGAAACTGCTGAGCCAAAACGAGGTTCAGATTGAAAGCGAAGCTGGAGATACTACCCGCGTCTGGGGCGATTACATCATTCTTGCCACCGGAAGCCGGCCCCGCTACCTTCCCGAGCTCCCCATCGA
This sequence comes from Bacteroidota bacterium, assembly GCA_023417065.1. Taxonomy (GTDB): domain Bacteria; phylum Bacteroidota; class Bacteroidia; order Cytophagales; family Cyclobacteriaceae; genus Ohtaekwangia. The sequence goes on from JAEZGH010000048.1 coordinate 122,527, forward strand.
CGAGAAGATTGTTATGACGAGCGAAGGGATAGAACTGATTGAAGATTTTCCTGAGAGTATGGTGATCGTCGGCGCCGGAGTGATAGGCTGTGAATATGCCACAATCTTTTCGGGGTTCGGCAAAACCAAAGTACACCTCATCGACAAGGGCGAGCGAATCCTTCCCTTTGAAGACGCCGACGTTGTGCACGTAATTGAGCGGAACATGGAAAACAGCGGCGTATTGATTCACAGAAACTCCAGGTTGATCCGGATGGAAATAAAGAACGGACGCGTCGAATACGAACTTGAATACGATGATGGGAGGAAGGAAGTTTTCAATGTGGAGAAGGCCCTGATCTCCGTGGGGCGGGTTCCAAACTACGAGAAGCTATGGGACAGCGATGTGGGCATTCGCATCACCAAACGCGGGATTGAAGACAATGATACGCAGACCAACGTTTCCAATATTTTCGCCGTCGGCGATGTGACGGCAGACATCAATCTGGTTAATGTAGGTGAGCTTGAAGGCCGTTACGCGGTGGAGCGGATTTTTGGGAATCCTGAACGCAAGCTCGTCTATGAAAATATCAGCACCATTATGTTTCTGAGTCCGGAGGTGGCTGGCGTAGGGTTAAATGAAACTCAGGCGCGCGAAAGAGGGATTGACTATAAGGTTGTGACGCTGGACTATAGCTGCATACCGAGAGCAATAGCGAAACGGAATACGCAGGGATTCATTAAGCTCCTGGTCACCAATGATGACGAGATGAAAATCCTGGGGTTGAAGATTATTGGTAATCATGCGTCGAGTGCCATTCAGGCTGTCGCCGTACTGATCTCCATGGATAAAGGAATTGAGGAACTGGCTGAATGCGTTCATCCTCATCCGTCGATAACGGAAGGCATTCAGGAATGTGTTCGCATGTTGCTGGGCAAGTCGATGTTCAAGCCGGAAGTACTCAAGGGTAAACTAGCGTGTCGCATCAGTGCGAACGGCGTCTATACCGACATACGCTTTTGACTACCACTACTTCTTACCAGCGTGACGCTGTTGCAATACGTCAAGCACATCTTCAAGTCTGTATCCTTTTGCTGCCAGCAGAACGAGGTAATGATACATCAGGTCAGCGGCTTCGCCGAGAAACAGTTCACGATTGTCGTCCTTGGCTTCGATTACTAACTCCACGGCTTCTTCGCCAACCTTCTGCGCGATCTTGTTAATTCCTTTTTCGAAAAGGCTGTTGGTATACGATCCAGGCTGCGGATTGCGTTTCCGGGTTATAATCAATTCCTGCAAGGCGTTTAGCGTCCATGCCTGATTGGATTCCTCAAAACAGGTATCCGCGCCTGTATGACAAACCGGGCCCGCGGGTCTTGCTTTTATCAGGATGGAGTCTTTGTCACAATCAACTTTGATGTCGACGACATGCAGAAAATTCCCTGATGTTTCACCTTTAGTCCAAAGCCGTTGTTTAGTGCGACTATAAAACGTGACCTTTTTCTCTTCGATCGTTTTTTGGAGCGCCTCCTGGTTCATGAAGCCTACCATTAGCACCACGTTGGTCTGGGCATCCTGAATCACACACGGAACGAGCCCGTCGAGTTTTGAAAAGTCAAGTGTCGGTAGCGATGTCATGCACGTATGGGGATTGCGTTGTTTCTGAGAAAAGTTTTTAATTCGGGAAGGGGGATTTCACCGAAGTGAAAAATGCTTGCTGCGAGTGCAGCGTCAGCCTTGCCGAGGATAAATGCATCGATGAAGTGTTCCTTCGCCCCGGCGCCGCCGGATGCGATCACCGGTATACTCAACGAAGCATTGAGTTTCGAAAGCGGATCAATAGCGAAACCATTCTTTGTTCCGTCGTGGTCCATACTTGTAAAGAGTATTTCTCCTGCTCCGCGTTCCTGACCTTCTTTTGCCCAGCTGAAGAGTTTTCGTTCTGAAGGCTTTTTGCCACCGTGCGTATGGACAATCCATTGGTTGTCTACCTTCCGGGCGTCGATCGCCAGCACAATGCATTGGGATCCAAATGCCGTTGCAAGTTCGTCGATCAGGCCGGGATTTCGCACGGCGGCTGAATTAATACTCACTTTGTCGGCACCTGCTTCCAGGAGAGGGGCAACGTCGTTCACACTGGAGATTCCGCCTCCAACCGTAAACGGAATGTTGATATGTCGAGCAATATCGCGAACCAGTGACGAAAACGTCTTCCGTTCTTCGTTGGTCGCGGATATATCGAGAAACACCAGCTCATCGGCACCTTGCGCAGCGTATGCCGCGCCAAGTTCCACCGGATCGCCGGCATCTCGGATGTTCACAAAGTTGACCCCTTTTACCGTTCGGCCATCTTTGATGTCAAGGCAGGGTATGATTCGTTTTGTCAGCACAGTTGTTCAAGTTTCAAGGTTCAGGTCTAAGGCTTCAAGAATCAAGGTGCAGCGTAAATTCGCGGATTTGGTTGAGGTTGATCCGGCCTTCGTAAATAGCTTTGCCTACGATCACGCCATCCAAACCGGTGGTTGCAAGTACGCGAAGGTCGTCGAGAGAACCAACGCCCCCGCTGGCGGTTAGCGCCAGCGACGGATGTCGCTCAAGTAAGTGTTTATACAGGCTGACATTCGGTCCGGTTAACATTCCGTCAGTACTTATGTCGGTACACGTGACATAACGAATTCCATAGCTGCAATAATCATCAAGAAACTGATCAATAGGAATTGCAGCATTCTCCTGCCATCCATTAATAACAATGGATTCGTTTTTTACGTCAGCGCTGAGAATGATACTACCTGATCCAAACTCCAACAGCCAATCCTTTACCAGTTCCCGGTTCTTAACGGCAATGCTGCCCAGGTTTACCTGGCGAACACCAAGATCAAGAAGTTTCCGGATCTCCTCGCCTGTTTTTATTCCTCCTCCAAAATCAATGGAAAGAGAAGTACCACTCGTCAGCGATTCGATAACTTTCCAGTTGGTGACTCGTCCCGCTTTTGCGCCATCAAGATCCACAAGATGGAGATTCGTAATACCTGCGGCCTCAAACGATCTGGCCACATCGAGTGGGTTTTCATTGTAGACTGTCTTCTGCGCATAGTCTCCCTGCGTCAGGCGGACGCATTTGCCATCAATAATATCTATAGCGGGAATGATCTTCATTTCTGAGAAAGGTTTAAGAAACTTTTCAAAACAATTTCGCCTGTCGCAGCTGACTTTTCCGGATGGAATTGTACCGCGTAGAAATTGTCGCGATGCATTGCCGCGGAGAAAGGGACAACGTAGTCTGTCACCGCGGACGTATTTGCATTCACGGGAACATAGTAGCTGTGAACGAAGTAAACGAACTGTTGATCCAGTGCCGGGTCCAGCCAGCTTTCGGTAAGAGCGAGCTGGTTCCAACCCATATGGGGAACCTTTTGAGACGATGTTGGTTGAAAACGCTTTACGTCTTCGTGGAAAATGTTCAGACAGGGCGTATTGTTTTCTTCCGAGAACCGGCACATCAGCTGCATGCCGAGGCAAATTCCAAGGACGGGTTGTTTCAATTCCGGTATTAGCTTGTCAAGCTTTCTCTCCTGAAGAAAGCGCATAGTTGTACTGGCTTCGCCAACCCCTGGGAACAATACTTTGTCAGCTGCGCGTATTTCCTCAGCATCGTCAGTAATAGAGAAGTTTACTCCAAGCCTTTCCAGCGCAAAGGATACTGACTGAACGTTTCCTGCATTATATTTAATAATTACGAGCTTCATAATCTTAAAGTAAACCTTTGGTGGAAGGAAGCTGATTTCCCTCGCGTTTCACTGCCACGCGGATCGCTTTTGCGAAAGCCTTGAAGATTGCCTCAATTTTGTGATGTTCGTTAGTGCCTTCAGCTTTGATATTCAGATTACACTTTGATGTATCGGAGAATGATTTGAAGAAGTGATAGAACATTTCGGTAGGCATTTCACCAATCTTCTCACGTTTGAATTCAGCGTTCCACACAAGCCAGGGGCGTCCGCCGAAATCCAGGGCTACCTGCGCGAGGCAATCATCCATGGGCAGAGTATATCCATATCGCTCGATGCCGCGTTTGTCACCGAGTGCTTTCAGGAAAGCTTCGCCAAGAGCGAGTGCGGCATCTTCAATGGTATGGTGTTCATCGATATGCAAGTCGCCCTTCACGTGTACGTCAAGATCCAACATGCCGTGACGGGCGATCTGATCCAGCATGTGGTCAAAGAATCCGAGACCTGTGTTGACGGATGAAACACCTGTTCCGTCAAGATTCAGCCGAATATCAATATCCGTTTCTTTCGTGGTACGCTTTACAGAAGCTATGCGTGCCGGCTTGGCAAGCAGGTTGTATATGTCTTTCCACGACGTGGTGGTCAAAGCGCAATATGCATCTAACCCGAGCTCGGAGACTTTCGGTGTGAGGGAACCATCGTTGATCAAAATTCCTTTTGCCCCGAGGTTTTTCGCGAGCTGAACATCGGTAACACGGTCACCGATTACGTATGAATTTGCCAGATCATATTCCGGTGAAATGAACTCCGTAAGCATACCCGTACCCGGTTTTCGGTTAGGGCTGTTATCCCTGGCAAACGAACGATCGACGAATATTTTCGAGAAATGGATTCCTTCGTTTTCAAAAGCACGGAGCATCTTACTCTGGGCGGGCCAGAAAGTTTCTTCAGGAAAGCTTGCTGTTCCAAGACCGTCCTGATTAGTCACGATAACCAGTTCGAACGACGTCTCAGCGGCGATGCGCCCAAGCCAGGTAAAAACGCCAGGATAGAACTCGAGCTTTTCCAGCGAGTCGATCTGTTCGTCGGGAGGCTCCATGATCAGCGTGCCGTCGCGGTCGATGAATAATACTTTTTTCATGTTGATGCTATATGCGTTCGAATGACTTCAGGGCGTCAATCAGTTTCTTGTTTTCGTCGGGTGTTCCAATCGTAATACGAAGGCAGCCTTCACAGAGTGTTACGCGCGACCGGTCTCTCACAATTATTCCATTGTTCATCAGGTATTCGTAAATCGCCGCAGCGTCAGTCACGCGTACCAGGACGAAGTTCGCATCTGACCGAAATACCTTATTAACCAGGCTAAGTTGTTCCAGCTCTTTGACAAGCTTCTGGCGCGCTGCGAGAATTTCCGAAACCCATTGGTTCTTCTGGCCCTCATTTGCCAGCGCTTTCAACACAAGTTCCTGGGTCTGGATATTGATATTGTACGGATACTTGATCTTATTCAGGATACTGATAATTTCCGTGGAGGCGTACGCCATGCCGCATCTTAACGCAGCAAGGCCCCAGGCTTTCGAGAATGTTTGAAGGACCACGAGGTTAGGATATCGTTGCAATTCGGTGATCCACGATGGCGAAGTACAGAAATCTATGTAAGCTTCATCGACAACCACAATCCCGTTGAACGTTTCGAGAATGCGCGTAATATGGCTTCTGTCGAGAAGTGCTGCCGACGGATTGTTCGGACTGCAAAGGAATATGATCTTGGTATTCGGTGATATTGCGTTCAGGGTAGCGTCGACATCAAGATCATAATCAGGAGTGAGAAGGACTCTATTGATGGCGACGGCGTTTACATCGGCGCAAACGGCGTACATTCCATACGTCGGTTCTGTGATGAGAATTTCATCCTGCCTGGGTTCGCAAAACGCGCGAATGAGCAGGTCAATAGCTTCGTCACTTCCGTTGCCGAGAAAGATTTGCTCCGGAGCTACATCTTTTATCGCGGCGAGTTTTTCCTTGATCCTCCATTGTAACGGATCGGGGTATCGGTTGAATGGGGAAGGGAATGGGTTTTCGTTCGCGTCGAGGAAAACGTCGGCCTCGCCCTTAAATTCATCTCTTGCGGAGGAATACGGTTTCATCCTGCGGACGTTTTCGCGGACGAGCTCGCTAATATTAAATACGCGGTCTTTGATCATACCTTAAGATTTAATTGTTGCCAGACGAACCGACACCGCCTGCTTGTGCGCCACCAGCTCCTCCGCTTCGGCCATTTGTTCAACAATGGGGCCCAACACATTCAATCCTTGCGGTGTGATTTGCTGGAACGTTATGTACTTCATGAAGCTTTCCAGCGAGACACCGGCGTAGGCTTTTGCATATCCATTGGTCGGCAGTGTGTGATTTGTTCCCGATGCGTAATCACCGATAGCCTCAGGTGAATAGTTTCCCAGAAACACAGAGCCGGCATTGATAATCTTTTCCGAAATATCTTCAAAGTCGCGTGTATTGATGATCAGGTGTTCAGGAGCGTATTCATTCACGAATGTGATGGCATCCTCCTGACGGGTGAACATCACGGCACGGCTATGCGTAAGGGCCTTTCGCGCGATTGCCTTTCTGGGAAGAAGTTCAATCTGACGTTCAATCTCACTGTTCACGGCATCTATAATGGACTTGTCGGTCACAACGAGAATAACCTGGCTGTCTTCGCCGTGCTCTGCCTGCGACAGCAAATCCGCCGCGATAAATGCAGGATCCGCCGAGTCATCGGCCATTACGAGTACTTCGGATGGTCCGGCGGGCATATCGATCGCTACCCCTTCTTCCAGTACAAGTTGTTTTGCCTTTGTCACGTATTGGTTACCCGGGCCGAATATCTTGTACACCTGCGGGATGGTCTGCGTTCCGTAAGCCATTGCAGCTATTGCCTGCGCACCACCTATTTTGAATATACGCGTAACGCCAACGTGCGAAGCTGCATAAAGGATTGCAGGATGGATGTTCCCGGTTTTATCGGGGGGAGAACAAAGGATAATCTCTCTACATCCGGCAAGTCGCGCAGGAATGCCCAGCATAAGTACGGTAGAAAACAAAGGTGCCGTTCCTCCGGGGATGTAAATGCCGACCTTGTCGATAGCAACACCCTTGCGCCAGCACTTCACTCCCGGCATCGTCTCCACCGTCAGTACTTCTCTCCGTTGTGCGGCATGGAAAGTTTCGACGTTCTTGGATGCCTGAGTAATGGCATTTTTCAGTTCCGTTGAAAGCGAGGTCTCAGCTGTTTTGATTTCCTCTGGTGTTACCTCCAGGGATGAGAGAGCAACTTTGTCGAACTGAAGTGTAATTTCGCGAAGGGCATCGTCACCGGAGTGTTTGACTCTGTTCATGATATTCTTCACCGAACTCTCGAGGAATGCAAGTTCGAGCTGGGGGCGTTCGCAGATGGCCTTCCATTCCGTTGGGGTAGGATCAATATATACTTTCATATTCGCGGCTGTGGTGAGCTAGGTATCAAACAATCATTTTTTCAATAGGCACTACCAGAATCCCCTCGGCGCCAAACGATTTGAGAAGGTCGATCTTCTCCCAGAAATCGTTCTCATCTACGACCGAGTGCAGCGAGCTCCAGCCTTCCCGCGCAAGCGGCACGATTGTCGGGCTTCGCATTCCGGGAATGACTGAGGTGATTTTGTCAATCGCTTCATTCGGACAGTTCAATAAAATGTATTTGTTGTTTTTTGCTTTCTTAACGGCTTCTATACGAAACAGTAAACGTTCCAGTATTGCCTGTTTCTCGTCATCGAGTTCCGGATTGGCGATAATGACGGCCTCTGAGTGAACTACGGTTTCTACCTCTTTCAGTCCATTGCTCAGCAGTGTGCTGCCTGTACTAACGATATCGCAGATCGCATCAGCCAGACCGATGCCTGGAGCGATTTCTACGGAGCCACTGATTTCGTGAATACCGGCTTCAATGTTGTGGCGTTTCAGGAATTCGCGAACGATGACCGGGTAGGAGGTAGCAATGTTTTTTCCCTTCAGCCATTGAACGCCTGTGTATTCCTCGGTTCGTGGTACCGCTATACAAAGACGACACTTTGCGAAATCAAGGCGTTTAACAATGGTATTGTTGCGTTGTTTTTCGAGGAAGATATTCTCGCCAACAATGCCGACGTCAGCGACTTTGTCTTCAACATATTGAGGAATGTCATCATCGCGAAGGAATAGAACCTCTACGGGGAAATTCCGTGCCTGGGTTTTGAGTTGGTCGCGGCCGTTGGAGAAAGAAAGACCGGTTTCTTTCAGGAGTGCCAGTGATCCTTCCTGGAGTCGGCCTGACTTCTGGATCGCGATACGTAAGAACGTTTTCATGCGTTGTAGTTAATCATTTAGTGCCAGTGCCTGCCTGTCGTTAGGCAGGAAGGGTACCGGCAAACAAAAAAGGCTCGTCACAAGTGACAAGCCTTTCGAATTTCTCTCATGATGAAATCATACCAAAGCGGTGTCACCTGTCATAACCACGTTATGATGATGATGGTGAGTCGCTGTGTATAAATTTCTATTCATTGTTCAAATGTGCTGCTAAGAAATTAAATACTTTTGAGAACTCAAAATTTTATTTTTGGCAATCAGCGCGCTGGCAGCCTTTCGACGGACTGAAAACGGTTGAATTAACCGGCGTCCGGGTGCAGCAAAGCTGATTTCACATCGATTATATGTACTTTACCGGATTATGAAGTTTTTTTGGATAAGCCTATCATGTGCCTTGATGGTGTTACTGCTGATGTCGCGCTGTACCGACAGTAAGGAAACCCGTATGCAGCGTCATCTTGTACAAGGCAATGAGAAGATTCGGGAGCAGGAGTATGAACAGGCTGAGCGATTTTTCAACGAAGCGCTTCGTCTTGATTCGTGCTTCGTGGACGCGCTGAATAACCTGGGAACCGTCTACCACCGCAGGAGAAATCCGCAGCGCGCGGTAAGTTACTATTCGAAGGCGCTGCAATGCTCGCCAACGTTTCTGCCCGCATTGCTGAACCGTGCCAACGTGTATTATGAGTCCGGAGATTACGATGAAGCGTTAGCCGATCTCCAGGAGGTGGAACGTTTTAAACCCGATACTCTGGTACTATGGGAACTGCGAGCATTGATACAATGGAAGCGTGGCGAATATGCGGCTGCACGGAGTAGCTTCCGCCGAACGGGAAACCAGGATACCGATCACGAGCTAATGATCAATCTTGGAACCCTCTTCGCAGCAGAAAAGGCCCTGGACTCTGGCCGCTATTTTTTGCACAAGGTGCTGAATGAAGATCCCAAAAATCACCTGGCCATGAATGCGCTGGCGATGCTTGAAGCAGATGCCGGTGATTATGACAAGTCACGCACGTTACTTGAGTCAGCTTTGGCGCTGGCACCTGGTGATCCCTATTATCAGAATAACCGCGCATACCTCCATCTTCTTGAAGATGAAGATGAGAAAGCGCTTCCGCTGATAAATGAGAGCATCACACAGGATCCTTTTAACGGCTGGGCATATCGGAACAAAGGATATTATTTTCTGAAGCAGGGCGATGCGCCGGAAGCGATTCGCTTGTTTGAACGAGCGCTGAAAGCAGATTCCCGCATTGACAAACTCCACCTCTGGATGGCTGAAGCCCTATTTCTTCAGGGTGATCGCGTGAAAGCGTGTGAATACCTAACGGAGGCGGCACAGCGCAACCAGCTATCGGAGGAGCAACGCCGCAGGTGGTGTCCGTAAATAACGTGTTATGTACTCCCAACTCATAGAAAAGCTCAGCGAAAGACTAACGATGGCATTGCCTTCGGCGCTGGCGCATGATGCTATGCGAGCTATTCCGGTTGGAGATGTTACACCTTCTTTCAGGCATAGTCTTCCACCCAAGCCAGGAAGCGTACTGATCTTACTTTATGAAGACATGGGAAGGATAAAATTCCCATTAATCAGACGTCAGGAATACGTTGGTGCGCATAGTGGTCAGATAAGCTTACCCGGAGGAAAAGCTGATCCGGGAGAAAATGCTATCGACACCGCACTGCGGGAAGCACAGGAGGAAATTGGTGTAGATCCGGGCACGGTCAATGTTATCGGTCGTCTCACAGAATTCAACGTTGTAGTGAGCAATATTCTGGTTACTCCGGTCGTGGCTTCTGTAGCAACAACACCTGTGTTTACGCCCGATCAATATGAAGTTCATTCTATTGTATACGCTGATCTCGAAGACCTGATCCGTGACGATGCCATTCAAACGGAAGAAATCATCGCCGCGGGACGATACCGATTACAGGCGCCACACTTTAAAGTACAGGGCCACATAGTCTGGGGAGCTACCGCCATGATGCTTAACGAACTGCGCGTGGTGGTAAAGGAAATTCTGTAACGAAGGCTGTAATAGCGTTGTTAGTCGAGCTGTTCGAGCTGTACAATGACGCCCCTCGTGGCAAGTTCGTCAGCCAGGGCCATCACGTCCTCTTTGTTTTCCCAGGTGTTTTCAGTCAGTCCCACGAGCTCAAGGTTCGCCAACTTCCGAATTACAGCGGGAGCGCGGTAGATCCGATTGTGCGAAATGTCGAGATTCTTCAGGTTTTTCAGCTCCGCGATCCACTCCGGTACATCAACGAGATTATTTGCGTTCATCCGCAACACTTCAAGGTCATTGAGCTTCTTTAATGATTCCGGGAGGTAGCTTAACCGGTTGTGGTGAACGTAGAGTTCCTTGAGGTTCTTCAGTTCGCCCACTTTTTCAGAAATCTTGTAGATGCGGTTTGAGGACAAGTACAGGATCTCAAGGTTCTGAAGATTGACAATGTCGTCGTCGATTACCTCAAGTTGGTTGTAATACAAGTCGAGAAACTTCAGCTGTTTCATCCCATAGACGACTGACGGGATTGCTGTGAGGTTGTTCTGATACAGGCCGAGTTCCTCAAGATCACTCAGTTGCGCGAGTTCAGGGCTGATTTTGTTAATCCGATTGTAGTTGAGGATGAGTTTCTTCAGACGCGGAAACTGACTGATGGAAGCGGGGATTTCTTCAATACTGTTTCGTTGCAGAAGCAAGTGTTCGAGCGAAGCATTTGGATGGATTTTTTTATCCTTCAAGGTCAGCTGGTTCTCGGCAAGGACAAGCTGTTTGAGAAGGTTGTTCTTATGCACTGAAGGGAAAGAAGTGAGGCCGTTTCGTTTAAGGTCCAGCGTGTCAAGTCTGGTAAACCTGTGAAAGCTTCGTGGAAGTACGTCGGGCGTATCACCCCGGAAAAGCACGTGGTGTATGGTGGTGTTTCGCGCAATGCGCAGCGGTCGCTTTGACTTGTGCGTGTAAACGGCAAGACGCTCGAGCTTCTTCAGCCGGTTCAGTTTCCGGGGGATTTTTCGGAACGCGCCGTCGATTATCTCCAGGCTTTGCAGTTCAGTGCAATGGTAGATTTCGCGCGGAAGCTTTTTCTCTTTCCATTCTGAGATGCTGAGCTTTTTTACATCAGCGGGTTTAACTTTCCCATCGAGAAGATCGGTCAGTGGCGTATATGAGCCATCAGGCTGATAGCGATACCTGACACCAATTACCGCGACATTGCGGAGTTTGAGAAGGCGTTCTCTGAGACTGTCGATAGAGCGAGGGTCGCCGCCGCCTCCGGGTGCCATAAGTTCCGACAGGCGCTCCTGAAGCTGACTGTACATAGCAGAATCTGACGCACTGCGGTAAATAGGTTGTTGAATCTGAGCGTATACTGCCAACGGGAAGATTAAGAAAAAAAGCGATGTCGAAAGGAGACGCATATTACTACAACTAAATCTTTAGGTGAAGGTAGAAGAAATGTTTTTCCCCGCCTAATTTCAGGGGGATTTTCTTTCGGAATTATTGTGTTTAAAAGAAAGAATGTATGCCCAAAAAGACTATTTTTGGCGGTTCTAATAAGAGTCATGAGTGAGATAAATCCAAAAGTTCCGGCTGATTATTCAGCCAGTAATATCCAGGTTCTTGAAGGTCTTGAAGCAGTGCGTAAGCGCCCCGCGATGTACATCGGTGATGTGGGCATAAAGGGGCTACATCACCTGGTTTGGGAGGTTGTGGACAATTCGATCGACGAAGCGCTGGCCGGTTACTGCGATACAATCAGAGTTTCGATAAACGAAGATAATTCCATCACTGTAGTGGATAACGGTCGGGGTATTCCCACCGACATGCACGAAAAGGAAAAACGTTCGGCGCTTGAGGTCGTTATGACCGTGCTGCACGCCGGTGGTAAGTTCGATAAGAATACCTACAAAGTTTCGGGAGGTCTCCACGGTGTCGGGGTTTCCTGTGTGAACGCGCTGTCTGAACTGCTGCACGTCACAGTGTGCCGTGATGGGAAAGTTTTCGAACAGGAGTATTCGCGGGGAGTTCCGCAGTATTCTGTACGGGTAGTAGGCGAAACCACAGCGCGTGGCACAACAGTGCGCTTCCTGCCTGATAAGCAGGTGTTTTCGATCACCGAATACAACTACGAGACCATTGCTTCCCGTCTGCGGGAACTGGCGTTCCTGAATCCTGGAATCAGGATTATCCTGACCGATCTTAGAGAAAAAGACGCGGAGGGCGAATCACGCAGCGATGAGTTCTTCTCAGAAGGCGGCCTGCGTGAGTTTGTTGAATATATCGACGCTACGCGCGAAAAACTGATTCCGCAGCCGATCTACATCGAGAATGAAAGGGGCGAAATCCCCATTCAGGTTGCACTGAGCTACAATACGTCATTCAGCGAAAACCTTGTATCGTATGTAAACAACATCAACACGCATGAAGGCGGTACGCACGTGGCAGGTTTCCGCCGTGCGCTGACGCGGACGTTGAAAGCCTACGCCGACAAATCCGGACTTCTTGAAAAAGTTAAGATCGATATCAGCGGTGACGACTTCCGTGAAGGGCTTACTGCAGTCATCTCGGTGAAGGTAGCCGAACCCCAGTTCGAAGGGCAGACCAAAACAAAACTGGGTAACTCTGACGCGATGGGCGCAGTGGATACCGCGGTAGGTGAGGTGCTTGCAAGCTATCTGGAGGAACATCCGCGTGAAGCGAAGCTGATTGTTAACAAGGTTGTACTCGCCGCGCAGGCACGCCACGCCGCACGTAAAGCGCGCGAAATGGTGCAACGCAAAAACGTACTTACCGGAACCGGCCTCCCGGGAAAACTTGCGGACTGCTCAAGTGCAGACCCCAGCATCAGCGAGCTGTATCTTGTTGAGGGTGACTCTGCAGGAGGATCAGCAAAACAAGGCCGCGACCGAAACTTCCAGGCGATACTTCCGCTGAGAGGAAAGATCCTGAACGTGGAGAAAGCTCAGGAACACAAGATTTACGAAAACGAAGAAATCAAGAATATCATTACCGCCCTGGGTGTAAGCTTTGGCACACCTGAGGACGATAAGGCGTTAAACCTCACCAAGCTCAGGTATCACAAAGTCATCATTATGACTGATGCCGATGTGGATGGTAGCCACATCCGTACCCTAATTCTGACGTTCTTCTTCCGCTATATGAAGGATCTCATTGAGAAGGGATACGTGTACATCGCCCTTCCCCCGCTTTATCTGGTGAAGAAGGGACGTGAGGAGCGCTACTGCTGGACAGAAGAAGAGAGGGAAGCAATTGTAAAAGAGCTTGGTGCAGGAAAAGATGACTCTGTCAATGTGCAGCGTTACAAAGGTTTGGGAGAAATGAACCCTGAGCAGCTTTGGACCACTACGATGGATCCTGCAAAACGATCTCTGAAACAGGTCAGCATTGAATCTGCTGCCGAGGCAGACCACTTGTTCTCCATGCTTATGGGAGATGAAGTAGCTCCACGTCGCGAGTTCATTGAAAAGAATGCAAAGTACGCGCGGGTCGATATTTAGGAAACGTTAAAACCTACGCTATGATATGGAGGAAATCACAACGTCAACTGAAAAGCTCAAGCAACAAATACTCGAAAGTAATTATATAAGCCGTGACCTTAGCTGGTTGCAGTTTAATTACCGGGTGCTTGATCAGGCGTTGAATTCCGAAAGAACGGTCTTTGATCGTTTGAAGTTTCTTGCAATCACAGCGTCGAACCTCGATGAATTTTGTACAATCCGTCTGGGAAGTTTGTACAACTACCTGGATTATGGCAAGCTTCGCTTTGACTACAATGGTCTGCGTGAAGAACCGTTTCGGAAGTTGCTGCTTACCGAGATGCGTCGCTTCTGCAATGATCAAACGCAGTGCTACCTTGAGCAACTGAAGCCCCTTTTCGAACCTAACGGTTTTCAGATTTCCTCCTACGAAGATCTTTCGGTAGAGAGCACAAAACGGGTAAATGAATACTTCGACAACATCATATTCCCGATGCTTACCCCGATGGTGTTCGACAGCTATCATACGTTCCCGACGCTGATGAATAATCGTCTGCTTCTGGGAGTGGTTACGAAGAATCCCGCCGAGGGCGCCAATCCCCAGAAGGTATCGTTTATTCAAATTCCGCATAACCTACCACGCTTCTATGAGATTCCCGGGGAGGACATGACCTGTTTTGTTCCTTTGGAAGAGATAATCCGAAACAACGTTTTCAACCTTTTCCGAAACGTTGAAATCATCAGCACAACGTTGTTCCGCATCAATCGGAACGGTGATTTTACACTGGAAGAGAGTGAGGATATTGAATCGAATTTCCTGGAAGATCTCAAAAGGAAACTCAAGACCCGACGTACAGGGCGCGTGGTTCGGCTAGAAGTTGAAGAGAATCCCGATCCCTGGATGATGCGCCTGCTCAAAATCCAGTGGGATCTCGATGAGTATAACGTCTTCTACGTGCGCAAAGACAGCCTGATGGATTTTACGGGATTGAATCAGATTGTCAACCACAAGGAATTCAAAAGTCGGAGGACGGCACCCCGCGAGCCCATCAAGCCCCTGAATTTCCCTGAACACGGTTCTCAGGACTTGTTTGAAGTCCTTAAGGATCGCGATATCCTGCTTCATCATCCATACAACTCCATGGAGCCGGTGCTGGAACTTTTGGAGAAGGCGGCGGATGATCCATACGTTCTTTCGATAAAGATTACGATTTATCGGGTAGCCAGGGAATCGCGTGTCACTGCAGCGTTGCTGAAAGCGGCAGAAAATGGCAAGCACGTTTCCGTTCTCTTTGAAGTGAAGGCGCGGTTCGACGAAGAAAACAACCTGCGCGAGGCGCAACGTCTCCAGAAGGCAGGGTGTTTTGTTATCTATGGTGTAAGCAGCCTGAAAACACATACAAAACTTCTTCTCATCGTACGCAAGGAAGAAGACGATCGCGTTTACCGTTACGTCCATCTTTCCAGTGGAAACTACAACGAATCCACGTCGCGTCTTTATGTTGACATCGGATTGCTCACGACGCGCGAAGTATATGCGCGCGACGTATCGGAATTTTTCAATGTTATTACGGGGCATTCGCAACCACTGGCGTATCAGAATCTCATTACGTCGCCGCGGGATATGCGCATTCAACTCTGCAACCTCGTACGGCGGGAAGGGGAGAACGCGAAAAACGGACTGCCTTCCGGGATTGTGATCAAACTCAATTCACTTCAGGATAAAGAATTCATTGACGAGCTCTATGCCGCATCACAGGCGGGTGTTCCTATTAAGCTGATTGTCCGTGGCATGTGTTGTCTGCGTCCCGGACGCAAGGGGGTTAGTGAAAACATTGAGGTGGTGTCAATCGTCGGCGAATACCTGGAGCACTCACGTATTTACTATTTTCACAACGAGGGTAATCCAAAAGTATACATCGGAAGTGCAGACGCCATGGTGCGTAGCTTCGACCGTCGTATTGAGTCACTGTTCCTTCTTGAGGAGGACATCCTTCGCAAGCAGGCGATCAACAACCTGCGTTACAACCTGCGCGATAATGTCAATTGCTACGTTATGAATGAGGATGGAACGTATACGAAGAAGGCAGCCAGGGATGAACCGCTGTTCAACATTCACAAGGAATTCTTCAACGTAACCCGTGAGACGGTGATGGAAGCGTCGTTGTTTTAATTCCGCAAGACGCAGGTTTGCTGAATTTTCTTGGGATCAGTCGCACTGGCTTCGTACAAGTTTCAAATGCAAATCCCGCTGCGCCGGATGTCTCTACCGGAAAACGAGAACACTCCCCGTTACGGGTTTTCCATTCGGGCAGGCAAATACATAGTAATATGTTCCTGCCGGAACCGGCTTACCTTCGTAGGTGCCGTCCCAGTCGTTTGTGTAACCCTTCTTCTGGTAAATCCTTCGTCCCCGTCCGTCGAAAATATTCAACGTACAGTCAGGATATGACTCAACACCGTCGATGACCCATACATCGTTTGCCGCGTCGCCATTGGGCGAGAATGCAACCGGGATGGTTACATTAACAAGAGTTTCGTCTATTGATATCGTAATTTCTACCTGTGATGAGCATCCTCCGATGAAAGACCCTATCACTTTATAGGTCGTTGTCGTGAGCGGGGACGCGATGGGATCCGGTACATTGGTGGCGTTCAAAGACTCCGCCGGAGACCATTCAAATACGTGAGCCCCCGTTGCATTCAGCTGAGTTGACTGTCCTGATGGGATGACGGTAGCTTCTGCTGTGACCGTAATTTCGGGAACATCATTCGACGCAACGGTAATACTTCGTGGAATGATACATCCGTTGGCATCGGTTGCATTGGCCGTATAGGTACCGGGTTGTGAAATATCGATCGTCGTTCCGCTTACGCCGTGTTCCCAGGTAACTGAACTGAATCCGGAAGATACTGACAGCGTTGCCGTCTCTCCGGGACATATTTTAGGCGGACTTGATGTTATGGTTGGAAGTGATGCGTTGGTTATTGTTACCGGAAGCGTTGTGCTATTTGTACATCCGGCCACGCCCTGGTAACTCACTGTGAGCGTAACGTTATACGTTGTCCCGCCCGAGGAGTATGTGTTTGTCGCTGTTGGGCCACTGCCGGTTTTACCGTCGCCGAAAGTCCAGCTGTACACCGCCGGCGCAATGGCGCCGTTTCCAACACTTGCAGGGTCTACAGTCGACGTGCTCGTAAACTGGATGGGGGCATTGGCACATCGGGGTTCACCGATAGTAAAGCTCGCAACGGGAACCTGCAGCGTAGCAACGTTGATAGGGCCCACTTCGCGTGCCGGACATCCCAAAGCACTGTTGAATACGCGAACGTAGTAGGAACCGTTATCATATGCGTCGAAAGTATTCGTTGCGGATGCCGGTCCATATGCGCCATTGTCTTTTTTCCATTCATAAGTGAATCCACTGACAAAGGTAGCGGTAAGCTTTACCGGGTTTGGTTGACATGCGCTATTCGTCGGGCTTGTGCTCGTGATGGTAATTTCGTTTGATGCCACCACATCAATAACTTTGGGAGCAGACTCATTGCTTTTGCATTCTCCTACAATAACCTGTACGGTATAACCGCCGGCCTGCGCGGAACCTGCATTCGGAATGGTGTGATTTGGTAATGATGTTGTGGCAGACCATCCGTTGGGTCCACTCCATTTATAAGTTGCTCCTGCGGTGGCGGCAGTAGACAAGTTTACGTCTGTTCCTGAACAGACGGGAGAATTTACAGTAAGCACGGGATTTTCCGGCACCGAACCAGTGCTTCCCAGTACAGTGATGCTCTCGGAGGTGACGTTGGTACATTCGCCAACAGGACTTATAGTAGAGGCCGACACTGTGTATGTGCCACCGGTATTCGCAGCAAACGTGCGTGATAGCCCTGACTGGACGCTGACACCATCGCGCTTCCATTCATAAGTGACATTGAGTGCCGGTATCGTCTCCAGGGTGACGGGATTGTTACAAACGTACAAGGGTGTCTCGTTCAGCAATAGAGGCTTATGGCATATCGTGTTTCTCAGGATGTCGACAGAATACGTTCCAACGGTGTGGGTTGCTACAGCGATGTCGGGTTTCCCGTCGCCATTCAGATCACCCGTTACCAGGTTTCTGGCAGGACGTGATGTTGGTATTACGTGGCGGGTGAAGGAAGGATTTGCGTTGTTGCCGTCGTGAAGAAATACGTTCACCGTGGCAGTAAGCTGATGCGATACCATTATATCAGGATAGGTGTCCCCATCGATATCGCTTACACTTACTCCCCATGGTCCATTATCGGTTGTCAGTGTAATAGGTGCACTGAACTGCAAGTTACCGGGGGTACTGTTATTCATTACCACAAGCGCGCGGTTCGTATTGGTGCTGGTGGATATTAAATCGTGTTTTCCATCATTGTTAAGGTCAGCCGTGGTGAGGTTTCTCAGCTCACCGGGAACGGTAATCTTTTGGGCGTCAGCAAACGCTATAGTTGAGGATGACTTATTTAACATGATGAAATGATCCGACGATGAAATAGGGCTCACCACAATATCGGGTAAGCCATCGCCGTCCATGTCCTGGACGTCAAGTCCATAGGTATTGCTTACTCCGTCTACGGCTATTTTCGTTGGTGGAGAAAGGAATGGATTGGCACCCAATGGTTTGGAGGGATCATTTTGAAAAATATAAATAACATTCGTGGTCGTATTCGTGACAATGAGTTCAGGCCTTCCGTCGCCATTTAGATCTCGGACATTCGCCTGTGTGGCGACATGGCCGGCATCAAGTGACAGCGTAAATGGAGCATTCAAGATGATGGAGGTTGCCGTGCTTTTGTTAAGCATCAGGAATACTGCATTCCGGTTGGTGGATCCGCCTTTCGTCAGGATAAGGTCTGGTCGACCGTCGCCGTCGACATCGCTGCAGGTGATGTGGTCAGTCGAGAATCCGACAGAGTGTAATTCCTTGGTGAAAGTGACCACATCCGGCGTTGCAGGATCCGTCGTGTTCATCATGATCATTATGTCAGACGCTGCCGAGAATTTACTCATTACCAAGTCCGGCTTACCGTCTGAGTTGAGATCGCAGCTGCATATGTCGCGCAGTTCCTGAGGTGATGTGAATGACGTTGAACTTGAGAAGTCGGCGACAGTGAATCCATTACCGTAGAAAGTCGGCAGGAATTTGTCTTTAGATTTCGTCATTCGGCGCGAAGTGGTATTGATGACTTCTATGTTGGAGAACCTGGCTGCCGCGGGAACTTCGATTTCGATCGAGAAATCAGTGCTGGAGATTATGTGCCCTTCGACATGACCAAAAAGAACACGAAGGTTAGAGGGTGTTGCACTGAACCCATTTCCGGTAATCAGGATGGTACCTTTTGGGTAATGATTCTTCTTGCTGATGTTGGATATAACAGGCACCTGACCGAACACATTGCTCGCAACCAACAAAAGTAAAAGGCGTAAGATGTGTAATCCTTTCATGTTCGTTTTAGGGATGGACAGTTAAGAGCCATGCATCGCGGAATATTTTCATTTTTCGATACTTATCCCGTTCCAGTCTTGCAGTATTAATATCGCCGGATCGTACGAGGTAAACGTACCATACCTTCTTGTCCGACGAATAGGCATGTTTCGCTTTAAATCCGAGTTTTTTCAGTCCGTCGGCGAAAGTGCGCGCATTGCCTTCGGAAGCAAACATTCCGGTTACGACATAGTCGGCAACATCGAGTTCGTTCTTGTGGTGGCCGCGCTTGGCGTACTCGTGGCGTTCAGCGTTCGGATAGCTTTCACCATCGTGATGTTCGCCTGGATTTGCAGCATGTAGCTTTAGTCGGCTCAGGCGCTCCAGTTCATCCTCTTCGTTGTGTTCCGTTACTTCGATCTTTATCACCTCCATCGAGGAATCGATATGCCCGAAACGCGGCTTGTGTTTAATTACGACGCTGTCTTCGCGGACGGTCGAGTTGTAAACCGGATCTTCCTGCATCGCCACTTCCGTTGGCTCAGGTTGTTTCGGCGTCTCCCGTTCACGCTGTCTTCTTGCTTCCTCTTCGCGTTGTTGTTTTTCAAGAGCTTCCCGCTGCAGCCTTGCCTGTTCTTCGCGTTGTCTGCGTGCTTCGTCTTCCTGTTGTTTGAGGAGCGCCTGACGTACAGCCTCTGCCTGCTGACGCGCAAGAGCTTGGTTATCCGCTACCTGCTGTTGCTTCTGTTCTTCGCTGCGCTGTTGCTCCTGCTGTGCTTTTGCCTCCTCTTGCTTGCGCAGTTCTTCTTCCCTCTGTTTTCTGGCGAGAGCTTCCTGTTCCTTCTTCAAGCGTTCCTCTTCCTGTTTCTTCTTTGCGAGTTCCTCCAGCTGCTTCTTCCGGGCCAGTTCGTCATTCCTCCGCTTCTCGGCGATAAGTTCACTGGCTGATTTATGGGTGGGTTTCTTGATTTTCTCTTTTTCCGTGTCAACGAAACTGTAGCGTGGTACTTCTTTCTTTCTCTGCTTTCCGAGCAGTAGCCCGAGCGTTAGTTCATACGTTGGGCTGTTTAGTTCATTTTCACCTGTGGTTTTCAAACCATAGCTGGCTCCAATGGCAAGGGTGTTATTCAGTTTGATTCCACCCAGGGCCGAAAGGCCGTAGTCCTGTTTCAGTGAAGCGCCAACCCATACAACGTGGTTCAAATGTATGATTCCGGCTACTTCATATTGCTGCGGAAGGTTCGAAGCTATGCGATATATGAAGTAAGGTTCGAAGATGTTTTTGTCATTATTGAAATAGAAGCGATTGCTAAAATGAAATATCAGCGACTCAAATGGCCTGATTTCGCTAATTGTGAATGCATCCTTACTGATGTAAGATGGCGCAAATATCACCGGGAGGGATATTCCTCCGTGGAATGTGTTCAGGTGGAACGATAACCCGGCATTTCCCAAAACGGTCATGTTACTTTGCAGGAGGTTTGCCAAAGCAGGGTCATTAAAGTTCTGAAGTCGGTCAAAATCAACGGTGTTGGATGAGATTCCGCCTGAGATTCCGAATCTGACGGAAGAATTCGTCGCAATGGGAATATTGTAACCTAAAGTCAGCAACATTCCGGAGTTATCGAGAAGACCGCGTTTGTCGTTGGTGGCTGAAAGCCCCAGGCTTACCCTTTTGGTGACAGGAGTATGGAAGGAAACATTGGCAATCTCAGGTCCGTCTTCGAGGGTAGCCCATTGCTTCCGATAGGTCACAGTGAATCCAGCCCTCCCATCACTTCCTGCAAATGAAGGGTTTATCAGGTAGGGGTTTAGATAGAATTGCGTAAAGTTAGTTTGATCCTGTGCCCACAATGACTGGCTGAACAACAGGAGCAAACCGAAAAAATGCTTACGCTTCATGCGTCAGGTAATGGCTAGACTCATTCAAAAAATTACGTAATACCGTTTATGTGAGTATTACGATATGGTTTAACCAAAAATATGACTTAATCGACGATAATTTTTGGTGCAAATTATCGGTTAACCTACATGATCAGGAATCGAAACATTGCGTCGGGTCTGTTTTCCAACTTGCATTATGGCAACTCATCGCCAGGTGTTGCCTTGTAAGGTTTACGCCGAAATTTAGCTTTCAGCGTATAGGCATGGCGGGATACGTAAGCGGGCTCTATTGTCGGGGTAGGAGAGGTGTCGGGAGGCGGGGCGTTCAGCAGATCGGTCAGGAAGATGCTGATGGAACAGGGAACTCTATCTTTCGTTGAGAAATAGCTTTTTCATAGAGCATTAACATGATGCCATCTTTCAACCCCACTTCGGGAACCAGAATACGCTGGGCGTTGCTCCACTCCATAACTTTTCGGTAAATGTCAGTGGCAGGAATAATGACATCTGCGCGGTCAGGGTTCATTTGCAACTTGTAGATACGCTCTTCGATAGAGTACTGTGATATCATTTCGCGCAGGTCAATGATCTTCTCCAATGGCATGGTCCTGCCTGGCTTAAGACGGGCCAGCTCGAAGATTTTGCTGATGTTACCGCCTGTTCCCACGGCTGTAATCTTCCCAAATGATTTCTTTACGTTCTCGCGAATCCAGTTCTCCATATCAGCCCAAATCACGGGGGAATCGTTGCGCTCCAGAACACGCACAGAACCAATTTTGAATGAGCGTGTTTTGATTTTTTTTCCTCCGTAGTAGACGTTGAGTTCGGTGCTACCTCCGCCCACGTCGATGTGTATGTAAGCGCGATCGGTGAGATAAGAACTAATTGCCTTGTTGATCATCTCGGCTTCGCGGTTTCCGTCGATGATTTCTATGGTCACGCCCAGTTCCTCAAATACCTGATTGGCGAGTTCACTTCCGTTTTCGGATTCGCGCATTGCCGAGGTTGCACAGAACATGTAGTCATCGATCTCATACAGTTCAATAAGCAACTTGTACGCCCGCATCAGCTTTTTGAATTTTTCCTGACTCTTCGGGCTGATACGTCCGGACGAAAAAACGTCGTGTCCAAGGCGGAGAGGAAAACGGATGTATTCCAACTTTTTGAACAAAGGCCGTGTCTCATCTGTCGGGAGGACAGTCGAAACCTGAAACCGGATGGCATTTGAGCCAATATCGACGGCAGCGAACTTCAAATCGGTTTTCTTTTTACAGTCCAAACATACAACGATTAGGCCTTTATTTAAAACTCATCACGATTTAACCGAAGGGTTATGACCGTTTCCTGCAAAGATCTCGTATATCTGCTATTCTTGACGCTCTGTATTTCAGGTTGTTGGGGTGAACCTGTCGACAGATGGGACGAAACGCCCACGCAGGGATACATCCCGGTTTACGCTTCATCCGAAGCTAAACAGATCACCTTCGGCCCGCCGAGATTAGTTCGAAATCCAGGCAAGATCTTTTCCTATGGGAACCTCCTTTTTGTGAACGAAAAGAATGAAGGCATCCATGTATTCGACAACGAAGATGCAGTTCAACCGATTGCGCTGGGTTTCCTGAACATACTTGGTAATTCCGAAGTGGCTGTTCGCGATAGTGTGCTGTATGCCGATCATGCAGGAAATATTGTCGCCATTGCAATCAATGATTTAAACGCTCCTGCTGTCCGGGGAACGCTTCCCCTGCAAAACTGGGATCTGGGAGTTCCGCCTCCACGAAATTCCAAATTTGAGTGTGTTGATCCTTCCAGGGGAGTTGTTGTAAACTGGAAATATGCTGAAGGGAAAGTTTTTGACTGTTATGCTTACTGAAATCCGGAGCTTATTCGTATTCGCATTGCTGCTGTTAATCATGGGAGGCTGTGAAAATTCCTCGTCAGATGTGGCGGCAGGGCAGGGAGGATCAATGGCGAGATTCGCGATTCAGGATCAGCACCTGTATGTCGCTAACAACAAGACGATAGAAGTTTTCAGCATCGATGGAGATTCGTTCACAAAGGCAGGTGAGGTTGCGGTGGGGTTGGGTCTCGAAACTATCTTTGCGCGGGGCGAATATCTTTACCTGGGGGCAAATGACGCAATGTATATATATTCCATCGCGGAGCCCGCAACGCCTGAGTTTGTGTTTCGCTATTCACATATTGCGTCGTGTGATCCTGTCGTCGTACAGGGAACACGTGCCTACGTCACGCTCCGCGCAGGGAGCATCTGCAACCGTGGCATAAATGCCCTTGAGATTTTAGACATCAGCGACCCCTACAATCCCAGGTTGATTTCCAACTATCCCATGACCTCGCCGCATGGCCTCGCGGTGAATGGTGACTACCTCTTCCTTTGTGAAGGCGAGGCGGGCCTGAAGGTCTTTGATATTTCGGATGAAACAAATATCAAACAACTGACATCCAGAAATGACTTCTTTGCTTTCGACGTAATCGCGACGCCGTATAAAATAACCGTGACCGGCGAGGATGGGATATTTCAATTTGCCTATCCCCACGACGGGGAGTTTCTGAAATTCCTGAGCAAAATACCTGTAGAACGCGATCAGCTTTGAGATACATTATTTTTGTCTTAGTTGTCTTGTCATCCGTTCCTGGCTTAAGTCAGGAACGGAATATGCCCCTGTTGAATGCAATTCCCGGACACGTCGTCAAGGCTAGTCCGTTGCACCTCCTCAATTTCTATCCTTCGGTTCAATTAGGTTACGAGGCAAATGTGTACAGGCATTTTTCGGTTTTTGCCGAAGGAGGAGTAGTTGTTGGCCTTCATGATCAAAATGAACGTTTCCTCAATAAACGCGGTATGAAGCTCAAGCTTGAGCCTCGCTACTATTATTCGATAAGTCGAAATGGTCGCATACTCTGGTATGGTGCCACGGAGTTCTACTTCAACCAGGTTAAGTTTGACAGGAGGACGATCCAGCGCGAATGCTTCGATCGCGATTGTCAGTTCCCCTTCGAAAGGCAGTACATTTTGCCAGGAAGGTACCGCGAATTTGGATTTGGTCTTAAAGGTGGAATGACCATAGCTTTCAATCGTGTTCTGCTCGACCTCAATACAGGTTTTGGTCTCAGGAATATCGATTATACCCTTCCGCAAACCTCAACCCTTATAGACGATATCGATGGTTGGGGTCCCATTCCCAATGAAAAAGATCGTATTGCAGTGACACCCTTGCTGGGCATACGCATCGGTTACAGGCTCGACAAGCCACGCATCGCGGCTGATTGAACAATCTTTTATGGCAGACCGCTTCCAATATTTGATGTCACTCATCATCAGATTGGTTTTTTTGACTTCTATTCACTTTATTTGCAGCGCTTATCCAGAAAGACCGAGGGAATGGGCCCGATGACGTCTTAGCATCCTATCACGCCAACGGCGGATGTTGTGCTAAATCCCTTCTGCCTCCGGGCAGAGAAGATAGGCAACCCACCTCTTGCGGGCTCTTCTGGATACAGGCATAACAAAGAAGAGCATGAACATCCACGAAATTCTCAGACAGCGTATTATGGTGCTCGACGGCGCCATGGGTACGATGATACAACGTTACAAACTTGAAGAAAAAGACTTCAAGGGGGATCGTTTTAAAGATCATCCCTATCCCCTGAAGGGCAACAACGATATCCTCTCGATTACACGTCCCGATATAATTGAAGCCATACATCGCGAGTACCTTCAGGCTGGTGCTGATATTATTGAAACCAATACGTTCAGTGCTACGACCATTGCGCAGGCAGATTACCATCTGGAAGACGCTGTGTACGACATCAACTATGAGTCAGCAAAGGTTGCCAGGAAGGTTGCTGATGAATTTACACATAAGGACCCGTCCAGGCCACGCTTTGTCGCCGGTGCTATGGGGCCAACCAACAAAGTTGCTTCGCTCTCTCCGGATGTGAACAATCCTGGATATCGCGCGATTACTTTCGATGAGCTGACTGTGGCCTATAAACAACAGGCTTCCGCTTTGCTTGACGGTGGCGCACATGTCCTGCTGCTCGAAACCATAACGGACACACTGAACACCAAGGCTGCGCTGTTCGCGATTCAGGAAATCTTTGAAGAACGGAATGTCGAAGTTCCCATTATGGTCAGCGGAACCATCACTGACGCCAGTGGTCGTACGCTGTCGGGTCAGACTACCGAAGCCTTTCTCGTGTCAGTGTCGCATGTCCCGCTGTTGAGTATTGGTTTAAACTGCGCACTCGGCGCAGACATGCTTCGCCCGTATCTCCAGGTGCTCAATGAAAACGCTCCGTTCTTTGTGAGCGCCTATCCCAATGCAGGCCTGCCGAATGCTTTTGGTCACTACGATCAGACTCCGGAAGAGATGGCCGCACTCGTGGAAGAATACCTGCGTGAAGGTTTAGTAAACATCGTCGGCGGATGCTGCGGCACAACGCCAGACCATATACGCGTTATTGCCGATCTGGCAAAAAAATATAAACCCAGACAGATACCAGTTACACATGAGTAGATACTTGCAGCTGAGCGGCCTCGAAGCCGTTACGATTTCTCCCGCATCTAACTTTGTAAACATAGGTGAACGCACCAATGTTACCGGTTCGGCGCGATTCCTGAAGCTTATCAAGGAAGACAAGTTTGAAGAAGCGCTTGAAGTTGCTTTGGATCAGGTACGGGGAGGTGCCCAGGTCATCGACGTCAACATGGACGAGGGGATGCTCGATTCGAAAGCTGCCATGGTGAGATACCTCAATCTGATGGCTTCAGAACCGGAGATAGCACGTATACCGGTGATGATCGACTCATCCAAATGGGAAGTCATTGAAGCAGGTCTTAAATGTCTTCAGGGAAAGGGTATCGTAAACTCGATAAGTCTCAAGGGGGGAGAAGAAGAATTTCTGCGTCAGGCGAAACTTGTGAGGCGCTACGGTGCAGCGGTTGTGGTGATGGCTTTTGATGAAGCCGGCCAGGCCGACACGTTTGAACGTCGAATATCCATCTGCAAGCGCGCCTATGATCTGCTGGTTAACGTGGTTAAGTTTCCCCCGCAGGACATCATCTTTGATCCGAATATTTTTCCGGTAGCTACAGGCATTGAAGAACATCGCAACTACGCGCTTGATTTCTTCAGGGCTGCTGAGTGGATTCGGAAAAACCTCCCACATGCTCACGTGAGCGGAGGCGTCAGCAACGTCTCGTTTTCCTTCCGCGGAAATCAGAAGGTTCGCGAAGCCATGCACGCCGCGTTTCTTTATCATGCTATTCGCCACGGTATGGATATGGGCATCGTGAACCCGACGATGCTTGAAGTTTACGACGAGATCGACAAGGAACTCCTCGAAAGGGTGGAAGATGTACTGCTCAACCGCCGTGACGATGCAACGGAACGCCTGCTGGAGTTTGCTGAGACTTTCAAAGGCTCGGTAAAGAAAAAGGAACAGGACGACGAGTGGCGCAAAGGCACCGTTGAAGAAAGGCTCTCGCATGCGCTTGTTAAAGGCATCATCGACTTTATCGATCAGGATACTGAGGAAGCCCGCCAGAAATATGGGCGACCTCTCCATGTCATTGAAGGACCTTTGATGGCCGGTATGAATGTAGTCGGTGATCTTTTCGGAGCAGGGAAGATGTTCCTTCCCCAGGTGGTTAAAAGTGCCCGCGTTATGAAAAAATCAGTTGCGTACCTTGAACCATTTCTGATTCAGGAGCGCGATGCCGCAAGGGCTGCAAACGCGGCTTTCGAAGAGGCAAAGCCACCAAAGGTATTGCTCGCAACAGTAAAGGGTGACGTTCACGATATAGGCAAGAACATCGTAGGGGTCGTTCTTGCGTGCAACAACTACGAGGTCGTCGACCTCGGTGTAATGGTTCCAACCGAAAAGATCATTGAGGCAGCGAAGAAAGAAAAGGTTGACGTCGTCGGACTGAGTGGTCTGATTACGCCTTCCCTTGACGAAATGGTTCACGTTGCCAAGGAAATGCAGCGTGAAAAACTCGACCTTCCACTCCTGATCGGAGGTGCCACAACATCGAAGATACATACTGCCGTAAAGGTTGACCCTGTATACGATGGTCCGGTAGTGCACGTGCTCGATGCATCCCGCTCTGTACCCGTGGTAAGCGAACTTATCAGTCCCGAAACGCGGAAGACTTTCACCGAAAGGATCAAAGGCGAATATGAGAAGCTCAGAACCGACCACGAAGGACGCAAGCAGGGAAAGAACCTTATTCCATTGGAACAGGCGCGGAGAAATCCTGTGCAAATCGACTGGACGAATACAGTTTATACAGAACCGGCATTTATAGGTCGCAAGGAGCTTCTGAACTATCCGCTGGACGAGATTCGCGGGTACATTGACTGGACGCCGTTCTTCCAGACATGGATGCTTGCGGGGCGTTATCCCAATATATTTAAAGACGAGGTGGTAGGAGAGGAAGCAAAACGCCTCTTCGATGATGCCAACAAGTTTCTCGACGACATTGTAGCAAATAAGTTGCTCCAGGCAAATGCAGTTCTGGCTTTCTACCCCGCGGTAAGCAGGGGCGACGACGTGGTCTTGTATAAAGACAAGTCACGGTCCGAAGAACTCGCTACTGTTCACTTCCTGCGACAGCAGAACCGCAAGGCGCAAAACCTGCCTAATTTCTGTCTCGCAGATTTTGTATCGCCAGATGAAGGCAAAGATCATTTCGGGTTATTCGCCGTCACCGCGGGACACGGGCTTGAACCGTTGATCGAAAAGTACAGCGCAGACCATAACGACTATGCAGTAATCATGGTTAAGGCCTTGGCCGACAGACTCGCAGAGGCGTTTGCCGAACTTTTGCATCACAAAGTAAGGAAGGAATACTGGGGATATGCGCCTGACGAACAGCTTTCCAATGAAGATCTTATTGATGAGAAGTATATTGGAATACGACCTGCGCCGGGATACCCGGCATGTCCCGATCATACCGAAAAGGCGACGCTGTTTTCTATCCTCGATACGAAGAATGCAGGTATTGAACTGACAGAGTCATTCGCGATGTTCCCCGGAGCTTCCGTAAGCGGGTATTATCTGGCAAACCCGGCATGCCGATACTTCGGGCTCGGGAAAATCGAAAAAGACCAGGTGGTTGATTACGCCCGACGGAAAAATATGCCGGTGGAAGAAGTAGAGCGATGGCTCGCCTCTGTACTGGCCTATTAATTGAATGTGTCTGATATCAAACGTTAAAACTGAGGGACAAAAATTATATTTGAGACGTGTCACCTGGTAAGTAGTGTAAGCTGAAACAATAATGAAAGTAACGGACCATATTAAGAACGCGAAGGGAAAAACCCTGTTCACTATTGAGATACTTCCTCCATTGAAGGGGGAGAATATTAAGAACCTGTTCAATAACATTGATCCGCTGATGGAGTTCAAACCTCCGTTTATTGATGTTACCTACCACCGCGAGGAATACGTTTACAAAAAGAAAGAAGGCGGATTACTGGAGAAGCGTTCTACGCGAAAACGCCCGGGCACGGTTGGAATTTGTGCCGCTATTCAAAATCATTACAAGATCGATACAGTACCCCATATCATCTGCGGTGGTTTCAATAAGGAGGAAACCGAAAACGCCCTGATTGATTTGCACTTCCTTGGAATTGATAACGTGCTTGTGCTACAGGGCGACGGTATAAAGAATGAAGGACGGTTTGTTCCCGAACCCGATGGTCACCGGTTTGCATCAGAGTTATTGCAACAAGTGGTAAGCATGAATCACGGACAGTTTCTCGACGAAGACCTTCAGAATACAACACCGACAAATTTCTGCATTGGCGTAGCCGGTTATCCGGAGAAACATTTTGCAGCTCCCAATTTGAAGACGGATCTCAAGTATCTGAAGTTGAAAGTTGACCTCGGCGCGGAATATATTGTTACGCAAATGTTCTTCAACAACAAAGTGTTTTTTGATTTCGTCGACAGGTGCAGGGCTGCAGGGATCAACGTTCCCATAATTCCGGGAATAAAACCCATCACGACGAAGAGTCAGGTTAGCATTTTGCCCACGACGTTTCATATCGACATTCCGGAAGACCTTGCCGACGAGGTAGAACAATGCAAGGATAACGCAGCTGTGAAGGAGGTCGGTATCCGCTGGTGTATTGAACAGTCGCGCGAGCTGATGCAGCATGGCGTGCCGACACTTCACTACTACTCAATGGGCAAGTCTGACCCAATTTTCCGTATTGCAAAAGAACTGTTTTAATCTGGTGAAGTGATGTCGGTGCCTGTTAGAAGATTCAGTCTCATCTGTACGGATATAGATGGTACGCTGTTAAATACTGAAAGACAATTATCGGACGAAACGAAGGCGGCTTTCCGCGGCGTTGATGATTCTGTCCGTGTAATTCTGGCCTCGTCGCGAATGCCCTCGGCGATGCGCCACCTGCAGGCAGAGCTTGGGCGATTATACGAACCGCTGATATGTTACAACGGTGGATATATTGTTCACTACGAGGATGATCAAATCCACGAGATTGATTCCACAACCATTCCGTTGTCTGTGGTAAAAGGAATTTGCGGGCTTGCATCCAGTGACGTACATGTGAGCCTTTATCACAAGGACGAATGGTATGCGCCGCAATGGGATTCCTGGACGGAGCGCGAGTCTCGTATTACGAAGGTAGATCCCGTGATCCGGTCCAACAAAGTTGTTATTTCAGAATGGGCCGGCGATAATAAGGGAGCTCACAAAGTGATGTGTATGGGCCCCGAAGAAGAGATTGATAAGCTTGAAGGCCAGCTTAATCAACAATTTGGTAACGATATTCACGTCTATCGTTCGCGGCCGTCGTATCTCGAACTCGCACCGATCGCGGTTTCGAAAGGATTGGGACTTGAGTTGCTGATTACGCGGCAATATTCGTTTGGTATGGATGCTGTGATTGCATTTGGCGACAACTACAATGATGTCGACCTTCTCAAACGAGCAGGGCATGGTGTGGCAGTGGCGAATTCACGTGATGTTGTGCTTGAGATCGCTAACGAGGTAACCGTTGACAGCAAGGAAGACGGCGTAGCCAGGGTAATCAGGAAGTATTTCAACCAGGGAAGATAAGCTGTTGGCCCGCGACAGCGCGATCCAGGAATACCTGTTGGGAGGGGTGAACGTATTCGACAGCATCCTGATAGTTCATCCATTTTCCTTCGTCGGCTTCAGGGACCAGGATGGTCTTGCCCGACCGCGGAGGCCAGTTCAGTTGAAACGTGTTGCTTTTTATGCCCGTGGATTCATCCCATTCACCTGCGAAGGCCCACGCAAAAACTTCCTTACCGCTTTTCATCACCGTTGATCCCAAAGGATGATATGGTCCGGTTGGTATGATGCCGGTTTCCTCCCCGAACTCACGACAGGCTGCAGCGAGCAGATCTTCTCCCTCATCGACCAATCCTTTGGGAATGGTCCAGAAGCCTTTGTGTTTATTCCTGAAAAACGGTCCGCCGGGATGAACCAGGAAGAAGTTCAGATCATGGTGACGGCGGCACATTAACAATCCCGCGGAGACGGTTTTCATAAGCTGCGTCGGGAGTTTAAACGATAGGCTCTTTTCTTTTATCCTTTTCGTCTTTTACATCATCGCCCAGCAGCATGCCCCATGGTTTTAAATCGGCAACATTGTCGAAGATGACTTTGAGCGTAGCTACTGCGGGGATGGCGAGGAACATACCGCCGACACCGCAAAGGGCGCCACCGATTACTACTCCCACGATGGTAACAAGCGCATTGATACGGACTTTATTTCCAACGATCATCGGAATGAGGAAGTTGTTGTCAATAAACTGTACGACAGCCAGCACAACTGCGGCCCACACGGCATCATACATATTTTCAGAGCTTACGATTGTAATGAGTATCGTGAAGATATTTGCAATCAGCATCCCGATATAGGGGATGAGATTCAGGATTGCAGCTACGAGGGCAAGGAAGATCGGATACTTTATCCCCAGGATGAGAAAGCCAACGCTGTTCAGTGCAAACACAATAGTCATATCGATCAGGAGGCCGAGGATGTAGTCGCGTCCAATTGTTCTTGCCTGAAACAGCACTTCCCCCACTTTGTCTGACTCCGAACGACTGAATACAGAGATAAAGAACTTTCGGATCAGGTCTTTGTAGTAGAGGATAAGGAAGGTGTAGACCGGCAGGAACACGAGGTATGAGAGACTTTCCGTTATTGTACCGACAGTCTTCCCGAGCACACTCGGTCCAGAATCCTGAATGTTTTTTGCAGTATCCTCTAGATATTCCTTTTGTTGGACTTTACTAATGTGGAATGTGGAGTTGATCCAGTTCTGGAAGTTCTGAACGAGTTCGGAAATACGTTGTTTGATCGTATCGAAGTCCTCGAGGAAAATAGATATCTGAAACGACAGGAAGTATAAGACTCCGGCAAGTAATGCGAGGGCGATGAATATGGTTACCAGAATAGCGAGGACTTTGGGAAACCGCCACCGTTGAAGCAAATTGGTTACCGGGAGCAGGAGTGTTGCGAGCAACACTGAAAAAAAGAATGGCACGAGGATGCCCTTCCCGAGGTATAGGATCGTGGCGAGGAGCGAGATAGTTACCAGGTTCAGCGATAGTTTCGCATAAAAGGGAAGCGAGTCGGAGGTAAACATTGCGGTTGGTTTAGAGCGATTATATCTGAAAAGATATAAACTATATACCAACCATCAGAAAATATGCTTTTTAAGAGTTTGTTCAATCTCCTGAAAAAACAGTCTGTCATTTCCTTCGCTTAAGGCCGCGCTGTCGGTCTCGCGGATCTGATCGATCACCCGCTGATAGTGCTGCAAGTTCACTGGTGCGATAAGTAGCTCCTTCAAGGCTGACTTAATGAATTCCTGCCGCACTGGGGTAAGCTCTTTTATGTTATAGTGATCGTGCAGGTATGCGCGGAGGTATCGCTCATCGAGGAAATCTTTAATCAGGTCGTTCCTGAGGCGTCGGACGAGATCAATGATGTTTTCGGTTGTCCACTTGGTGGAGGCAGGGGGATGTTCTTGCATGGTGAGGGTCGTTTAATAGTCGTCAGTGCTTTCCGGATACATATTCTGTAAAGCGTTGAAAAGTGGGAAATCCTGCAGACCTTCCTAAAATTTCATTCAGGAGGGGATTAATCCGGTCGTTGCCAAACCGGAAGAAGGCTGAAACAATATCTGTTTCGCGCGGCTGCTTCATCATATAGTCGTTGAACTTCTTCTTCCATGTTCTTAAGTCGAACCCAAACCGCTCGTGAAGCTCGTCCCACGTCAAGCTGATGTGCATCTCCGTGAACTCGCGAACCTTCTTGCCAGGATACTCCCGCATAACCAATTTTAATAGTGCAATGATAGGCAAAAAACTAAAATAATTAGTTAACAATCCACGAAAAATGTTTGCAGCGCCGAGGATGGGAATTGTTCCCGGCGGCGGGGTAGCCGCCTTCCTAATAAATCAGTTATGCAGGGGCGTGCTCGACCTGCTCACCATCAAACTCGAACTCAGGCTGTTGTTTGGAAGGCCAGAGCGCTCCGGCACGGGAGGTTCAAGTTTCAGAAGTTTCAAGGTTCAGGGGTGACCGTTGCAGGTAACGGTGGTGCTGCTACGTGGAAGACTCCGTTCTTGTTGGCGGTTACCTGTTGCCTGTTACAGGTTAATCGCTTATGGAAAAGCCTACTCGACCTGCTCACTCTCAAACTCAAACTCAAACTCACACTGCCGTATTCGAAGGCACAAGCACGCGCGTGGAGTTTCAAGCCGCTCTTGTTACCTGTTGTTCAGTTGTCCTCCGGGCCAGTGCCACGTATTCATTTTCATTTAAGATAAACGATCAGCATCATCAAATGAATTGCCGCATGCATACGAGCCAGACGAGAGTAATTGATCTATCGGGTTTGTTGTTCATTCACCGGAAGACATAATTATATATCTGTTGAATCAGGTTTCTTCGCAGCGTATTCGGCCGTTCTCCAGCTAGATCAGTAAAA
The DNA here is from genome assembly GCA_023417065.1 of Bacteroidota bacterium. Lineage (GTDB taxonomy): Bacteria > Bacteroidota > Bacteroidia > Cytophagales > Cyclobacteriaceae > Ohtaekwangia. Next base: position 155,485 of record JAEZGH010000048.1, read on the forward strand.
CCAAACTCCTCAAACACTATGACCTGATTCAAGCTTTCCACTCTGCCTGTCTAATTAGTCCTTTAATCCTTCAAGCAATCATTTCACCCTCCTTTGTAGACCTGCCTCTACGAAGAAATAGATGCTGAGCATGATAAGATCTTTACTTCCTGTTTTCTGTTTTTTCCTCCTCTTTGGCCAAATCACTGCCGCCCGCGCGCAACAGGTTTTTAAGACCACTTCCAAGTCAGTCATCGGCTATCTCGAATATCTTCCGGATGGCTACCATTCAAACAACAACGACTACCCTGTTGTAATTTTTCTTCACGGCACGGGTGAAAGAGGGCCTAGCAGCAATGACCCACGCGTTCTGGCTACAGGTAGAGCCCTACTGGAAAAGATCGGTCCCCCGAACTATGTTAAAAAAGGAACCAAGTTCCCCTTTATCCTGATCTCACCTCAGCTTAAGAAAAGTTACTCAGCCTGGCCGACCGCTTATGTCATGGAAGTCATCGACAAAGTCCTTCAGGAACTCAGGATTGACCGGCGTCGCATTTATATCACCGGATTGAGTATGGGTGGTTTTGGAACCTGGGCAATGATTGAACAATATCCAAAACTTTTTGCTGCTGCAGCTCCGCTATGTGGTGGTGGTAATACCAGAAACGCCAAAGCTATCGCCGACGAGAATCTGCCTGTATGGGCCTTTCACGGGGATGCTGACAACGTGGTGAATGTGAGTCGCAGTATCCAAATGGTCAATGCGATAAACAGCTACAATCCTAATCCACGGGCAAAGCTATCCATCTATAACGGTGTTAAACACGACGCATGGACACGTGCCTACCGGACTGATCATGCGTATCACAATCCGAATGTTTACGAGTGGATGATGGCACAACGCAAGGGCAGTGCTCCAGCGCCTGCAAATGAACTTCCCGTCGCTGATGCCGGACCAGATAGGACGATACGCGAGCTGGATGGTCGAGTGGTCATCAACGGCTCCGGGCGAGATAAGGATGGAAGCATCAAGTCGTATGCATGGAGCAAGGTGTCGGGCGGTGCGGTCGACATGCAAGGCACGAACACCAAGGATCTCAGCATATCGGGGTACACCAAAGGCGCATATGTTTTCAAACTCACCGTTACTGATGACAAAGGCGCCACAGGTTCCGATGAAGTCAAAGTTACCGTTGAACAATCATATGCTCCTCCTGTTGCCAACGCAGGTCCGGATGTGACTGTTCAGCTTCCGCAAAACGAAGTGACGCTGAAAGGTACAGCAACAGCGAAAGACGGAGTGATTAACAATATCAGATGGGAAAAGCTCGAAGGGGGAGAAGTTGAGATGTCGGGCATGAGTTCGCTTGAACTAAAACTTGAAAACCTCCGGGCAGGAGACTACAAATTCCGCCTGACGGTAAAGACAGACAAGGGTTTGTCGCATTCCGATGAAGTGACCGTGACGGTTAAACCGCCTTCAAATGATCCGCCGGTGGTTAACGCGGGCGCGGACGTAGTGGCGAAAGCGTCAGACAAGGAAGTTGTTATTAAGGGTTCTGCCAAAGATGAAGATGGAAGCATCTCCAAATACGAATGGAAGAAAGTGTCAGGCGGCGACCTGGTACTTGAGAATGCCAATACGAGTGAGGTTACTGTTTCGGG
>JAEZGH010000070.1 GCA_023417065.1 Bacteroidota bacterium
GACCGCGATGAAGCTGAAAAGCGGCTCGCAGCCTACATCGCGACGAAGCACACGCCCGCGCGACAGCGCGACCGTGATCCCCATCAAGTCAAAGTAGCCGACGTCGTCACGGTGTATTTGGAGGAAGTAGCGCCACACCACGCCGACCCGAAGGCTACAGCAGCAAGAATGTTATCCATTCTCAAATACTTCGGGTCCATGACACTGTCCCAGATCAACGGCCGTGTTTGCCGGGAATACGCGGCACAATCTGCAACCGCACCGGCGGCTCGTCGGCAGTTGGAAGACCTGAGAGCTGCAATCAAGCATTACCAAGCTGAGGGGTATGTCACCACAATTCCGGTGATCGTCATGCCCCCCAAGCCCGAAGCGCGGATCAGGTGGCTGACGCGCAGTGAAGCCGCAAGGCTTCTTTGGGCAGCATGGCGAATGAGGCAATCGTGGAAGGGACAGGATAGCGATCGGCGCACAGTCCAGCATCTCGCCCGTTTTATTCTCGTCGGGCTCTACACCGGGACGCGGTCAGGGGCCATCTGCGGCGCAGCCCTCTCTCCCACTGAAGGCCGCGGCTTCGTCGACCTTGAACGAGGCGTCTTCTACCGCAAAGGTCAAGGTGAGCGAGAAACCAAGAAGCGTCAGCCGGCGGTCCGGGTGCCAGACCGCCTACTCCACCATATGCGACGGTGGGCTCGCACGCCGATAAAGGTGAAGACCGAGGCTCGTGGCAAAAGCGCGTCAGTGGGTCGGATGATTTCCCATGACTATGTGGTCGAGTGGAACGGGAAACCTGTCGGCTCCGTGAAGAAGGCATTCAAGTCAGGCTGTGAGGAGGCTGGCCTCGGCTGGTACGAACATGGCGTGTTCAAGACGGATGTAACGCCGCACGTGCTCCGCCACACCGCAGCAACGTGGCTTATGCAGAATGGTGCGAGCCTGACCGAGGCGGCCGACTATCTAGGCATGACAGAAGCGGTACTTCGCGAAACATACTATCACCAGCACCCCGACTTCCAGGCGGAGGCGGCGTCACGGATAACTGCGAAGGCAGCCTTGCCAAGAGCACGAAATAACGTCGTGAGCTTGCGGTAGACCGCCTAGGTTACCTCCCACCTGAAACCCACCAGAAACCCACCTGAAACTACGGAAATAAACGTGAACATGCAGGAACAAGCGGGATCAAAAAGCCCGGAAATGCGCGGTTTCGACAGAAGGTAATCTTGTTCGGGACGAGGGGGTCGCAGGTTCAAATCCTGCCACTCCGACCAGCTTTTCTCAGGGTTCCCGGCCCAGAAATTTCTGCAATCACAATGCCTGACACTCTGCGTGGCTGAATCTCCTTGCGACAACCCGGTCGCTCGCCTATCCGGGGCTCGTTCATTTCGCGACCCGTCTCGGGTGTCGCTCACGCAGTCATTTCTGAAATTCGCTCATTCTCATGCTGAACAATCTCGGTCTGGCTACGACGCGGTTCCTGACCGCTCATCAGGCCGCCAACTACTTCCGCCGCGAATTCACGCGTGCAGGTCGCCCCTCCCCGAACCTCAGGCTGCGCTATGCGAACGAAGGCCTCCCCGCCAACGACCTGCGGATTGAACGGCAAGGCAACCAGTACACGCTTGTCGTGCAAAATGTCGGCAAGCGCCGTCTGACGCGCGGCGTCGGCCGATCTGCCTGCGCATATGCATACTGGCTTCATCAATGCGCGCCGCACGATACCCACATCACCGTCAATACCTCGGACGGGGAAGCGGTCTCACGGGCCAGGTTCGCGGCATCAGTGCGATTCCCGCATCATGCCGCCATCCCCGACCCGCATTTCTTCCAGAGCCACGGCTTCGTTATCCAGCGTGCAGAGGGAGACGCGGCACCGCCTTGGAGCGACAGATCCAATGACATCGTTTGGCGCGGCGGGATGAACGGCAACGGGTGGCTCAGCTTCAGCACGCAGGACAAGTACAACGAAACGGTGGTCCAGCGCCTTCGCATGGTGATGCTTCTGCGGGATGTTCCGAAGGTGGATGCCCGGTGCGTAGACGTTGGCAGAGCCGAACCGGCACTGGAGCCGTTTGCTCGTCGTGAAGGCCTCGTCGGCGATCCGCTGCCGGGCCATATATGGCTATCGAAGAAATTCGCCATCGACATCGACGGCTACAGCAATACTTGGTCGAACCTTCTCGTGCGCATGCTCTACGGCTGCTGCGTCTTGAAGGTTGAGTCTCAGTTCGGATTTCGCCAGTGGTATTATGATGATTTGCGCCCTTACGAGCACTATGTGCCGGTCGCGGCCAACATGTCCGACATGGCGGAGAAGATCGAGTGGGTGCGTGCGCACGACACCGAAGCCAAGGCAATAGCGGCGCGCGGACAAGCGTTCGCACGCACGCTGACGTTCGAATCTCAAACGCGACGCGCAGCCGAAATCATCGAGGCAAACTGGGACCGGACCTGACCGAGCAGATTTGAGGCTCGGCCTGAATTCCGGTCCAGTGCGGCGCGATCAATAGATGCCGAGGTTGTCCGGATCAAACCCCACCGCCTTCAGATGCTTTCTGAAGATCGGAACCTGGTGGGAGAAAGTACCACGCGGCTGGTAGGAGCCGTCAGGCTGATAAGTTGCACCCACGCCGCCGTCATGCCCGAACCCGTGCTTTCCGGTTTCATCCAGCATGCTGACCACCTGGTCCTGAGGGCGATCGAACAAATTTCCATCGACACGCGTATCGCCCATCTTCTGTTTGATGGCACCGAAGAAGCCTTTCACGCCGCCGCCGTTATTCCGCATCTTGTCGCCGAACGACTTGCCCACCCTGTTCACTTCCGCAGTGGCACTCTGGCTCACGGAGTTCTTCGCCGTGTCAGCGATGTTCACGATGCCAAGATAACCTCTGTCCTGCAGCTCATCCGGGATCTTTCCCAGGATGAACCAGTCATTGAGAAACACAGCCTGGCGCTTCAGGCGGCTTTGCCGAAATGCCTCCACAAGCAGGAAGAAGACAGCCTGATCCTGGACGAGTTCCTTGGTGCAGTAGCAGTAGAAGGTGTGCCGGCGCGCTGGAGTGTTGGTGTAGTTGCGGAAATCAGTAATATTTGCCACGCGCAGCCCCTTGGAGTTCGATATTCCGGTGAGGACATGCATCCTCAGTCGTTAACAAAGAGGCTTGGTCGAAGCCGTGCTCGCGATCAACCTCCGGGCGTTCCCGTTCGGCGTCTGTCAACAAGCTCGAATTGGCGACGGTCGGTAGAGCAGAAAGAATTCTGAGGTGCTGCCCTTCATATTTCGGTAACGATACCCATATAAGGTTCAACCAGATCGCCTCCATTGCTGACCACGGATGTACTGGCAGGATGTCGAGGCGCTATGAGAAGGTCGGGCAACGCCCGGCCTTTTTCGTTTTCAGGCCGTGGTTCGTCGGCTTGCTCCGGCGCTTGCAAGCCTACTTCCCTTCCGGCGGCGAAGCGCCCACGGTCGGACAGCCCGGTAGCCGACCAGCGTGACCGCCAGGAATAGGTAGATGAACGGCTCGGCCGTCACTACCTTCACTGACATGGCGAAATGCACGGCACCGCCTAGTACGATCAGGTAGACAAGTTTGTGCAACTTGTTCCATCTGCTCCCCAGCCGGCGAATTGACCAGGAATTCGACGTGACCGCGAGCGGCAACAACAAGACCAGGCAGGCCATGCCGATGGTTATGAAAGGTCGCCGCGCAATATCAGTCGCAATCGCCGGAATATTCAGCGACTGGTCCAGGACCATGTAGGTCAGGAAATGCATGGCCACGTACCAGAAGGCCAGCAGACCCAGCCCGCGGCGGTAGCGCACGAGATTGTAGCCAAGCAGGTCCCGCAAAGGCGTTACTGCGAGTGTCGCGAACAGGAAACGCAACGCCCAGATCCCGAGCAGGTGCTCGAATTCCTTGACCGCATTGCCGGGGATCTGCCCCGTGGCTCCGAGCCAGAAATACCATGCCGCAGGGGCGAATCC
>JAEZGH010000072.1 GCA_023417065.1 Bacteroidota bacterium
TGTTATGGCGTTCTATCCCTTTGCTGCCCTGATCTACCTGTCGCTGGGCGCCATTTGCTTTGCCACCATAGCACACCTTCTTGTCAACTTTAATGATCCCGGCCTGAAGGTCGTCCGTGAGATTATCATTTTCGTTCACGCGGGATACGGCATCATGTTCCTGTTGTACCTGATCTCAAACTATGGCGATCTCTTCACGAGTAATGCACCGGCATACCGCGTAATGTATCGACCGAGACGAATGCCTTACTTCTCCTACCGGCTCGCAGGCTTGATCGCCACGCTCGCCTTTGTCGTATATGCCAACTGGCGCGACTACCTGTACCACGGGATGGCTGCCTTCTATAACATCGCAGGTGACCTGCATACGCGGATGCAAAACGAAACGTTCGCAGAGTCATTCTATCAGCAGGCGCAACGGCAGGGATTTCAGAACTTTCGCTCCAGCTACATGCTGGCACACATCAAGGCGTCGAAGCTGAACATCAAGGACGCGATCTATTATTACGATCTCGCAAATGAGAAAGGTGCAAACGAATACTCACTTGTTAACTCAGGCAACATACACTTGTGGACCAACGAATACTTCAAGGCGATCAAGGCGTATTCAAACGGGTTAAAAGCTGAACCCGAATCCGCGCACCTGGCCAATAATGCAGGCATTGCCTATATGAAAGTGAAGAACGTGGATTCTGCGGCATTCTTTCTGAACCAGGCACGGGATAATGAGACCACGCGGTCGATCGCAGAGATGAACTTCTTTGGCCTTGCCGCTTCCGAGTATATCCCCCTGAAATCGGATTCATTACTTCGTGCATTTAACGCAAGCTCACCAGGCACTATCAGCAACGCGCTGGCTGTTGCTACCGTATTCCACGCGCCATTCTCGTACGAAGTCGACCCGCTCGAATACAAAAAACTCAACCTGCAAACGGCAACCCTCTTAAACAACTACATCATACACAACGCCAAGCAGATTGACAGTGTATTTATCAACGAGGCCTATCGCATTGCATCCGACCCCGACAATGCAGCGTTCAGTGAAGCATTGAAGGCATCGCTGGCGTTTGGCTTCTATCACCAGGGAAATATCTCCCGCGCGATGGAGGTGCTTGGTGAACAGGTCCTGCTAAGCCAAAGCTATCAGGGCAAGTTCAATTACATCATGGGGCTATGGGCGATGGAGCAGGGAAATCCAGAAAGGGCGTCCACTTTCTTCTCCTACGCGGATACACACGACTTCAAAGACGCAAGATTTTACAACGCTATTGCCCTCACGGAGGCCGGTCTCGTAAGACGGGCAATCGCGGCCTGGGATACAGTACTCGTCTACGGAGAGGCAGCCGAAAAACAGATTGCTACTCGTATCAAAAGAATCTTGACCTTATCTCCGGCCGATGCCAATGGACTTGGTGACGTTGAACGGTATCAATTCTGCCGCTATCGGATCAACACAGGAGATTCGCTGCTATTCAACAGACTCAGCGATCAGTTTCAGGATCCAAACTACAAGGCACAGGCCCTGCTCGACATGTCACGCAAGTACTTTGAAGCGGGACAAATCATTCCGGCAATCCGGTACTACCAGCGGATCGGCGGACTTAGACTTACAGACCGGAGGCTATATGAGGAGACGCGGCACTTTGAACTTAGAATGCTTGCGTCACGCGGGGAGGTTTATCAGCTGGCCAATCAGATAAATGACGGAATTGAATTTACGTCTGACCGCAACCTGGAGAAGATGTTTTACACGGCACTTATCAGCGAGGCCAATGGCGATACGCTCACCGCAAGCCAGAACTACCGCATTCTGGCAACCTATAATCCATATTTCGAAGAAGCGGTGATTGCTGCCTATCGATACTTCCGCAAAACTGAGGATAAGAACTTATATCCATATACCATCCTTGCGGAAGCCATACAGGTGAATCCTACGTCGCTTCCCCTGCTTTACGCGTACCGGGAAGAGGCGATGCGGGTTGGCCTCGATGAATATGCTGAAAACGTAAACGAGAGAATAAAAGCGCTGGAGGCGCGAAGAAACTAACGGAACGCCTACTTGTGGGTATCCACACGCTTGGCAGTCTTGCGCTTCGTCTTTACTTTCTTAGACGTCTTCGCCGACTTCACAACCTTGCCGTTCTTCTTCTCCTTCGCTTTCTTTGCTTCCTTCTCTTCCTGAGCCCACAGCTTGATATTGTGGCGGATTACCTTCCAGTAGTCAGCGCCGTAGTCGACGAAGATCTCTGAACCAGCAGGAATGTCTTTCTTGGATTCGATGAAGGCACGGTTGCCCTCGACAATGTAGTCGCAGTTATTGGTAACACCTTTAATCTTAACCAAACCTCTTGCATCGTTTGCATATCGCGCTAATGCAGATTTGTAAGGTTTACCATCGATCACATTGTTTCTGTTGATATAGAAGATGTAGCCGTTCTTGCCATCCTCGTCCTCCACGTCTTTCCAGGTTGAACGTCGCCCTTTGTATTCAACAATCAGGGTTCCTTTGGGTATGAACTTCTTTGTAAAAAGGCCTTTCCCTGCATTCGGGATGGTGGACTTCTTTACATACAGTTGCTTTTCCAGTAGTGCCATTAAAGAAAATCAGATTTGACTAAAAGCGCGTGAAGATAGAACTTTTACGCTTTCTGAAAAATCTTTATGCCACAAGAAATGAGGATATCAACTGCCAGGTCGGGCGGCGAACTGCACCAGAGTGGACCAGGGCAATGCAAACCTCAACTTTTCTTCAATCCACTAGGAAAGTGACCAATCACCGTTAAGTTTGCATTACTGGTCATATGAGCCGATTTCTTTCATTACTGACACGCGCCGGCCTAAACGGATTCTTCTTTCTCCTGATTGTGATGGTCGTCCTTGCCTGGTTGTTTCCTGAAGCCGGTGCAGACGATAACCCCATTCCGCTCAAAGCGATTTCTAATATCGGCGTCGCTATAATCTTCTTCTTCTATGGCCTGAAGTTAAACTGGACGGGCCTCAAGGCCGGGCTCGGTCACTGGAGACTTCATCTGGTCACACAACTTACCACGTTCCTTTTGTTCCCGCTGCTGATCTTAACGCTTTACAGCATTGCCCCAGACAGTGAATACAAGTACTGGTGGGTCGGCACGTTCTACCTCGCGGCCCTTCCGTCAACCGTTTCATCATCGGTAGTAATGGTATCTATCGCAGGAGGAAACATCTCTGCAGCAATCTTCAACGCGAGCGTATCGAGCCTGATCGGAATCTTTATCACGCCACTCTGGATGAGCATCCTCGTCGACAGCAGCACCCTTTCAGTCGCCGACCTCTCCGGGGTAATCGTCAACCTGTGTCTGCAGGTGCTCCTGCCCGTAATCGCAGGACTGCTAATGCATAATATTCTGGGCGGCTTCGCAGAGCGACACAAAACTTCGCTGCGCTACTTCGACCAAGCCGTTATTCTCTTAATTGTCTTTCGCGCTTTCGCGGAATCGTTCCTGGAGGACATGTTCACCGGGTACTCCGCCATGGAACTGATCACACTGTCAATTCTTATGCTTGCCCTGTTCGGTGTCATGTTACTCATCATGAAGGCCGTCTCTTCCTGGATGAAGTTTGCCCGTGAAGAACAGATAACCGTGATATTCTGCGGATCCAAAAAATCACTCGTGCAGGGAGCGGTGATGGGGCAAATTCTTTTCCCTCAGGCTAACGCCTTTGGTCTTATCCTGTTGCCCCTGATGATCTATCACGCGTTGCAGCTCGTCGCGGGCAGTATCCTTGCACAGCAAATGGCTGCCAAACGCAACGCTGCCTAAGGCTTGCGCAGATATACTTTCCCGAACTTCGATTCGAAAGCATACTTTGGTCCCTTGCCCGGTGACGTTCTCACCTCCGTCCAGTGTCCCGCATCACGCCCCTCACTAAGAGGGGTAAACTTCGTGTCCAGATTCGTAAGTATCTCACCGAAACGTGTCCTTGCAATCAGCTCTCCCGTCCTGCCGGTAACTACGGTAGCATCAATGCCTCCGAAGTCGGAGTAAACCGCTAGAGGCGCATCAAAGTCAGTGACCTCCACAAGCCCGAACTTCGTATTGATGGAGCTTTCCATACCCCGCGGAACAAAAATCTCCAGCGTGATATCGTGAAGAATCCCGTTTGACATGTACGTGTACTCGCGTCCCTGCTCATTAAAAAACTTCTGTATCACCGGATCGTTGGGATCACCCGTCTGAAAGTAAAACTCCCGATCATCTTTGTGAATCACCGTCCTTCTCGGAATGTTATCCCTGTCCTTCAGACTGGCGGTAATCGTAACGACACCATTGCTTTGAGAGGTAGTCAGCTCGAATGCATCGTCGTTCTCCCCGCGGTTGATGCTTACTAGTCCCTTTACCAAGACATCTTTCTTATCCCACGTATGAACTTTGATAAGCCTGGGATCTTCGAAGTGCATTTCAAGCTTCTGAGCAGATTGCACCGGAACACTTTTCTCAACCTGAGTTTGGGCAAAGCCCTGCCCGGAACAGATCATTAGACCTGCGATAATGAGATTTCTCATATATATCGAGTGGATTTGAGTTGGAGGCACTTCACACGGCCGTGAAGTGCGGCGTATTAACTTTTCCGGATGTAGATATTTCCGTGAGCCGATGATAATGATAGGTCAATGCCGCCACCGTTTATCTTGCCGTCGATCTTGTTGGAACCATATTTCACCCAATCGCCCTTTTCATTAAACTCGATTTTGATGGCCGGATCAACAAAGATTTCCCCGTATGAAGTCGACAGCTTAACGTTCGCCTTGACGCTGGCAGGAACCGTGATATCTATCAGGCCATGGGCTGATGCAATTGACAAAGGACTCTTGAGGTTGGCGCCGAATACTGCCTCAATAGGACCGTGAACTGTCTTGATCGTCATGGGACCCGTCACATTATCCAGCTCCACGCCATTGTGTACAGTCGACACTTCAATCTCACTCTCCACGTTTTTGAGTTTCACCCTGCCGCCGTAGGGAGAAGTGTGCGTAATGGAAACCGTCACGCCCTTTGGAACCATAATTTTCAGACGGGTTCCATCCATCTTTTTCATCTGATAGACTTCTATGGCGTCTTGCTTCTCCTGGACAGCAATGCCGAAACCAGTGTTATCTTCCAGCCCCATGCTGCTGACGGATCGTAATCCTTCAGCGCGTTCATCTTTCTTTTTCGGCCCATCGAGGGATGAAAAGATAATTTCATTCCCACTATAACCTTCAATCGTAACGTGATTTACTTCCTTGATGACCAGTTTGCCGGAGCTGCGCGCCACCTTATATTCCTGAGCATGGAGGACGCCCACCAGCATCATGAGCAGTATTCCTAAGGCTAAAATTCTTGTTTTCATTTCTGTTGTTTTTGTAATGAGATATTTCTTGTTCTAATGCATTATTCTTTACGATAGTACGAGCAGACCAAGCTGAGCCTCATCCTTGACAGACTCGAGGTTTGCCTCGTTTTCGACGACGTGACGCAACGGTTCCACCGCCTCCTTGTCGCGCAATTCGACGATAAGCTTAATCAGCGGAATCTGAACCACTGGGTCAGACTGTTTGGCCAGGGATGCCACCAGCGCCTTCCTCACAGCCGGATCCTCGCGGAGCTGGCTCAGTGCCTCTATGGCCGCAAGGCGGACGTTTGTATTCGGATCGCTGTCCATCGTGCGAATCAGCGTGCGAACAATTTCGTCGTTGAGATCATCCACCGCCGAAGCTTCCTTTACTGCCAGTATTCTCTTCGCGGGCGATTGCTGATCTGAAAGGGCGGACACAACCCTGTTGGTATGTGCCTTTTTCTCTTCCAGCAGAGCAAGTTCTTCCGCCCGATGGTTTCGGTTATTGATGAACAAGCCGATACTTAACCCGGTGATAAGGAGGGCCAGCCCCGCAGCGACGGCATACCACCAGGGTCGCATGGCCACAACCTTTGCAGCTTTCAACTCCTGAGATTCGCGCTCCAGCATGGCGTTGAAGTCGTCGCGCAAATCTGAAGAAGGCGCTACCGGACTTACCTTTCCCATTACCCGGATCACTTCCTTCAGTTCTTGGTACATCCGGAAAGATGTCGGGTTCCGCATCAGCTCCTGCTCAATAAAATGCTTATCAACACTATTGAGTTTTCCGTCGATATAGTCTATCAGCAGGCTTTCCAGTTTCTCTTTCTCCATATCCTTTATGTTTTTGCCAGGGCGAAATAATGTTCGCGCAGCTTTCCAATGGCGCGATGAACCTTCACCTTGATATTCGATACCGTTGTTTCCATGATCTGTGCAACCTCTTCATACTTCATATGCTGGAATCGCGTCAGAATGAGCAGCTCACGTTGCTCATCTGTCAGAAGAGCCATGCTGCGGTGAAGCAACGCCTCATTTTCTTCCATCACAGCGCTTTCTGACTCGTCAGGCAGGTTGTCACCCACGTTATCGATGTCCACCGTCTGCAGGTGTTTCTTCTTCACCATCTGATAATGATCCGCAAATACATTCCGTGCGATTTGGTATATCCAGGGTGTGAACCGCGAATCCTGCCGAAAGCTGCCCCGATAGCGTATCATGCGCAGAAACACGTTCTGAGTCAGGTCAGCAGCAAGCTCCCGATCGTCGGCCAGCTGCGCCAGAAAATTGAAAATGCGCTTGTGATGCCGCTCAAAAAGCAGCGACGCCTTTTGCAGGTCGCCGTTCTTAACAGCCTCCATTATTGATTCATCAGTCATCCGGATCGTTAGCCTTTCGGTTTCCGTAATAGTTACCAGTGCAGTTCAGAAAGGTTACAAAAAAAGTTTCAAGTGCCAAGCCACACCGGTGAACCCCCTTTTTGAGCGACCCCGCCCATTTCGTATATTCGTCAGCCATCGCCCATTGCGTAACCAAACTACGTGACCGTGAAACCCAAAACCGTTGACGAATACATTGATGAGGCTCCGGAGCACGCCCGGGAAAAACTCCTTGAACTCCGGCAACTGCTTCGAAAAGTGGCGCCAAAGGCCACGGAATCAATCAAATGGGGAACGCCCGTATTTGAAGAGAACCGGATCCTGTTCGCCTTCGCGGCCCATAAGGCCCATATCAATTTTATTCCGACACCCGCATCCCTGGATCCTTTCAAGGATGAACTGAAACCATTCAAGACCGGGAAAGGTAGCATTCAGCTGCCGTATGATAAACCGCTTCCCGCGGCACTAATAAAGAAGATCGCGAAGCACCGCGCTGACGACGTCAGGTTAAACGACGCACATTGGATGTAAAAACTTATCAAAAAGACCATGACACAAACGCTTCATACCTCCAACTATTACGACACCTTCATAGAAGTCGCGCCCGACTGTCAGGCAACGCACGGTGAGGTGCCTCCCGTTAAAGGCGAAGCAAGGACTGCAGCCGCCATTCAGTTTGAGCTTGTACATAAGAATCCTTACAAGTATACCTCTGATGATGTACTCTTCAGGGTGTACGCGGAAAAACACGATCTCACAAAACGCGAATACGCCGAAGCCCGCAAAAAATTCTTTTCAAAAGGACAGCCCTGCTTCCGCGCGTCACCGCTGACCAAGCGCTATGGATGGGGCGTGCACTCCGACGCACAGGGTAGAATTGCGATCTTCGGCTGTGAATCAGCGGAATATAAAAAGCTGGCAAAAGATCCTTCCCTGAAAGTGGTCAAGGCCATGAGATCGGGAAGATAAAAAAGGCACCTAACCTAATTCCAGCGCACCCGTATGTATTTATCGTTCTTCCTGAAGTTCGCGGGAATACATTTCAGGATGGCCTCGCGCATCTTCACAAGAAGGTGTTCCTTTACAAACCCGTTGTGAACGGCAAAGCTCACTTCCCTCACAGGTTCGGGAGACACGAATCGCTTGACATGCTTATTGCGTGGATTTACGGCAAGCTCCGGAATCAGCGTGTAGCCGTAGTCGTTGTCAACCATGGCTTTCAGTGTTTCGAATGACCCGCTTTGATAATTCAACTGACTGTTAATTTTCTTTCCCCGGGCGGCGCACAAGTTCTCGACCTGCCCGCGGAAACAATGGCCTTCTTCCAGCAGTAGCAGGTTGTCGAACGAAAGCGACTTCAGGTTTACCTTCTCCTGCTCGTAGTATTTTAGTTTTTCCGACGTATATAATAGAATCGGTTCGTAGAAGATTGGAATCTCCCGGATTTCACGGTCGTCGACTGGCGTGACGAGAATAGCCATGTCAAGCCGGCTTGTCTTCAGCAACCGGAGAATCTCCTCTGTCTGAAGTTCCATAACGGTGAACGAGACGCCTGGATTTTTTTCGAGAAAGCCGTTCAGAAACCTGGGCAACAGATATGGCGCCAGCGTCGGAATAACGCCAAGCCTGTACTCGCCGTCAATAGAATCTTTTTCCGTTTTAATGAACTCTTTCAGATTTTTTATATCCTGAATAATCTGACGGGCGCGCGAAATGATTATTTCTCCTGACTTTGTCGGTTTCAGCGGCTGCCCCTTGTCGAAGATCCTGACTCCCAGTTCTTCTTCAAGTTTTTTCACCATCATACTGAGCGTCGGCTGCGTTACATTGCAGGCATTTGCTGCCCGCGCATGGTTGCGATAAATATCCAACGCAATTATATATTCAAGTTGCTGCAGGTTCATACGTTTGCATTAGCCGTTAAAACGTTGTCATAAACAAAATTAATGGTCTCATCATTAATATCAATATGATTGATATTAGTTATTTGGCTATCTTCGCGCAACGAAAAAAAAGAAAAAACAAAAGCAGTATGACAAAAGGTATTTTATCAGTAGGACAAGCATTTCCGAAGTTCAAAAAAAGTGCAGTGGTATCGTTGGAAAAAGGCAAGGAATTCTATGACATTACATCGGATGAACTTGTTAATGATGAAGGCCGTTGGACGGTGATGTTTTGGTGGCCAAAGGATTTTACATTCGTTTGCCCCACTGAAATTGCAGAATTCAACAAAAACTATGGTGAATTCAGAGACAGAAACGCTAATCTGATTGGCGCAAGCACAGACTCTGAATTTGTTCACCTCGCGTGGAGAAAAAATCACGAAGATCTTAAAGACCTTAAGTTCCCGATGCTTGCCGACACTTCCAAGTCGCTTGCAGAAGAGCTTGGTATCCTCGAAGAAAATGAAAAAGTTGCTTACCGCGCTACATTCATCATTGACCCTCAGGGCATTGTTCGCTGGGTAAGCGTAAACGACCTCAGCGTAGGCCGCAACGTGAAAGAAGTTATTCGCGTACTGGATGCGCTTCAGACTGACGAACTGTGTCCCTGTAACTGGGAGAAGGGCAAAGAAACCCTTAAAGTTTAGTCTTGTCTTATTTAATTAATTGAAAACATGGAAACTGTTGTGACATATTCAGAAAGTACGCAGGAATTTATCGACGTACTTGGACAAAGCAAGGAGTATCGCACAGAGTCTCTTGATATTCTGGAAGAAGGCCGTTCACGCTACGTGGCGGATCTGAAAATCAACTTCAAGAACTCTCTCGAAAGCGAATTCCTGTCTGCAAAAGAGATTGGTCTGCTGGGCGTTGCCCTGGCTACCAACTCAGGTAACGCCATTCTGCGCGAGTTCTTCAGGAGCAAAGCGGTTGAAGCAGGTGCCAGTGCAGAGGAAATCGCTGAAAGCGTGGCATGTGCATCGCTGCTTAGCGCGAACAACGTACTGTATCGCTTTCGTCACTTCCTCAACAAAGAGAAGTACAACGAAATCCCTGCACGCATCAAGATGAACATCATGGCGAGACCTGTTTCGGGAAAGGAATTTTTCGAACTCGTAAGCCTTGCCGTGAGTGCCGTTAACGGATGCGAAATGTGCGTGAAGTCGCACGAGGCATCACTACTCGAACTTGGTTCAAAAGAAGAACGTATCTTCGAAGCCGTGCGCCTTGCGTCGGTAATTACGAGCCTTTCGAAAGTGGTTTACTAAGCCATCAAACTGGTTAAAAAATTATGAGGCCCGGCTTGCCGGGCCTTTTTTTGTGCCTTTTTCAATCTAAAAAGGCCAATTACATCTTTCGGCAAACATTTTGTGTCTATCGTGGAAACGAAATAAGCTATGCGATACATTCTTTCAACCATTTTTATGTTTTCCGTCCTGCTGGCTTCCGCTCAGGATGAATCGAGAGGCTTCAAGGGCGAACCCTTTATCGAGGTCTCGGGTACAGCAGAAACGGAAATTGATCCCAACGAAATCACCTTATGGATCCGGATTCGTGAATTCGAAGAAAATAAAAACAAGGTGCAGCTTGAAAAACTTGATCAGCAGTTTCTGACTGCCTTGAAATCCGCAGGCATAGACAAAAAACGCCTGGTGCTTGCAGATGCCGGCTCCACGCTGTCGAAACTCGGTAAGCGCGACAAAGATGCGTTCCGCGAGAAAACTTACGAACTGGTATTAAACAGCTCTGCTGAGGTTCAGAGTCTGATCAAAAATCTTGAACCTGTTAAGGTTGACATGGTTCGTGTTGTCAGAGTTCACCATTCGTCGCTTGAGTCTTTCAAGCTGGACGTGAAAGTGAAAGCCCTGCAGGCTGCGCGTACAAAGGCCGAAGCACTCGCCAAGGCGGTTGGGTCAGGTATTGGTAAACCTCTTGTAATTCGCGAGTGGGATGAAGGCCCTGTTTATCCGATGCAGATGGAAGCCGCCAACGTGCGTTTAAAGACTGCCGCGTACGATCAGCCTGAAGAGGACGCCATGGACATCGCCTTCCGAAAGATCAAACTCCGCGCTAACGTACAAGCGCAGTTTCAATTGCAATAGATAAAAACAAAAAGAGAGGCCGTCTCAAAAGTCATGAGGCGGCTTTTTTCATTTTTGACCGCCCCCGGTCCGATGTTTTTTGTTTTGAAACCTTTTCTGGAAGAAAAAGATATTGACCCCGAGATCAGGCCGCTGCTTTCG
>JAEZGH010000133.1 GCA_023417065.1 Bacteroidota bacterium
TGGCCATTAATTGCATGCGACCTCTGCGCTCCAGGTTGTAATACACGGTCGTTCGTTCCGTGAATGGATTCGGCTGGATCCGCAGGTTGCGATCGCCGCTGTTCTGATCAAGATCACCTATGCCATCGTCGATCAGGTTGCGTTGATCGGCATCCGGGTTCTGGCAGCAGGCGGCGAGGAGCTGCTCCATGGCATCCATGCGATCGAGCAGTTCGCCCCTTGATCGGTGAGGGCCGCGTTGTCAGCGGCTTGATCGGTGATCTGGGTTTGTTGTTCTTTGATCCCAGCGATCAATAGTGGAACCAATCCGGTGTAGTTTACAACCAAGTGTTCCAATTCAGGAACGACTTGGTTCCCCAAACTATCATAAAGGGCAGGAACGGAATTCTGCCGCACAAGTGCTGGCAGAACTTGTTGCAATTCCTGAGCGATCAATCCCATTTGAGCACCTTCCAATACCGATAGATGCGGATGCTCTTGTGGAATGAAATCGTAACTCTTGGGTTCGAGACTGGCGATCAGTTGCATCGCGTTGTCCAGATCCTGCACATTAGTTTTGAATTGTGCATCCGAATTTTGCCAAACACCGCCCGGGATCACACCGATCCCAGTAACATTCACATTTCCTTTGAAGTAACCAGCCCATGCATTGGGAGTACCTTGTGGAATGATCGCTTCTCCATACACACCCATCGTCCATGAAGATTGCCACGGATTAGCTAATTCGGCCACACCTTTCACTCCTGCCAAAAAGCCTGCTCCAGCTCCTGATACTTGACTGTCAAAAAGGCTGTAGCCATTCACACCGATCGAGGTCTTGCCATTGTAGGCAGTTCCTCGAACACCTTCTACATGAAGCACGAACCCAGGTGCTGGTTGTGGACCGCTTTCTCCGTGGACCCCGGTGAATTGGTTGATCAGATCATTAGCTTCGATCCTTGACCATGTAGCAAAGCGATCATTGCTAGCTCCCAGCAAGGAGTAATCGTTGTGATGAACATGAAGCTTTGCACGAGGATTTTGAACGCCGACGCCCACTCCATTTGGCATCTGGGGGCACCCGGTATTGTTCAAATATGCGGTCGAAACATCATCATTGGGCTGCACTGTCCAATCGCAATCATCGCCGATTGAATCGATCGGCCGCCAATACACACGGCCATCGATCGGATCCGCCGCCAGGATCCGGTCGGCATTCAGGTTGAGATAGGCATTGGATGGTGCCGCAAAGTCCCTTAATCTGATCGTACGGTTAAGCAGATCCAGCCGTTCATCGGGTTGGAATAGGGTTGCCTGCCAATCTCCGATCCCAACCCAGCCGGTGGGATGCATACGAGCTATCTCCCGGCCGATCAACGAATTAGGACCTGACCCCGCGCCAGAGTAGGTTGAGGTGAAAATGAACTTCATTACATCTGGACCTGCACCGGCACCTTCATTGTCGGCCCATTGGATAACTGCAGCGGTCTGATCGTCGCCGGGCTCAACTTTATGCCCTACGTACATCTGGTCGTTGTTGGTGGTGAATGTTATCCCGTTATCCATCCAACTGCGATAGCCTGCCGTTAATACGCCTGTTATCCCATCATGCAAGTGCAACCGGCTGAAAGGACCGGGTCCATTCGCCCATAAGGTGCCATTCGGACTCAACCCCAAGTATCCATTGGAAACCTGTGCTCCGAAGGTGCCGATGGTGTAGCTGATATTTCGGTTTAGGCGGAAGCGAGGTGTCGCGGTTGTGCGAAGGACAAGGTCCTGGTTGTCAGAAGTACCCACGTAATCATTACCTGGGGTCGTTCCGCCATTCCCTGGAAGTACCCATGGGGTTTGCGAAAATGTGAAAGTTGCCAACGCCGATAGCAACATTGAAAAGAGTTGTCGGTTCATTGGGTTACGATATTTGTGCCCTAAAGTCCCTTCAATCATCCTTGACGAATTTCCCGTGGATGGGCCGGTTATTCAATATGCCACGGACCACGTAAAGCCCTTTGGGAAGAGTCAGTGTTACCGAGGTTGGTGGACCAGATGGGATCTCTCCGATACGGGTTACCAATCTTCCTGCTACGTCGTAGATCGACACATTCTCCAAACGCCCGATCCCATTCCATCCGATCGACAGACCTCCTTGGAATGGCGATAACAAGAGACCATGCTCATTGATCCCTACCGAGATCGCCTCTAGCTCTATGCCATCCAACAGGTAATAGGCCGAGGTCAAACCAAATGCACTAATGGGCTCGATATTGACCTCTTCATTCGGGATGAACGAGCCTATGGTCAAATATGCTTCATCGCCTTGAGCCACGAACTGTCCTTCGATCAGCCCCCACTCTCCAGTTTGATCCAGGAACGGATCACCGTAAAAAGTGACCTGCGGCTCTAAGTGGATCATTCCCCATCCATCGATGATGATCGGATCCGGGGTTAATAAGGCTCCCAAACGATCCACAGCATAGCGGAAGATCGAATATGCCATATACCGTATACGGATCCTGTAGGTCTGTCCGGCACTAAGGGGTATGCTGAACGGGACCGAACAATACTCCTTCAAGGAGTCGCCCTCGTTGAAAGCGTAGAAGCCAGCGAACCGATCGCCCTCGAAAGGATCGCGGTAGAGATCGGGATTGTTCGGATCATTCTCCACCAACAGGGTTCCACAACCAGAACTGGATTCAGTTGTATACAGATCCGGAGTAGCCATATTTG
>JAEZGH010000160.1 GCA_023417065.1 Bacteroidota bacterium
GTCATGGGGTGCACCGTGCCCTGCTGCGCGCAGAGCGCAACCCCGCACAGTGCACCCCAGGAGGGCAGCTGCGCCCACCCGAAGCTGAAGGGAACCCCGTGTTCGAAGAGCTGTGGTGGAAGATCACCGACAACTGGAAGACCTCTATCGCCGTCACCGCCTGCGTGATCGCCGCCGTGGTCGCACTCATCGTGCTCACCACGGGCGGCGGAGGTGACGCCGACACCAGCGGCGGCGGTGAACCAGCCGCGGTGCCGACCACGATCCCCGCAGCGACCCTCGACGAGCTCGCCGGACGCCCCGCGCTCCCCGAAGGGTGCACCGACGCCATCGACGCGTACCGCGCAGCGGCCGCCGACGCTGGCGCCGAGTCCGCCACGATCACCGCGCTCAACGTCGGGCTCGCCTCCGCGTGCAGCACCCCGAACAACCCCTTCACCCTCACCCAACGCGGCGGATAGGTTCCGCGGCAAGGGGCGCCGACGCCGCCGGTCACGTACCGCAGGCCACCTGGCCGGTGAGCGTCGCGGTGCGCCCCGCACCGCCCACCTCGACGAGAGTCAGGTCAGCGGTGAACCCGGAGCCGTCCAGCTCGGCATCCAAGGACCCCGAGCCTGCCCCGTCGGAGGAGAACATCCAGGACTGCTCCGGCTCCGTCGGCGAGCTGCGCACCACCACGGACACCTCCGAGTACCCCGACGAACGCAACGTCGCAGCGACACCGACCTCCACCCCGTCATCGGTCGAGGTCCCCACCCGGTACTCCGCGCCGGCCGCGCCCTGCTCGAGCGCACAGTCACCCCCGAACGACATCAGCTCAGCGGACATCCCACCATCGACTGAGAACCGCAACGACGCCGGCGTCAACGTCCCCGCATCAGGGACCAGCAGCCCGGCATCGCCGGTGCCGGCGCCGACAGGCGCCGCACGGGGACCGTCGAGCACCACCGGCCATGGGGCGACCAGCACCGCGGCCGCCACCGACGACACGAACACCACCGCGAACGCCGGCCCGAACCACCGTGGCAGCCGCAACCGGCGCCGCGGACGCTCACCAGGGGCCGGCAACCCGAGGAGCACCTCGACGGGAACGGACTCCACCGGCGCCGACGCGCGCCCATCGGAGGGCCGCGCCGCGTCCGTCCAACGGGACCCGTCGAAGAACCTCAACCGGTCGCCGTCCAACGGGTCGACGAACCACCCCACCGTCGCGGAGCCGTCGAGCGCCGGGCCGGCACCCCGGTCGCGGCCATGACGTTCAGGAGTGCGAAGAGCGCCCATGGACGGGACAGTGACCGGTGCCGGTCCCGCGTCGAGATGGTCGAGCACCACCACCTGAACCTCCCGCCAGGAACGACCCGCGAACACCGCGGGCCGACCACCCAACCACAGCCCAGGGACAACCACCCCGGTGCCACCCGCAGGCCGGCTGCACTGCGACACCACACCGGCACCGTGCACCCCCGGGGCCGCCGCGGCCCCACAGGAGGCTGCAACGATGGAAGTGCTCAACGTCGACTCCGGGGAGGACTGGACCCTCGAGTTCAGCTGCGGAACCTGCGCCGCCGAGCTGCGCGCCGGCGCCGCCGACCTCGAAGCGGACGAGTTCAAGACCTCCGGGTACCACTTCGCCGGCACCGCCCGAAGCGCACGCCGCCTGTACGTGCGCTGCCCCATCTGCGACCAGCTGCGCTTCCTCACCCCCGACGAGACCGCCGAGGTCCCGTACCTGCTCGCGAAGGGCGCCACCGCTCACCGCCCCACCAGGAGCCCCGAAGGAAGCGAGCGACACCCCGGCGCAACGTGAAGACCCCCAGGCGAACCTGGGGGTCAACAACGGGCAATGGGCTGCGGCTCACGCCGCGGCCCGCAGCGTCTCGAGACGCGTCGCGCACTGCACACAGCCACACTCGGAGCGGTGCCACCAGCCGTCATCGGGGATCTGCAACGACCCGTCCAACAGGGCGTCAGCGGCGTCAGCTTCGAGGACCGCGAGCGGGGTGATCGGCAACGGCGTACGGCGACGCCAGATCACCTCCTCGCAGAACCACTGGGCCGGGGTGAGCTCAGCTGCGAACAGCACCGCCACCTCGCGGCTACCGCCACGGGAGTGCTGCACCCCGGGAACGGAGCGTGCACCGACCGCGACCGCGAACACCGCGTTCGGGATCGTGCGTGACAGCTCCAGGCGCCGCGACTCGACGATCGCGCCAGCAGCTGCAGGTGTGGAGAAGTGCACGAAGCGATCCACCAGCACCGAACCCAGACCAGACTGGGCGAACAACTCGACATCGGGAACCAACAGGGCCCTCCCAGCGCATCTGTACGGCACCGCAACCTGCGGCACCCGCCACACCGTCGGCGCCGGCCCGGCCCGGCGAACACCCCGCAGCAGCTGACGCCACCAGCAGCCCGAGAAGCCTCAGTGGCCGTGCCGACGCGGATGGTCGTGGCTGTGGTCGATGCCGTACTCATGAGCGAACCCATGAGCGGCCTCCTCGGCGTGCTGCCACGCCCCCGAGGTGAGCACCTGCACCGACGCGGGGAACACGTCGTGCTCCTCCAAGAAGATGTGATCGGCGAGCTCCGCGAGGAACACCCGCACCCCCGCCGCCCACTGCTCTGGGGAGGACCCAGCTCCACGTACGCCCGCCCGGGCGGTCGCATGGTCGCCGCCGAGGCGCTCGAGGGTCGTAGCGAACACGGCGTCGGAAGCCAACGCCGGGAACAACGCCACCTCCTCCAGCTCGAGATGCACCGCCAGGTCCTCGCAGAGCTCAGCGAGGACACGGCGCGCCGAGGGCAGATCCCCGGCCGTCAACGCCCGCTCCACGAGCGCAGACTGGGCCATCAACGCGATGTGATCCTCGCTGAGGGACCCGATCAGGGGCTGGGACCGGCAGCTGCAGTAGTCGCACACAGTGCACCTCCACCAGGGCCCGCAGATCTCGGGGGCCGCCCACAAGGGCGTCGCGGCGGGCCCGCACCCGTCACCGTGCCGGACCTCGCGCCGCACGCAACGCAGCACCCTCGCAGCTGGGCGCCGTGGACCCGAACCGCTGGTTGGCGCCGGCGCCCCACACAGCACCGTGAGCGGCATGGACGCCACCGGTGGACCCGAGCACCTCCTCTCAGGCTGCGCAGCGGTGCAGGACCCCGGGTACCACACCGTGCAGATCCCCAAGGGTGAGCTCGGTGAGCTGTCCAAGATCCACGAGGAGCTCCTCGAGCTCGCCGACGCCGCCGCCCAGGGCGTGAAGATCATGGAGCTCGTCGAGCTCTCCGACCTCCTCGGCGCGATCGACGCGTACCTCGCGACACATCACCCCGGGACCACCATCGACGACCTCGCCGCCATGTCCGCCGTCACCGCCCGCGCGTTCCGCGCCGGACGCCGATGAGCGCACCGCAGGCCTCGCGGGGAGGACACGCAGCTGCGATCCGCCGGCTGAGCGCCGCGGTCCGCGTCGAAGGACTCGGCCGTGCCGGAGGGGGCGCGACCGCACCCGCCGGAACCCGCACCCCGGCACTGCACACCCTCGCCCGTCTCGCAGAGGCCGAAACCCACTACGCCGACCGCGGGTACCGGCCCGTCGCCGCACCCTGGATCGTGTCCCCGGCCGCGACGAACGCGACCTCCCCACCGAACGGGGTGCAGCACCGGATCGCCATCGACGGTGGCGGCGCGAGCGGCGACGCCGGGCACCTCGTCGCATCCGGCGAGCAGTCGTTCCTGCAGCTGCTCATCGACGCCACCGCAGCCGGGGACGACCCCGCCGAGGTCCTCGGCCGAGCCCAGTGCACCACCGCCTGCTTCCGCTACGAACGCGACGAGCTCCACCAACGGCACTTCCTCAAACTCGAGCTGATCGACACCACCGACACGACCGCCAGCTCCCTCGCCGAGATGGTCGAAGCCGCCGCCGAGTTCCACACCCGGCACCTCGAGATCGAGGTCATCGCCGCCGGAGCCGGCCTCGACATCGTGTGCGCGAACACCGGCATCGAGCTCGGCTCGTACGGCATCCGCACCGCCACCATCGACGGGCGAACACACCGCTGGGTGTACGGCACCGGGTGCGCAGAGCCGCGCCTCACCCAGACCGTCGCCGCGAACACCTGAGACCGGGGCGCCGCTGGGTGTACGGCACCGGGCGGTGCTGCGCCACGACCGTCGCAGGGAACGGTCAGAGCCATGAGCCGCAACGACGCAGCGAAGAACGCAGCACCCATCGCCGCACGCCTCGGCACCACCGCAGCCTGGGGGAAGCTCATCGCCGAGCACCCCGGCCACGCCGACGCGCTCGGAGCAGTCGCTGCCGGAGCCGCCAGCACCACCGCGCTCCCCGCGAAGCTCGCCGTCGCCGCCGTCGCCATCTGCGACCCCGACCAGCTCGCAGAGCTCACCACAGGCGAGACCCGCAGCACCATCACCGAAGCCGCCGAGCAGCGCCGCGAGCTGACCAGCGACGGACTCGCCGCCATCGCCCGGTCAGTCGCCGGCGGTCGCAACGCCGGCCCGTACCTCGCCAACCT
>JAEZGH010000132.1 GCA_023417065.1 Bacteroidota bacterium
GGGATGAGCTGGAACATCGAGCGCATGATCAGGACGCTGATCGCGAGGTTGAGCGTCACGTAGGGCAGGATGAGGCCGCTGGTCACGTTGATCAGGTTGAGCGAGCTCTGGATCTCGTAGATCGAGATGATCGAGACGACCCGGATCGGCAGGTAGAGGGAGACGAGCAGGATGGCGATGACGATGCCGGTGCCGCGCGCCTTCATGTGGACGAGAGCGTACCCCGCGAGCACGGCGCAAACGGTCGTGAGGATCACCGTCGCCGAGGTGACGTAGATGCTGTTGAAGAGGTTGATCGGCAGCGTGTTGATCTTGTTGAACACGTAGCCGTAGTGGGTGAAGTCGAACTGACGCGGCCAGAAGTCGCCGCGCATCGAATCCGGCCGCGACTTCACCGACATGATCAGCACCCAGGCAAGCGGCGCCAGGATGATGATCATGAAGAAGTTGATGACCAGGTGGCGCGTGAAGGCGCTGCCGTTGCGGCCGAACCAGCTGCGGTTGTCGCTGACGTCCTCGGCCGCCTGGAAGCCGCCGCGTTCGATTGCCTCAACGCTCATGCGCCTAGTCCCTCGACCTGAAGATGCGAAGCAGGAACATCATCACGAACACCATCGCGACGGCGCCGATCATGCCGATCGCCGCGGCGAAGCCCTGGCGCCAGAGGCCGAGCTTGAACGCCTGGTCGTACATGAAGATGGTCCAGGTGTAGGTCGGCGAGTCGCGGTTGAACCCGCCGAAGATCAGGTACTCGTCGATCACCGCCATGGCGGTGCCGAAGCGCAGCACGACGAGGATCATCATGATCGGCGCGAGGCGCGGCAGGATGACGTGCCAGAAGACCTGCCACTCGTTCGCGCCGTCGATGCGGGCCGCCTCGGGCAGATCCTTGGGGATCGCGGCGAGGCCGGCGAGGAAGAAGATCGTGTGGTAGCCCAGCCCCCACCAGACCTCCATGATGGCGATCGCCGGAAGGGTGAGGGGGGTGCCGCCGAGCCACTGAGGCGCGTCGTGGACCGTGAAGAGGCCGAGGGTGTCCACCAGGAAGTGGTTAATCGGGCCGACCTGGTAGTTGTACATCCACTTCCACAGCACGAAGACCAGCGTGCTCGGGATGACGGCGGGGATGAGCAGGATGACCCGGTAGACCGTGGCGAGGCGGGGCTGCGTCACGCGGTCGATCAGCACCGCGAGGAGCAGCGGCAGGATGATCGTCCCGGGCAGGAACATCATGGTGAAGAGAGCGGCCCGCCAGAGGCTCTTCCACATCAGCGGGTCGTTCATCGCCTCGATGTAGTTGGCGAAGCCGACCCACTCGGCGGGCTCGTTCGACAGGAACTCGTAGTTGGTGAAGCTGATCCAGATGACCCGGAAGATCGGATAGATCTGGTAGCCGATGAAGAAGATCAGCGTCGGGATGAGGAACATCCACGGGGAGAATCCCTGGCGGATGGAGTACCCACGTACGTAAGAAGCCGCCTGCGCCATCCTGACCCCGACCCTTGCGGCGCGACGTTGCCGCCGCCCGCGTTGACTCCGTGCCCCGGCCATACCGGCCGCGTGCCCCCGCGTCGAAGCAAGAGTCACGCCGCCGGCCGCGGCACCCGCCGTCGTCGCCCCACGACGGCCCGGAAGAAAAGGGACCGGAGGCGTGCCCCCGGTCCCGGATTGGTGACGGCCTACTTGCCGCGGTTGATTTCGGCCTGGACCGCGTCGGCGGCCTTCTGCAGCGCGGCCTTGGGATCCGACTCCTCACCCTTGAGGTAGGTCTCCCACATCGGCTTGCCGATGACGAACTGCTGGAGACCGAAGATGTCGTTCTCGATCGCCTTGGCGTTGTTGAGCTGGGCGCGAACGAGGCCGACGAAGGCCGGCAGCCAGTCCGGCTTCTCCTGGTCCCACTTCGCGTAGATCGACTTGTACGGCGGCAGCTGGCCGGGGTGGCCGCTCGGGGTGCCGACGATCGAGTCCTTCCAGATCTGCTCGTCGTAGGTGAGGGCGCGGATATACTCCACGACCTGTTCCTTGTTCTGCCCGTACTTGAAGAGGGCCGAACCGGTCGTCCAGAACACCGTCGAGCCGGCGCCGTTCTTGAACTTCGGCAGCGGGCCGAGATGGAGCTGGGTCGGATCGTCCCAGTTCTGGGCCATCCGCAGCGGGGCGTTGAAGTACTTGGTGTAGTAGCCGACGCGCTGCGCGGCGAAGGCCACTTCGTCCGGCGTGCCGTTGACGCCGCCGTCGGTGGCGCCTTCGAGCAGGATGTCCGGGTTGGAGTAGGCCATGATCTTCTTCATGAGGATCAGCGCCTCGACGGCGGCGTCGCTCGTGAAGTCGAACAGGCCGTTCTTGTAGACGTCCGGGCTCATCGAGTGGGTGAAGGGGACGAGCGAGCGCCAGCCGTGGCTGTCGAAGGTGGCGCCGAACGGAACGACTCCGGACTCGGACATCGCCTTGGCACGCTCGAGGTAGATGTCCCAGTCGGCCGGTGCCTCGTCGGGCAGGCCCGCCTCGGTGGTGAAGCCCGAGTGCCAGGAGCTGCCGATCACGTCGAGGAGGAACGGCCAGCCGTACATCTTGCCGTCGATCAGGTTTTCCTGGCCGATCGACTCGATGATGTCGTCGCGCACATCCTTCGGGATGTAGTCGTCCCACGGCTCGATGACGCCGGCGGCCGCCATCGCCGACATCTCGACGAACGGGGTCTGGCCGACATAGACGTCCCAGGTGCTCTTCTGGTCCTTCGCCTCGGCGACGAAGCGCTCGATGCCGAAGCCCTCGACCGG
>JAEZGH010000176.1 GCA_023417065.1 Bacteroidota bacterium
GAAACGGACAAATCGGTGGATGAAGGGCCCGTATGCCCCGCCAGTTAATCCTGAGCGCAAGGCGATATCGTCGACGTGTCCCAATATCAGGATCAATCGGACAAAACCGATTCTGAGGTTTCAGCCACACACTACCAGAGTTCATAATTTTATTTTTATGAAATCATTAACAATATCATCCCTTTCGGCCACCGTATTTGCATGGCTGTTGACGCTCCTCGGCGGAACACTTCTGTTTGATACGTTTGTTCTGTATCCCAACATTTTTCACAATGTTCCCGATTCGCTTGCAGAGGCAAAGCAATTTCTACGTCATGGCAGTCCCGCGACATTCTTCAAACCCTTTGGATCGGTGATCGTAGCAATTGGTGTAATGGCTATATTTTTTAACTGGTGGAGCCGTCCCAGGTTGTTCTATCTGATAACGAGCTTTATTCTGCTCGTCGCCGGTAACTTTCTCTTTTCCGCTTCGTTCTTCTGGCCGCGAAATCATATTATGTTCAACGAAGGTATCACTGTGCATTCGTCAGCCTTCCTCAAAGCAACAGCATTGGAGTTTCAGAACTTCCACTGGATTCGCGTAGGGGTTTCCATCGCCGCGTCAGCTATTGCCCTCGCTGGTGTCGTACTTCATGGGCCTGGTAAAAAAACGCTACCGCTTACCGATCCACCCTATTCACAAAGTTCTAACCGGGCGCACCATAAACCAGTTAGTCACGCCTAGTATTTTTTCCTCGCCTTCAACGTCAAAGCCGAACCGCTTGTAGAAGGCCACATTCTCCGGTTTGTCGGTTTCCAGATAACCAACAACAGAATGGGCATCAAGAAACTGGCAGACCTCCTTCATCATAAACGTTCCTACACCCTTACCCTGATGCTTAACATCCACGGCAACAGGTCCAAGATGAATATGCGGTTTCTTATGGTCATGCTGCGACCATTTTTTACGCCAACGGAGGAGGCGCCCCAGATTCATCCCCATCTGCCACATCAGCGAGGGCAGCTTTTTCGCAAGGTCCATTGGGGCCAGCTGACAATGTTCGGAAGTACAATAGCACAACACGCCGACGATTTTGTCTCCTTCCTTCGCTACGTTAACGACGGTATGCGGTGGAGCCGTCGCCCATTCAAAGAGTTTTAACTGTTTCCGTATCGCCCCGTCACCAGAACCGAAAACGGCTCTGTTGATTGGGTTCGTCGACATGGATTCCGTCAGAAGGTTAATGACGCGAACAGAGTCAACGGGGTTTAATTTGGTGTATACTAGTTTCAAATTGAGTGACAAGTTTCAAAGGGATAAACATCTCCGCTACTCAGCCGATGATGCAAGACGCAACCGGGGGAATGAGGTCCATCGCTCACGCGTAAGCCGGTATATCGCACAATCATCCACACCTATCCTTCGCTCTTCGACGAATTCAAATCCATTCTTCTCATAGAACCTGCGAGCACGAATATTTGTCGCCAGCGGGTCGAGGACGATCACATCAATACCATCATCCTTAAAACACATCTGTATGGCCATTTGCAGGATACGTGTACCGTATCCGTGACCAATGTCACTGGCATCGCCAAGCCAGATATCAATCGCAGCCCAGGTATCGGGCGCTGCACCCCAATACTGTTCCTCATCCAGGGCGCAACGAAGAATTTCAACGTAGCCGATAGGCCGAGCATTCAGTTCAGCGATAAGTTGGCGGCGCCCGGGAGCTTCCCTTCCAACCTCTGTTTCCCATTCCCAGTCGGAATTCGGATCAGCTTCCTTCTTATGAGGCTGGCTATCCCAATGCCTGAGCAACGGAATGTCAGCCCGCGTTGCATCCCGCAACATAATAGCCACTGGATCATTTATCTTTCCTCCATCCATCGGATAAACTCTGTCGCTTTTTGTTTGCTAACTATTACTTCTTCCTTGGGAAACCCGCGGAGTCTGACGAGGAGTTTCCGTTCGTCATAGTATTCCACCTGGCCGATACCACTAAATGAAACGATGTACTGTCTGTTCGCCCGTCGAAAACTCACAGGGTCGAGTTGCATTTCCAGCGACTCCAGCGTCTTCGCTATCGCGTAGCCTGTCCCGTTACGCGTGTACAATACCGTCGAGTCGGACTCAATCTTAAAGAAAGCGATATCGTCGGTCTGGATCGGTATCAACTGATTTCGAAATGAGACCAGGAAGCTGGTCTTGAACCGGGCATTTCTGTTATACATCTCTCTGATGAGACTCTCCAGGTGACCGATGTCATATCGCGGCGAGAGTGAATTGAGCATCCCTTCGACCTTCGCGAGACTTTTCTCGAGCGCCGTATCATTGACGGGCTTCAGGATGTAATCAATACCGTTGGTTTCAAATGCCTGTAAGGCGTATTCGTTGTAAGCCGTACAAAATATGATGGGGCATTTGAGTTCAACCTGACGGAAGATCGAAAATGCAAGACCATCGCCGAGTTGAATGTCGGATATTACGAGGTCTGGCGCCGTGTTCGTTTGGAACCAGTCCAGCGCTTGTTCAATGCTGTCGAGAATCGATCGCACGCGGTAAGATGGCCGTATTGCCGAGAGTGTTGCAGCAATATCTTTAGCCGTGCGCGTTTCATCTTCAATGATAACGATGTCCATAAATCAATGCAAGGGTAACTTTACCGTAAACGAATTTTGCGTTTGTTCGATCGTTATTTCACGGCCTTTAAGGATCAAATATCGATTATTAATGTTGTTCAGTCCTACATTCGAAGAGAAGCCCTCAGGAGGTTTTATCTGGAGGTTATTCTCCACCACCACACAATCGGGAGTCGTATAAATACGCATATGCAATGGCCGGCTCTGGCTGATGACATTGTGCTTTACTGCATTTTCTATCAGCACCTGGAGTGTGTTGGGTGGAATGCGTGTCGGGAGTTCTGCAGGTGGGACGTCAAGCTCAAAACGTACAGCCTCACCGTAGCGTATTTTCAACAGCGACAGATAGGCAGTGACGAAGTCGATTTCTTCACTCAAGGTAACATCGTTCTTACCGCTGTGGACAAGCATATACCTATAGATGTACGACAACTGATCGATGAATGTCAGGGACTCCTCCGGATTATTTTTTACCAGGGACTTCAGCGTGTTCAGTGAGTTGAATAGAAAATGCGGATTAAGCTGCTGCTTGAGACTCTCATACTGCGCTGCAAGATTCTCTCGCTTCAATGTTTCTATTTCTGACTGGATGCGCGCCTTTTCCGCACTGAAGTCGAAGAAGTATTTGGCAAGTATGAACAGACCGTTTAGCAGGGTGATACGCAGAATGAAGTAAAACCACGCCTTTGGGTGATAGAATTTGTCACCCTGCACCTGCGTCAATAGCGCTCCCGTGCTGTCGAGTAACCCTACTGTCAGGAAGACGACAATGGCTAGAAGCGACGTACGCAGGATGCGCGCCACGATTTTTAAGCGTGTGTCTTTATCAGGCCGCAGCCACAGCGGTGAAAAGTCCATCGAGATGAACGTAGTAACCCAAAGGGAAAAGATTGTGATGAATGCCAGGACAAACCGATATGGCAGGGTATTATCAATCGGGCCTGAAAACAGGAATGTACCCGGTAAGAGTACAGCAAGTGCAGCTCCCGTAATGAGGTGATATTTCCTAACCCAATTCATCTGTTGCCAATGATGTGGAACTAGCTGGCCCCTAAATCAAAACGCTGATGCGTGCAAACAAAGGTGCGAAGTACAGAACCTTTCTGCGATATTAGTGAATGTTACCGGGTGAAACTGGCCGCTTCATCGCCAAATTTGCCCGCCCGACGGAAGAGTCGCTCGTTCCTGACTTCCGGTTTCTGATTAGGCGGTCCGGTTAAAGGGCGCTCCGAAGAGAGAAGGTTTTGGTTCAAGGACGGCCATGCCTGCCGTTATAATGAACACGTATCTACCACAGTAACGCGGCAAGTATGCCTGCATGGATAGTCACTCAATTTTCAGTTAGTCATCCTTCCCAAACGAATACAAATAGCCGTTGAATGTTGGGACGAGTATAGAACTGTCGTTTCCAACGGTTGTTCCCACCGTGAAAAGAGGTTTTCCCGGTAGCGGATCGGCGTCGTATATTTCACCTGTTCTTACGTCAATAATCATCAGATCATAGGCGAAGCTTCCGGTTTTGATTGTTGCGAGCGCAAAACCTCCCGCACTTTGGGTGACAATACCGCGGTTTTCAAACGTATCAGATTTCCAAATAAGTTCCGCACTGTCACCACGGTCGCGGATGCACATCAGTTTCGCACCGTCGCCCCCACCTGGCATAATATAGCCATCGGGTGACGTAGACTGACTGCCACCCGGAGCGTAACCTATGTTGTACGACCATCGAACCGTTCCTGTCTTCGATTCTATAGCGTGAATTGAGTTGACATTGTCGTTGACATATACTGTTAACCCGTCTGCCGAAAGGTCTGGGCTGGAAGCACTTCCACCGGGAAGGTTATCATTTCGCCATAGCATTTCCAGTTTCGGAGACGAGTCTTCAGCAAATCTCATAGCCACGAGCGAAGCAGCCGCTGCATCAGGGTACCAGAACGTGAAGTATAATGATCCTGTGGCCGGATCAAATGCAGGCGTATTGGCACATGGGCAATCGCGTGTACCCCGCATACATGCGCGCGGGTCAAAAGGTGGCAACGGAGTAGCTGGATCAAGTAGCTTCACCGGATCGAGGACCGGCTTGCCATCCGTACGATCCAACACATAAATGGTTCCTATATGTGTAATGAAGATCAACCTTCCGGTCTGCGTGAACTGTGCGGAAAAGGGGAACCCGTCTATGTCGGCTTTCCAGATTCTGTTTCCATTGTTATCCAGGGCTACCATCTTATGATCATCAGCAATAAACAGACGTTGATCCCTGTCGATCAATACCCCCGAAGCCACGGCAAACTCATTGAGCTCGTCATTGCACCATTTCGTCGCTCCTGACTTCACCTCCAACGCGTATACATGACATCCTTCAGCGCTCGTGGTAACGTAGACGGTTCCATCCTTGTCACTCGTAGGTCCCAGATTGATTGTTCCATCGAATTTGCGCCACCACTTCAGCTTCACCATCAAGGGAACGGAGATGCTCGAGTAATCGGAGTTTGCACCATCGCCGTGTGTTGCCGACCAACCGATTCCATATACACTGTCTCCGTCCGGAGGCGGCGAGGGATCGGTATTAACGTCGCAGGCCAGGATGGTTATCAGAACGACGAAGACGTGCGGGCACTTGGAGCAAGAGAGTGATTTCCAGGATTGCAAAGCCATTGCGTTTTTTATGTAAACGTACCGCTCGTGCAACGCCGGATCAGAGAAACGAATCTGAACTGACTTTTTAAGGGATTGGAATGACTTGCAGAGGCAATGAGACAAGGCTTACGTGAAACTCAGGTTTTAAGCCGCTGAATCTCCCGCATGATCGTCTTTCGTTCCCCTTCGGATTTGGACAACACCAGCGCTGATTGATAATGCTTGATTGCCTCATCAACTTGACTATCCGCGTAAAGGTAGCCCAACAACTGATGAAAATAGGGATTACCATCCAAGTTGAGTTTCAAAGCCTCAACGATGCCCTGTTCCTTACCATATACTTTTGCATAGGCAAACGTTCTGTTTAGTGCAGTAATTGGTGAGTATTCAATCACAACAAGCTGATTATACAGCTGGAGTATGCGACTCCACTTGTTTGAATCATTGGTCGTGTGCCAATAGGCAATGCCAGCCTCCAGATGATATTTTGAAATATCGCATCCGTTTGTCGCATTTACCAGGTAGAAGTTTCCTTTATGGATCAGGGAGTCATCCCACAGGCTTCTGTCCTGATCCTCAAACAACACGGCTTCACCCTGGTTATTGAAACGGGCCTTAAACCGCGAACTTTGATAACACATCAGCGCCAGCAACGCATTAACCTGCGGCACATTAGTTATTGAAACTTGCGTTAACAACAAAGCCAGGTGTAAAGCTTCAAGGCAAAGATCGGTCCTGATGGGGTCATTGCTCGTTCTTGAATAGTAGCCTTCGTTAAAAATCAGGTACAATGTTCTGAGAACCGTATCAAGTCTTGATTCAATCTGCCGATCACTCAGACTTTCAATACGGAAGTTGTCATCCCGAAGATTGGCTCTTGCGCGCAACAGGCGTTTCTTGATCGTCTCAGGTTTTGTAATGAAAGCCGTAGCAATTTCCCTGATGCTGAAGCCACACAAAATCTGAAGTGCCAGGCAGATCTGGCTCTCATCAGAGTTGGCCGGGTTACATACAGCAAACATCATTGCCAGCTGACTATCCCGAATACTGGCATCATTAAACTCCAGGTCGGAGAATGCCGGATCATCACCTTCCTGCAGGCTATCACGCACCTTTGCTACAAAGGTATTTTCTCTTCTAAGATGATCCCTTGTTTTATTTGCCGCAACTGTGTACAGCCATCCCGTTGGGTTATCAGGAATGCCGTTAATCGCCCAATATTCCGATGCTTTCAGGAATGTTTCACTGACAATATCCTCCGCAGCACTAATATTTTTTAATCCAAAATGACGGCCCAGTACGGCCGTCATTTTCACATACTCTTTACGAAACAGGTCATTTAAGAAATCCTTACGAATATTTTGATTCTCCACCGCTATTCACGTTTAAGCACCTCGCGTACTTCGATGCTGCCCGCCACCTGTTCAAAAATCGGATTTGCTTTGGCGATTTCGACTGCTTCATCGATGTTTTCGGCACGGACCACGACATAGCCGCTGACGAACTCCTTTATCTCCGTATAAGGCCCGTCCGTTACAACGTTATCAGGCCGTATCGTCTTAGCACTTCCCCGTCCCGGCAGAAGCGTATTGCCTTTCTCGGCTAACTTGTTCTGAGCAGCAATTCCTGCGAGCCAACTCATTCGTCCCTGCATCTGTTGGGGTGACGGCTTGAAGTCAGCAACGTCATGGAGTCTGAAAATTAATGCAAATTCTTTCATCATTTTAATGGTTAATGTTCGGTGTATTGACGATCGAACATCCGATACGGGGACATACCGGAGAAAAAGTTTTCTATAATGCAACAAGGCTACCGCAGCAAGTTACATTCCGTTTTTCGCACTCCATTCCATCTCCATTGCTCTCCTGCAATTTTTTGGTGATCTACACCCTTCCCAGGACAAGATTCCTGCAATCGCCCCAAAATTCTTCTCGAATTTCATATCTTAAACCAAACGTCTTAGAAGGCTGTATCAGACCTCGTTGGATGTTATCAAACTAAATCGGAAGAAAATGATTGAATTTGTCCTGGTCTATTTTGTAGGAAAATCGTTTTATGATCTTGCAAAAGAACACAATCGAAACAAGTGGGTCTATGCAATATTGGGGGTTATCGCTTATTATGGCGGGTTGTTCATCGGCGGCATAGTCATCGCCCTCGTTTATGAGCTTGGGATGGACAAGTCGATCGACGATATCAACGATATTCTCCTGGGCATTATGGCCATACCAATCGGTGTATCCATCTGCTGGGCGTTCTATAAAATACTGAAATCAAACTGGAGCAGGTCGACCAATCGTGCAGGATTAGATAATATCCTTGACGCCGACGTGAAAAACGACCACTGAGCTTGTGATTATGGATCTCAGAATCCATAATCACATGATGCAAAACACAACGCCCGTACGAATGAGAACGCATCTACCAATAAAAAAGAGCACATTCAAATTGATGTGCTCTTTTTATCATGAGTCTTACCAGATCAGGCTCCTGTCCTCACAACTTCTTCTTACCCCAAACTGGTCGCCCATCAGATGTAAGGCCCGAATATACGAGTGTCGGCGTGCGCGGCGAAGCTTCCCAGTCCAGGCCCCATTCGACACACAGGTTGAGATCACCTATAGTAAGGACCTTGTTTGTTGCGTCGTAACTCCAGTTACCAGTATGGGCACCTGTAGCTTTTCCATCAGCACCTAAGGTTAATGACGATGCAGTCTGCTGTTCGCGAAACTGATAGTTCATGGAGATGTTTTCCCATGTTCCGGCGAGGTCGCTCTGCTTGATTTCAGTCTGCGGGACCCCAGCGTAACGCTCCGGCATCACGACGGGCCAGCCATCATCTGTCCAGCGTATATGGCGCACGTGGCCCATCATGATCGCATTGCTGAAAGCGTTACCGTTGGTGTTTTCAGGTAAACGGGCTTGTGAGGCGTAGAACCATTCACCATTAGACTCATTCTGAAATACTGCACAGTGCGAAATACCCACCCAACCCGAGTGGAGATTGAACTTGTATGGGTGCGTCACCATTGGCCAAGCCTCGCCTCCTTCGGTAATGTTTCTTCCGTCGATGCCTACCCACGGCCCTGTAATACTGTTCGATCTGCACACGCGCGTGTTGTACGCAACGGATAGTTCATCATAGGCCAGAAACATATAGTAGTAGCCAGTCTTTTCATTGTAGATAACCTCCGGTCCTTCCAGCGCCTGCCAGCGGTTGGCGTCGTTGTTTTGTCGGCGTGCAATCCGTACGCCGTAGTCTTCAAGTGATTCCAGTTTGCTGGGCTTACCTGTTTCTGCATCAACCTGGAGCGCAACGATGCCCGAGTGCCAGGAACCATAAATCAACCAGTGTTCACCTTCAGGAGTCACGATGAAGGATGGATCAATCGCGTTCCATTTGAAGTAACCATTCCAGTCGGTGTCGCGGTTGGTTCGCGACCAGTCGTTCCCGCGATCTGAAACTGAACACACCACCATACCCTTATCCGTCCATTGGTTGTCTTTAAGACTTGTAGTCTCCATTAAACCAATGAACGCGCGCTCCGTCCAGGAGTTGTCAAAGTTAGTCGCGGTGTTTGGCTTTCCACTTTTAATGTAGTTGTCGATGATGATGCTGTAATACATGCGATACTTGTTGCCCACCTTTCGAACCACAGGAGCCCAATGCCCGTACATGGGTGATTCGATCGGATCCAGACCTTCACGCTGGCGCATGTTATTCAACGAGTCCTTCACCCAGGCCGGTGTCTCGGGCATTGCCGCCCCGATGTATGACCAGTTGACAAGGTCTTTGGACCTGCGGGCATGAAAGTGACCGTGCCCTGCATGTGAATTTCCGTATGAAGCATCTGTTCCATACATATAGTAGTATTCACCGTCATAGACGACACTCGGATCGTGGACATTCGCAAGATTCCATTCGGAACGGCGATCCCAGCCCGCTATCGCTGAGTAGTCATCTGCGTATGTCGGTGCCGTGAAATCGGAATCCGTATCCGGTTTCGGTTTTGTGGTTATTCCCTTCGGTTCCGGATCATCTCCACATCCTGTGAATACGAGCGCTGCGACACTAATGGAGACGATTAGAAAATGCTTCATTCTCATGTACAAAGTGTTTGGTTAAAGAAACTCCTTACCCACACGCAATGGTGTCGATAAGGAGTTCTATTTCAGGAGAGTGTTACTTAATCACGGGACGAACAGACCACCTCGCTAAAAATGCGGGTCCGTTGTCTTCATTGTTATTGGCCGAATTGCCTTCCAGGTTAGGATTGGCATTCAGTGTTCCCTGGAATATCGGAAAATATTCGTGGCCTTTGTAGTAATATTTGAAGGACGAATCGTCGGCGGTAGCTGCGGTGAGCTCCTCTGTGTTAGCTGTCCCATCACGCTTGTAGTAACCGTGCTCGACGAGTTGCTGAAGGCGGTCTGAATCATAGAAGAATCCCCATCGGATGAGGTCAATACCACGGCCATTCTCACATCCGAATTCCTTCGGACGTTCCACATTGGCGATCTGCTCAAACAGATGGTTTGCTGTCGGGAAATCGGCAAGCTGAAGGTCAGGAAGTGCTACACGGCGACGAACCTGATTGATGTAATCGATGGCTGTTTGTGTAGGCCCATTGATCTCGTTTTCACATTCCGCAGCGCGAAGGAGGACGTCACTGTAACGCATGAGGCGCAGGTTGACACCACACTGCAAACCGTTCGTGATCGAACTATAGAGGTTGTTTCGCGCGTTCGTAAACTTCGCGATGGAGATACCTCCCTGTGCATTATTTGATACAGGAGTTTCTGTCAACACTTTCTGGTACGCCATGTTGCGGCGGGGATCTCCGGTAGGGTATGCTGCCGTAGGAATATCCGTATATGTGTTGTATTCCGGTTCATAGGTCACCAGCGTCCAGTACAGCCGCGGATCAAGACGACCATCGGTGCATGTCTCTTTCTTGAAGAGGTTGTAGAGCCATGGCGACGCGGCGAGGTCACCCCAGCTTCCCAGTGCCTGAGAGCCATAGTTACTCTCAACAGCATGTCCTTGTGTTGCGTCACGGCTGATGTTTACAGGCGTCCATTCTTCATCCGTACCACCTGTACCGAAGTTCATGAACTGTACTTCAAACAAACTTTCAATATTGTTTTCTGTGCTTTCCTTGAAGTTGTCACCATAGTCGGCCGTGAGCGCATATGTTCCGTACTTACCCGCGATGATGTCTTTAAGGATGTCGTAAGCTTCAACATACTTATGACGGAACATCAGTGCACGAGAGAGATATCCGGCAGCCGCACCACTTGTGGCACGGCCCTTGGCCCATTCACCGCCCTTATCACGCGAAGGCAGTATTTCCATCGC
Source organism: Bacteroidota bacterium (assembly GCA_023417065.1). GTDB lineage: Bacteria > Bacteroidota > Bacteroidia > Cytophagales > Cyclobacteriaceae > Ohtaekwangia. The sequence goes on from JAEZGH010000176.1 coordinate 10,619, forward strand.
TTCCCTGAAGTCTTTTTCAATCTGGTCGAACACTTCGTCCTGAGAAACATTGGGTGCATAAAGGCTGTTGAGATCAGAATACGAAGCATAGTCAGTGATCAGCGGTACCTTCTGGTAGTACGTAGCCAGTGTATAGTACGCCAGACCACGGAGGAACAGTGCCTGCCCTTTGATCTGGTTGTATGCATCCTGTGACATATCCACGACATCAACTTTCGACAGGATAAAGTTCGCGCGGTTTACTACGTGGAAGTTGTCGCGCCAAATCCACTCATCACCGATACCGATAGTACCAGGCGAGTTGAGGTTGTCATATTCAAGATACCACTGTTGGGATGAGTTCCAGACTTCATCTCCGCGCACCGCGTCCATCGTATACCCTACCCGCGCGAAGGTACCTTCGAGACGAATACGGTTGTAGCACGAGATTACGGCTTCCTGAAGTTCAGCTTCAGTATCTCCAAAGTCAAAGGTAGTCTGACTATTCGGGTTCTCCACTTCGAGGCGGTCTTCGCAGGCAGTAGTGCCGGCGATGAAGGCCAACATGGTGAGAATTATATGTAATCTTTTCATATCTATTCTTTTTTCGGCGTTGTGGAATTAAAATGAAAGCTGTGCTCCGAACATTACAGAACGCGGTGTTGGGTACGAAGCATAGTTGTAACCCGGTGTAAATGTACCGCCGGCGAAGTCTACGTTATAGCCTCTGTATTTCGAGAATACAGCGAGATTCTGGGCTGATGCATACACGCGAACTCTGTTCAGGTAACCACCAAACAGTCTATCGGGGAGATTGTATCCCACCTGAATGTTAGCGATTTTGAGGTAGTTCGCATTCTGAATAAACCGACTGCTGAACATGTCGTTGGTGATGGCACCTGTAGGCCTGTTAGCCACGCGGGGAACATCGGTGTTAGTGTTCTCGGGAGTCCACGCATTCAGCAGGTCAACGCTCTTATTGAGGGCGCCATATGAGCTGCGCAGCGTTACGTCGACGAAATCGACGGCCTGGAAGCCTGTCGCTCCAAACATCATCACGCTTAGGTCAAAACCTTTCCACTCGGCCCGTGCGTTGAAACCGAAAGTAAGATCTGGAATACCACTGCCCAGATACGTCTGGTCAAGGTTTGTGATCTCTCCATCGTTATTGAGGTCGGCGTAGGCAACATCACCGGGTTGCGCACCAGGTTGATTGACATAGTTACCAGCAGCGTTAACCCTTGTATCAATCTGTTCCTGCGACTGGAAGATACCTTCATAAACGTAACCGTAGAACTGACCAACTTCGCGGCCTACTTCAGTTCGCGCATAACCATTGGTCTGCGGCAGGTTAGTAACACCAAGCTTTTTCACCTCGTTGTTAATGGTCGTCGCGTTGGCAGAGATATCAAACTTCACCGCGTGCTTATCGTTATGGTAGGCGACCAGGAACTCGAGTCCCGAGTTAACCATTGTCGCGGCGTTCATCCGAACTGATTCGTTGGTAAAACCTGCCTGTGTAGGAACAGCTATGCCATAGTGGAGATCTTCTGACGTCGATTTATACCAGTCAAAGTTGAACTCCAGGTTACCCTGGAACAGTTCGATGTCAAGACCCACGTCGATGGTTTTCTTCCGTTCCCATTTCAGGCGCTCATTAACGAAGCTCGACAATCCGGAACCGGTCACCTTTTCATTTCCAAAGCTATACGAATAGTCACCACGTTGCATGGTAGCCATATATTCGTAAGGGCCGAGGTTGGTGATACCAAGCTCACCATAGCTGCCGCGCACTTTCAGGAGGTTGATGGTGTTTTGAGGTATCTGGAAGAAACTCTCCCGGTCGAGGCGCCATCCTGCAGATACCGAAGGGAAAATTCCGGCGTTGTCGGCAGGCGAAAGGCGGCTGGATGCGTCGCGTCGTACCGTAGCAGTAAGTAGGTACTTCTCGTCGAACTCATAAAGGATACGTCCGAGATACGACAGCAGGTAGCTCTCGTTCTCATCACTGAAAGAGGCTGTTTCATCTGCGTTGTTGAGATGAAGGTAGTATGGCTCTGACAGCGTATTTCCGGTTCCGCGTGTTCTATGGTAGTAATCGCGCTGGAATGTCTGCCCCACCAGTACATTAAGGTGGCTCCGACCGAAGTTGCCATCGTATGTCACCGTGTTTTCTACCAGAGACGTAAGGTATTCCCTGTTTTCCTTCGCAAGCACTTCATTGCTCTTCGTCAGGTAGTTTGTGCTACTCTGAATAAACGCAGGTATGAATGTATGATCCCTGACATTGGTTATGCTGTAAGCAAGGTTCAGATTATAGTTCAGACGGTGGTCGCTGTTGGTAGCACCGAACATATCCATAAAGTCAACGTTCGCTCCTCCTGAGGCCTGAAGCCGGTGCACCTTGGCATTTCTTTCCAAAAGGCTGTTGGTCAGGAGTACGTTGGTAACACGCAAGTCGCCGTGAACGTCATCATAGTAAGTACCATAACCATAGGAGTCGTACGTAAACTGTGACGCAGCAGCAAGCTTACCGTCAAGTACCCAGGTAGACGGGTCGTAAGCTTTGATTGTCGGAGGCGTGATCAATGCCGAAGCCATTACCGGATACTGCGCTCCGTAGAGACCTTGCACAAACTCATTGGCATTACTGAGCGCCATGTTGTCCTGGTCGCTGTGGCTGTATACGATGTTCGTATTGAACGTCAGGAATTTCGCATCCATGGTGTTCTTGAAACGTGCAGTGTAACGGTCGAAGTTTGGACCGGCACCTTCCATTGTTCCCTTCTGGCTGAAGTAGTCAAGGGCAACGTTGTACGTATTCTTTTCGCCACCGCCTGAAAAGTTAATGTTATGGTTCTGGCGAACCCCGGTTTTGAAGGCGGCATCCTGCCAGTTGGTGTTTACCTTCGGAGTACCGTCAGCATCATACAAGTAGTTTGGACTTGTGGGGTCGTATCCTGAAGGGACGCTCATCCCACTGTTCTCAAATGCCATGTTAACATATTGGCCGTACTGTTTTGCATCCATCACGTCGTATACGCCTTTCTGAACCTGGTCGTAGCCAACGTACCCGCTGTAGTCTACCCGCAGGGGTTGGTTTTTCTTACCTGATTTGGTGGTGATGATGACGACACCATTAGCCGCACGCGAACCATAGATAGCGGCGGCAGACGCATCCTTAAGGATTTGAAGGGATTCAATGTCATTCGGAGAAAAGTCGCGCACTGTTGTACCCATGATAACGCCATCGACAACATACAGTGGTGACGTATCACCGAACGAACCAATCCCGCGGATACGTACAACGGGGTCAGCGCCAGGTTGTCCATCGGTTGTGATTTGCACACCGGGAACCCGTCCCTGAAGCATCGTCGACATGTTGGGATGCGATACTTTTTTCATTTCGTCGGTGTTGACAATAGCTACGGAGCCGGTTAGGTCGGCCTTCCGCTGTTCACCATATCCGATGATGACGACTTCACCCAGTTGCTGGATATCGGATTCCATCGATACATCGATCGTCGTGCGATTGCTGACGACCACTTCAACAGGTGTGTATCCGATGAACGAAAACACCAACACGGCGTTTCCGTCGGGGACGTTGAGGGAATATCTACCTTCGGCATCAGTTGTGGTTCCCACGGTAGTTCCCTTTACGAGAACGTTCACGCCTGGAAGACCGGTATTATCTTCAGCTGCGATGACGGTTCCGCGCACCTGGACTTCCTGCGCCCAGGCAGCACCAACACCCAACAGCATCAAAGCAATAACATATATAAATTTCATAGTTGGATTATTATCATGGTGACTATTCAACAATTACGAGATATGCTCCTTCTGTTGTCAGTGCAAAGTTCAGGTCGGAGCTGTCAACGATTATACCGGCATATTGCTGGAAGTGAGTTTCACCGTTTGCATAGGTAACGTCATAGCGAATATCCGCGGTGTCGTCGCCATTATTTGTCACGGTGACCACCACGCGCGATCCGGTGATATTTGATGCAAATACATCCCAGTTCCAGTCAGACGTGTTGACACGTCCAGGATTGCCATCATAACCTGACCCCCAGCCGAAGTTATCCATACGCAAAACGGCGTATTCCGTGTCGTCAGCAGCACGAAGAACAGTTGAAGGACTGTTCCAGAAATTTGCGCCGTTGGAATAACAATACAGGGTAACTGATTTGCTTGCGCCAGAAGGCACGTTGTAATCATCAGAGAATGAACTCCACCATGCAGTTGTCATGTCATTAACACCAACTTGTGCAATACCTTTTACCAGGGTAACGGTACTCGTAGTTGTGAATGTAGCCAGCGGCCCCGTATAGGTGACCTCGACAATCTGCGAACCCGCGGTGGAAGGTACCGTTGAAGGGTAGCTGAATTCAACATTATCCTTCAAAACACCGGTAGAACCGTCTGCATAGGTTGCAGTAACGACGATACCCTTAGGGTTAAATACGATATCATCGCTGCTATAATAATAGTAATTGATGTCACTGGCTGCTATGCTCTCGATGGCTTTGGTCACCTCTAGTGTGTATACCGTGGAGACGGGTTTGGGAGAAGCATTTCCAAGCTTCGTCTTGCTGTAGGCAACGACAACAGTTTTTTGTCCAATCGTAGTCATGTCGGGGATCACATTGAATGCGAGGTCTGTTGAGTCAGCCTGTTCCGTGGAACCATCCGCGAATGTTACTGTAGCGACGGCGCTGCCCCAGAAGTTTTCATTTCCGATTTCAATGAATTCCGGCGCACCGCTGATGCTGATTGAAACCGGCTGAGAATCTTCAACTGCAGTGACTCTGGATGGAAGAAGATAAGCTTTCTTCATCAGGAAGTGGCTGCCATCCGTGACGAGAAAAGCGTTGATATCCGCCGTTGCAGACACAGGTTGCGTGTAGGTCAATTCCATTTCGACACCATTCGTGCCGACTGCCTTTGCTGTAACATAGACGTTTCCTGTAGCAGAGTGATCAATTTCCAACGTTACGTATGCGCCCTGCATAGTGGTCTTGAAATCATCCCAGACATCGCCGTCATTGTTAAGATCGGGATAGTTATGAGAAATCATTCCCAGGCTGAAGTCGGTATTACCCCAGCCATAGGCATCAGATCGGAGCAGGAAATATTCTGCGTAATCGCTCGCATCGCGGTCTGCAACTTCATTGGCAACGGCGAGGTTCCAGTTGTTCCAGTTGTTTACTCCTGTTCCGTTGTTGATGAATTCCAGGTGCAGAAGTTTGTTTGTTGGAATCGTAAAGTAATCGGAGAATGCTCCCCACCATCCGGTAGAGTTGTCTTCGGCACCTACGATGGTGGTTGTAATCGTGATGTAGGTCGTGTCACCTGTATCACCGCCCGCTCTTGCAGCGGCGATTGAGTCGATTTTAGCTTGCAGGTCGGCAGGCGCATTGATCTTGTAAATTTCCGTCTCCTCACACCCCACTAAGCTAAGAGCTACCAAAACCACTGCGCACACGGCGCACCACATTAGTTTGGTTAGTTTCATAAGGTTAAAATTTGATTGCGTTTATGTTTGGTCTTACGTGAAATGCATCACTGATCCCTTTTTTGAAAGGGCTTTGGTACAGGATGCTCTTCATATTTTAAATACAGCCATCAGACGTTGGGCTGGCTGTGCCGGGTCGTAACATGGATTGCGTTTGCACTCAAGAGCGCAGTAATCCTGGGTTTTGGAGGCTTGATAATAGGGTAGATACTCTTTTCATACTTGGGGGTTTGTTGGTTTAATGATTTTTAATCAGTGCCGATGCGCACATTCATACCCATATTAAATGGATGGCGCGCTTTACTCAGACGCTTTGCCATTGACAACATAATGACCTTCGGGAGCCACCTCAGCTGTCGGTAAGAATGGTTGGATCGCAATCTGATCCTGCCTGTAACGGTTCAGGAACCAGGTAGCGACAATTCTAGCAGTAGTCTCGGATCATGGTGGAATGGGGTTAGGTTGGTAGAAAGGCTTAAATAATAAATGTCATAAATACCTTTATTACTTAAATGTATATGGTACACTTATTAATTCAAACGTTTTAGTGAATTATTTTTTCGATTGCGGGGCAGAACCGCCTGGTCTGAATGGGGCTCATTTCCGCCTTCAAACGTAAACGTTTACCAAAACGCCCGGCCATTGGGCAGCCAGGAGCCTTCAATACTCCATGACGATTCCTGAAACCGCACCTTTTTTCGCAGAAAACCAGGGAATTGGCTCCGGAAGTGGCATTCTTGTCGTAGTTTAGAAGACTGTGAGGAAATCAATGTCCATATTAATGATCACCGTGCTTCTGCTGAATGCGGTGGGTTACTATGGATTCTTTATGGGATGGCAACTTTCCTACGAACGGAAGATAACCTCCTACCTCGATGCCGATGTCTTTGCTCCTGACCTTACGATGACCATCAAATATCCCGCGAGCATTCCCTACATGCCGGATCAAACAGAATTCACACGGGCATACGGCAAATTTGAACACGCAGGCCAGGTCTATAGAATCGTCAAACAACGTTACGCATTCGACACCCTGACGATAGTATGCGTGCGGGACCTGCAGTACGAGCAGTTTAACAAGCTTCTTTCAGAATTTGTTACGAGCCAGTCAAGCAGCGAAAAATCCGACTATCCTGCGAGCACTTCCTCCCGTACTTTTATTAAAGATTACATCATTGCCCCGTTCAGCATCCACCCAATAGCCAGAGGGTGGCAAATGAACGTCAAACTTGTCACTACTCCTCTATCCTTGATTCCTTCCTTCACCGCCTCCATCAATCATCCGCCAGAAAGGCTCTCTTGAATGCAGGATTTCCAACGGCATGACTACCGTGGGATTATCGGATGACTAACTCCTGAGCGTTTGCGTAAAATCTATGAACGGTTTTGAATGCGGCGCGTCCGTTACTATTTTTGATTAGAAAGTTGAATAAACAACTTGAACAATAGAATACACTTTACCCTCGAAAATGATTCTGAGACGACTTTCCCTCGTATACTATATATCAGTATTTCTGGTGCTACTGGGATGCAGCCTTGACCGAAAAGACAAGAGTCACAAGGAGATGCTGAAGCTCCTGGAACAAAGCCGCGCAAGGTTCACCAGTGCAAAAAACCCTTTTGACAGCCATTCGAAAATTCCTTTCGTCGATTCTTTGATAAATCTTCCACGAAGCTCCGAACAGGAAAACAAATCACGCACCTACATCAAGGCAACAGTTTTACTCGAACTTGGAAGAGAACAGGAAGCCGTTGATCTTTTAAATACCCTACTCGGCGAAGAGGTTTCCCGCGCGAATGTCAAAATTATGAAGACACTTGCCTTGGCTAACCTGCGCCTGGGTGAACGCTCAAATTGTATTACACATCACGCTTCTGAGTCCTGTATCGTTCCTATAAGTGGTCTGGGTGTCCACAAAGAGACACAAGGTTCTACCAGGGCAATCGAGATCTACACAAAGCTTCTCGAAGTTGATCCGAAGGATCTTGAATCGCGATGGCTGATGAACATCGCATATATGACCCTTGGCCAATATCCGGATGAAGTCCCTGAAAAATACCTTATACCCGGCATGGAAGGCGACACATCCGTCAAAGTTAAGCCATTCGAAGATGGTGCTTCCGACTTGAAGATCGACGTGGTCAGCACATCCGGAGGAAGTATCGTCGACGACTTCGACAACGACGGCTACCTCGACATTATCATCTCAGCGTGGGAAATCAATGAACAAGTGCGGTACTTCAGAAATAACGCCGACGGCACCTTTACTGACTTGACCGGGAAAGCCGGTTTAACAGGGATAACAGGTGGTTTGAACATTCTGCAGGCGGACTATAACAACGACGGCAACAAAGACTTCCTTATCCTTCGTGGTGCCTGGAAGGGGGAATACGGAAGGGAACCAAACTCGCTACTGCGGAACAACGGCGACGGTACCTTTACCGACGTGACCACGGCAAGTGGCATTCTTTCCTTCAATCCGACACAAACTGCCACATGGAACGACTTCAACAACGATGGATGGCTTGATCTTTACATTGGAAACGAAAGTATCAATACTACCTTCGGACTCAAACATCCGTCAGAATTATACATAAACAACGGTGACGGAACCTTCCGCGAAGTAGGCACTCACGCACAGTGTAACGTCATCGCCTTTGTCAAGGGTGTAACTTCCGGTGATTACGACAACGACGGATGGCAGGACATCTTTCTGTCTACTACAGAAGGCCGAAGAATTCTTCTCAGAAACAAAGGTATTGTCAATGGCGAAGTTCAATTTGAAGATGTAACGACACGCGCCGGACTTTCAGATTCACGTGCGAATACTTTTCCCACATGGTTCTGGGACTACGACAACGATGGATGGCTGGACATCTTCACGTGTGATTACTCATTTACAAAACCACTCTCCTACTACGCAGCTGCAGAGAAGCTGAATATTCCAATCCACGGCCCGGAGAAGATGCTTCTTTATCGAAACAATCAGGACGGCACCTTCACGAATGTCACCAACGAAGCCGGTCTTGACACATACGTATTCGCAATGGGTTCAAACTTTGGCGACATCGACAACGACGGGTATCTCGACATGTACCTTGGCACCGGCAATCCTCAGTTCGAATCCGTAACTCCCAACAGGATGTTTAAAAACATCGATGGAAAAAAATTTGTTGATGTCACTGCTTCCGCACGTGTAGGCCATTTGCAAAAAGGTCATGGTGTATCCTTCGCTGACATGGATAACGACGGCGACCAGGATATTCACGTTGAAATGGGCGGCGCCTTCATTGGCGATGGGTACCAGAATTCATTCTTTATCAATCCCGGACAAAACGACAACAAATGGATTTGTGTCGACCTTGTGGGCACGAAGTCAAACCGCGCTGCTATCGGTACGCGAGTGAAGGCAACGTTCAATGAGAACGGCGTAACCCGAAGCGTATATCGCGACGTGAATTCCGGCGGAAGCTTTGGCGCATCACCACTCAGAAGAGAAATCGGTATAGGTCAGGCGCAGCAAATTGACAAGCTTGAAATCTTCTGGCACGGCAGCAACGAAGTACAGGTGTTTCACGATGTGAAGCCCAATCAGTTCATCCGGATCACCGAAGGCAGAAACGAAATTGAAAAAGTCGATCTCAAAGTGATTGAATGGATTCTGCCTAATCGTCTTTGCCTCCCTGAGACAACAGAACTGGCAACACGGTAACGCACTCCACCTCCTGGCGTGTATCAATTACAAAGATACACTGCCGGGACTGGTGACAACTCCGGCGGATGAAGCGTGAACAGCGTACATATTGTAACGGATTGTCTTTCCTGTTACAGCCCGTCCTCCATTCTGTTTAACTCTGCACGGAACAGTGCGAGCACTCGATCAAGCTCAGAAGCTTCGTACTCGATTCGCTCCAACAACCATTCGTAATCAATCGAGTCTGGCGACATCCGGCTTACATAGAGAAGGCCGAGGATACGCGCAAGCGGTGCGCGGAGTTCATGAGAATGAATATAAGCATAGTGCAGTAATACTTTGTTCATCTTGACAAGCTCACATTCGGTCACGTCACGTTCCCGTTTAGCGCAGAACGTGAGTACAACAAGGGCAATGCAGCATCCAACCCCGCATCCGGAAAGAAAAAAAGTAATCGTCTGACGACTATCGAGAAATAACGACGTTAAGAAACACCCCATCATTACGGCCATAAGTACAAGCGCTGCCACTCTAAGCCTTCGCCTCGGACCTCTTTCTTTCGATTCCTGGTTTTCCGAAGAATCGATCTTCAAAAATGGCGCCCCTTCTGGGGACACAGGCCTTATTCTTCCCATTACGTCACACAATCTTTAACACGAACAAGCCTCTCAAGGCATATCTTTTGGGTCTGGCAGCCATTGCGGTTTGAAATCATACCGAAAACACTGACCCAGAGCTGTTCCACAACGTGTCGCAAGTTAATGCAGAAGACTCCGTTACGCAACGGACAGGCTTTATGCAAAGGGATTAAGGCCAGGAAATGTACTGTACAAAATTCCGGTAATTATGTACCAAAAGGATTCACCCTGAAACAGGTGCTGGTCCAAACAGTAACTTTGTTCATTTTTTGGACTTAACGCGGGTCAGCATGTTCAACTACAGGATTGTTCAGAAAAAGGCGTGGGAATCAATGCGGGAGGAACTGGATGCATTCAAACAGGACGTCGCCGCGGCCACCGCATTTGTAAAGAAGATTGAGGAGGGCGACCTCAACGGTACCATCGCCAATGCCAATGTCGCACTGGAGTTAGTGCAATCCCTGCATTCCATGCGAGACCAGATGAAGGCTATGGCCCTGAAGGATCAGGAGCGGCGATGGACAAACGAAGGGCTTGCGCGTTTCGTTGAAATACTCCGAACAGAACGTAGCAATCTCGAACAGCTCTCATACGACATCATAAGCGGTATCGTCAAATACCTAAACGCAAATCAGGGTGGACTTTACCTCGTGAACGACGACGATCCAAACGATGTCTTCCTTGAGCTTCACGCGTGTTACGCCTACGGAAAGAAGAGATTCATTACGAAGCGAATTCAGGCAGGTCAAGGCCTTATTGGACAAGCCCTGCTTGAAAAAGAAACAGCCTATATCACTGATGTCCCCAAGGACTTTTTAAAGATTACGTCTGGTCTTGGCGAAGCTCTTCCGCGCAACATCCTGATCGTGCCCTTAAAACTCGACGACAACGTACTCGGAATTATAGAATTGGCATCCTTCCAGGCACTCCAGAAATTCGAAATCGCCTTTGTCGAAAAGATCGGTGAAAGCATTGCTGCCACGATCTGGTCACTGAAAGGCGGCGAACGTACGGCGAAGTTGCTTGAAGAAACACAGCAACAGGCTGAAGAAATGCGGGCGCAGGAAGAAGAAATGCGCCAGAACATGGAAGAGCTCGCTGCAACCCAGGAAGAGATGCAGCGCATCCTGAATGAAGTTCAGAATCGCGAGTTGTTCATCAGCAACCTTATTAACGCGTCTAAGGACTCTATACTTGCCATCGACCGCGACCTGAAGGTCATCACCTGTAACGACGTGTTTAAGAGCACCTATAAGGGAATGGAAATTGCCCAGGGCTTCGATATCAGAAAGTTGTTCTCAACGGGATCAGAACTTTCCAGATACGAAGCGCTGTATGGTCGCGCATTCAACGGCGAAGCGTTTGACGTGAATGATCACTATACCTTCGGAGATATCGATGCCTATTACATCATATCCTACATTCCGCTCCGGAATACCGACGGTGAGGTTGATGCTGTTGCCGTCTTTGTAAAGGATGTAACAGAACTCACCGTAGCAAAAATCAAGACTGAACAAAGCGAGCGGATCGCCAAGAACCTGATCGATATTTCCGGCGATTCCATCGTGACCATCGGGCGCGACTATAAGATCCAGCTGTTCAATGAAACTTACCGCAAGTCATTCGCCGGCATGGGGTTCGAAATCCGACAAGGCTTTGACTACATATCTATTTTCGATGCAGATGCTGCCCGTGAAAAGCGTAAACTTTTTGATCGCGTATTCAGCGGTGAGACTGTTGAGGTTGACGATCACCTTACTTTAAACGGCGTCGATAAATACTACCTTGTAACTACAGCACCGCTAAAGGACTTAAATGGAGATATCTCTTCAATCGCTATTTTTGCCAGAGATGTTACGGAACTCACAAAGGCGCGACTTGAAGCTGAGCGCCTTTTGCGCGAGACCCAGCAACAGGCGGAAGAACTCCGTGCACAGGAAGCAGAGCTTCGTCAGAATGTGAATGAGCTGCATGCACAACAGGAGGAAATGCGAAAGCAGCTCGCGTTCATCGCAACGTCGGAGGAAATGCTAAACAATCGCGAAATGGCCGTAGGCGTCACTACGATCTTGTCAGAAGCTGATCTGTTTGGGAATATCATCTACGTGAACGAACTCCTTACAAAAGTCTCCGGTTATTCTGCAGAAGAACTCATAGGCAAGCCTCACAACATTCTTCGACACCCTGATATGCCAAAGGAGCTATTCAGGAAAATGTGGGCAACGATCAAGAGCGGTGAGATCTTCAGGGGCATCGTGAAGAACAAGAAGAAGGACGGTTCCCATTATTGGGTCGATGCCGCAATTGTTCCCATCAAGGACAAGGAGGGCAGGATTGTTAAATACATTGGGGCACGGTATCATATCGCGGATGATGAGCTGGCAATGCACCTCTATCAAAAACAGGCCGGGCAGTTCGACGGTAACGTTCAGATTTAGTTGTCACAATAGCGTTAAATAAGGTATCTGCCTTCAGAGGGTCTGGCGAGGCTGAAAGATTTGCGAAACTGTTCGGGTGTCTGCCCCGTCAGCTTCTTGAAGAAACGCATAAAATAGGATATGTCGTTAAATCCTGTGGCAATTGAAATCTGTTTGATCGACTTGTCTGTATAGTAAAGATACCTTTTGGCTTCCAGCACCGTACGTTCATGAATCAATTCCGTCACCGTTTTATTCAGCGCAGCTTTGCACTGTTCGTTCAGCTGTTTTGGCGTAACGTTTAGCCTGCTGGCATAAGAACTGGGCTGTTTGTCTTCGACGAAATGTTTTTCAATCAGCGTCTGAAGTGTGATGATCCGCGCGGTAGTTTTCAGCGTACCCCTGATTTTCCACTGGGTCGAAGAGAGGCGCGCGATGTGAATAAGAATGATATCAAGGGCATTACGCAGAACGTCCTCCCACCCTGCCAGCCTTGCTGTGAACTCCTCATACATGCTTTGAAGGATATTCTTAAGCACTTCGTGCCGGGCTGGATCAAACTGTGTATAAGTATCGAGGGCGAACATCCTCAGGTAGGGAAACTTTTCCAGATGCCGTTCCCGGACATACATCTTATAGAAGTCCAGGGTGAAATAAAGGTAAAAACCTCCAATGTCGTCTGAAAAAGACCAGCTGTGGACCTGGCCGGGAAGCATGAGAAACATGGAGAACGGCTTAATATTGTACGTCACTGTGTCAATGATGTGCTCGCCGGCCCCCTTTGTGATGAACATCAGGAAAAAGCAATCGTGTCGGTGGGGGTCACTTGCAAAGCTGAGTCGTTCTACGTTCTCTTCTAACAGGGCAATTTCAAAATGAAGAGAAATGGATTTATGCTGAAAGGACTTAATTGTGTAAACAGGCAGCGATTTTGATTTTCCCATGCGTGATCGATTGATATCAAATATAAAAAGATATACTGAAGTCGGGCTAAGCATTTTAGGGTAGCAATCTTTAAATTGTAGTTCAGCCTTCAACCCATGCGAAACTTGTTGGATAGCCGATGCTTCGACCCCAATAGTAATTACCGTGCAGATCATTCAGACAATGAAGTCGCATAAGTCTCTCCTGGCGTTGAGGAGCCTGCCGATATCCAGACCGGCTAATTATTTAACAGAGGAGCATTTCACGGAAGGTGGTGAAGTGTGCCCTTTCGTCAGTCGATTGCTACAGATATTTTTCAGAAAAGAATGATAAAATACCTAAACTCTATTGACTTGGTAGGCTTTAAATGATATGTTTGCATCGTCTTCGGGATAGGTCCAGAGGCGACAAATCAATTATCCACCTAATTGATTTTATTAAGAAGAAGGGAGAGAATAGGCTCTAAGAACTTCTAGCAACCTGTTAGGCAACAAGGTGCTAATTCCTATTCAACCGGTGGTTGCCGGTTGGGAAAATAAAATTGATTTACAATGGATCACAGAAAGAATCACTTCTCAATGCTCTGCACATTCGGATGCGGGGTTTTCTCCGCCAGTCATCGCTGTTGACGGAGACTGACTAAATCATTGATTATTTCGGCCGCCTCGCGGCGTAAAACTACACATGGCTAGTGGATGTGTATGACCTCCTGTTGCAGGTGGAAGTACAGTAGGGAATATACATCCGCCCGGCCACCAATTCTCCAACACATTTTATCCTATGAAATTTTCTTTACTATTGACACTTTTTGTGTCCCTGGTCAGTATTGCCTTTGCCCAGGATCAAGTCAGAGGCATTGTCAAAGACGATGACGGACTGCCCGTGCCGGGAGCAACTGTGGTAGTCAAGGGCTCATCGAACTATACTGTTACAGATGCCAACGGAGTCTTTGCTATTGGCATTGGCAAAGAATATCCGGTGACACTTCAATTCAACCTCACCGGCTACAAAGCAGAACAGCTTGAAATATATGAGAGTCTCGACGAAGAAGTTGAAATCAACCTTAAAAGTGACAACCTGCTGAATGAAATTGTTGTAATCGGTTATGGTACGCAGAAAAAATCAGATCTAACCGGCGCCATTGCATCAGTACCTTCACACATTCTGAACCAACCCGTGAGTTCACTTGACCGTGCGCTAAACGGAGCAGTTACCGGAGTTCAGGTGACCCCCACTTCAGGTCAACCTGGAGGTGGTGTCAGTATACGTATCCGGGGCGGAAGTTCCATCACAGGAAGCAACGAACCTCTGTATGTAGTAGACGGTTTCCCGATCACACCTGCCTCATCAGCTGCCGGAACAACAACCGGGGCAGAGATCAATCCGCTATCTGCGATCAACCCGAACGACATAGAATCCATTGATATACTAAAAGATGCGTCCGCCACAGCCATCTATGGATCACGCGGTGCCAATGGTGTGGTTATTATTACAACAAAAAAAGGCAGCAGTGATCGTACTTCGATCACCTATGACGGATCTTATGGCGTACAGTCACTCCGCAAAAAAATAGACGTTCTTGATGCGCGCGAGTTTGCAGCATTAAGAAATGAAGCACTTTTTGACACCAATCCCGCCGGCGGAAGAAACCAATACCTGTCAGATGACGCAATCAGCAATCTGGGGCGCGGAACAGACTGGCAGGATGAAGCCTTCCAGAGTGCAGCAATACAAAGCCATCAGATCGGCGTTTCAGGTGGCAGTGCAAAGACGCGCTACTATGTATCGGCAAACTATTTCAACCAGGACGGGATAATCCGACATACGGGTTTTGAAAGGGTTTCAGGACGTTTGAATCTCGACATTGACGCTACCGACAAACTCAAGCTGGGAACGAACATCACAGCCAGCCAGTCAGACGCAGACATAGCTCCCAACGGAATAGTTACTGCACTCCTACTCATGCCGCCAACGGCCACGATATACGATGAGGACGGCAGCTACACCCTTAGAAACCCGTTTGAAAACATCTTCTCCAATCCGATCGCCTCGCTCAATGAGCAGCGAAATCAATCAAGAACACTGCGACTCCTGACAAATGCCTTTGCCGAATACGCATTGGCCGAAGGGTTGACATTCAAAGTATCCCTGGGTACCGACGTTGCAGACATCCGCGAGGACAAATATCTGCCCGCCTCTATTTACGAAGGCGCCCTCGTAGGTGGTGAAGCCGGGATAGGTTTCGTGACCAACTCATCATGGCTCAATGAGAACACCCTTTCGTATAACAAAGACATCGGTAAACACCGCATCAACGCGCTTGCCGGTTTCACGCAACAGGAAGACCGAAGGCAAGTGGTACGCAGCGGTTCGCGTGGGTTTGTCTCCGATCACTTTGGCACCGGTAATCTTGAAAGTGGTTCCACGGCCCTGCGTCCATTTTCGCGGGAGACTAAATCCACCCTTCTCTCCTACCTCGGCCGGGTGAATTACAATTTTGACGACAGATACCTGCTTACTGTAGGCCTGCGTGCCGACGGATCGTCGCGCTTCGGTAAAAACAACAAGTGGGGATATTTCCCTTCTGCTGCCGTGTCCTGGAAAGTATCCAATGAAAAATTCTTCGCAAACTTTCCACGGGCGATCGATGATCTGAAACTCCGTGTTAGCTACGGTGCGACGGGAAACAACGGAATCGATCCATATTCGTCACTTGCAACGCTGAACAATGTAACATACATCATCGGCGACGCGATCGTCAACGGCTTTACACCTTCTCGTATTGCCAACCCCAACCTTGGCTGGGAGACGTCATATCAGTTTGATGCTGGCGTTGACGTGGGCTTGTTAAATCATCGCATCACTGTGACGCTTGATGCATACCGCAAGAAAACTGATGACCTTCTGCTCAATGTAGAACTTCCCTATACCTCAGGATACAGCACATCACTGCAAAACTTCGGTTCCGTGCTCAACCGCGGTGTTGAACTTGGGATTGAAACCATTAACCTCGATGGGAAGCTTCAATGGAGAACGGGAGTCAATTTCTCATTCAACAGAAATCAAGTGCTCAGTCTCGGCGGCGGCGTAACATCATTCATCACCGGCGACTACATCGTCAAAGTTGGTGAACCGCTTGGAACCTTCTATGCAACGCAGACCAATGGCATCCTCCAGCCAGGTGAAGAGGCTACCCTGGGGGCTCTCACCGGCAACGCAACTCCCAAGCCGGGAGACAGACTTTACAAAGATATCAGCGGTGACGGAAAGTTCACTACGGCGCTTGACCGTACGGTCGTAGGAAATGCCCAGCCCGACTTCATCTTCAGTGTTTCCAACTCACTGTCGTGGAACGGATTTGAGCTTAACTTCCTTATTCAGGGATCACAGGGAAACTATATCCTCAATGGAAATCGCCAGGCCCTCGAGCTATTCAATGGTCAGCAAAATGCAGCCAGCTCAGCGGTTGGAAGATACACTGTAGACAATCCCAGCACAACCATACCGAGAGCCAAGCTTGATCCTGCGCCCGTGTTCTCCGATCGCTTCATCGAGGACGGATCGTTCATACGCCTAAAGACGCTCACACTAGGATATACGATCCCGTCCAAATTTGTGTCCCGGTGGCGACTCAACTCGGTACGTGTATATACCACGGCGCAAAACCTGCTCACGTTCACAGACTACACAGGTTTTGATCCTGAGATTACTTCCGGGAACAACACCACACAACAGGGTACGGATACCGGCGTGTATCCTGTTGCAAAGACCATCAGCGGCGGACTAACTGTAACCTTTTGACGTAACCGACATGAAGAATATTACTT
The DNA here is from genome assembly GCA_023417065.1 of Bacteroidota bacterium. Taxonomy (GTDB): domain Bacteria; phylum Bacteroidota; class Bacteroidia; order Cytophagales; family Cyclobacteriaceae; genus Ohtaekwangia. The sequence goes on from JAEZGH010000176.1 coordinate 27,614, forward strand.
TCCATCTTAAGACCGCGCTACTGATTTCCGTTCTTTCCCTGGGGTCGTGCGTAAGCATTGATGAGGAACCGGAATCATTTATTACCGCGGAACAATTTTACAGGAATGATGACGAAGCAGTCTCTGCAGTAAATGCAGTTTATCATGGACTGAACAACGCTACTCACACGCTCTACAATCGTCTTATACAAATTTCGACTGAGATGGCTTCCGACGATTACGAGGCCGGCCCACGGGCGCGTAACGCTCACGTCAGGGCTCTGGCAGGACTTACGCACGATGCATCGAATGACCGGATGCTCGAAATCTGGCGTCAGAGCTATGACGTGATCAACCGGGCAAACCTTGCGATTGATAACATCTCAAGCAACAACCTGCTCACGCCGGCACTTGCTGCAAGACTCGTTAACGAAGCGAAATTCCTTCGCGCGTTGCTCTACTTCAACCTGGTACGCTGGTTTGGACCAGTTCCCCTGGTGGTGCATCCGCAGGGACTAAGCAAAGAGGAACTGAATGTATCAAAGGCTACTGAAGATCAGGTATACGCACAGATCATTGCAGACCTGACAGACGCGGAATCGCTGCCTGCGCCACACCAGTATTCCTCCAGCGACGTGGGTCGTGCCACAGCCGGCGCAGCGAAATCACTGCTGGCAAAGGTATATCTGACACGTGAGCAGTGGGATCTTGCTGCTGCAAAAGCGAAGGAGGTTATCGACTCGAATTGGTATGGCTTATTTGAAGATTTTGCCGACGTCTTTGATGTAGCTACCAAAAACGGCAGGGAACACATCTTCTCAGCTCAGTTCAAAGGATACTTTAATTTCTATGGAAATATGCTTGGCGGAACGGCAGCTCCGAATGAAGTTCCCGGCATCAATGGCGATTACGCGGATGCACTGAACAAAGCGTCAGGTTTGTACCAAAGCTTCTCAGATGACGATGAGCGCAAAGCGGTAACGTTTGTAACACAAATCGTCAGTCCGACGAACGGAAACCTGTACACAATCGAACCTCATCTTCACAAGTATTACGACCCTACAACGCCTGCTGCACCAGGTGAATCATCCAAGAACACGCCGATCATCCGGTATGCGGAAGTACTTCTGATCTACGCCGAAGCTCTTTCGCAGTCCGAAGGTCCGGTTGGTGCTGCCTACGAAGCACTTGATGCTGTGCGTGTCCGCGCGGGACTGGAGCCCCTTGCGGTAGTATCGCCCGGCTTGTCGAAGGAAGACTTCCGAGAAGCAGTGTATGAGGAAAGAAGAAAGGAATTTGTCTATGAATACCAGCGCTGGTTCGACCTGGCGCGTCGCGGACCAGATTATTACGTCGCGAAACTCCATGCCGCAGGCAAAACACAGGCTGCACCACGACATGTTCACTTCCCTACCCCGCAGCGCGAACTTGATATAAACCCTAACCTTAAACAACACCCGGACTGGGTTGGATTCTAACCACGAAAAACAACTAACTATGAAACTAATACGAAACCTACTCTCTCAGGCGGCGGTGCTGGTACTTGCATCGCTTGTCACGCCGGCCTTTGCACAAAAGGACCGTCCCAACATTATCCTAATTATGGCTGACGACATGGGTTATTCCGATATCGGATCCTATGGTGGCGAAATCAATACCCCGAACCTTGATCGCCTCGCGGCCGAGGGACTTCGTCTCACAGAATTCTACAACAACTCGATTTGTGCACCCACCCGTGCGTCGCTCATTACCGGCCAGTATCCCCACCGTGCCGGGATCGGATACTTCGATGTCGATCTGGGATTACCAGCCTATCAGGGTTTTCTGAACCGCGAGTCGCTGACTTTCGGAGAAGTACTTCGCAATGCCGGCTACAGCACACTGCTATCGGGCAAGTGGCACGTTGGAAAAGATAGCCTGGCATGGCCGAACCAACGAGGTTTTGACCGATTCTACGGAATCCTCGCAGGCGGTGCGAATTACTTCAGCACGAAGCCGATGCCCCTCAACGGTCGCGAATATCCGGTCGAGATGATTCTTGATAACAAGCGCCTGAATCCTGAACCCGACAGTTACTATTTCACCGATGAAATCACCAGTCATGCAGTGAGTTTTATCGATGATCAGAATAAGACAAACAAGCCGTTCTTCCTTTACGTCGCATATACTGCACCCCACTGGCCTTTGCATGCATTGCCTGAAGACATTGCGAAATACAAAGGAAAGTTTGATATCGGATGGGATGAACTTCGCAAACAACGTCATGCGCGGCAAATCGAACTGGGAATTGTTCCGCCCGACAGCAAGATCGCACAACGCGATGATATCCCGCAATGGGATCTCCTTACCTATGATGAACAAAAGCTTTGGGCGTCGAGAATGGAAGTCTATGCAGCGATGATCGACAGGATGGATCAGGGCATCGGCAAAATCCTCGACAAACTGAAGGAACTGAAGAAAGGTCAAAACACCATCATTATCTTCATCTCTGACAATGGCGCAGAAGGTGGCCAATACCAACTCGGCGGCCGAGGCAAACGATATAACTCCGGTCCTGTTGGAACGTCGGGCTCATTCGACTACACGTACAGGAACTGGGCGCAGGTTTCGAACACGCCATTCCGTTCTTACAAAAACAACATGCACGAAGGTGGTATCTCCTCACCGTTCATTGCGTGGTATCCCAAAATGATTAAGCCAAACACTATAGCGAAGGGTACAGGTCACCTGATTGATCTTGCTCCCACCTTCTACGAACTGGCCAAAGCGAAATATCCTTCCAACTTCAACGGATTGACTACACACAGCCTCGCAGGAAAAAGTCTCGTTCCCGTGCTTACCGGCGTCGCTAAGGAAGTTAACCGTGAAGAACCAATCTTCTGGGAACGCGCAGGAAATAAGGCAGTTCGCCGCGGCAAATGGAAGCTCGTATCCGACTACGGAAAAAACACCTGGGAACTCTACGATGTTGAGAAAGACCGTGGTGAGACCACCGACCTGGCCGCAGAGCACCCTGAAATTGTGCGTGAACTTTCATTTGAATACCAGCGCTGGGCTGTAAGAAACGGTGTCGTTGACTACGAAACGATCAAGCCAAAGAATAATATCATTCCCATCGAGGAGAAGAAGAAAAGTCAATCGGTAAGTCAGGCCAACTAACACAAAATGAGAAGGACTGCAACGTTACTCGCTCTCAACTGGGCCGGATCATTCGTACTTATTACGCTTTTGGTTTCTGCCCGCGTGGATGACCGGGAGATATTCATCAAAGGCGGAAACGTCAACGGTATTGAAATCGGTCCATTTATCATGGATAAGAATCTCGTAACAGTCGCGGACTACCTGGAATTCACTAAAGCAACGGGTTATCAGACCGAAGCGGAGAAGTTTGGCAGCGCAGGCGTTTTTAGCGCCGACCACGGCACCTTTCTCGCAATCGAGGGATCCAACTTCAGGTTTCCGTTCGGTCCTGACGGGCTACCTGCTGAGTTAGACCACCCGGTTACGCAGGTGTCTTACAATGACGCCGTTGCTTATGCGAACTGGAAGGGTAAGCGACTTCCTACTCGTGCTGAATGGCAGTATGCCGCCGCGGCAGGACGCAATGGTGAGTATAGTTGGGGCGACGATCTCGTGGTTGACGGCAAATTCAAGGCAAACACCTGGCAGGGCGCGTTTCCGTTCACCAATCTCAAAAGCGATGGTTACGAGTTTACATCACCCGTCGGAGTGTTTGGTGAGAATCCCTGGGGCCTCACCGACATGGGAGGAAATGTGTGGCAATGGTGCAGCGACTCCGTTGATCCTGTGGGATATGAAAAGATCATCGACCCAGGCCCGCGTAAGGTCCTGAAAGGCGGAAGCTATCTCTGCGATCCCACGGTATGCCATGGTTATCAGATCTTTGGCGAGACGTATACTACGCCGGAATCTGCACTAGGGCATATCGGCTTCAGATGTGTGCGAGATGTACGCCCTTCCATCGGGTCAAAATAATGCTGTGGAGAGGATTTTCGTGAGCAGGGTCAGAATCCCAGCCCCGCTCCGAAAAGTCCTGTATAACCGCTGTTAACTGAAAAGAACTGCTCGAATCCCATCCTCAGACAAAATTTTTTCTTCGTCTTGCCACCGATGTACTTCAGTACGTACTGTCCAGTATGCAAACCAACTCCCAGAGAAGTTGCTGTGCCTTCATAGTCTGCCGGAGACGATTCTGTGTCGGCAGTAACAAAATTGGCAACTATTGAGGGCCCGGCCTGTATACCAAACGTAATGATATTCCCAAGGTCAAAATCCCGGAAAAAGTAACTGCTAACGTATAGCTTACTGGCCATAAAAATATCAGGGGAGGTCGGATGTGACCCGGGATAATACGCCTCAAACCCGTTGAGGTAGGAAATATCAAACCCAACACCGGCATCTTCGTGGGCTATCCCAAACATGTTAAACCGGTCGTAGTACAACTTTATACTACCTATTGAGTTGAATTCTTCTCCGAAGTAGGAGTCTTCTTCAAGCATTTGTTTTGAACCGCTGAAAATAAAACCAAAACGCCCCTGCTTCTTTTCAAAGTTGCTCTTCCTGACGCTGTTCATCGGATATTCCTGCAAGACGGGTTCATTTACCTCTGGCTTGTGAACTTCTGCCCTGCTTGATGCGAATTGCTGAGCCGATAATGCGCTGCAAAAACCAATTGAAAATATAAAAGTAGCGAGTATCTTCATTGTGTTTTTTCTTGGTGGTTGTATGATTACATTCTGGAGTATGTCTTTGACCCGGAAGACGTCGTCGTCAACTTTGCGCCTGAACACGTGAACGTGAGAACATCATTTCTGGGCTTGTCAGGGCGTTGGCTTCCATAACCAACACATGTGACCGGCGGCGGAGTGGTATAATTAAGCGTAATAGCGTTTCCACTCAATGTATAATTAAATGGGAACCTCAAATCCTGGCATATGCTATTGCAATCGGGTAAGGATAAATAACCCGAGCCATCACTATTGAATTGAAGAATTTCTGTTTTTTGTCCATTGCAGGTTGCGACACCCCATTTTCCAACGTAACAAGGTCCTGAACCAGGGCCGGAGCGACCTTCTTCGTGTCGATGCTTCAATTTGTCACTGAGTTCCTCGAGTTCTTTGTCGGCAACGCTTACACACATAAACAAGGTTAATGACAAAATGCAACTGAGGTAGGCGAATGTTTTTCTCATTCTTTTAAAAATTAGGTTAGTGAAGTCGTGAATTCCACCCAATGCAGGGTGTTTGCCTATCTTTATTTTCGCATAATTTCAGAATCCTGGCAAAAGGACTTTCTGAGAGTGAGAGGGATACGAACCGATTGACAACAAAAATTACATGCGTTCGAATTATCAAAATTAGGGTGCCACGCGGCGTGTTTCAATTACCCTTTAGGGGTATTTTTGGATATTCGTCTAACCATGGCGTTGTGTGAGTGGGGTATGAGGATTGAATCGACGCATGTTTAGCGGTTCCACCAATAGCGCCGTGAAATCTGAAATAAACAAAATGATGGAGATCTGGGATAAGCTCCAAACCGAAATCACCCAGCCTGTTCCCAGCACAAAGTTCAGAATCGACGAAATCGTAAGTTCTGTTTTTGCCATGGGGCCCTTCTACTATTATCTGCTACATCCGGAAGACATGAGCATCTCGAATATCAGCTCAGATTTCGGGGCCATGCATGGCATCGGGGCAAGTCAGGTAAACCATGTGGATTACATTTTCTCGCTAATCCATCCTGATGATCTTGATTTTCTAGCCAAAGCTGAAGAGCAGGCTCATTATTACATTCTTGGAAAAGGCATTGACAAATTAACGCGCTACAAGATTTCTTATAACCTACGGTTCAGGGTTGCGGATGGAACTTACCGGCTTTTCAATCATCAGTCGCTGGTACTTTCGGTCGACAATCAAACAAATACTATCGTCAAATCGATCAATATCCATACAGATATCAGTCACCTTACCCAAAAAAACAATTACAAATGGTCGGCGCTAGGGTTGATGGGAGAACCCAGTTTTTTAAATCTGGATGTCGAATGTGACTCTGAAGAACGTGAGTCGGCGAGGAGATTTTCAAAAAGAGAACTCGAAATCCTTCGTATGATTGCCGAAGGACTCAGTACGAAGGTAATCGCAGATGCACTTTTTATTACGTCCGACACCGTGAAAGTTCACCGCAGAAACATTATGGCAAAATCTGGCTGCACGAATATGGCCGAACTAGCTGCGAGGAGCATTAGCGAAGGATGGATTTAATCCGTTTCTGAGACAATAACGCAAGGAATAAGGGCTATCCGCAGAAAACGCATCCACGAACGCCCGAATTCCTAATAATGCCTTGTCAGAGCGCAAAGTTCCCAGCTGCCTCTGGTTGATAAACAACGGCTACGATCTGAAAGCGCCCTACTCCGCGGGGCACATTCCAGGAAACAACATCGCCTTCTTTCTTTCCCAATAAGGCAACGCCGATTTCAGAGAGAACAGAAACTCTTCGATTACCGGGGTCGGCCTCATCCGGATAGGTTACGGTAATATCGGCCTCTCTCCCACTGATGACATCCCTCAACTTCACCCGCGAGTTCATCGTCACGATATTCTTTCGGATTTCGTCTTGCGACAATAATCTCGCGTTTCTGAGTCCTGAACTCAACTTGTCAATAAGCAACGGCATTTTTATCTTAACCGATGGCGTTTCAATTAATTCCAGCAGACGCTGGTGATCATTTCTTGTAATAATCATTTCGTAAAAATTAAAATTTGAGAATATAGAAATGCCAGTGCTGACAGACTACATGGTTGCAACACTGGCTATTGGGGAATCAGATGTTTTTATTCCTGCTTTTTTGCTGGTCCAACGGTGACCGTCAGCGCTGTAACGATTGTAGCGACAACCACAACAGCAAACCAAACGGGGCTCAACACCCCGGTGAAAACGTCCCTTAGCACGATGGCTGCGAAGACTGCAACAACCGCAATAGAAGTTCTGTACAATTCTCTCCTTCCGTCGTTATAGCTGTTCATGGTTTGTCTGTTTAAATGCTTATTCAAAACACCACGCTGTTGCCGGATTTTGTCCAGGCCGTCACTAGTCAGTAAACGCGTTGCGTCGATCGCGCACCCACGCCTCAAGAGCACTTCGCTCATCATTATTCAGATGCCTGAAGGCTTTTTGATACTCTTTTTCAAATAACTTTCTGTCGAAGCTCAACTTCGACAGAACAACCTTCGAATACTCAAGCATGCTGCGCTTAAACCTTCGTTCACTCATGATTAGGCAGGGTTATCGTGCTTCAGCATAACTGCCAAAGCCGTTTGAAAAAATGGATAATAAGGGGGATTTCTGTCCCGGGTTACACCGGGACCTTAAGAATGAAAGACGAGTGGCGTCGAATATTGGCTGAAAGCATAGAGAATATGCTCACCGATGTTGTGGCATCGTGAATTAGCTGTTTCGCATATGAGGCTTAAATCGCTCATTATTCTCTTTGTTGGTGACTGGTTCTATTGGAAGAACGAATCTTTGCAAATATAGTTCAAAAAACAAACACAAAATCATCTGCAACGATACAAGATTTTCGTCATGAAGGACCGAAACAAGAGTCATAAAAGATGCCGATGACCTTTGGCGAGCGACCGCTCAATTCAAACGCCGAGATTGCGCCGGATGGATTTTATTTCACCTTACATCTATAATACTCCCTAAAATTTAGACCACTGGTTAAGTTAAAAAACAACAACTAACTTTGTGGACGAAGATGAAAAAAGAGAGAAGGAAATTTACCGCTGAATTTAAAGCGCGGGTCGCCATCGAAGC
>JAEZGH010000180.1 GCA_023417065.1 Bacteroidota bacterium
TTGGCAATGAGTACATCTGGTCACTCAACGGTACGGAGATCTCAACAGACCGTTCTCAGAACTTCATCGTACCGGCTTCGAACGGATCGTATACCTTGACCGTTGCGAAAGGCGGATGCCGTCAGACGTCCAGAGCGTTTGTTGTTACGGGTGTGGCTGAACTTAGTGCTGATAACAGCTTCGCAGTTTATCCGAATCCGACGACCACAGACAACATCAACCTCCACGTGAGGGTGTACGGTAAGGAAAATATATCTGTGCGTATTCTCGACATCCTGGGCCGCGAATATCGCGTCAGAACGGAAAGTACCGAGGAGCCATCGGTATTGGCCGTGAAGCCGGTACAACGTCTGAAACCGGGAGTTTACTTTATGGCAATCGGCGATGGCAGCGATGCCCGGACGATTAAATTCATCGTTGAAGAACGTTAATCAGTTCTTCTGCTCTACCAAAAGCCCCGGTCACCCGGGGCTTTTTTTTATACCCAGAAATGGGTATTTTTTAATTATTTTCTTACATCAGTGAGTTACAAAAATCAGCCGTCTAACCGCTAAAAAATTAATTTCATCCGAATAAAAAGAAATATCACAGCGATTTTGTTCCTTTATCCCGTTATTCTTACATCCTACCCGACCTCTTTTTAAAACGTTCTACCCCAAGTACTATGAAAAAGCTAGTTGGCACGCTTTTGACCCTCTGCGCCCTTACAGTTTCGGGCCAGGTCGACACGTCGTATGTGTTTAACACATCGACACCGTATGGCACTCTGGATATCCGTCTGGCAAAATCAGCCACCCGGTATTACTACCTTCAGGAAAACGTCACGTTCAGCTTCCGCGAAAGCGCCCCTGGGGTTAAGACAAACACGTATCGCAACATGACCTCCTTTGATTCAAGCCCCTACACGGAGGGAAATCTCAGGGAACGGTCCGGATTTGTTGACTACTTCATCATGAACTACCGGTTGCTTTTCCCGCTTAACTACAACGCCTCATATGCGAAAGGGTATCCGCTCATTCTGATGATGCACGGACTCGGTGAGCGCGCCAACTGCTGGGACGCCAATTGTTATTGGGCAACGACGAGCTATGATCCCAATACCAATTCGCCAGCAGCGCCAACCACTTCAACCCACAACCTGCTAAATAACGATCACAACCTCTCCCACGGTGGTGCTCCTCACTTAGCTGCGCGTAACCTTGCAGGCAACAAACTCCCAGACGATCCGACATTGCCCCCACGGGCATTCCCCGGTTTCGTTCTTTTTCCCCAGAACATGAATGGATGGAATGGAGGAAACACGCAGGATGTCATCCGGATCGTGAGATTGCTCATGAAGAAACACAACATTGATCCTGACCGCATCTATATTCACGGACTTTCCAATGGCGGTGCAGCGGTTTATGATGCAATCAAACGCGCGCCGTGGCTGTTCGCGGGAGCGCTAACTATGTCTGCTATAAGCGATGGAACTATTATCAGCTCAAATTCAACCCATTTGGTTCATGAAATACCGATCTGGACGTTCCAGGGAGGTCAGGATACCAATCCCACGCCATCAAAGACGCAAGGCTATGTGACGAAATTCAGAGCCGCAGGCATGGATGTCCGTTATTCGTATTATCCTACCCTCGGCCATGGAACGTGGAATACGGCATACAACGAACCCGATTTCTTCACCTGGATGCTGACTAAAAACAAACGCAAGATTCACGTACCCTTCGGCATCCCTGTTATCTGCGGTACTAACGGCAAGGGGGTTGATCTTTCGCTTTCGCCTGGATTCAGGGCCTACCAATGGGAAAGGAATGGCCAGATTATTCCAGGGGCTACATCAAACAAATACACCGCCAATGTTACGGGGGTATACCGCGCCAGGTTTAGTCGCGTACCAAACCCTACAGCAACCGATTGGAATGCATGGTCTGACCCGGTGGAAATCGGACAATCCTCCCCTCCCAAACCTGTTATTCAGATTACGGGAACACAGTTCATGCGCGGTCCTGACGGCAATGCTTTGTACAATACAGTATATTTGACTTCCACCGCGCACGACAAGTATTTTTGGTATAGGAACGGCGCATTGGTGAACATCCCGAATACAACAGTGGACGACACGACCAGGGTGTTCAAGAATACCAGCACCTCCAACTCCACCAACGGCGCCTATACGGTACAGACTCAGGGAAACGACCTTTGTCCAAGCCCGATGTCGGACCCTGTGAATATTTATTTCGCGAACTCGGGACCGTTCCTTGCTGATAGTAACATACCTACCAACTTCAGCGGTGTAGCAACATCACCGTCGACGGCACAACTCACATGGACGGATAAGTCGGCGATTGAAACCGGTTATGAAATCTGGAGACGAAAACCGGGTGGAATATTTATGCTTGTAGGCAAGACCGGGCCTAATGCCACGTCGTTCCTCGACACCGGCATGGAACCATCTGTGGCTTATCAGTACAAGCTCAGAGCGTTCAATGCGACGGGACGTACCAAGTTTGCGCCTAGTGATAACGTTAACACCAACCTTGTGGTCTCCACCTCTGGCGACAACCAGGTACCCACAGTTCCCACTAATCTTCAGGTTACGGGCAATACCATAAGCACCATTAGCCTGAGCTGGACAGCGTCAACTGACAACACCGGTATCAAACGCTATCACATCACCTACGGAAACTCCACCATAGTAACACCAACAAATGCAACAACCTTTACATTAGAAAACCTTCCGATCAACACAGCATACCATATCAAGGTTGCAGCAGAAGACCTGGGCGGAAATATGTCCGGACAAAGTTCTTCTGTTGTGGGATCTACCTTCGTTACAGGGCTGATTTACAACCACAGCACCGGCGCGTGGACGTCCCTGGATCAGATCAACACGTGGGCAAGTCCCGAGTTTGTTGGGTCGGTGCCCAACTTCACGCTTGCTCCCCGCACGCAGGAAGACTTCTTCAACTTTGAGTTTAAGGGGCGCATTTACATTACCAACGGCGGAAACTATGAGTTCAATACCACATCCGACGATGGTAGCCGCCTTTGGATCAATGGCCAATTGCTCGTCAATAACGATGGAACTCATGGCAACAAAACCGTAAACAGTAACCCTGTTGCCTTGTCATCAGGTGCGCACGAAATCCAGGTCCGCTACTTTGAATATACCGGCGGACAAACTCTCACGGTGCAATATCGCGGTCCCGATACAGGTAATTCATGGGTAACTATTCCGGATAATGTGCTTAAGAGTGGCCCGTCTGTCCCCGTTCCTCAGGGAACTGCGATGGCCAACCTGGGCGCAGTGGTTGTACTCGAGGAGCCCGGAAAACAACCCTTCAATATGAAGCTGTATCCTAATCCATCAACTTCTGATAATGTATTTGTGAATTTTGAGCCTGAAACTGACGATCCGGTGGAAGTAAGCATGGTAAACCTGGTAGGTAAATCATACTTCCGGCAAACCGTGGCTGCTGAGGACGCGCGTGGCGGTATCCACATCCGTCCATCCAGCTCACTTACAAATGGAATCTACGTCGTTATGGTCAATCAGGGTTCCCGTCTTGCCAAAGAGAAGATTGTGATCCAGAATTAATGTTTTTTTAGACACTAAAAAGGGCAAAGACCTGGTTAGATGACCAGGTCTTTGTTATTTTGGCACTTTGGGTGCCCCGGTGCCCTTACGGCTTTTAATCATTATTGCTAAAAAAATAACCGCGTGAAATTTCTACGCCTACTAAAGGTTGTCGCAATCAACCTGATTTCGTTCCTGGTACTTCTGGTAATTGTCAACTGGGTGTGCGGAAAGATGTTGAAGGATCCTCAGGCTGACCGCGCCGGACTTCCAAATTACGATAAAGACCGGGAACACGCCCGCGCTGTCTTCCACGACTACACCAGCCTCCAGCACGAATACTACCCTTTTGTCGGATGGAAAACCCTCCCCTATAAGGGAAAAACAACTACCATCGACGCCGATGGAAACCGAATTCACACTCCTCCTGCATACGATGGACCAATTGAGAAAACCGTTCACATCTTTGGGGGTTCAACCATCTGGGGCGAGGGTTCTGATGATCAGCATACCATCCCTGCGCTCTTCAACCAACACGTTCCTGATCACAAGGTCTTCAATCACGGCCAACTGGCTTATAACACCAGGCAGAACATTGAAGCGCTGATCACGCTGTATAACAAAAGCCAGCACCCCGATGTCGTAATCTTCTACGATGGGGTTAACGACGCCGCGTTTCTCTGCCCATCCGTGATCAGCGAACTCCCTGCACATCGGCTCGTACCGATGTTCCGTCAGCGTATCTACATTTCAAAAGGACAGGTAATCAAGGATATTCTAAACAAGATCTTCACGGAAAACATTATCCGGTTCGTAAGACGTAATTCAGCGAAAGCGGACCAGCCCAGTGCCTACGACTGTCTGAGCAATCCAGATAAAGCGGAGCAAATCGCCGAAATGTTTATGATGAACTGGGAACTCGCCCACGAAATCGTCACGCAGCGTGGCGGAAAGTTTATGGCGTTCCTCCAGCCTGCTGCGTTGGTAGGAAACCCTAAGACAGATCACCTGGAGCTTGATGAACACCTGAAGGCCAACTTCGAAGACGTGTATGAACGCATCCGCAAAAAGATTCAGGAAAAAAACCATCCCTGGATTTACGATCTGAGCAATCTGCTTGATCGCGACGAATACATCTTCATCGACTTCTGTCACGTTTCACCTAACGGGAACGAAATCGTTGCGAAGGCTATCGCTGATATTGTAAAACCTCAGCTGTAAGGTTACTTAGAAGGATCCCGTTTCCGTGGACCAGGTAAGGTTATAGCTTAAGCTTCTTGAAAATCATTTCGGGAATGAGCTTTATGATCAGCATGATGTAGCGCCACATCCAAAGGACGTAGATCTCATTTTTCCTTTTGACCGTCGCCTTATAGATAACCGCAGCAACTTTGTCGGGGTGTGCAGTTAATGGTGCTGGCGTTTTCATGCCTTCTGTCATCCGTGTTTTCATAAAACCCGGCTTTACAGTCAGGACGTGTACTCCACTTGTGACAAGTCGATTCCTCAATCCTGAGAGATAAGCCGTGAAACCTGCTTTGGCGCTCCCGTAGATGTAATTGCTTTGACGTCCGCGATCCCCGGCAACGGAACTGATACCGACAATGGTACCGAACTTGCGTGCTTCGAAATCGTTAGCAATTATATTCAGAATCGAGACCGCTCCGGTGTAGTTGCTGTCGATGATCCGGGCACACTCCGTCCAATTCTGCTGGGCTGATGTCTGTTCTCCCAACAAGCCAAATACACACACCGCAATATCAGGCTTGATCTTCAATTCATGATAGAACCGCGCATGGCTATCAAAATCCAGGGCATCGAAAAAATAGAAGTCGACATAAGTATTGTATCGAATATGCAAATCAGCGGAGATCACGTTGAGTTGTTCCAGGTTCCGCCCGGCGAGACTGACCGAATAACCCTCCTTGGCAAATTTTCCCGCAAGGGCAACCGCGACATCAGAGGTGCCACCCAAAATCAAAACGTGCTCTCTTGGTACTTTTTCTTCCTGCATATTATCCTGGTTTTAACTTCTATTTAGGCAATTTTCGGGACACGCAAGTCTCTGATGGGAAACTCCCCCTAAACAACCTGTTACTTTCAGGCGATAAAAATAGTTGATGTGAGCGTGAGAAAGAAATGGGACTGCGGTCATCCGAGGCCTCTCTGTGTTCTGCGCAGCATAAACGGAGCAAATAGCAGCATTGCAGCCACATACCCCATTGAAACGATAATCCAAAGGTCGTATGGGACCATCCATCTGCTGTTTCCCAGAATGCTTTCCTGGTGCCTCAATAGAAATACCGTGACAATCGGACATATTATCAGAACGCCGGTGGCATACAACCAGTACCATAGTCTTCTCAATGATGCTTTGATGTGATCCGAATTATTTCTGACAAAGTCGAGGAAAAGTACGATCATCCATGGACAAGCCAGGTAGAGTAAGCGTATCTCGTTAAATATGCCTCCGAGGAATGTCGTTATTACTATGACGGCCAACACGAATGGCGCCGAGCGGTAAAAAAATTCCAGTGGCGTCCCTGCGGATGCGCTGATATGTGAACGATAGTTACCGGCATACGCGATAAACGAAAACCAGCAAACGTTAAATGCAATGATCAGAAATCCCAGGACCTGGGGCAGGTTTGCAAGATTCCAGCGCAGCCCCTCCCCGGCGTCGTAACCTTGCGAAGAAGACATGAAGCGTATCCCAATCCAGAGCAGCACCGGCAATCCTGAAATGGTCAGCTTTCTGATTGGGTTTTTATCCCTTGCGAATACGATATAGAGCAATGGAAGTAACAGCAACGTTTCGCGCGCTGTCACGCCCACCATGGCTATCAACAAAAAAAGCATCTTGCGCTCCTGCGAAAGAGCGATCAGTCCGAGAAACAAGATCGCATAGGCCAGGGTGTCGTCACGCGTATGAACGGGAAGCGTAAACGCCATCAACATCGGCGGGAGCAGAAGAAAAATCAAAGCACCGCAAAAGGCGTATATTCCAGGAAAGCCCACCACCTGCAACAACCAGAACATGAGCACAACACTGAATGTATAAAAAACGATGCTCCAGAATCTGTATGTCTGAAAGAACAGGCCTGTATCATGAGAAGGGGCAACGAGTTTGTAGGAACCTTTTACGATACCGGAAAAGAGAAGGCGGTATTTGAACGGCGCTTCATTCGCCAGCCGATATTGGTAAACGCTGTCTGGGGGGGATTTCAACTCCTTCGCCAATGTTGCAGGAGAACGGAGATACCCTTCCAGTTTATAGTTGCTGAAATAGAACAAGCCGATGGCTGCCGCAATGAGAAAACCTATTTGTAGCCATGTCTTGCTCATAATATTCCACTTCGGAAACCATCATCGGAATTACATCCTATTGTGAAATGTAGTAACACCGTTGTGAAAAACCCCGGTTATTACCACACACCTTTTCTGTCGGCGTCTCGATGACTACCTGACGTCTTCAAGGTTTAGCCCTATGAGCTTTTCAAGATCAAGCTTGGTGTTCTTATAATCCGTTTCAGCCTGAAGCAGGACGATAGATGCCCGGTTGTAGTTTGCCTGACTGGCAGAATAGGCTTCAAAGGTGGTCTCGCCCGTCTTAAACTTCTCTTCAAGCAGTTTGTGTGCATTTTCAATATCTGAAAACACCTGTGCCTGTATCTTGTAGATCTTTTCCTTAAGCACGTAATCATTGTACGTCTTCATCACGACATTTCTGATCTCCAGTTTGCGTGCATCGAGGTTTGCCTCCGCGATAGCGAGTTGCTGACGATTGATTTTTGTATTAAGTGGAATAGAAGCAAACATCCCTAGCGAAATAGCAGCGCGGATATTGTAACGCGGATAGAATGCAGCGCGGTTGTATGTATCGTTCTCCTTATTTATCGTGAACTCGTTCAGGTTACCCTGCAACTGGATAATATCAAGCCAATCGGCAGCATTACGTTTAACCTGGTACTCCCCTGCTTTTACCTCGCGACGCAATACTTCGTTGAGCGGATTATTCTGCCAGGCAAGCTGGACTAGTTTTTCAGCGAAATCGGGGCTTTCAACATGGCTCGGGAGAATGATTTTATTATAGTCTACACTCTGACCAAAAACATGTGTAGTCACCAATAGCAAAAAAATTATTCTTTTCATATCAACTGAAATTAGTATTAGGCTTTTTATCGTAAGAAGGAATCTGTAACATCAGTGCATAAGTTGCTACCAGAACGACGACCTGAGGCTTTTGAAACATCGCATCCTGCGTGAAATGCGCGACTGTCATAGTGAGAAAAGGTACGACATAGGTCAGGTTCAAAGTTCGGACAAGAGGATCGCGGATCGAAAAATAGTTATTAATTCCTTTCAGAACAACCACAAAAAAGAACGCCATACCCAGCAGGAGCCCGACCCAGCCAATTTCAAGAGCTGTAAGCAGATATCCGCTATCGGGGTCCCATCCTCCTCCCAGCGGATGATCGGGGGAGTAACGCGCCCCATTGGCTCCTGTTGTGTTGACACCACCTCCAAAAGGATGTGTCTTAACATACTGCTGCATACTGATCCGGCGCTGATCGCGCACATTCATCGATGCGTCTTTGTCTATCGCAAACGTTGACCGGATCCGGTTTATCGTGCCTCCGTAAAACGGACCGTACAGGATTCCCACTCCAGCCACGGCAGTCAGGATCATGACGATAAACGTTTTCCTGCTCTTCAACGTGATCAAAAAGTAAAATGCAAGTCCAACAGCCACCATCGCCGTAGCAGTTCGCGTGCCCGAGTACGACATCGCCCACCACATCATCAGCGCAAGACCTCCGAACATGATCCGCTGTAATGGCTTGAACGGTCCCATCATCAGAACAAAACAAGCTAGTCCACTGAACGCCATAAAGAGGCCATATGCCGAGGGATCGGACAGAAACGAAAACTTGCGCATGTGCCCCCAGATCAGGTACAATCCGGGCCGCGACGGGCTTGAGTAAATCCATCGAACCTCCCGTGCGTTTAATCCGAAAAACTCCTGATACAAACCATAAGCAGCAACGATGGCGCCGAGCGCAATCCATAAAATGGTAAATTTCTTTGCATCGCCCGGCGACTGAAACAAGTGGTAGAATGCAATGAAAAGTAAAAACGAAGTATGAATACGAAGGCCAACAACCCATGCGATATACGACGTCGCGTTCGGATTGAACACCTGCAATAGCTGATAGGCAGTAACGAATACGTACAGATAAGTTATCCCGGATTTAAGCCGGCTCCAATCGGTTTCCTGTTTGGAGAAGAGCATGATCAGAAACACCAGAACTGAAAGTGCATCGAGAACAATTCCAAATGGAAACTCTATGCCTGTCATTCTCCCGATGAACGACATGAAGACGGCAAGCATGAAGATGGCATATATTCCCGTTTTGTAATGGCGGAACATCATGCCTGTGAGAAACAGCCCTCCTACTACCACCACTACCACGGGTGCGATAACTGCCCCTACAGTTACGATGAGATATGCTGTGAAAATTGAACCGACGATGAGTGCGATTACCAGCAGGATGGTCGGGTAGGCTGATTTGAGGCGTCCATCCATAGCTTAATCCAGAAACATGATCTTAAGGAAAATGACTATGTAAATCCCGAGCACAAAAAGAATACTGACCACGCGTATCAATCCTTCAATGGTAACAGGCCGATATTCTTCGGGCTCCTCAAAATTCTGGAAATCGCTATCGTCAAATTCCTCGTTCATCGGTTGTTGATGTTCTCTTCAAAAATCTCCAGCATTTGCAAGGCCCGCGCATTCCAATTGTTTGCCGCAGCATATTCCACCCGTTCCTTGGCCTTTCCGGGCGAATCACTATTAATTTCATCGGACACGCTGGAGACAAATTCATCGTGGTTTTCCGAAACCTTCGCCACGCCTGCAAAAGTAGCGATATCCTCAGAAAAGTTGGTGGTCACCACAGGTTTCCCGCCTGCGAGGTACTCGTTGATTTTGAGTGGATATATGCTTTTCGTCAGTGGGATGCATAAAAACGGGATAATACAGCACGCGCTGGCAGCCACGAACGCGGGCAACTCGGTAAGGTCTTTCGGCCCCGTAAACAAGACATTTGACAGACTGCTTAGTCCCGAAGTGCGATACCCGGGATTTGTCTGCGGTCCTACCATC
This sequence comes from Bacteroidota bacterium, assembly GCA_023417065.1. Lineage (GTDB taxonomy): Bacteria > Bacteroidota > Bacteroidia > Cytophagales > Cyclobacteriaceae > Ohtaekwangia. The sequence continues at coordinate 9,744 of JAEZGH010000180.1, forward strand.
ACCAGGGTCTTATCACTATGAGCCCTGGCTAACTTCACAAGCAAGTCATAGTCCAACCGTTGGCAGATATTACCCATGTAAAGAATAATCTTCTGTTTCGGAGGAATTTGCTTCAATTCTGCAGGCCGTGAGGTGTTACCGTCAAAGGCTTGCCGGAACAGCTCAACATTGGCAGCGTTAGGAAGATAATATACGCGCTTGGATTCCCGTTCCTTCAGGCGCATCAATTCCCGGGAGGTAACCAGGGTCAGGTCGGCATGCTTAATAGCTTCTCTTTCAAGACGGGCACCATGTTTCGCTATATAGTCCGACTTACTGATATCATCAACACAATGGTAAACTGTGAGTAATGGCCTAACTTCATCAGACAGCCTGCTTAGAAATAACGGATTGAAAGAATTAACAAAAACGAAACGCTCCACATTGTAAGTGGAAATCAGCTTACTCAGGACTTTATAAACAACGCGCTCATTTCGTTTTGAGAACGCGGCATATATCCGACCAGTAGGCATCCAGTTGATTGGTAATACCAGCTGGGGCGTAACAACGATCAGATTGTCATTACCAGCAATTGGCTTCGAAAACGGGCTGCCACTTCCCATCAGCGCATCGCGACGCCGTTGGATTTGTTTTGACTTTCCATTTAGCAAAAAGTCCTTCCATGTAAATGGATTGTCGATGTAGAACACGCGTGTATGTTGCGACAGCGCCTGTGCTAGAGAAAAAGCCGTTGATGAATATTGCCCATCCCAACGCGGGAGCGCGAACATTATGACGTCATATGGCAACTTCGTCGATTGCATTCGTCAGGCTTTTCTTGAAACAGTCTCAACCAGCAACTTCCATCCTGTGCGATACCATGTAAAGATCGATGGAAAAACAAGAAATACGTTTATTTCAAACAATCGATAAAGGATCACCTGATTCGCAATGAAAATAAAAATGTAAGCGAGCAATGTACCATAAGCAGCACCGATCGGGCCGTACATTCCGATCAGAAAATAATTTGTAACGATATTTATCAACCCCATCACTACCAACAGGTAGAAATTGACTTTCGGCTTTTTGACACCGTCCATCAATGTTCCAAACTGCCTGTTAAAAGGTATCAGCACTGTAAAGAAAAGAGTAACACGGAGTATCGGCGCAGCCTCGAGGTAATGCGTTGTAAATATCAACTGTATGACCTCATCCGAAAAGACATACAACGGTATCAGCAAAGGAACCATCATTGCAAGGATTAAGCTTACGGACTTGGTGTATACATCCTGCAACCCGGGTGCTCCTTCCGCCTCAAGCTTGCGGTAGACCTGTGGGAAAACCACATTCGCTACTGCCAATGTAGGTACTTCGATCAAATTGGAAATCCGAAGTGCGGGGTTATAGGATGCAACACCATCCACTGAGATCATCCGCCCTATCATCCACGAATCCGTATTCTTAATGATCATTGAACTGATTGTGGTGCCCATGCTGTACTTGCCAAACCCGGAAAGCAATCTGATCGATCCAAGGTCTGCTGCCCAGCGGAAAACCTTCAGTTGTCGCACATAATAGTATCCGATTCCCAGCGAGGCTAAGGTGGCGAGCACCTGAACAATGGCAATATCGAATAAGGTTGGCGGTTCACCGGAGTTCAACAGGACCACCTGAACATATTTGATTAGGACATATATCCCCACCGGCGCAAGGCGGACTATCGTACCCCAGAAAATTGCCTTGAAGTTCACCTCACACTGCTGGAGATACTCAAACTGCAGTGCTGGCACGAGAAGTAGCGCGCGGATGATGTAGATATAGAACAGTTTCTCCAGGTGTGGCGCCTCCCAGAAAGCCGACAATGGAGCTGCAGCGAAGTATAGCCCGACCGATGTGAGTATCGTCAGCGCAAGATGCAGAGCCCAGGAGGCCGCAATCACCCGGCCCTGTTCGTCCTCAGTCGGGGCACTTACCAGATGGGTGATCAGCGAGTTCCGGATAAAACCATTTCGCAGCAGTTCAAGGATGGTGGTGACGCTGAGGAACAAAGACCAAACACCGATCTCCTCCTTTGGCAGCAGCCTCACCATAAAGAAGATATTCAGAAATCCGAAGAAAACGATGGCAAGCCGGTTAAGAAGAGAGAACGCTCCCCGTTGATATGAGCGCGCCGAAAATGAAAAGGCCAATTTTGCTATCGCGTTAGATCTAAAAATCGGATTTACGAGCAGCGCGATGCCGGAAAATGCCGCGGCGGTATTAACGCCATGCGCGACCAGGTCACCGTTCACCGAACTTATACCGCAATATAGGCTTTATAAAACAGTTTTTAAGTATTAGAATTGTTGTGTTAATCTGCACGTAATGTCCAGCAAGAAATTCCAAAACATGCCGGATTTTTTGGTCATTGGCGCCGGCAAATCCGGGACCACGTCACTGGACAAGTTTCTGGCGCAACATCCGGATATCTTCGTTTCCCGCGTGAAGGAGCCAAACTTCTTTGGATACGAGAATATGTTGAAACGGGACTTCGAAGACCGCCCCGAAGAACTCGCTCATTTTGAGAATTCCATCACGACCGTTGAGAAGTACCTTGAACTTTTCAGGAAGGCGAAACCCCATCAAATCAAAGGGGAGACTTCCAACACATACATGTATCATGAGCAGGCACCTTTTCGAATCAAGTACTACATTCATGATGTTAAACTGATCGCGATCCTGCGCCAACCCGCGGCGCGCCTGTATTCACGATACCTTCACCTGGCGCGCGAAGACCGGACGCCGACGAAATCCTTCAGCGATTGCCTTAACCGTGAAACAATCTGGTGGCGACGGAACGATCTGATTCCCGAAGGGTTCTACGGGCGCTATCTCGCGCGATACTATGAATTATTTCCCGCAGAAAATATCCGCGTCTTCCTTTATGAAGACCTTCAGCAATCGCCGCTGAAAGTTATGCAAGACATCTTCCGTTTCCTTAAGGTTGACCCAACATTTACGCCTAATGTGGACTTGCGCTTTAACGAATCCGGGATCATCCGCAACAGATTTCTCAATCATCTTTACGGCCCGGGCGGAATCGTAAGCAAGACCATCCGGGCCGTGCTTCCTGAAAGCGTGATGGAAAGACTTAGAAATAATCTGGGACTTCAAAAGCGGGTGTTGACGATTCGTGGCAAAAACCTGCACCGTCCAAAGATGGACCCCGAATTGAAGAAAAGACTGACACTGGAAGTCTATGAGGACGACATCCGTCAACTGGAAAAGCTGATTGGACGGGATCTCACACACTGGCTGAACGTCTGAACTTGAACCTGATGTAAATTCCTTTGTCGGGAACGCAGCCTAGAGTTTCAGATCTTTAGTACTAACCCTATTGAGTACTGAACCACCATACCTTCTGCCCAGCGACCTGAAATACGTGATCGATTCCCGATCGAGTTGCTTGATCGATTCTTCCGCCGAGAACACTGCGTAAACCGAGTCAACAAAGGTGACGAGCTCCTTGGTATCGGAATACTCATTAAGAGCAGCCCCCTCCATGAGGATATAATCAAAACTCTCCTTCAGTACATCAATAAGATTTCTGAAGTCCCGGCCACTGAGAATTTCAGCAGGCGAATCACTACCACTGCCTGCATTTCCGACGATGAAGATGTTCTTGTATTTGGTCGGGTTTATCAATTCATATGTGCTCTCGCTTTCCGGCTCGGATTCTGGGTCTTTCGATCCCCTGCCAGATCCGATGAGCAGGTTTACACGCTTTCCTTCCAGCACTTTGATTTCGGAATTTGGCTTCACCAGCATTTGCGAAAGTGAATTGTTCTTGAAGTTCGTGTCAACGATAAGCACCCGCTTGTTGATAAGACTGAGTACATAGGCGAGAGAGAAAATAACGAATGTTTTACCCTCCTTGCGCTTCGGACTGGTAAACAGGATTACTTTCGACTGAGAGTTTTCCACCTCATGTCGCAATTTCCGCAAGAGCGATTTATACATCTCGGTCTCCTCATTCTTTGAAGACTGGTTGAAGTACGTCCGTATGTTGAAGTTCTTGCTATCAACCTTGTTCAACATTCCGGCTATGGGGAGATTTACAATGCGCTTGAATTTGTCGGGAGTTTTTACCGACAAATCAATAAGCTCAAGTCCGAGAATGACGAAGACACAAATCGCGAAGCTGCTGAAAGCTGCTGCCGCAATGATCAGATACTTCCTGGAACTTATCGGATACGGCGGCGGTGATGCATCCATGACCTTCCGAAGAGTCGTTGAAGATATCAGCCTGTTCTTTGCCTCATTGTATTTGTTTACTGCCTGCTGATATTCCTTCTGCGCAAGCTCTACCTCCTTTTGTATAGCCTCAAGCGCAGCGCCCTTATTGGCAAACCCTGAGACAGCATGACGAAGTCCCGCGATTTTTTCTTCGGTTTGCCGCAGGCTCGAGCGTTCTACTTTCAAATCAATTTCGGCGTCCTTCAACCGCGACTTAAGATCGGCCACATTTACCCCTGCAGGTATAGGTGTGGTATTCTGACTCCGGGAGTTTTCCATTTCAATACGAAGCTGCTCACGCATTGATTCAAGAGAATCCAGCAGTGGGCGGTTGGATGATCCACCGGTAATGTACCGTTCGTTCATCCGGGCAATACGGTTGCGCAGTTCTATGATTTTCTGGTTGTTGACCGATGGCTGGCTACCGCGATCATACGTCCTGATGTCGTCATTCAGCCGCTGGATCGTCAGTTCAAGTTTTTGCACCCTGGTGCGAGTCTCATCGCGCACGCGTTCCAGATCCTGCAACTGCTGCATCTTCGCTTCACTGTCCCGGTTTATGTCTACAAGCTCATTACTTTCTTTAAATGCCAGCTGCGCTCTTGTCTTTTCCTCGTATTCCTCTTTTTTCTTATTCATCAGGTCCTCAAGAAACTCAACCGACTGACCAGTACGTTCCGACTTGAGGTTATTGTAATAGCGGATGAATTCATCAGCGAAGGCGTTCGCACCCAGCGCACTGATCTTTGGGTTGTCGCTGATGAAATCGATCTGAACGTTGTCCGTATTCTGAACGCGGAACACCTGAATGTTATCGCGAACCTGAGGATATGCATACCCGTATGCGTACAAAAATTCACGGACTAAAACATACTCGCTATCGGCAGTAGAGAGCGCCGAAAGGTCCGCCAACTTTTTCTTCAGGAACGTCTTAACCGTTTCAATATCATCAGGTGAAGGAGTGAAATTCGCAGGCGTACGGAAAGGAATGTCCGATTCAAGATCGTGCAGGAGCAGTCGAAAGATCACCAGATTCACCGGTAGCGCTGAGTTCATCGAACTCAGCAAGTTGCTGAATTTCACGTCCGCATCGCGAACGTTGAATTTCTCGTCGGTAAGCGAAACTTCGTAATTCTGTGTAAAACCCGTGGAGATCTGACTGGATGCCTTATACATGTCGACATCATCCATCGTAAAGAAATAAGCTGCCGCCGCAGCGAGGATTGGTATAGCTACCAGAATCCATTTCTTTCTCCACAAGACTTTCCCGAGCATTATCAGATCCATAGAAATCTTTAATTTGACCTCTAAAATTAAGTATTTTTTGCCTTAAAACACGTTCAGGTGGACGATCACGGCTTTCCGGAAAGGTACCTATTGTCATAGTAAAATAAGCCGCGCTGCTGTTTTTAAATAAAATTACGGGCCAGGTACAGCCCTAACTGCAAGAATATGTCGGACATAATCTGATGCTAATCTGACTACGCGTTTTGTTCAATCGATTGTTTCAAGTCCCGGACATCTGTTGCGGTTCTGGTTCATGCCCACCAAATGCTGATTTCAAATTATCACAAGGATTTCAAACGAACGAATGTTATTTTTGAAGCTGATTTTCCGACAAATAGGCCAGCAATAGCGAGTTATTGAGCAAACTGGTCAGGACTCGACGGCGCCCATGTCTTGCCATGTCGTGGGGATTGCGTATAATCAAACCCGCTAAAGGCTTACGGAAGGTGACAAGAGACGATGTGAAGCGATCAGAAGGCCGTAGGGAGTTGAATCGGAGCCAAACCGGAAGGCCTGATTAAGGCTAAAATTGAACATAAACTCGTAAACATTACCATTGTGAGAAATGGTCCAAATTATGGCTAGCGTGGATTTTCGGCCTACTATTGATTACGCCGGATGTTTGAAAAATTGACAGTCCGACCCAGTCAAGCAATTAGAAACCTCCAAAAACCCCAGCCATAACTATCTAAAGAAAGTATGAAGATTTTAGGAATTTCGGCGTTCTATCACGATTCTGCCGCCGCGCTTATTGAAGATGGTGAAATCGTCGCCGCCGCCCAGGAAGAACGTTTTACCCGAAAGAAACACGACCCGGGTTTCCCTACTAACGCCGTAAAGTTTTGCCTTCAATATGGAGGCGTCACCCTCGATCAGCTCGACGGCATCGCCTTTTACGATAAGCCTTTGCTCAAATTCGAGCGTCTTCTTGAAACGTACTACGCGTTCGTGCCCAAGGGGCTGTCAAGCTTCATTACGGCAATCCCCGTTTGGCTCAAAGAAAAAATGTTCCTTAAGCGACTCATCTGGGAGGAGCTCGAAAAGATTGACTCATTCGACAGGAAGAAAGTGAAGCTGTTCTTTCCTGAACACCACCTTTCTCATGCCGCCAGCGCCTATTATTCATCGCCTTACGACGATGCGGCGATACTGACAATCGACGGCGTCGGCGAATGGGCCACCGCATCGATTTGCCACGGCAAAGGAAAAGACATCACTATCATGAAGGAACTGAAATTCCCGCATTCGTTGGGACTTCTATACAGCGCCTTCACTTACTTCCTGGGTTTCAAAGTCAATTCAGGAGAATACAAACTCATGGGGCTTGCTCCTTATGGGGTACCGGATAGCCCTCAGGTTGCGAAGTTCATCGATATCATCAAAGAACATCTCGTTGACGTTAAAGAAGATGGATCGATCTGGCTGAACCAGGAGTACTTCAACTACGCTACCGGCTTGCGGATGGTACACGAAGACAAATGGGAAAAACTGTTTGGCTTCAAGGCGCGAAAACCGGAATCGGAACTCGAAGCCCATCATTGTAATCTGGGGCTCGCCATTCAATATCTGACGGAAGAGGTCGTCATCAAAATGGCACAGGAGGCAAAACGTCTGACAGGCGCCGAGTACCTTTGTATGGCAGGGGGCGTTGCGCTGAACTGCGTAGCCAACGGCAAACTTTACAACGAGGGAATTTTCAGGAACATCTTTATTCAACCGGCTGCGGGAGATGCAGGCGGTGCTCTGGGAGCAGCCCAGGCCACATACCATATATCTCTTGGAAAGGAACGTGTCGTAGTGCCCGGCAAACTCGACGGCATGAAAGGTTCTTACCTCGGACCTGAGTTTTCTGATCTCGACACTGAGCTCGTTATCAGAAAATACAACGCTCAGGGTATACATTTCAAAACTATTGATGAACTGTCCGGCTATGTGGCACAGAAATTATCGGAAGGCAATGTGATCGGATGGATGCAGGGACGTATGGAATTTGGTCCACGCGCTCTTGGCGGACGAAGTATCCTGGGAGATCCGAGAAACGAAGAAATGCAGAAGAAACTGAACGTGAAGATCAAATTCAGGGAATCATTCCGCCCCTTTGCTCCATCTGTCCTGGCTGAAGAATGTCAGAACTACTTCGAACACGATTCCATTTCGCCGTACATGCTGATGGTTCAACCGGTGAAAAAGGAACGAAGAAAACCGCTTCCTGAAGGATTTAACAGTCTTTCCATCAAAGACAAACTGTACTATCTGAGATCCGACATGCCTGCGATCACACACATCGATTTCTCGGCGCGGATACAGACCGTTCACGAAGAAACCAACCCACGTTATTACCAGCTTATTCAGGCATTCAAAAAATTAACCGGTTATGGCGTGATTGTAAATACGAGTTTCAACGTTCGCGGTGAGCCTATCATTTGTACGCCAGAAGACGCGTATCGTTGTTTCATGCGTACAGAAATGGACTTTCTCGTGGTTGGAAACTATGTTTTCGACAAAAAACAGCAACCAGAATGGCTTGAAAAGGACAACTGGAAGGAAGAATTCACGCTGGATTAATCATAACTCAGAATATCGTAACTTTGATCTAAAATATTGTCTATGGATTTTATCAGGGACCTCTTTTCATTCATGAAGGAACGGAAAAAATGGTGGCTCACTCCCATTATTCTGCTCCTTATCTTCCTGGGATTGATCATCGTGGTTGGCGGCGGCTCAGCAGTAGCTCCGTTTATATACACATTATTCTAATTCTTATCGCGTGCAAAATCAGGACAGATTCAAAACGATACTCGTTATCGTAATAGGCTTTACTGCCCTTGGGTGGATACTTCGTACGCGATTTGAGGTCGAATCGTATCTCGACAAAATCGCTTTCGCAATAGGGTTACTCAGCATTTTCATACCGGCGGCGGCGCGCGGCATCGAATGGCTGTGGCTGAAATTTGCGATGGGTCTCGGATGGGTGAACTCACGTATCCTTCTCACTATCGTCTATTTCGTATTTCTGATGCCCATTGCCTTGCTTTCACGGCTGTTCACGAAAGATCCGCTGATGTTAAAGGCCAGGAAATCGCCAACCCTTTATAACACGCGAAATCACCTTTACAAGAAGGAAGATCTCGAGAACATCTGGTAGAAGTAATGAAGTCAATCGTACGCCTGCTCCGCGTAAAGCAATGGGTTAAGAATCTCTTTCTCTTTGTACCAACTTTCTTTGCGGGGAATATCTTTCATGTCGGTGAGTTGCTCCAACTGGCCGCCGGTGCAGCCGCGTTCAGCCTTGCTGCATCCGGTATCTATATCATGAACGACTATAAGGACCGCCACGTCGACAGGTTACACCCGTTGAAACGGCTCCGTCCTATTGCATCCGGAGAAGTAAACGAGAAAACTGCCCTGACCCTGATGGTTATACTGCTTGTCGGCAGCCTCGTGTGGAGTTTTGTAATCAATCCGTACTTCTTCTACTTCCTGCTGACGTACGTCCTCCTGAATATCGGCTACTCACTCGGACTGAAGAATATCGCCATCCTGGACTTGTTTATTGTTGCGTTTGGGTTTCTTCTCCGGATATACAGCGGCGGCGTCATTGTCAACGTGCCGATCACCGACTGGCTTGCTGTAATGATTCTTCTTTTGTCCCTGTTCCTTGTGACTGCAAAACGAAGAGACGATCTGATCATCAAATCCGAGACCGGTGAATACGTCCGAAAAGCGTCACGGTCCTACAACCTGGAGTTCATCAATTCCTGCCTGACGCTTTTGTCGGCGGTGATTATCGTAGCGTATATTATGTATACCGTTTCCAGCGAGGTCGTTGAACGTTTTGAAAGCTCTCACCTGTTTATGACCACCATTTTTGTTATCGCCGGAATCATGCGCTATCTGCAGATTACGTTCGTTGAACAGGACAGTGGTAACCCAACGAGTATTCTTTATAAGGATAAGTTTATTTTGATAACCATCGCCGGATGGATTCTTAGTTTCTACCTTATCATCTATACGCTGTGAAGAAACGATTGGTCCTTTTCGATTTTGACGGTACAATAACAACGAAGGATACTTTTCTCGAATTCATAAAGTTTTATCGCGGCACCTCCAGTTTCTATTGGGGCTTCCTGCTGAACGCACCTTATCTCGCTTTGATGGTATTCAAGCTGATCCCCAACTGGAAGGGTAAAGAAAGGATGCTTACTTGGTTCTTTGCGGGAGAATCAATCGATGAATTCAACCGGAAGGGCGAGGAGTTTTGTAAACAAATCGTCCCTGGACTTATCCGCCCGAAAGCACTCGTGGAGATCGAAAATCACCAGCGCGAAGGATCGACCATCGTCGTTGTTTCGGCATCGGCTGAAAACTGGATCGCCCCATGGTGTAAGACATTAGGACTGAGTTGCCTGGCGACTCAACTCGAAGTCGTCGACGATAAGGTTACTGGAAAAATCAAAGGCTTTAATTGTTACGGTCCGGAAAAAGAAAAAAGGCTTCGTTCATGTTATGATCTGAACGACTTTGATGAAGTGTATGCGTACGGCGATTCAAGTGGCGATACGGAAATGCTTGCGCTGGCCAAGCAGAAATTTTTCAAGCCATTCCGTTCCTGATAAGCTACTTAAAGAACAAAATCTCCAGGATCGTTTGCGTGGGATTGCTTTTCTTGAAGCGATCGTTGGTAGTTACCTGAATTCTGATGTTGTCGATGCCCGATGATCGCAACTCGTCTACCACGGCCTTAACTCGCTGACTTGTCAGCTCAGGTGAGTTTTCCTCAATCACGGTTACCTGAATATTGATGTCACGGTCATTCTTGATCTTGTTCCCGATATAGAATAATACTTCCCTGTCCGCGGCGCGAAGGTCGGGAGACTTGCCTTCGAATACCATTCTGCGGTTGACATTTGCTCCGAGAGTTTCCACCAGTTCCGCACTGGTAAGGTAACGCTGCCCCCACGCCAGAACTTCATTACCGGGTACGACTTTCACCTTAAAGATATCGGCGTACCTGCCAGTCCGGTTGCTGGCAAAGTATGCGACGCTGTCACCATAGATGGCAAAGTACCCATCAAAGAACGGCGTGTTCAGTTTTTCACCCAGGTTTCGCGGTGCTGACCACGTGTCCCATGAATCATACAACCTGTCGCAATAGAAGATATCTGCATCACCCACGCCCTTGTGTCCGTTGCTTGCAAAGTAGAGCCGCTTCTTATCCGGTGAGAGAAACGGTGAGATTTCATATCCGGCAGAATTAACCGAAGACCCAAGGTTTTTGGGAGTGCTCCATTCGCCATTCGCACCTTTTATGGAAACGTATAAATCCTCTTCGCCCCGCGTATCCCTGCCGCGCATAGAGATAAAGATTACGTCGAAATCAGGACTGACATGAATGCCAAGAAATCCTCCCGGTTCGATACCAGGTATTGGAATGAGCTCCGGCCTCGACCAGCCTGAGCCGATTTTTTTTGTGAAATACACCCCGGCAGGTTTTCCTGCTCCGCTTGTCCTCATGAGGTAAAGTGTGCTTCCGTCGGCACTAATGCCTGAGACGGCACTGTTTCCCCGATCGTTAAATCTGCTCATGGCCACCGGTGTTGACCAATCCCGGTCTTCGTTGTCGAAGACGGTTGTCCAGATATCCGATCCTGAAAACTTGCCGCCGTTATTTTGCGGATAGAGAATCCGTGAGAAATAAAGCGTTTTCCCGTCAGGTGACAGCAACGGAAGCGTTTCTTCGTGGTCGGAATTTATTCCGGAACCCAGTTGCTCAGCAGTAGAAAATTCCCACAGCTGGGCCGACACGATCCCGGGTAAAAGTAAAAACAGCAAAACATACCTTGCCATCACCATGTGCGCTGATTTAACTGCCTGTAATTTTTGAGCCTTGCAGAAAGCACCAGCTCATGCGTGCTCCCTGAGAATGTGCGAAGTTTTCCCATCGAAAACTCGTAAGAATACGATGCGGACAAAGCAGAGTTGAAATTGAAGCCACCGGAAACTACTCCAGAGTTCACGTCGCGGTAAGTCAACCCGAACCAGGCTTTATCCTGGAGATACAGCTTAGCCTGATAGTCAATCACAAACGTATTGTCTACCTGCCAGAGCGCGAGGATCGCCGGCTTCAGATCGAACTCGTCATTAATCGAAAAAGAATATCCCACCTGCAGGCTGCCCGAATAGAATTCGTCATCAAACGCCAGCTCTGGATCACCCAGGTTTGTATTCCAGGGATAATACGTACCACCGAAATAAAATCTCTCACTGTACAAGAGAAACCCGATGCGCGACCACAAACTACTCTGACTGACATCTCCCGCCTGCAGAATCTTATACACGGGGTCATTGATATTGACGTTCTCTCCCCAATAGAAGGCGTCGCCGCCGCGGAGCCGCGAGTTCTCATACATCAACCCTACTCCACCGGAGACTGTTATTTTTTCAGAAACAGGGAAGTGAACTGCATAGTGCACTCCGGCGCCGTATTCTTTTAGCGGACCCAGTTTTTCGTTGTACACATTGAAGCCCAAACCGTGATATATCAATTTTGATTTGGGAATATCGCGGGCCCACTCGCCCCAGCTCAGGCGCAGAGCGTTGGTTTTAAGATCAAGTGGATGTTTTGTGCGGAAATTAATCGCAAGGTTTGAAAACTGTGGTGCATTGGTATTGAACGCGCCCCACTGATACCTGTGCCCCACCTTAATGTCCATGAAATTCTCTACCCCTGTAAAAGCAGGGTTAAATATCGGCGCATACTGGAAGGGTTGACCACTTTGTGGAATGTATTGCGCCTCCACTTCCATGAAGGTCATTATCACCGCGGAAAGAAATAGTAGAAATCGTCTCATTGTTCAGCCCGCAAAATAGTTACAGTTCCCTTATAGGAAATCTTTCCATATTTCAGATCAATAACATAGAAGTACGTTCCGCTGGGAACGGCTACACCGTCTTTCTTGCCATCCCAGGGAGCGCCAAATCCACGTGTATCAAAAACGAGGTTTCCGCGTTGGTCAAAAACACGAATCGTTGCTTCGCTCCACGGCTCCAGGCCGTCTTCGGTGGCAAAAGGCCACAGGTCATTCATACCGTTGCCGTCGGGAGTGAATACCTGCGGTATCTTCAGATCAACAAAGTTGAAAACCAGTTTTATCTCCCGTTCACGCACCTCGCTGGCAGCACTCGCATCATTCAGGATTACATAGAAAGTCCTGGGCTCGAGCATGATTTCCTGAAGATTCATAAACGTGTACGTAACCGACCGGATCGCCTCCTGGTACTCGGCAACGGATGCCGCACCTGTGAGTGTGAGCACACCAAGTGCCTCGTCGTAAACGCCTTTTATTTTTGCCGTGTTATTGAACGTCAGCAGATCATGAATTCCGTTGTAGTTAGGGCGGCGAAATCCAATTTCCGCGCTGACGATATCATCACCTTCCGGATCCTCTGCTGTAAAGGCAGGTGAAATTGCGTGAGGAACCTCGCGACCAATATCAACTTCCAAAGGCTCGCTTTCCAGGAAAGTAATGCGTGGTGCGTCGTTGACCGGAGTGATGACGAGGTGTGCATAACTTTCATCAGCAGCATCGCTGTACTGATCCCGGACTTTAAAGTATAACGTATCCAATCCGGCATAGTCAGGCGCGGGTGTGTACACCAGATTCGCCAGGTCCCCAACAGGAATGCGCTGCTCAGCGGCAACCGGATTTGATCCCAGCGACAGCGTGCCATGACGAGGAAGACGTGTGAAGAATATCTCGTAAAGCGGATGATCATCGGGATCGGAATATGCCAGGATGAAGTTGTCCGCGCCTATTGGCAGCGGTGTATCCTCTACGGTTTCCATTCCAAAATTCGCCGATGTGGGGCGCCGGTTTATTGTTAGCGCGTATTCCTGCTGGTCTACTACACTATTGCCATCCTTGACTTGAATAATCACCGTTGAGTTGGTTGCTCCCGCTGGGGGAACGCCTGCGAGCGTAGCCTGATTCTTCCCTGTCGACGTAAGATTCGCCCATGCCGGTTTTTGAAGGGCGACGATCTCAAGTTCGTCAGTGATATCAGTAATCGTGATGTCGTATTGGTACGTTTCGCCCGTTAGTGCTACCGTTGGTGGCGTTGAGGTTATGAAGACGTCCACCACTTCGATGGTGAACGTCCGGGTAAATTCATTAAGTCCCGCGTCTACAGCTTTTACAGTGATTTGAGCACTTCCCGATTGATTGACCTGTGGTTTGAAAGTAAGCGTTGCTGTTGACGCAAATCCATCGTACGTGATGACTGGATGCGGTATCAGGGTGGTGTTGGACGATACTGCAGAAAGCAGCACCTGTTCTGTTTCCTGCGGTCCCGCCGAAATACCGCTAATGGTAACGGTCTTTGTATCGGCATTGCGCAATACACGCTGATCAGCGATCTCATTAAACACCGGCGGATTGTTGACGTTGGTAATCGTAACGGTTATCGTGGCAGTATTTGATTTTGCGCCGGAGTTATCACGAACGTTGTAGGTTACACTCGCCGTGCCGAAGAAATTTTCCGCCGGTGTGAAGGTCACGATACCGGTGGTGGCATTAGCCGTGAATACGCCCTGTGCCACCGATGCAGTCCTGTCATATTCTTCGGTATCCGGATTGAGATCGACCGTAGCAGGGTCTATTGTCCCATCGATGTCGGTATCATTGGCAATTACGTTTATCTGAACTGGAGTATCCTCAGGAGTTGTTGCATTGTCGTTGTTTGCCACGGGCGGGTCGTTCACCGGCGTAACGGTGACGGTGATGGTCGCGGGTTCCGATCTGACACCAATGTTGTCCTCCACGGTATACTGGATCGTGGCAGTACCATTGAAATTCAATACCGGCGTAAAGGTAACAACTCCCGACACGACGGTAAACGTCCCTTCCGGTGTTGTGCGCGTTGTCTGTATTCCATCTGCGGTAGTATTCAGATCCACGCTAGCCGGAACAAGGCTTCCATCATCCGTGTCGTTGGCAAGGATCTCGATAACGACAGGCGTATCCTCCTCCGTTGTTGCGTTGTCATCATTTGCAACGGGTGCCGTGTTTACAAAGTCTACGAGTACTGAGATCGTCGCGGCGTTGGACGTTGCGCCGAGGTTATCCTTGACAGTATACGTAATTGATGATGTCCCGCTAAACGATGCCACGGGTGTGAACGTCACGACACCGGCGTTATCGACTGAATACGTTCCACTCGCTACTGTCCTGGTCTTGTCGGCCACTGCGGGCGTTGAGGGAAGCAGATCCACGGTCACGGGATTGATGGTCCCATCTACGTCGATATCGTTCGCGAGTATGTTGATGGTCACCGGAACATTTTGTGACGTATTTTCAACGTCGTTGTTCGCAATCGGAGGATCGTTAACGGCATTAACTGTAATGGTGATCGTGGCCGGATCAGATGTGGCTCCCTCATTATCGTTTACAGTATACGATATGGTCACTGAGCCAAAGAAATTGGTTAACGGCACGAACGTTACCACGCCGTCACTATCCACTGTGAACTCCCCTTCCGGTACAGACAAACTTGACTGAATCCCGGGAGTGGCGATGTCGAGATCCACTGTTGAGGCAACCACCTGCCCATCAACGTCGGTATCATTAGCCACAACATTGAACACAGCATTGGTATCTTCATTGATTGTCCTGGAGTCATTTACAGCAACCGGTTTGTCGTTCACGCTGGCAATTTCAACAGTGATCGAAGCCGGATCGGAGGTCACCCCCTCGTTGTCGCGAACGGTATACTGAATGGACGCCGTCCCGAAGTAGTTTGCTGTCGGTGTGAACGTGACGATACCATCGGAATCAACCACCCACGTTCCTTCACCCGTTGTACGTGTATTCTGGATTCCGGCAGCCGAGACATTCAGGTCTACCGTAGATGCATCAATACTTCCGTCATCCGTATCATTAGCCACGACATTGATCGTAACCGGTTCGTCTTCGTCAGTCGTAGCAAGGTCGGGATTCGCCACAGGTTTTTCATTGACAGCGTTGATGGTGACGGTGATCGTCGCTGTATTTGAAGTCAGCCCTTCGTTGTCGTTCACGGTATACGTTGCCACCGCTGTGCCGAAGTAATCCGGCGTCGGTGAGAACGTCACTACACCGGAAGTGCTAACGGTAAACGTTCCACCCTCCACCGTCACCGAGCTTTGAATTCCGCCTGTTCCAGGATTGAGATCGACGGTTGTCGGATCGATTGCGTCGTCATCGGTATCGTTGGAGAGTATGTTTATTATCACGGACTGGTTTTCGTCCGTCGTCGCTACATCGTCAACGGCCACTGGGGCGGCGTTAACAGCAGTCACGTCAATGGTAATGGAAGCATTATTGGAGACGAGCCCGAGATTATCGCGCACATTGTACTGAATAACCGCAACACCGGAATAGTTGGCGGCAGGCTCAAAGGTTAGTATACCCGTTCCATCCACACTATAGGTACCGTTGCCTGTGGTTCGCGTACTTTGAATCCCAGCCTCAGAGATATTGAGGTCAATCGTTGAGGGATCGATCGTTCCGTCTACATCTGAATCGTTTTCAAGAATGTTAAGAGTTACCGCAGTTCCCTCGGTCGTGCTCGAAACGTCATTTCCAGCTATTGGCGCATCATTTACCGCGGCGATGACCACGTTTACCGTTGCTGTGTTCGATGTCAATCCATCGGTATCCCGCACGGTGTAACTGAACGAGAAGGTTCCGTTGTAGTTGGCAATAGGCGTGTATGTGATCACTCCTGACGACACTGTAATGGTACCGCCATCTACTGCAAGTGTGGTCTGCTGTCCATTCGCAGAGGGATCAAGATCAACGGACGAATTATCTAATCCGTTGTCATCGGTGTCGTTAGCAAGAAGGTCATAGGTAAAGGACTCATCTTCCGTTCCGTTGATGTCATCATTGACTGCAACAGGAGGCTGATTGCCGGCAGAAACATTAACCGTTATCTGCGCAATATTTGAAGTTGCCCCCTCATTATCGTTGACGGTATACGAAAGCGTTACTGTGCCCACAAATCCGGCATTGGGAGTAAATGTGAACATACCCGAATTGTTAACCGATGCCGTCCCGTTTGCGTGTGAAAAAGAGTCCTGCCGACCCGGCGCCGACGGATCAAGGTCGACGGAAGCAGGATCAATGGTTCCGTCAGGATCGGTGTCGTTGCTGACGATATCGAACGTAACCGGTGTTCCTTCACTCGTATTGCCTTCGTCATTTGCTGCTGTTGGCGCTACGTTTGTGGAGTTCACCGTCACTGTAACGGTTGCTGTATTGGATGTATTTCCGGCGTTGTCGTCCACGGTGTACGTGAAGCTTGCTTCGCCTGTGAATCCCGTCGCTGGCGTGAACGTAACGACTCCGGAACCATTAACTACTGCCGAACCACTTGCATTCGAGACACTGGTTTGTCTTCCTCCCGTTCCCGGATCCAGATCAACCGTCGCAGGATCCAACGCATTATCATCGTCCGTGTCGTTATCAAGAATCGCGATGACCACAGCGGTATTTATATCAGTGCTTGCCACGTCATCATTGGCGACAGGATTCGCATTGATATCATTTACTGTTACTGTAATCGTAGCCGGGTTTGATTCCGCTCCTTCAGGATCCCGGGCCGTGTAACTTATTTGTGCTGTTCCGGAAAAGCCAGACTCAGGGGTAAAGGTCACCGTCCCCCCTGACGCCGTCCAGGTTCCTTCACCGTCTACAACAAGGCTTGTTTGAATGCCATTGGCAATAGGATCAAGATCTGCCACAAGTTCGTCCACCGTGTTATCCACATCAGTGTCGTTTGCGGTCACATCAATTGATATCGCCGTATTTTCATCGGTAGTGCCAGCGTCGACCTCAGCTACAGGAGCGTCGTTCACTGGATTTACCGTAACCTGCATTTGTGCCTGTCCTGCATCATCGCCGGACATCGTACTCACACTGTAAGGCTGTGTCACGAGGCCGAAATAGTTTGCAGCAGGGCTGAAGGTTACGTTGCCCAGGTCATCGACTTCAAATTCACCGATACCTGGAACATTCAGATACACCTGACGTCCCGGTGAGCCTGGGTCGAGATCTACGGAGGCGACGTCGAGATCCGGCACCTCGTCGTTATCAGTCACTGAAAACGTGGCTTCAGTATCTTCATCCATCGAGACGACGTCATCCTGCACCTGTGCGTAGGCCAGAACAGGCAAAAAAAACAGAAGAAAAAAAAGGGTCGGGCAAAGGTTTCGCATAAGAGAACCAGACCGGCAAAAATAGCAGAAATCAGGTATATCCGGCCGATATTTTAATGGGAACTCGTAGTTTAGGCCCTTAATTGCTTTCAAAAATCGAATGCAGGCGTTTCTTACAGCGTTGTTTTGGGCCGGATTGACGATAGTTGGATACACCTACGTCGGATACGGAATCCTTATATACATCCTGTCAAAATCAAAAACAAAGCCGGCATTCTCTTCGCCGCCTGACGCTCAACTCCCGGAGGTATCGCTGGTTGTCGCAGCCTATAACGAAGAAGACTTCATTCGGCAAAAAGTCCGGAACTCGCTCGAGCTGAACTATCCGAAGGACAAGCTCCAGCTGATTTTTGTGACGGACGGATCCACTGATCACACATCCGAAATTATAAAGGAATATCCAGCAATCCGGTTATTCCATGAACGTGAACGCAGGGGCAAAATCCATGCGGTAAACCGTGTCATGAAAGAGATAACCACCCCCATAACCGTTTTCTGTGATGCGAATACGTATCTCAACCCTGACGCCATACGCAAGCTGGTGAGGCATTTTGCGGACCCATCGGTGGGAGGTGTTGCCGGCGAGAAAAAAATCGTTTCGAAAGAAAGTGATAATGCATCCGGCGCTGGCGAAGGGCTTTATTGGAAATATGAATCTTTTCTCAAGCGCAAAGATGCCGAGGTACACTCCGTTGTAGGTGCAGCGGGCGAACTGTTTGCCATCCGTACAAACCTCTACGAACCGCCGCCGCCAGATATGATCATTGAAGACTTCTACCTCTCTCTTCGGGTGGCCGCAAAAGGTTTTCGGTTCGCATACGAGCCTGATGCCTATGCCATGGAAACGGCTTCCGCATCCGTTGAAGAAGAGTGGAAACGAAAAGTACGCATCTGTGCCGGTGGTTTTCAGGCTATGACCAGACTCGTCTATTTGCTGAACCCCTTTCGTTACGGCATTTTATCGTTTCAGTATATCTCACACCGGGTGTTGAGATGGACGCTGGCACCACTCAGTTTGCTCGTCATTCTGATTTCGAACCTCTATCTTGCCCTGACGGGATACCCGTTATACCAGGCGCTGCTCATCCTGCAACTGGGCTTCTATGTAATTGCCATCGCGGGATGGGTAATGCGAAACCGGAAGGTAAACATCAAGGGATTTTTCGTTCCGTATTACTTCTCCGTCATGAATGCGGCGGTGTATGCGGGTTTCATAAGATACGTACGGAACCGGCAGAGCGTGGTGTGGGAACGCGCCAAACGCGCAGAACTGACTTGATATGAACGGGAGAAATCGTTGATTAATTCGCGATCTCCCTTAATTTTGCACGCTTAATACGATTAACTATGGGTCGCATTTTCGAAAAAAGGAAACACAAAATGTTTGCACGCTTTGACCGGATGGCCAAAGCCTTCACCAGAATAGGAAAAGAAATATCGATCGCAGTGCGACAGGCCGGTCCCCATCCGGAAAACAACCCCAAACTTCGTCTCGCTATCCAGAACGCCAAAGGGGTGAACATGCCCAAAGACCGCGTGGAAGCTGCCATCCGCCGCGCTTCATCAAAGGAAGAGAAGGACTACCAGGAAGTAACATACGAAGGTTACGGTCCACATGGTGTTCCGATGATTGTCGAATGCGCAACCGACAACCCGACCCGCACGGTTGCGAATATTCGCCTGCACTTCTCGAAAAACGGCGGCGCAATGGGCAACTCAGGTTCTGTTGCCTTTCTGTTCGAACGTCGTGGCGTATTTAAGTTTGACCCTGCTGCCCTCAACCTCGACGAACTTGAGCTGGACCTCATCGACGCCGGTGCCGAGGAAATCGAACGCAACGACGACGAAATCGTATTGTCAACGAAGTTCACGGAATTTGGAACTATGCAGAAGTTCCTGGAGTCGCGGAATTTAGAAGCGAAAAGTTCCGAGATCCACTACGTTCCCACAACTACTAAAGAACTGTCTGAGGAACAACAGGACGAGGTATTCAAGCTTATCGAGGCGCTCGAGGGCGATGACGACGTTCAAAACGTCTATCACAACCTCGCCTAATTCACTCCCGATGTTTTTACTACCGGATCACTTATAACCGTCATACGGTTATCAACAATCCGATTGTTGTACTGCTGCACTACAGCCTTGATAACAGGCTCCATGCCCGCCACGGCATCAGGAAGTTGATCGATCAGGTTATGCTCCTGCAATTTGTCTGTTTTGAAGCGGAACAATCCCGTACTTTTCGTTCCGTCGAACTGAAGTAGAAAGTCTCCCAGGAAGAGCTGGTACTGATTATCCTTGAAGTTGAATGCCATCCCCTCCTCTTGCGAAAAAAGGTTTCGCCCGAAGGCCACAAAGGGCTCATCATAATTCAGATGAGCAAGCACCGAAGGCATGATGTCGGTTTGCTGTGCAATTTTATCCATGTGACCCCTGAGCGCTCCATCCGGACTGAAAAATACAATTGGCACACTGTAGAATCCTGCCGGCGTACGCGTTTCAGGGAATTCAATTTCAGAGGACGTATGGTCGGCGGTGATCACAAAAAGCGTATTCTCATACCACGGCATTTTCGATACGCGCTCAAAAAATTTCCTGAGGCTGTAATCAGTGTACTGAATGCATTTGTGAATTACCAACGGACCACCCTTGAAGTCGTCTTCGAATTCAGCCGGAATCTTAAACGGGTGGTGTGACGACACCGAGAAGAAGCTTGAAAAGAACGGCTCCTTGAACGTGTTCAGTTTCGTCGCATAAAAATCAAGGAACTTGTCGTCCCAGATCCCCCAAAGTCCATCGAAATCCGCGTCGTTGTTGTACTCACTCATGCCATAGTACTCGTGAACGCCGGCGATATTCATGAAGGCCTGGAACCCCATCGAACCATTGGGTGCCCCGTGGAAGAACGATGTGTGATATCCTTTTGAACGAAGCAGCGAAGCAAGACTGTTGATCCGGTTGTCGGAATACGGCGACAGAAAATACGGCGTTCCCATGCTCGGAATACTGCTTACCACCGATGGCAATCCGTCGATAGACTTGCGCCCGTTCGCGAATGAATATTCAAACGTAAGTCCCTCACCAATCAGAGAATCCAGAAACGGCGTATACCCTTTGTACGTACCGTTGTACTTATCGCGGTTTAATGCTCCTACAAATTCCTTTGAAAAACTTTCAAGGATAATCACGACCACATTTTTGGCGCGAAAGGTCAATGAATCCGGAGGAATATGGACAGGTGTGTAAATCCGACCGAGCTCTTCCTCGGGAAAGTACTCTTTCTTGCGGACCTGGGTCTTTCCAACGGTACGCATAACCGCAAACGGCGTATTCAACACGATGCTGATGTGTTTAGGATCGCTTACGTATTCCCCTGCGTTACTTAATGTAATTGGTCGCGTACTGTGACGAAATCCGCCCCGCATCCCTCCCATGATCAGGTATGCAATCAACGGTATAGCGAGTAGTCCGCCGACGTAGAAAATCCGCCTGTCCCTGACCTGTGGCCCCTGGTAGCGGAGCCGATTGTAGCAATATACAAGGGCGATCATCAAGATGATCCAGAAGAAGGCGGCATACCAGTAGTCGACGAAAAATTTCAGCCACAGTCCACCCATGTTGGTTTCATTCTGAAATTGTGCAAACACCTCGGCTGTCGTTCGGCGCAGTGTGAAGCGATAGTAAATGAAATCAGCGACGTTTGCGGCCAGGGCAATCCCATTCGTTGTAAAGAAAAGGTACTTGAGAACGGTTCGATACGATTGTTTGAAACGTACCTCCAGCGGCACGATCATCAGCAGGATGTATAAGCTGTTGACGTAAAGTACGGTCGAGAGATCGAAAACCAGCCCTCCTGCCATCAGGCGCAGCATTTCGGCGGCAGAGATGTCTTCAAAGAAAGACTTATTGAAAAAATAGAAACCAAGCCGGCATATGGAAAACATCATCATCACCAGCAAAAGCCTCAGGAGAAGCACGACGTATATGTTATTCCGCCAGGTGATCCCTTCCACAAACCTGTAATGAAAGCCCTTCATCTTAATTTATACGGTGCGAAATAAGACAAAATTCCAAAGTTTCTACGTGCCTTTGAACGGCTGAATCTACTGCTGGCGGCTTCTGATGACATGATATGGGCTCGTTTTGGCTAATTTGAGATACTTTTTTCCCTTAAGTCATATGTTAAGGTCACTTTTCTGTCTGGTTGTAGTTCTCATTTGCGGCTGTGCCTATGGCCAGCAGCATTCTGTGGGCTTAGGAATCCATTCCGGATTTACGGTGCCGATCACCCTCGACAAGGGAATGGACAGCGACCCGCGCTATGATCCGCGATATTCCCTGAAGGCTGCTCCGTTTGGGGTGACGATCATGAAGGATTATGAAGGATTCGGCTTCCTCATCAGCCCCGGACTTATTACAACAGGCCAGAACTACAATGTGGTCAATACGGAAGGAGGACATATCGGGCGCCGAAACATCACTATGAAGTACTTCTCATTGCCTGTGGCCTTTAAGCTGCACCTTATCAACCTCGATTTTTTCAGGGTTAGTGCGCTGGCTTCCGTCAGCGCTTCTTTTCTTTACGATGCCGACGACCGCATTTCCCATGACGACATGAAGCTCATATTTCCGTCGGAAGTGATCCCCTCACTTCCTGAGGGCTACACCTTGGAATATGATGGCGTGCTCGCACCTGTGGTGCAAAATCAGGTCAACGCGAGCCAGGAAAACTTCAATAGCCTTCAGGTCTTCGCCGGGGTAGGGCTGCGATCAGACTGGGACGTGTCTAACCACTGGCGAGTGTCATTGGATGTACGGCTGAATTACGGCCTGTTTGATACGCGTACCGATGCCTATCTGCAGGAAATTCAAAACTACGAGCACCTCTATGACCGGCCGGGAAAGCGTACTGAAACGTTTGCCCATGTAAGCTTCGGAATCGCCCGATATCTCGATTTCGACAAAAATGACCGCGATCGCGAAAGGAGCCTGAAAGGAAAGAAGAAATACACTCCTCAAAAGCCGAAACGCAAAATCGCGCGCCCAAGGGGCTAACGCAGCTATTTGGCAATATCGGTACGACGCGTTCCGGAATACAGCTCGTATTCGAGTAAACGACAATCAATTTTAGCGTTATAGAATTCGATGCGGCGCTTTGCCTTCAGTCCGATCTTTTTGGCTAAATCCAGATTTCCCGTGAAGATGTAGCCCGTGTAACCGGCGCATTTCTTCTTCATGAAGTCTCCGATGCGCTCATACGTTCTCTCAAGCTCCTCAAGTTCCCCGAGACGTTCGCCGTATTCAGGGTTGAAAAACACCACTCCCGGAGATTCCGGAACAACAGTTCGCTCAAAATCGCAGGTGCCGAAGTCAATCAAGTGGTCCACGCCGGCCATGCCGGCGTTAACCTGGGAAATTTCAACGGCATCGGGATTAATATCCGTGGCAATGATTTTCAGTCCGTCAACGTCGACAATTTGCTCGCGTACCTTCCTCAACTCGCGTTTATAGATCTGCTCGTCATATCCTTTAATGTGCATAAAGGCATAGTTTTCACGAAATAATCCGGGAACGCGGTTTGTTGCGAGCATTGCCGCCTCAATAGCCAGCGTTGATGACCCGCACATAGGATTTACGAACGGCGACATCCGGTCCCATTGGGTTGCCATAACGGTTGCAGCTGCCAGTGCTTCGAGCATCGGAGCGCGCCCCGGGATCTTGCGGTAGCCGTGTTTTGCGAGAGTTTCACCGGACGTATCGATAAAAATCTCGGCATCCTCATCCTTCCACCACAGATGGACCACCATTCCATCCAACGCTGGGCCGGTGTCCGGCCTGCGTCCCCTAACCTCGCGAATCCGGTCTACGATGGCATCCTTGACCTTTACGTTCGCGAACATGGTATTCTTGATAGTAGGATTCATCACGTTGTTCGTAATCGACAAGTACCCGTCTTCATCGAGATACTCTTCCCACGGCAAACTCCGCAGTGTGGCGTAAAGCTCATCCGGCGTACGGGCACGAAACGCGCGTATCGAATAGTGTACCTGGCTCGCACACCGAAGGCTCAGGTTCAGCCGGATACAGTCTTCCATGGTTCCCTGCAGCTCCAGACCTGTACTAAAGGATCGGACGGGGATAAAACCCAGGTCCGTTACTTCCCTTTCAAGGTACGGAGCCAGGCGCTTGTTGCAGGTTACGATAATCCGGCTGGAGGTGGTAAATGGATTCATGACGCGCGAAACTACATTATTCTTGTCAGGATTCAGGCACCCCTGCGTACCGGATCTCCTTGATGTCGAAGGAACGCGGTCCGGGGGGAGTTTCAATCAGGAGGCGCCCGATCTCATCAATACCGCGGATGGTTCCAACGAATTCCTCCTGGGCGACTGCGAAACGGTGCGGCTGATCCCGGAGGTAAAGGGCATCGAGGTATTGGTCGCGAAGTTGTCGCATCCTGCCCTCCCGAAGCTGCAGGTATCGTTGTTCAATGCAGGACAGGAGTTTGTTCAGAGATGCCGAAAGATCGAACGTCTGGCCCGTGACAAGCGCGAGCGAAGTGGCGGTAGGGACGCTGAAAAACTGCTGGTTCACGTTCAGCCCCACGCCGATAACCGATCCCGAGAGGGTCTGGCCAAGAATCTGGTTTTCAATCAGCACGCCGCAGATCTTCAGATCGTCCATCAAAATGTCATTCGGCCACTTGATGTGAACTTTTGTGCCTGTTTCTTTGGTTAAGAAGTCGCGAATACCCAGCGATACGATAATCGTCAGAAAGAACTGCTGCGATACCGGGAGGAACGTTGGCTTCAAGAGAAACGAGAAGGTAAGGTTTTTCCCTGACTGGGCCTCCCAGGAATTGCCGCGCTGCCCACGCCCCGCTGTCTGATGTGCGGTGATCACCAGAGTACCTTCTGCCGGGCCCTGGGCCTGACAAAGCGCCAGTAAATGATCACTGGTGGAATGGCATTCCGGCATAAAAATCAGATTCTTACCAAGGAAAACCGTTGTGGCAGGGATTTTATACAAGGTATTTTGATTAGTTTTGAGGTTTATTTAAAGAAAACGAAGATAGTTAATGGCAAAAAAACGGAAGGGTGCCTCTTCAGAAAAGTTAAGTGATGTAATTGTAAAGGGCATGCAGGAAAAAAAGGCAACGGACATCGTTGTCATGGATTTGAGAAAAGTAAAGAATGCCGTTGCTGATTTCTTCGTTTTGTGCTCGGGCAGCTCCGACAAACAGCTTGATGCCATCGCAGATTCCATTGATGCTGAAGTCTATAAGGCATTAAACGAAAATCCCTGGCATATTGAGGGAAAAAACAATAAAGAATGGATGCTTCTCGACTATATAGATGTGGTTGCCCACGTTTTCAGGAAGGATCGTAGAGAATTTTATGCACTGGAAAAGCTATGGGGTGACGCGGAAATCGTCGAAATTGACAGTAAAAACTAAATCTGTGCCCCGGCGTTAATCACTTAGAAATTTGGAGTAAACGACTTTATTACTGACTTTAGACAGAAATGGCGGACAAGAAAGAGAACAATAAACCAATACTACCTACGAAGCCCCCCAGAGGGAATTACCAGATCTGGGTCATCCTGGCTACCGTGGCAGTAATTTTTGGTGTGATGTATTTTACCTCATCCTCGCAACTCAGAGAAAAGGACCAGGATGATTTGATACAAATGGTAAAAGACGGCGATGTTAAAAAGGTAGTTCTTGTTCCGAACAGAAAATATGTTGAGGTAACCCTGACAGCTGACGCGCAGAAGAAACCCAAGTATGAAGCTGAACTGAATCAATCTTTCGGAGTTCAAAACGGAGGACCACACTTTATCGTCCGTGTCGTCGAACCTGGAAGGTTCGATCAGGAGTTTCGACAGTTCCGCGACTCCCTACCCCCCGATGCCAACAGACCCGACTACAAGCATGATGAAAGAGAGGACTACTTCGGCGTATTCCTGCAATGGGGATTCCTGTTCCTGCTTCTCTTTGGATTCTGGATGCTTATGCGCCGGATGACCGGAGGTGGCGGACCTGGTGGCCAGATATTCAATATCGGAAAATCAAAGGCGGCACTCTTCGATGCTGAAAACAAGGTAAAAATCACTTTTGCTGATGTTGCCGGGCTTGATGAAGCCAAGGAAGAGGTTAAGGAGATTGTCGACTTTCTGAAGAACCCGACAAAGTTCACAAAACTTGGTGGTAAGATTCCCAAAGGTGCTCTGCTTGTGGGCCCTCCCGGAACCGGTAAAACCCTCCTGGCGAAGGCAGTGGCTGGCGAAGCTGGCGTACCGTTCTTCTCACTGTCAGGCTCCGACTTCGTTGAAATGTTTGTCGGTGTAGGTGCAGCAAGGGTTCGCGACCTGTTCAAACAGGCCAAGGAAAAAGCTCCATGTATCGTATTTATAGATGAGATCGACGCAATTGGTCGTTCCCGCGGTCGCGGTCAGATGCCTGGCGCAAATGACGAACGCGAAAATACCCTGAACTCCCTCCTCGTGGAGATGGACGGTTTCGCCACAGACTCAGGTGTTATCATCCTGGCTGCAACTAACCGCCCTGACGTGCTCGACTCAGCGCTCCTCCGTCCCGGACGTTTCGATCGCCAGATAAGCATCGATAAACCCGATATCGTAGGACGTGAAGCAATCTTCAAAGTTCACCTCAAGCCAATTAAGCTTGATCAAACCGTCGACGCGAAGAAATTATCCGCGCAAACCCCAGGGTTCGCCGGTGCTGAAATCGCTAACGTATGTAACGAAGCCGCTTTGATTGCAGCACGACGCGACAAAAAAGCTGTCGATATGCAGGACTTCCAGGATGCCATCGATCGCGTGATCGGCGGTCTCGAAAAGAAAACCAAGATCATCTCCCCTGAAGAGAAACGCATTGTTGCTTACCACGAAGCAGGTCACGCAGTCGCTGGATGGTTCCTCGAACACGCCGATCCGCTGGTGAAGGTAAGTATCGTTCCCCGCGGAGTGGCTGCGCTAGGATACGCCCAGTACCTTCCGAAAGAACAGTTCCTCTACCAGACTGAACAAATGCTGGATGAAATGTGTATGGCTTTCGGCGGTAGAGCTGCAGAAGATATCGTATTCAACAAGATCTCGACCGGTGCTTTGAGCGACCTGGAGAGAATCACGAAAATGGCTTACAGCATGGTGACCATTTACGGGATGAACGATCAGATTGGAAATATCTCGTTCTACGACTCAAAGGCCTCTGACTATAACTTCCAGAAGCCTTATTCCGAAGCTACAGCAGAGCGTATCGACAAGGAAGTAAAGCGCATCATTGACGAGTCTTACGCAAGGACAAAAGCCCTCCTGATGCAACACCGTCAGCACCTTGAAGTGATTGCTCAGGAACTGCTCGAGAAGGAAATCCTCTTCCAGTCGGATCTTGAACGTCTCATTGGAAAACGTCCTTTTGAAAAACCGACGACATATCAGCAGTTCACGAACGGTCACGGCAAGTACGAAAAGAAACAACAGGAAAATGAACAACCTGGCGTTGATCCTACTCCTACCCTTGAGGGCGATAGCCCCAATGCCATGGGTACGCCGTCGTAGTCGTACCGCCGCATAAGGAATTGAAGAATTAGATTAATTTTGGACTCAGGAGTGAACGCTCCTGAGTTTTTTTTTAGTTATACGGCACCAGATGCTTCCAGCAATAGCACTTCCTCCAGGAAAGAAAGTATTTTTCGCGTCAGACTTTCACCTCGGTGTTCCCGACCACCAATCCAGTATTGAACGGGAGAGAAAAATTATCCGCTGGCTTGAAACAATTGAAGGTGAAGCGCACACGATCTTTCTATTGGGAGATATCTTCGACTTCTGGTTTGAGTATCGCCACGCCGTTCCAAAGGGTCACATCCGCTTACTCGGAAAGCTTGCCCAGCTCCGCGATGCCGGTATCAACATCATCTTCTTTACCGGAAATCACGACATGTGGATGTTTGATTACTTTCAAAAGGAACTCGGTATCCCCATTTACAGGCAACCGCAGGTGCTTACCTGTGGGCGCCATAGATTCCTAATCGGTCACGGCGATGGCCTCGGCCCTGGCGATAAGACGTATAAGATCCTTAAGCGCATCTTCAACAGTCGCGTGTGTCAATGGTTGTTCGGGTGGCTCCATCCTAATATTGGCATTGCCATTGCTAACAGATGGTCGAGAAGCAGTCGCATCAGCAATAACAAGAAGGGCGGCGAGCAATTCCGGGGCGAAGACCGGGAGTTTCTCCTAATCTACTGTCGTGAAGTTGAAAAAACGGATCATCACGACTTTTACATCTTTGGCCACCGCCACCTCCCACTTGACATCCGGATCAACGATACGAGCCGATACGTCAACCTCGGAGAATGGGTCAACTTCACGACGTATGCATCCTATGACGGTAATAATCTGGAACTGAAAGAATTTTGATATGAGGAGTACGATAGGTATGTGTTTCTTCCTGCTTGCAGCATTGTTCAGCTCGGTGGCGGCAAATGCTCAGTTCACGAAGATCAAATCCATCACCCACACAGGAGCAATCCTCGCCGGCGTAGACAGGCCGGGCGAGTTATATTTGATCGCCCCCGACAGCACCATCACCCGCTTTGACATTGATGGCAAGGTGCAGCAAACCGGATCACTGCCCTTCCTGCCCGAAGTATTCGACCCGCGGGATGGGTCACGACTTTTTGCGTTCGACGCCAACACAAAACAATACATCCATTTTACCCCATTCTTTTCTTTTCAGAATCCGCCTTCACGGCCAGACTCGGCTTTTGCGCTTGAACCTGCATTTATATGTTCCTCCGGCGACCACGATATGGTCATCCTCGATGCCGCAGACCGAAGTTTGAAAAAAATTAATCTGAGAAGTGAACGCCTGATGTTCGAAAGCATCATACCCGACAGCGCACTTGACTTCAATGCGATCCAGACAGTACGCGAATATCAGAATTTCATCTTCGTTCTTGACCGTGAAAAAGGCATCAGGATATTCAATATGATGGGACGCCCTCTGCGGACGATCGTCGGACACGACATTGCGTATTTTAGTTTTCTCGGAGAGGAACTGTACTACGCCCAAGGTGCCTCACTGAAATTTTTCAACCTGTTTACCGCGGAGACCAGAACGCTGGAGCTCCCCCACTCGGCGCGTTTTGCCTTGCTCACCGATGAGCGATTATTCCTCGTCGACGAAAAAAGCGTCGACATCTTTTCGCTAAATCCCTGACCTCAGCCACAAGGAAAAGTGTTCAATTTTGAACATCTTTGTACGATTCGGTAACAAACCGGATAGTGAAACACCTGAATTCCAGGTTATTTCCTATTGGCATAAATTTTCCTTATTCCCCGGCACTCTTAAACCTGATCCCAATCGTGAATACTGAAGGCGGCAAAATTCTGATGATCGACGATGATGAAGACGTTCTTCTCGCGGCGAAAATGTTGTTGAAAAAGCAAGGTCATCACATCATCATTGAAAAGAACCCTAAAAAGATTCCGTTTCTTCTCAACAACGACACCTATGATGTGATACTGCTCGACATGAATTTCAGCAAGGATATCACGAGCGGAAAGGAAGGCTTTTACTGGCTGGAGCAGATCCTCAATCACGATCCGGCCTCAGTCGTCATCATGATTACAGCCTTCGGTGATGTGGAGATGGCTGTCCGCGCCCTGAAGGCCGGCGCGACCGACTTCATCCTGAAGCCCTGGCAGAATGAAAAACTGATCGCAACGATTGCCACAGCCATCAAACTGAAACAATCGTACAACCAGGTTGACAAACTGAAACACGCAAAGGAGATGCTTGAAGAACAGATCAACAAGCCCTTTGCCGATATCATCGGAAACAGCCCTGCCATCCGTGATGTTTTCAGCCTGATAGACAAGGTTGCGCGAACGGATGCCAATGTATTGATCCTTGGTGAAAACGGAACCGGAAAGGAACTGATCGCACGTGCCATACACCAGCGGTCCCTCCGGAAGAACAACAGCTTCGTATCCGTTGATATGGGTGCCATAACGGAGACGCTATTCGAAAGTGAATTATTCGGGCATAAAAAAGGCGCGTTCACCGATGCTCGCGAAGACAGACCCGGAAGATTTGAACTCGCCAATGGCGGAACGCTCTTCCTGGACGAGATCGGAAACCTGAGCCTCAGCCTTCAAAGTAAGCTGCTGAGTGCGTTGCAATCGCGGCAGGTAACACGGGTGGGTTCTAACCAACCTCAGGCCGTTGATATCCGTCTGATCTGCGCCACCAATATGCCGTTGCCGAAAATGGTTCAGGAAGGAACCTTCAGGCAAGATTTGCTTTACAGGATCAACACGGTTGAAATCCATGTGCCGCCACTGTGCGACAGAGTTGAAGATATTCCGTTGCTGGCTCAGCATTACCTGAGCTACTACGCGAAGAAGTATCACAAGAATGTTCGTTCCATCACACCCGAGGCAATGGACAAACTCAAACGTTATGCATGGCCCGGAAACATCAGGGAGTTACAGCATTCTATTGAACGTGCTGTTATAATGACTGATTCGGAAACACTTCAGGAAAGTGATTTCCTTTTGAGCCGTACCCTGACGTCTTCCACTTCTAACCACACGCTCAACCTTGACGAAGTGGAGAAGTCGGCGATCGTAAAGGCGCTTCAGATGCACAACGGAAATATTTCAAAGGCTGCGGACGAACTCGGTCTTACCCGCGCCTCACTATACCGCCGTATGGAGAAGTATGGCATCTGAGAACAACGCGCGCTCCTGAAAGGGAATGACGACCAGACCGGCTTAATGAATGAACGCTATCGACATGATAATTTTTCTGCATGGAATTTAACTGGCGGTCACCGGTCCTCCCAAGAGTAGCATTGCTGTCGGCGACAACGATTCTCTTTGCTTTCTTCCTCAGAGACGGAAATGTTTTCTATAGCCTGATCTTCCTGGCCATAAGTGTCTATCAGGTCAAGCTTCTGATTGAGTACCTCGACCGGTCACACCAGAGTATTGCAGCATTCCTCGACTCAATTCAATTTGACGACTTGTCATACTCTTTCAAGACCCAAAGCGACGATCCCATCGTCATGCGCCTGCACCGCGAATTGAACGAAGCCCTTTCAAGACTTCGAAGTGCCCGGTCTGAGAAGGATTCGGAGTTTCTGTTCTACCGCAACATCGTGATGCATGTAGGGATTGGGTTAATCGTATTTCGCGAAAGCGGCAAGATTGAAATTTACAATAGCGCAGCGCGCAAATTGCTGAAAGTAAACCGTCCCGAATACGTTAAGGATCTCGCTGAAGTCAGTGAACAGCTCGTTCTGGTTTTCGAGCGACTGAGAACGGGTGGCCGTGAGTTGCTCCGCCTGCAGATCGGCGACGAGTTTGTTCAGCTGTCAATTTACGCTATTGAGCTCACCCTTAGAGGAGAAAACGTCAAGCTCGTCTCCGTGCAAAACATTCAGAGCGAACTCGACGAAAAGGAAATGGAAGCCTGGCAAAACCTTGTGCGCGTGCTTACGCACGAGATCATGAATTCCGTTACACCAATATCGTCATTGGCAGGCATTGTTGAGGAAGAAATAAAACCTCATACGACAGAACAAAACGGCGTTGCGCTGACCAAAGATCAGCTTAGCGACATCCACCTCTCTCTTCAAACGATAAGCAAAAGGAGTGAAGGATTGATTCAATTTGTCAAGGAGTTTCGAAGTTTGACCAGCGTTCCGAAGCCCAAGCCGGTAAACATCCCTGTGCGCGGGTTGCTGGACGAACTGGTTATGCTTCACCGCAAGGAGATTTCCGAGAAGAACATCGATGTGAGGATTTCTGTATACCCGGAGGATCTCACGCTGGCGGCTGACAAGAACATGATCGAGCAGGTGTTGATCAACCTGCTGAAGAATGCTATTCAGGCGTTTGAGGATCAGGAGGAGAAACGGATCGAGTTGCGGGCGTACCTCAATGAGAAGTCCCGGACAATCATTTCTGTCACCGACAATGGATCTGGTATCGACCCGGAGGCGCTGGAAAAGATTTTCATCCCGTTTTTTACGACCAAGAAAAACGGGTCGGGTATTGGCCTGAGTCTCTCAAGGCAAATCATGAGGCAGCATCAGGGTTCGCTGACGGTGAAATCACACGTTGGCAAGGGTACAGAGTTCTCTATGCGGTTTTAAGGCATCGCCGGACTTGTAAGGGCCGGGGCCATTTAATACCTTTACCCCGAACTTTTTATCCATATGCAAGACGTTCCCCAGAAAGTGACCAAAATACTGACCGAAAAGCTTGGTATCGCCGAATCTGAAATTACCCCCGATGCGAACTTCGTCAAAGACCTGGGGATCGACTCGCTCGATTATGCTGAAATTGTGATGGAGTTCGAGCAGACTTTCGATATCCGGATCCCCGACGATGATGCTGAGAAACTCCAGACTTTCGGGCAGGCGGTAAAGTATATCGAAGACAAGGTGCGCAAATAGTCGCCTGCGGATTGTTGAATTCAGGTAACACTCCACCGTTCATTCCGGCCGGTTTCCAATACCGGGTAAGACGGCCCCAGATTCGACATAGAGTATCGGTAATTCCATAAGGTGGTCCACAAGATAAAGAAGGTACTATTCATCGTTAACAAGTTTGCCGGAGGCGGTTACACACCTGAACTTGAAGGTCGGATAATTCAGGTCTGCGCCGCGCATGAAGCGGAGCCTGACATAGTATACACACAAGGCCCGGGTCACGCAACAGAACTCGCCTCAGCGGCCGCAGGCGCCGGGTATGAACGCGTCGCAGCAGTTGGCGGCGATGGAACAATTAATGAGGTGGGCCGCGGACTGATACATACCGGTATCCCTATGGGTATCATCCCACGCGGTTCCGGAAATGGTCTTGCCAGACACTTATGCATCCCACTATCCATATCAGACTCCGTAAAGACCTTCCTGACCGCACCCGCAACCACCATGGATGTTTTTACGCTTAACAACAAGCTTTCCCTCAACGTGTCCGGCGTTGGCTTCGACGGCCATATCGCAAATCTCTTCGGCGGAAAAACCCGGCGAGGTCTGACGGGCTACGCCAAGCTGACGATAGAAGAATTCCTGCGCTTCCCTGAATTTGAGGCTACCCTTACCATCGACGGCAGTCTGATCACCCGAAAGGCATTCGTATTCGCTATCGCCAATTCCTCCCAGTACGGTAATAACGCCTGTATTGCACCCAAGGCATCAGTTTCGGATGGCTTGCTTCACCTTAACATTTTGAAAAAGGTTCCGCCGTACCGGTTCGACTTCGTCTGGGCTTTCTTTGCAAAAACCATTGATCAATCCAGTTATTCCGAAATCATCAAACTCCGGAAACTGCGAATTGAAACGAAAACGCCTGTACCCTACCACGTAGATGGCGAGCCTTGCGGATCCGACACGGTGTTTGATATTTCTGTCATGCCATCCATACTTCACATCGTGGTACCGTCCGCGACCACAACAACGAAGTCTGTCTTACGACCAACTTAACCTGAAAGGACTGCACGTATCGCGTAGCATTATCCCATATATAGACGTGGGTAGAGTGGCGTGACGCGTATTCACGTTGGCCATACTCCATTGCCTGCCCTGGGAAACCCGTCTGGAAAGGTCTAACCGGCGTGAATATTCCGGTTTCCTCAATCGCCCTAAAAAAAATTATATCGTCTGAGCCGGTTTCCAATAAAAGTGTGTGAATACCAGAAGAAGAAAAACCAAAATCAAGATGAAAACACACGCAAAACATTTCCTTAACGCAACCATACTGGCTGCGCTGATGACGTTCAACGCTTGTTCGGACGATGATCCGGCACCCGACAACAATGCACCTACTCTGCAGGTCGGAGATGATATCATCGGCAGGACAGGCACTGCAAGCAATATTACCATTGTTGCCAATGACCCTGATGGCGATCCATTTGACATCACGTGGACAATCATCGAGTCGCCAGCCGGATCAGCGCCTGTTCTCGACAATACGAGCGCTACGAATGCCTCCTTCACTACGAATATTGCCGGTTTTTACCGGATTGAAATCGAAGTAGAAGATTCTCGCGGGGCAGTTGTTTCAGGCATAAAAAATCTCTACATCGGCGGCGTGCTTCCCACAGTAATCAATACCGATACTACGTATCCGGATCTTTTCGAAGATGAATCCATACCAGATTATTATGGTCCTTCAAGCATACAGGCTAAGGCCGGAATTACGCTGGAGGCCGGCGTGGTCATTGAATTCGGAGCGGATGTTAACCTTTGGATCGATGGAGATCCGGCCTACCTTCATGCGGAAGGATCATCATCAAAAAAAATAATCTTTCGCGGAGGGGATGCGGTTAAAGGGAGCTGGAGAGGTATTTCGTTCAGATCAACCAATGTTAATAATCGGTTGATCCATGTAAATATTCTACACGCAGGAAGCACGGTAATGGGTGGGCAGAAAACGGCGATTTACGTTCAGAGTAATGTGGACGCAAGAGTTGTCATTCAACAATCGTCGATAACACAAACAGCAGGCTACGGTTTGTTCATTGACGGGAACAATGGTTTGATCCCGGATTACAGCACCAACAACATCAGTAACAATGACGCTGCGCCGGTTCGCCTGGGCGCCCGCGGTCTTGTTTCCCTCGACAAAAACTCGACCTATACGGATAATGGCATACAAGCCATTGAGGTAGTGGCGCCCGGAAACACCAATGTCCGGTTCAATGAGGCTGGCACAATCCCCGCACTACCCATTCCCTACCATTGGTACAGCAGCGCTGAGCTGAGAAGCAACATAACCTTTGAGGAGGGGGCTTCCTCATTTTTCAATGCCGGGCTTCGCTTGTGGGTAACTGCCGACGGCGCGCTGATCGCTGACGGTTCTACTGAAAATAAGATCACGTTCAGTGCCCTTACTCAATTGCCAGGGTCATGGGAAGGCATCGAAGTAGGCTCACCTTCCAACCTTAACCATATTGATCACGGTATCATATCGTATGGTGGAAATCCTTCCGGACGCGGGGCGAACATTTACATGGTGGGGGCGGGTGCTGGATCGCAGCTGACGCTAACCAACAGCTCTGTTTCAGACAGTCAAACATACGGGATCCTGACCGCTGCCGGATCTGTCACGCTTACAGAGAATGGAAATACGTTCAGCAACAATTCCTCCGGAAACATCAAAATGAACTAACTCTCCAATCACAGCGGAAGCACTTGTCACGATTTATACCTGAGTAGGTAGCATTGCGTGGCTGGTGGTTTTCTTCTGTAGGGGGGGGGGGGGGGGCGGCGGGCGG
>JAEZGH010000077.1 GCA_023417065.1 Bacteroidota bacterium
GACTAATGCTTGCGCGCCTCGATCTGCACATGCTGGACGGCTCTCGGCCTGCTGGTGACGCCGGCCGCGACAACATCGAGCGCCTGCTCACGTTCGCGGGGAGCGGTCGCCTCGAGATCCGATCTGCTGGAGCAATACGTTGGGCTCCAGACTTTTCGGTGTTCCAAATGAGAGACCGGCGTTGCGGCATGTTCTGCCTGTTCGGCGCTCACTACCTCGCACCGCCACACCCTGGTCTGGACTGGCCGCTGACATGTCTCCTCACGCGACGCACGGTCATCGCTGAGGTCGAGTATCACTTCCGAGAGCTATGGGACGCAGCGCATGATGCGCTCGGTCCTGTTGCGGAAGCGCTGGAGCGACGGCTTTGGACGACGCGCTGATCTCATCGCGCCACGTCTGGATGAAGCTCGCACGAACACTGCTGGTGCCGCCAGACAAGGACTTGTCCGATGCCCGGTTGACTCTGACAGGCTTGCAGGAGAGCGGCGCACGTCAGGCATTCGCCGTCCTGCAGCGCTACGGCGGCGTCATCGTCGCAGACAGTGTAGGAACTGGCAAGACATATGTTGCTTTGCGACTCGTAGTCAACGCGCTTGATCGTGGACGTGGCGTTGTCGTCATTGTGCCGGCCACGCTGCGCCAGAAATGGCGGGCCGCCCTCGCATCTGCAGGCATTGAAGCGACTACAGAGCGCGACACTGGAACGCGCGGCAGTCCCCAAGTTATTCTTACGTCACACGCACTTGTGAGCAGGGTGCGAATGCCGCGTTACGATCGCCAACCCCTTATCGTCATCGACGAAGCACACCAGTTTCGCAATCCGCGGACGGAGCGGTATCGCGCCCTCGCCCAGCTTACTGCGCACGCTCGCGTCGTCATGTTGACGGCCACGCCGATCAACAATCGGCATGCCGACCTGTACTGGCTTCTCCGACTCTTTCTTGGAGACGGTGCGCTGGCCAGCGCAGGCGTGCCGGACCTGCGGGCCGCGTTGCTGGAGCGCGACGCTGTGGACGACATGCTGGTTCATCGCGCGGCATTGGCAATCGTGATTCGACGTACACGCGCTGACCATTTGTCTACCGACGATTCGGGAATCGAAGGACTCTGTTTCCCGCGACAGCATCCGCCGCGGCCCATCCACTACGAGCCGGATGCGGCGGAACTCGCATTGCTGACTACTGTCGAGCGCACGCTGCCGCACCTGCGGCTGTCGGCGTTCGATGTGCCTCTACAGCATCGTCAACCGGCGCGACAGTCTACCGCGATGCTCGTGCGCTACGGTCTACTGAAGCGCGTCGAGTCGAGTACCGATGCGTTTCGCGCGTCTCTACTGAGGCTGCTGCGGTTCTTCGACGCGTTCGCAGATGCGATCGCGTGCGGTGGCTACGTACGCGCGGCCGATGTGCGCGTTGGTGACCCGTTGCAGCTCCTGCTCACCGGGCTGATCGCTCGGCCGCTGCCTCGTAACGTCAATCGGACAATGCTACACGACGACGTGAGGCACGACCGCGAGTTGATTCGTGCCGTGCTGGCGTCGCTTCCAGAACACGGTTCCGCCAAAAGCCGTGCTCTTATCGAGCTTCTGGACCGCCTCGGCAGTTGCAGGCGTGTCGTCTTTACCGAATACGCCGAGACCGCTGAGGCATTGTTCGCGATGCTGCCTCCGCAGGGCACCGCCCTGCTCCACGGAACCCGCGCTGCTCTGGCGAGCGGGACGGCCAGCCGACGAGTTGTGCTGGAAGGCTTTGCGCCAATCGCGTTTGGCACGCCGCTGCCGCGGGCGCACATCCGCACACTGATCGCAACCGATGTGCTGGCGGAAGGGCTTGATCTGCAGAACGCCAATCACTGCATTAGTTACGACCTGCCATGGAATCCCGTGCGACTAATGCAGCGTGCAGGACGGATCGACCGGCTGGGATCCCCGCACTCGGACGTATTCGTCTGGTATTTCAAGCCGCGCAACGAAGTGGAGCGGTGGCTCGGTCTAATGCAACGCCTCGGTGTGAAGCTCAGGACTATATCCACTGCGATTGGTGCAGAGCATGGTGCGGTGGGCGGCGGTGTCGGGATTATGCACGAGCCTGTTCACAGTGGTTCAAAGGAAGATCGGAATCCGAACGCGTTGCGAATGCTGCGCGATGTGTTCGCTCAGGTGGCGTCGCAGAACGAGCGACGCATGGATGTCCCGCTGCGTGACGAGACGCCGCGTGCTGCAGGCGCAGTGGTATCCCTGCAGAGTGCCGACTTCCGCACCCTTCTCGATGATCCGGTAGCTGCTCGGACTACGCGGTGCAGCGCAGAACTCGGGGCAGATCGCATTCTGTTCGCTCGGTGTGTAGACGATGGGGATGCGTGGGTGGAAGCGATCGCGCTCTCGTCGTGTGGGAACGAGTGTGGTCGGCGGATTCTCGGCCAACTTGTTGTCGAACGCGCGCTCTGTCGGTTGGGAGAGTTGTCGTCGGCGGGTCGCTGGCTGAGCGTTCAGGACGCGCCGCAGATGCTCCGGACTGCGGTTGAGGATGCACGCGGCGATATTATGTCATCCGGCGGCGGGACAATATCGCGGCAGGTGGCCGACGCGGTGCGCTCCGCGCTGGTCAGAACCGGGGGATCGGCATCACCAGCGT
>JAEZGH010000101.1 GCA_023417065.1 Bacteroidota bacterium
AAAGAAGGGTTAAGATTGCTTCATGTCTGCGTCGGCAATGTTTTAACTATCCTTCATATTTGCCTTGCGGTGCACTTGCGATGCATCTCTGGTGCACCCGGACAACAATACCTGATCTCTTTGGGAAAGTTCTGCGGGAACGCAGCGAAAGATTTTTTTGGAACTTCGGTCGTGAGGCTTGCGGCAGACTGTCAGTGCCTTTTTATTCGCAAACAACGTAGCTTCACACGCGCCCAGAAGCCATCTTTAACGAAACGCAAACTGATGAGCTTTAGTATCCACTCTGTCAATGGCCGGAACATCGCTGAATTTACCGCCAACACCGTGTTACACACCCCCGAAGAATTTCTTCAGATGCTGATGGAGTCCGGCTCCGACGACGTCATCGTGCACAAAGCCAGCATCGACGAGCCTTTCTTTGATCTCAGGACAGGCCTCGCCGGAGAAATGCTTCAGAAGGTCACCAACTACCGCATGCGGGTGGCCATTGTCGGTGACTTCTCCAAATATAACAGTAATAGTCTGAAGGCCTTTATAGCAGAAAGCAATCGCCTCGGCCGCGTACTATTCGTTCCTACGCTTAACGAGGCGCTGGAGCGATTGGCGTGACTATCCAAGTATCCCATATACTTTTATTT
Source organism: Bacteroidota bacterium (assembly GCA_023417065.1). Taxonomy (GTDB): domain Bacteria; phylum Bacteroidota; class Bacteroidia; order Cytophagales; family Cyclobacteriaceae; genus Ohtaekwangia. The sequence goes on from JAEZGH010000101.1 coordinate 639, forward strand.
GGAAGTTAGATACCGATCGGTATCTTTACAGTATGCGCGAGCCCGAAGTCACAAAAGAACGAATACTCGAAAGCGCCGGCATCCTGTTCAACACACAAGGATATAAAGCCACATCGCTTAGCGATATTACTACGGCCACTGGATTAACCAAAGGAGCTATTTATCGCCATTTCAACAGCAAAGAGGAGCTTGAGAACAAATCACTCCTATTTCTCTCGGCCAGGCTAATGGAAATGGTTCGTGAAATAGTAAAATCGCAACCTTCGGCAGGACTGAAACTCAGGGCTGTCTTTTCTTTTTTCCGGTCTTATATTACTGACCCGCCGATCTCAGGTGGGTGTCCACTACTGAATGCGGCAATCGAATCGGATGATACCGACCCTCAGCTGAAAGAAGGCGCGCTGGCGATCCTGAATAACCTTCGCGATTCCCTGATCCATATCCTGGAAAAGGGCAAGCAGTACAAGCAGATAAGCACGGAGATCGACTCCGACTTCTACGCAACGCTTATCATCGCCTCACTCGAGGGAGCTATCATGATGAGTAAGCTGCGTGGCGACAACTCAGACATTGAAAAAGTTATCCGGCATCTCGACGGTGTCATAACCCAGATTGAAGTTTAAAAAAATTTACCCTCATAGATACCAATTGGTATCTTCAAACAGACAAGCTTATGAAAAAGCTAATAACCCGGGTTCTTGGTTTTTATCTGAATACGCTGCATCGCGTCGCATCCAAAACCGCCGGTGCGCATGGGTTCAGGGTTTTCTGCTATCCCTTCAGGACACCATTAAAGCCCCATCAACGCACTTTTCTTGAATCCGCCCGACATGAAAGAATAACCGTAGATGGAACGGAGATCCAGGTTTATAAATGGGGGTCCGGCGAGCGAAACCTACTTCTCATGCATGGATGGCAAAGCCATAGCTTTCGTTGGAAGGCGTTCATCGACTCATTCCCAGGGGACAAGTTTTCCATTTATGCCATGGATGCTCCCGGGCACGGATTGAGTGGCGGTAGTTTTCTGACCGTCCCAACTTACAGCACTGTGGTTGAACAGCTGATCCCACGGATCGGGAAAATTGACACTATGATCGCTCACTCCATTGGTGCCTTTACAGCCGTTTACACGGTGTCGCGTCTTCCCCGATTGCCCGTTAACAAACTTGCACTCCTGGCGTCACCGGGAGAGGCCACGGAATTCATAAACTTCTTCAAAACGTCATTGGGATTGTCAACCGATACTGTGCACTCTGTGATAACCCATTTCGAAAGTATTATTGGCCAACGCCTGGATTATTTCTCGGCGCCTGCGTTTGCAACGAATATCCGCCAAAACGGCCTGCTGATTCACGACGAAGCTGACGATAACACGCCGCACATTCATTCATTAAGGATTCATGAAGCCTGGAAGAACTCTGAGCTGGTGATTACCCGCGGGCTTGGCCATAATCTGAAATCGCCGGAGGTCGTTGATCTGATCGTTCGTTTCGTAGAAAAAGCGCCGGTCATTTCTGATTTCTAGTTTCTGATTCCAGATTTCAAATTCAATGAATATGTTCTTTCTGGGAGGTATTCTGTGGCTTCCTGGAAATAAATTATCAACGGGACATCGTTGTCCTACACCGCAAAACCATTCAAAAGCCAGGAATAAGGAATCAAAAATATTCGAACAACAGGCGCCGGTCAGGGAAGCCATTGGCGCTGGAAAAGGGCAACATCAAAAACGATGTGAAACCCTGGTACCGAAGGAGGGACTCGAACCCTCATGCCTTGCGGCACACGCCCCTGAAACGTGCGTGTCTACCAATTCCACCACTTCGGTAAGTTCGATTCCTGATTTCTAATTCCTGATTTCAGATTAGGAGCTAATCAGAAATTGGGAATCAGGAATCAGAAATCTTTGGTGCCCAGGACTGGACTCGAACCAGCACACCGGTAAAGGCACTACCCCCTCAAAGTAGCGTGTCTACCAATTTCACCACCTGGGCATAACTCAGGAAATTCTGCTTAGATCCACCGCCTGATCAGTGAACCGCCGGGTAGTTTTCAGGCCATCCGGGCATATGAGGGCGACAAAGGTATAAAGCTTTAATCGAATTTCACAAAGAAAGTTTGCTATCGAGCTGTAGAAAACCCGATTATTTTAGCCAACCTTCCACTTCTTCCATTGTCGGGTTTTTAACGCTTTCCAATTTCATTTTCTTGCGCGTTCCACAGACGTCATTGAAAAGCTTCGACGCCTTCATTTCCTTCATCTGCGCCAGCGACTGAATACCAAGCTTTTGCAAAACCGGAATGAGGTCGCTTCTAACTCCTGCGGCTTCAAATTCACCAGCGTTGAAACCTGCAGCGGGTTTTTCGGGCTTCATCTGAGGGAAGAACAACACGTCCTGGATCGACGGAGAGTTCGTCATAATCATGCTCAACCGGTCGATTCCGATTCCCAGACCTGCCGTTGGAGGCATACCAAATTCCAGTGCGCGGAGGAAATCTTCGTCAAGGGTCATCGCCTCTTCGTCGCCGCGTTTACCCAGCTCAAGTTGCTGCTCAAAGCGCTGACGCTGATCAATCGGATCATTCAGTTCGGAGAATGCATTGGCAATTTCTTTGCGGTTACAGATCGCCTCAAAACGCTCTACGAGACCTTCCTTGCTGCGATGCTTCTTGGCAAGAGGCGACATCTCAACCGGATAGTCGATAATAAACGTAGGCTGAATCAGATTCGGCTCGCATTTCTCTCCAAAAATCTGATCAATCAGCTTGCCTTTGCCCATGGTATCATCCATAGGTACCTGAAGCTTCTTACACGTTTCGCGTAAAGCAGCCTCATCCATTGATGAAATATCGATACCGGTATAATGTTCAATAGCTTCGAACATCGTGAAGCGCTTCCAAGGACGTTTGAAGTCAATAACATTTTCTCCAACCTGAACCTTGGTTTGTCCATGCAAATCAATAGCAACCTTTTCAACCATTTCCTCCACGAGGTCCATCATCCAGTAGTAGTCCTTGTACGCAACGTACAGTTCCACCTGCGTAAATTCAGGATTGTGGAACCGCGACATTCCTTCATTACGGAAGTCTTTCGAAAATTCATATACACCGTCAAATCCTCCAACGATGAGGCGCTTGAGATACAACTCATTGGCAATACGCAGATACAGGGTCATATCCAGTGTATTGTGGTGAGTCTTGAACGGCTTTGCTGCCGCACCACCATAAAGCGGCTGAAGGATGGGGGTTTCCACCTCAAGGTATCCCCTCTCGTTGAGGTATTGCCTCATCGAGTTTACCAGCTGCGTTCTCTTGCGGAATGTTTCCTTCACCTCAGGATTTACGATCAGATCAACATAACGCATACGGTAACGTTGTTCAGGATCAGTAAATGCATCGTGACGGGTTACATTACCTTGTTCGTCAACCGTTTCCTTTACTATCGGCAAAGGCCGGAGTGATTTTGAAAGAACGTGCAGGGATGTAACATGAACCGATATTTCACCGGTTTGTGTGGTAAAGACAAACCCCTTTACACCGATGATGTCGCCGATGTCAAGGTGTTTCTTGAAGACTACGTTATACAGGCTTTTATCTTCACCGGGACAGATATCGTCCCTTCTGATGTAAATCTGAATCTTTCCTTTTGCATCCTGGAGTTCTGCGAAGGAAGCATTTCCCATGATGCGCCGGCTCATGATCCGGCCTGCCAGCGAAACATTCTTGTAGTCGAGCTTTGCGCGCTCGTAGTTCTCCAGAATATCAACACTGGAAGCGTTTACCTCAAACAACTCGGCAGGATAAGGGTTGATACCCAGTTTCTCGAGTTCCTCCTTACTTTGCCGGCGGAAAGCCTCCTGTTCGCTTAGCTGCATAATAGAAATTTTGGGCAAAAATACGTGAAATGTGGAAAAATGGAAGTCCACATCTTTTTCGCTTACGGAAACTCTGTCGATTATTTTTCCGAACGGCGTCGGGTGAGCTCCTTACGGATCAGCATCAACTCTCTGCTGCTTTGACCTGCTACCGACGTATTCTCTTCAGCTCTCCTTAGCAGATAGGGCATAACGGATTTCACCGGACCATACGGAACATACTTGGCAACGTTATATCCAGCCCGCGCCAAATTGAAGGAAATATTATCACTCATCCCATACAGCTGCGCAAACCATACCCGCGGATCATTGGGCTTAAGGCCGTGCTTTTCCATTAGCACGGTGAGGAAATAATTGCTGTATTCGTTATGAGAGCCGCAAAGGGTTGTAATGCGTTGCTTGTTGTCAAGGCAGAACATCAGTGCCTGATTGAAAGCGTTATCAGTTGCTTCCTTGTCGGGATAGATAGGACTCGAATACCCCATCGCCTCAGCGCGTTCCCGTTCCTTTTCCATGTACGCACCGCGGACAAGCTTCACACCCACATAAAAGTTGTGCATTGCACCGAGATGAAGGACGTCCTTCAGATTCCGCAATGAACTGGTCCGATATAGCTGGTAAGTATTGAAAACGATGGCTTTCTCCTTGTTGTAAACTTCCATCATTTCGTAAACGAGGTTATCGATAGGATCCTGAATCCAGGTTTCTTCGGCGTCGATCAGTATAGGCACACCGTACTTATGACCCCGTTCGCAAATTGTATGAAACCGCTCACGCATCCGCTGAAAGGATTTTTGTTCCGCGGCGGAAAGCGGTGTCTTGCTCTGGATTTTCTCGAGAATCTCAACTGAGCCAAGTCCCGAAGGTTTGAAGACAGCAAACGGAATCTGCGGTGAGTTCCTGGCTTTCTCAATTGTACGCAGCGTTTCTGCCAGCGTCCGGTCAAAGCCCTGTTCCGTACTTTCGCCTTCAGCGGAATAGTCAAGAATGGTGGAGACGCCGTATTCCCAGAGTTTGGCGATAGCGGGTTCGCTTTTCTCGATGGTTTCGCCACCGCAGAAGTGCGAGAATGCGGTACTCCGAATCAAGCCTTCGACCGGAAGACCGGTTTTCAAAGCAAACTTGACTGCCCCGGTCGCGATATTCGACATCCAGGGATGATTCACCAGGGTAAAAATGAAATTGGCTTTTCTTAGTGCCGCATCCGACTTATAGGTAAACGCGACGGCGGTATCGTCGAAGGAGATATTCGGAGATGCTTCCATACTCAATTCAGGTCGCGCAAATATAGACAACAAACAAATGTTAGGTGAATGGGTGTATTATTTATTTGGAACAACGTGATAATTACCACCTTGCATTGTGCAGCGGTTGCGGTTAACTTTCGGCTTTTAAATCAGCCTGATGCTCCCTGAAAACGTACTTTTTTCCCATACACCCGCTGCAGATTTCAAGACTTTTTCGGAAAGTAAACGCTACAGCAAAATCATCGCGTTGGTAGATGAGAACACCCGCGCGGCATGTTTACCTCTGCTCGAGGAAAAATTCTTCGACGGCATTGTTGAAGTTGCCAGCGGTGAAGAACACAAAACGCTTCAGACGTGTACTTTGATCTGGGATCAGCTGACTGAATTTGAACTTGACCGGCATGCGTTGCTGGTGGTGTTGGGAGGTGGGGTGCTCGGGGACATGGGCGGCTTCTGCGCAGCCACTTACAAACGGGGAATTGACTTCGTTCTGATACCAACAACACTCCTCGCACAGGTAGATGCCAGCGTAGGGGGAAAGCTTGGCGTCGACTTCAAGACCTTTAAGAACCACATCGGAGTATTTCAGCAACCTGCGCTTACCATGATTCACAGTGGCTTTCTGAAAACACTTCCCGAAGCCGAGTTGCGGTCGGGGTTTGCAGAGGTCCTGAAGCACTGTCTGATTTCCGACAGGGCCATGTGGTCGAAGATTACGTCGACTTCCCTTAATGATCAGGACTGGGATGAGCTGATCCAACATTCCGTTGCTTTTAAAGCACGGATTACTACTGAAGATCCAAAAGAAAAAGGTATCCGGAAAATTCTTAATGCAGGGCATACCATCGGTCACGCTGTTGAAAGCTATCTTCTGGGTGCGGGCCGACGAATTCTTCATGGCGAGGCAATTGCCATTGGACTAATTGCAGAAGCCTGGATCGCGAGACAACGAAAATTGATTCTGGAGGATGAACTCGACGAAATTGCGTCAGCTATGCGTAAGTTCTACGTGCCGGTAACACTGAGTGAAGCTGATATTGCAGCCGCTGCACGGCTTACTATTCAAGACAAGAAAAACAAAGGGCAAAAGATTCTATGCGTTCTTCCAAATGGAATTGGAAAAGCGTTGTGGGATATTGAAATCAGCTTCGGCGATGTGCAAGGTGCGCTGAATTTCTATAATGAAGTTCATATATAATGAACCTCTGAATCGTCGTATTCAGGGCGTTCTGTTTTTAGGGCCTTCCTAATGTTGCCGGTTCTTTTCAACAGATAACTGCGTGTCTTTGCTTTACGATCACCCGTTAGCAACCACGCAGTGAGTGCTGCACCAGAAGCAAGACTAAGTCCAAGAGCAAGTTTTCGAATTGGTATCATATATAAATTAACTTTTTTTACTATCTAATTGTTTCACTTCACCTGAAAATCTTCTACAAAACTTAATTTCGCCCCAATAATAATTGCCACGTTCCTCATGCTTCTAAGAAAAACTTCCCTCGTTTCAGGTACTGCAAAGTTGTTGCCAGCTTCCAAGAGCATTGCAAACCGCGCACTTGTAATCCGCGCCCTTGCCGGAGGTTCAGGCGTGCTTGAGAATCTTTCGGATGCCAACGACACGCAGCTTATGCTGAAACGAATCGGCTCGGAAGATTTTACTATTGATGTGGAGGACGCTGGTACGACAATGCGGTTCCTTACCGCATATTTTGCTGCGACAGGGAAACATAAAATTCTCACGGGTACAGCCCGAATGAAGGAAAGGCCAATCGGAATTCTGGTTGATGCATTGATAGCACTTGGTGCATCCGTGCGTTACCTCGAAAAAAATGGCTACCCCCCTATCGAAACCACAGGATTCGCGGGACAAAAAACCAACTACCTGACTGTACGCGGTGACATCAGCAGTCAATATATCTCTGCGCTTATGATGATCGCGCCGCTTCTCCCTGAAGGGCTCGAAATAAAACTGGAAGGAAAAGTAGGGAGCAAGCCCTATATCGTCATGACTGCGGAGATCATGAAGCATTACGGCGTGACCTGTGATTTCGCCGGCGACAAAATCCGAATTCCTTCGTCAAACTATGCCGCTAAAGATTTCCTGGTTGAGTCCGATTGGTCAGCCGCAAGTTATTGGTATGCATTCACGGCGCTCGCCGATCAGGCCGATATCCGGCTTCCAAAGTTATTTGAAGTCTCGCTCCAGGGCGACAGCGTTATCCGCACTATCATGAATGATCTGGGTGTGACAACCACGGTAACAGATGGTATATTTCACCTCAGCAAGTCGCCGGCAAAGAGTGAACTTAGTTACGACTTCACGGATTGTCCTGACCTCGCGCAAACAATCGCTGTTGTATGCGCTGCAAAAGGCATCAAGGGACACTTTACGGGGCTGGAGAGTTTACGGATAAAAGAAACTGATCGGATAGCGGCACTTCAGAATGAACTCCGAAAGATTGGTGCAGATTTGATTGAAGACGACCCTGCGCATTGGAGACTTATTCCTTCGGATACGCTTCCCGAAAAGGCATCATTCGAAACCTATAAGGATCACCGTATGGCCATGGCATTCGCCCCGCTGTGCACGAAAATGGATGTTACTATTGAGAAACCCGAGGTAGTGAGAAAATCCTATCCCAACTTCTGGAATGATCTTAGGAACTGCGGAGTTTCGACAGAAGACTGGTGAAGTAAGTGCCTGCGTACACAAGTCGGCTCCCATACCACGAAAACATTTCACCATCAACGAGCTCAACACGCGCATCCGGAAGGATTACCGACAATTCATCTACATGTTTTTCGGAAAATGGAAACGGTTCCGTTGAAAGGAATATCACATCCGGTTGAAGCTTCCGGATTTCTTCAAAGGAGATTTCCGGATAACGCGGAATGGTTACGACATTTGAAAGTCCGCATCGCGTAAGCATATCGTTGATAAAAGTCTGAGTGCCTGCAACCATCCACGGATTGCGCCAGATCATATACAAGACCCTGAGGGAACAGGATTCAGAACCTCCGGTCAAGCTATCCCGTATGCGATCAGTAATTGATACGGCCTCCTGCAGGCGATCCGTTAATTGGCCGATTTGTACCATCATCTGAAGGGCGTCGTCAAAGGTATTGACATCGCTCATCCACACGGGATAACGGGATTCGAGTTGCCGTATTCCCTCGAGATAATTCTCTTCCTTGTTTCCGATGATCAAGTCCGGCTTCAGAGCTTCGATTGCATCAAAGTTGAAGTGTTTTGTACCACCGACCTTTGGTTTGTCCTTAAACCAGCTCTCCGGATGAATGCAGAACTTCGTGATTCCCACTACCCGATCGTCAAGACCCAGGTCGGCGAGGAATTCAGATTGTGAGGGTACGAGCGATATGATTCGTCGCGGTGGGAATGGCACCATAACCTCGCGGCCCATTTGATCGGTAAACGCTTTGAGCATCATTGATTATTCTGACCGTATACCAGAAGCCCGGTGGACGTGTCTGATGCATCGAACTTAAGCAAAAAATGAGTTAAATGTACGAGGGCAGAAGGTGGGAGCGTATAGAATAAAAAAACGCACAGTGCGCATAAAGAAAAGACCCTCTCTATAAAACTTTATGACCCTGTGCGTAGATTGTAGACGATCTCCATCTGAGACCGTTATATCAGGAGAAAACGCACAAAGCAACAAAGACTCTCTCTCAACTTTGAAACCAGGTGCGTGTTTCTTTTCCTTTCAAAAACAACGCACAGGATAGACAGAGAAAAGACCCTCTCTATAAAAACTCTGTAACCCCGTGCGTATTTCTTTAGTCAGTGCAGTGCGCTCCTCCTACAGAAGGATAGCCATACTGGTTAGCTGACTTGCTATTTTCAAATTTGAACTGGCAACAGTGCCCTGATTAAGTTCAAATTTCAGTTTTCCATCCACTACCTTGAAGTTGATGCAACTTCCTTTTTGTCCGAGACCATTTCCATCTGTTACAGTCAGAACTGATCTTCCGGTAGTACTTTCTTTAATGGTATCGAAATCCTTGCTCCGTGACTTACCGACGTAAACCACCTGGCACACCGATGATTCGGAGGCGCCATTGAGCTTTTTGATCACATACTTTTTGTTTCCTTTCGGTTTCCCGTCATACCATTTCTGAAGGGTTTCAAACACTTTGTCATCGCCGAGTACGCCGACAACAAAATCTCCAGCTCCGTTTTCATCCGGCCATTGTACATACTTGATGAAATTGAACACCATGGCGGCGTGAATTTCATGCGTTGGACGCTCCTGGCCATGTGTCGCTCCAATTGCAAACAATAGGAGACAAACCGTTAGCTTAAAAATTCTCATAGACTCGTGCTTAAGGGATTAACTACATCAACGCCACACTGGAGAAGAACCGGGCCTAATTCAGACCCAGACTTTCCAAACAACCCATTAAATCAATATCGCCATAGAAGACAGTGCTCCTGAAACTTTCAGATTTGCCGTTTCGATTGCCTTCTGATTCAATTCAAATTTCAGTTTGTTGTCTACCTTCTTGAAATTTATACCACTTCCCTTCTCGCCCAGACCGTTTTTATCAGTAATTACTAATGTTCCCTGCCCCTTCACTTTATCATTTACTGCGTCAAACTCTGTGCTCTTTGCCTTATCTATAAACAATACATGGCAATTGGTAACCTCTGCGGCTGAACCAAATTTCTTAATTACGTATTTTTTGGCTCCTCTGGCTTTTCCACCATACCATTCGGCAAGGGTTGAAAAGACTTCATCATTACCAATCACGCCGATTACAAATTCGCCACCGGCATCATGGTCAGGCCATTGCACGTATTTGGTAAAATTGAAAAGCATCATGGAGTACACCTCATGCAGAGGTCGTTCTTGAGCTGATGCTGAAATACTCGTGGATAACGCAAAAATTCCGGCGAGTACTAGTAAACGAATCTTAATCATATAGACAGTAGTAGTGCTGTTTGCTGAAACAAAAATAGGTTCTGCACCCGGGGTGCAAGAACCTATTCAGCGTTGAAACTTGTGGATGTAAGGTTTTACTTCATCCTTTCATAAGGTCACTTTATGTACCGAAAATCGTGTCCTGGCTTCAATTGCAGCAAAAATTCGTAAATCAGATTGATAACGCCTTCAACGTCATCCTTATGCACCATTTCCACGGTGGTGTGCATATATTTCAACGGCAGCGAAATCAGCGCAGAAGCCACGCCTTCCGCGGAATACGCGAAAGAATCCGTATCTGTACCGGTAGAGCGGGACACAGCCTGGCGCTGAAAAGGAATTTTGCGCTTTTGGGCCGTTTCCAGGATCATTTTAAGCACATTGTTCTGGACGGCAGGCCCGTAACACAATACAGGCCCATTTCCGGCTTTCAGGTTTCCGCTTTCCCGTTTGTTGTACATCGGTGACTGTGTGTCGTGTGTCACATCGGTACAGATAGCCAGGTCGGGCTTCAGCCGCCGCGAAATCATTTCCGCACCTCTCAGGCCGATTTCCTCCTGAACCGCGTTTACGACGTAAAGGCAATACGGGAGCTTCTTCTTGTTTTCGAATAACCTCCTGGCCACTTCGGCAATCATAAACCCGCCCATGCGGTTATCGAGTGCCCTGCCGACAATGTAGTTGCGGTTCATCTCGAACAGCTCGTCCTCGAAAGTAATGACTGTCCCTACGTGGATGCCCATAGCTTCCACTTCTTTGCGGGAATCAGCTCCCACATCAATGAAAATGTTCTTCAGCGAGGGCGCCTCTTCCTTACCGGGTTCGCGGACGTGAATCGCAGGCCAGCCAAATACACCTTTTACAATGCCCTCCTCCGTGTGAATATTAACGCGTTTCGAGGGGGCGATCTGATGGTCTGATCCGCCGTTGCGGCGCACATAAATGTATCCGTCTTCCGTGATGTAATTCACAAACCAGGAAATTTCATCTGCATGTGCCTCAATAACAACCTTATAGGTTCCTTTCGGGTTAATGACTCCCACTGCCGTACCATACACGTCGGTTATGTACTCGCTGATGTATGGTTTCAGGTAATTAAGCCATATCTGCTGCCCGGAGGATTCAAATCCGGTGGGTGAGGCATTATTCAGATACTCGTAAAGAAATTGTTTACTCTTTTTGTCCATATTCTTTAGTGATCAAGTCAAATTTTCTGGTGTCTACAGGGGTATATTCCCGTGTTTCTTTTTGGGCAGCGTCGCTACTTTATTCTCCAGCATGGCGAAGGCACGAATCAGCTTTTCGCGCGTGTCCTCAGGGAAGATAACCTCATCAATATAACCACGGTGCGCAGCTCTGTACGGATTCGCAAATTTGTTCGTGTACTCATCAACTTTTTCCTGCAGTTTCTTTTCCGGCGACTCGGCCTCAGAAATTTCCTTCTTGAAAATAATCTCGGCTGCGCCTTTTGCACCCATTACGGCGATTTCAGCGGTTGGCCAGGCGAAATTGAGATCTGCACCAATGTGTTTTGAGTTCATTACGTCGTATGCGCCCCCATATGCTTTGCGTGTAATTACTGTAATCCGCGGCACGGTCGCCTCCGAAAACGCATATAGCAACTTGGCGCCATTGGTGATGATAGCACGCCATTCCTGATCTGTACCGGGTAAAAACCCAGGCACATCTTCGAATACAAGCAATGGAATATTGAAGCAATCACAGAACCTGACGAAGCGCGCTCCTTTAACACTGGCATCTATGTCGAGTACACCGGCGAGCGAAGCAGGTTGATTTCCGACGATACCTATGCTCCTTCCGGCAATGCGTGCAAATCCCACGACAATGTTCTCTGCGAAGTTTTTATGAACTTCAAAGAAGCTTCCGTCGTCCACGACACCTTCGATTATCTGCCTCATATCGTAGGGATGGTTCGGATTCTCCGGTATGATCGTATTCAACACCGGACGTTTTTCGTTACCAGGTGTATACAGCTCGCGCGGAGCTTCTTCTTCGCAGTTCTGAGGAATATAGCTCAGTAGCTTCTTTATATAGAGTATACACTCTAGTTCGTTCGCGCAGGCAAAATGGGTAACGCCGCTTTTGGAACTATGGGTTTGTGCACCACCCAGTTCTTCGGCGGTTACATTTTCGTGAGTAACCGTCTTCACCACGTTCGGGCCCGTGACAAACATGAACGAAGTGTTTTCGACCATAAGAATAAAATCAGTGATCGCGGGAGAATACACGGCGCCACCGGCGCAAGGGCCCATAACCGCAGATATCTGAGGAATCACGCCTGAGGCGAGTGTATTGCGGTAAAATATGTCGGCGTAACCACCAAGCGAAACAACGCCTTCCTGAATGCGGGCACCACCGCTGTCATTGAGGCCGATTACGGGCGCACCGTTCTTCATGGCAAGATCCATGATCTTTACAATTTTCTCGGCGTGGGTTTCAGAAAGCGACCCTCCAAAGACAGTAAAATCTTGTGAGAAGACATAAACGAGTCTGCCGTTAATCGTTCCATAGCCAGTGACGACGCCATCGCCGAGGTAGTATTCTTTGTCGAGCCCGAAGTCTTTGCTGCGGTGCATGACGAACTTACCCATTTCCTGAAACGAGTCTTCGTCGAGCAACAAATGAATGCGCTCGCGAGCAGTGAGTTTGCCTTTCGCGTGTTGTTGTTCAATGCGCTTCTTTCCGCCACCAAGTTCTGCCTCTTCGTTCTTGCGCTGAAGTTCTCTGAATTTGGCCGCTAAAATTCCGTCTCCGGAAGTCAGATCCGACATAGTATTACAATTTCCGCTAAATATAATTATCTGAACCGGTTTTCTAACGTTCAGGCAGGGCGTTCAAATCTTATCGGAATTTGTATCTTCACGCCGCTTTATGAATTCCCGCTTAGCTATAATTGACATGGGCACCAATACGTTTCACCTGCTGCTGGCTGAAACGGAAGATAATGGCTACAAGATTATCCATCGGGATCGCCTTGCGGTCAAAATCGGAAAGGATGGCATCAACGCGGGCCGGATAACTGAGGAAGCGACGCAGCGTGCCCTACTCGCCATGCAAAGCTTTAAGAATTCCATCGATCAGCATGGCGTCAGCCGCGTTTACGCCTATGGCACAAGCGCATTTCGAAATGCGAGTAACGCCGGGGAAATAAAAAACCGGATAAAGAAAGTCACCGGTATTGACGTTGACATTATCTCCGGAATCCGTGAAGCTGAATTCATCTATGAAGGCGTGAAAGCCGCATTGGATCTTGAGCAGGATCGTTCACTTATCGTCGATATCGGCGGCGGAAGCGTGGAATTTATCCTGGGCAATGCGGATGAAATCCTCTGGATGCAGAGCCTGGAAACCGGAGCACAAAGGCTACTGGAGCTGTTCCACAAGAATGATCCGATTACGCCTGAGGAAATTACGTTGCTCAACAGCCACTTCGACAGGGAACTTGCACCTGTTCTGGATGCGCTCAAAAAATATCCGACGTCAATTATGGTGGGATCTTCCGGATCGTTCGATACACTAAGCGATATCTTCTGCGTGAAGCACGACATTGCCAAGCACGCCGATGAAATAGAAACTCCGCTTACCATCGAAGGCTTCTACGAGATTTACCATGAAGTGCTGCACAAGGACAGAGAGCAACGCCTGGCCATACCAGGAATGATTGAGATGCGCGTCGACATGATTGTCGTGGCGTGTTGCCTTATCAGGTACATTTTGGAACACCACACATTCAACCGGATTCGCGTATCGACGTATTCCCTTAAGGAAGGCGTACTTGCCACCTTCCTCAAGGAACGCTTCACCCAAAAGTAAAAGCGACGACTGGCTAATTACAATCCGGATATCTTTCGGTCTTTCGGATATTTCACTTCGTACCGGTATTGAATCTTCTTTTGCTCACCTGCCTTGAGGCCGAGTCTCCATTCCAGTTTCCCTGATGACGATTCATATTTTCCACCACCGCTCTCAGTGAGCGTGACTTCAATCTGACTGTTCTGTGAAACGGGGATCTGGTCTTCGATCACAAGAGTTACTGCCTCATTCCGTGTGTTGCGCACCTCAATGTCAAACCCAAACGATTCACGCTGACTCGAACTGACGAGCTTACGTGAGGTAAGGTCCTTCACCTTTTCGCGTTTCACGACGATGCGTTTATCGCGTCCCAGTGAAACGGACAGACTATCCGAGACTTCTTCGGGGTTTATGTACGTCTTACCCACGAATGTTCCTTCCATAAATACGTTGGCTTCGCCGGGGAGAAGACTGAGTTCCTCCCACCCGCCAATGCGTGCCACCAAGAACGCATCGGTGTCGAGTTTTGGCGTTACGTAGTAAGTATACTTCGCAGCCAGTTCATGTTTGACTACATCCACAACGGTAGGGACACCCGACGATGGCACGGTGTACGGAAGTGAGATCGCGAACTCGGTGTTTAATGTCGTTTGAAGCACCTGGGTGTAATCAGACAAAGAGACTGAATCCTCCTCTCGTTCCAGCGCCACACCTGCCACGTAACCATCACGCATCGTTGCTGCCGCTTCCCGTTTGTAGAGTGGTGACCGAACTGCCACAGGCTGCAGGAAATCAATGTACCATGGGTTCATATAAGGTCGGTTTCCTCCAAGCGTCGGGTTAGCAGTACTAAGCGTAAGCCGCACATCACGCCAGTCCTCACCGGTACGCTGATGCACCTGGGCTTTATAGTTTACCTGAACCGGCGCCGACGTTCCCGTCGCGCGGATGTCGTATATCGGCATCCATCCTGCGTTGTTAGCGACATAGGTGAGATTGAGCGACGCTGTTCCGCCTCCCGAGGATTGAAGGCTAACCACAACCTCGCTTGTATTTCTGTTCAGCAGGTCATTTTGTTCTCGAAGCTGGCGCTGCAGTTTCGATTTCTTCTCCTGAAGGGATTTAATTTTTTTGTCGTACTGCACGCGCTGCAGACCGATCTCAGCCAAACGCGAACGATAAAAATCAGCCATGGCTTTCAGCTCGACAACGGTGAGATTCTTTTCTGCTCCGCCAATCTTCTGATTGTTCATCAGAAGCTGTTCTTCCTTGTTGGCGATCTCCTTTAGACCTTGCTCGATTATCAATTGGCTCTCATAAATTTCAAGAGAGTCCTTCAGAATCTTTATCGCCGGGGGTGTATTGAATTCATCGATGAAATTCTGTCGGTGAGCTATGCCAAGGATGGTGAAGTTTCCCTTTCCGGAAACCTGAATGCTCTGTGGATCGAGCTGTGCCGTGAGTCCGGAAATGACAATATTCGTTTTCCCGGGTTCGATGCGCGTCTGAACTTCGCGCTTTACCTGGGCGCGGTTCAAAAAGACCACCACTTCCGTAATTTTCGACTCAACTCGTCTGTCTGTTTGGGCTGAACCAACGCCTGCGATCAGGGCAAAGAGCCCGGTGAGAATTCTCTTTATCATGTTATTGTGTTTGGTAACAGATTCAAACACCGCCAATTTTCCATAAAAAGCAAGGCTCTTTTTGGCGGAAAAAGCGCGAAACCGATAAAAACATAACCAGAATCCGGCATATTCTCTCAAATAATCAATATTTGCATTCCGACTAATTATGGACGAAACATATTCATTAGGCGCGCTGAAGGAGTTTGCTTACCGCGTCTTCAAACACATGGGATGTAGTGAGCCTGACGCGCAACTGGCCACTGATGTTTTGCTTGACGCAGATCTGAGAGGTATTGATTCTCACGGAATAGCGCGGCTTTCCGGATACTTCAGATTATGGGAGGCCAAGCGAGTTAATGCGACACCCGACATCAAGGTGGTTCACGAAACGCCGAGTACTGCCGTAGTTGATGGCGATTCCGGCCTGGGACTCGTCGTTGCCCCCAAGGCTATGGAGATTGCAATAGAAAAGGCGCGCGTGGCAGGTACTGGTTGGGTTGCCGTGAGAAATTCTAACCACTTTGGCATCGCCGGCCACCATGCCATGATGGCGTTGAAGCATGATATGATCGGAATGTCTATGACCAACGCAAGCCCTCTCGTGGCGCCTACCTGGTCTGTGGAACGCCTACTGGGAACAAATCCCATAGCAGTAGCGATACCTGCAGGAGAGCAACCTCCCTTTGTGGCTGACTTTGCCACGACAACTGCAGCAAATGGCAAGTTGGAGATCCTCCAAAGGAAGAATGCCCTGGCACCCGTAGGGTGGATTCAGGATAAGGATGGTGCGCCGTCAACAAATCCTGATGAACTGAAATTTGGTGGAGCTCTTATTCCCCTGGGATCAGACCGCGAGCACGGAAGCCATAAAGGTTTCTGCCTTGGCGCGTGGGTAGATATCTTCTCTGCTGTTCTGTCTGGCGCGAACTACGGTCCATGGGTACCTCCTTTCGTAGCATTTCTCTCACCTCCCGCCGATCCTGTGGGCAGCGGAATCGGACATTTTCTTGGCGCAATGAGGGTGGATGCATTCCGGCCTGCGTCAGAGTTTAAGTCGCATATGGACAACTGGATTTCACGTTTCCGCGCCTCGAAGACCGTTGAAGGTCAGCCGAATGTAGTTATCCCCGGAGATCCGGAAAGGATCATCAGCGCGGAGCGTGCAAAGAATGGAATTCCATTGAATGTTAAGGTTGTCGAGGATCTCCAAGCGCTGAGTGGCCGGCTCGAAATTCCTTTTAGAAAGTAAAGAACAGCCTTGTATTGAGAGGTGAGCCCCAGCGACTTGCGTTGGTGTAAAGGAAATCGTAAGAAACGAGGAAGTTCATGAAACCTCTTCCGCCGGATGGCGAAATGAATCCTACGCCGACGAACATACGATCCATCATCTGACGTTCTCCCGTGTTTCGAATATCTACCTGAACACTATACATCGTGTAATCGGCCTGCAGGAAGAAGTTCTTGATGTTATATCGCAAGAACGGATACCCGCCATAGAGGTGATTTCTCAACTTGAGGTAGCTGTAGCTGGTGTATTGATATTCGAAGCCCACACCAGTCGAGAGGTTCTTGGTGAGCATATATCCTCCGAGGACGGATGCGCCAACGGAGAAGTAGCTGCCTCCGGCGTATGTTCCGAAGCCCAATCCGCCAAGCCCCACGCCGACGTATCCACGTTCTTTCAAATCCCAGGACGAATCCTCGTAGATTTCTTTCTGACCGAAGGCGAAGTTATGCGCTGCCAGAAGTATCAGAACCGGGAACAGGCGTCGTATCATATTAGTTATTCTTCTACGATGACAAAGATGTCTTCCGTTGGCTTCTTCATGAGGTATTTCTCGCGGGCGAATTTCTCAACGAGGTCGGCATCTCCGAAGAGTTCCTGGCGATCCTGCTCAACTTCCCCTATCTTTTGCTGATAATACTCCTTTTCATTCTCAAGGGAGTTCAGCTTGGTCGTAAGCTGAAACCGTGAAATCAGATTGTTACTATCGAGAAACATCATCCACCCAAGAAACAGCGCCGAGCAGACAAAGTAAAAATTCCGGAAGGGCTTGGGTATTTTTGAGATCATATTACAGTCTAAAAAGTTATACGAATATAAAGAAAAATTGATTCATGCGGCTTTTTTCAAATTGTCTGGTGAGGAGAAACGAAAAAAGGCCGGGATCTCCGGCCTTTCAATTCTAGCTGTGTTCATCAGAACTTTCTTCCAGGGAAGTAAGCCACTTCACCGAGTTCTTCTTCGATACGGATCAGTTGGTTGTACTTCGCCATCCGGTCGGAACGGCTGGCAGAACCTGTTTTGATCTGGCCTGTGTTAAGAGCCACGGCGAGATCTGCAATTGTGCTGTCCTCAGTTTCACCTGATCTGTGCGACATCACGCTCTTATATGCATTGCTTTTCGCCAGGTTTACAGCAGCGATTGTTTCTGTCAGTGAACCGATCTGGTTAACTTTTACAAGGATCGAGTTGGCAACTCCCTTATCGATACCTTCCTGGAGGCGCTGTACGTTCGTAACAAACAAGTCGTCACCCACGAGCTGCACGTTTTTACCTATCGCATCCGTTAATTTCTTCCATCCGTTCCAATCATCTTCAGCCATACCATCTTCAATTGAAATGATGGGATACTTTTTCGTCCATGATGCCCAGTA
Organism: Bacteroidota bacterium; assembly: GCA_023417065.1. Taxonomy (GTDB): domain Bacteria; phylum Bacteroidota; class Bacteroidia; order Cytophagales; family Cyclobacteriaceae; genus Ohtaekwangia. Next base: position 18,794 of record JAEZGH010000101.1, read on the forward strand.
ATCCACCATCTCGTCAGAGCTAAGCGTTTTTCCGCTGGACTTCTTAAAGGTATAGGCATTGGCTTTTGCGTCGTAGAATTCTGAGCTTGCTGCATCCATAGCGATGAATATGTCTTCACCAGGTTTGAAGCCTGCTTTTTCGATTGCCTTCAAAACAACTTCAATAGCCTCTTCGTTGGATTTGATATTTGGTGCAAAACCACCTTCATCACCCACGTTGGTCGAAAGACCTGCATCGTGCAGAACTTTTTTCAGCGTGTGGAACACTTCAGTACCCATGCGGAGTGCTTCAGAGAAAGTATCCGCTTTCACTGGCATAACCATGAATTCCTGAAAATCGATTGAGTTATCAGCGTGGCTTCCGCCGTTGAGGATGTTCATCATAGGGACGGGAAGCGTATTTGCGCTTACACCACCGATATAACGATACAGCGGTAAGCCAGCTTCCATTGCTGCAGCCTTCGCGATTGCAAGAGACGTTCCGAGGATAGCATTAGCACCGAGGTTGCCCTTGTTAGGAGTACCGTCGAGCTCAAGCATGATTTTATCGAGGAGGTTCTGATCAAAAACGTCAAAGCCGATAATTTCAGACGATATCTTAGTATTAACGTTCTCTACCGCTTTAGTGACACCCTTACCGACGAATCGGGATTTGTCACCGTCGCGAAGCTCCACTGCTTCATGTGTTCCTGTAGAAGCGCCAGACGGAACAGCAGCCCGACCGAATGCGCCTGATTCGGTGACTACATCAACCTCTACTGTCGGATTTCCACGGCTGTCGAGGATTTGCCGCGCATGAATGCTTTCTATTAAGCTCATAATTTGTTGTATTTATAAAATGGATAAATGATTGGTCGCGTTATTACTTCTTGTCTTCCTTGAGGAGCTCAACGAACTGATCAAAGAGGTACCGTGAATCATGAGGTCCTGGCGATGCCTCCGGGTGATACTGAACGGAAAACGCCTTCTTATCCTTCCGACGGATCCCCATGATCGTGTTGTCATTCAGGTGGACGTGCGTCACCTCGACGTTGCCGGATTTTTCGATATCTGCTTCGCTCACGGCAAACCCGTGATTCTGAGATGTCATTTCCCCTTTCCCTGTAAAAATGTTCTTAACAGGATGGTTGAGCCCGCGATGGCCGTGGTGCATCTTGTAAGTAGATACCCCTGATGCACGCGCAAGGATCTGGTGACCGAGGCAGATGCCGAAGAGCGGCTTATCTGTATCAAGCGCCTTCTTAACGGTGTCGACGGCGTAGTCCATGGCTGCCGGGTCGCCGGGACCGTTGCTGATGAAGTATCCGTCAGGTTTCCATTGGGCCATTTCTTCAAAAGAAGTTTTCGCGGGAAACACTTTGCAATAACAGCCGCGCTTGGCGAGGTTTTCAACGATACTTCTTTTGATCCCCAGGTCGAGAACAGCAACCCGGAACGAGGCGTTCTCGTCACCCACCAGATAAGGCTCTTTTGTGCTCACGAGGGAGGCAAGCTCGAGTCCATCCATTGAAGGGACCTTCTTGATCTCCTGATAAAGCTGCTCGGGTGTAAGTTCAGAGGAGATGATAGCATTCATTGCGCCTTTGCTACGAATGTAGCGCACAAGCATGCGGGTATCGACTCCTGCGATCCCAACGACTCCTTTCTTTTCAAGGTAATTCTGAAGGCTTTCCTGGGCAGATTTACGGCTGAACTCTTTGGAGAAGTCGTTCACGACCAGGCCTGCGATTTTTGGAGCTTCGGATTCCTGTTCGTCGTCGAGTGCGCCATAATTTCCGATGTGAGCGGTGGTGTTAACAATGATCTGACCGAAGTACGAGGGATCGGTATAGATTTCCTGATACCCGGTCATACCGGTGTTAAAGCAAATTTCACCTCCGGTTGTTCCGGTTTTGCCGATAGCAATACCTTCAACCAGGAGGCCGTCTTCAAGAAGTAGATACGCTTTTTTCTGCTGCATAGTGGTCACAAAAATAGACCATGATTGTAAACTATCTCCATGATCGGATCGAATTTGTGCAGGATATTCCCACGGCAGTTTTCAACCGAACACCTGATGTTTCTCATGGTTTGTTCGAGGGATAGGTATTAAGGGTTAATGATTTCGATTCCATAAAAAAAGGGATCGAACAAAAGTTCAATCCCCTTTGATATTTAGCTTGCTGTGGCACTACTCCTTTTCCTTTTTGGGCTTCGCAGCTCTTTTAGGTTTCTTTTCCTCTTTTGCCTCAGCTACTGGTTCTGCAGCCGCTGCTTCAGTTGCAGCGCCTTCAGTTCCTTCAGCCTTTTTTCCAGCTCTCCGGCTACGACGTGTCTTAGCCTTCTTAACCGCGCCGTCTTTCGTATACAGTGTATTGAAGTCGACGAGTTCGATGAGGCACATTTCAGCGTTGTCGCCTACACGGGTATCGGCAAGCTTGATGATTCTGGTATACCCACCTGGACGATCAGCGATTTTGCTGGCAACTTCTCCGAAAAGGGTCTTAACAGATTCCTTGTTTTGAAGGTATGAGAACACAGTTCTTCGTGAGTGTGTTGTATCATCCTTAGCTTTTGTCAACAGCGGCTCTACGTATTTACGCAGTGCTTTCGCCTTAGCTACAGTAGTCGTGATTCGCTTATTCAATATCAAAGAAGAAGCCATGTTGGAAAGCAATGCTGCTCTGTGTCCGGCCTTTCTCCCTAAATGATTGATCTTCTTACCGTGTCTCATGATTTAGTCTTCCTCAAGTTTATATTTCGCCAGAT
>JAEZGH010000008.1 GCA_023417065.1 Bacteroidota bacterium
CTCTCGACATAGTGAACGTCGTGCCCGTCGACGGTGATGCGCTTGCCCGCCGCCGGCACCAGTTTTTCGGCCTGGCGCGAGATGCGCCGGGTGACGTGCATGAAGAACCCGGTGACGAGAAGCAGGATGACGACTGCCGTCACCACCAGCCAGAACAGAACCGAAATGAAACCCATGCGCCTCTCCTGAATCGAGCCGCATTTAGGACCTCGCCCCCTCGACGGCAAAGAAAAAAGCGGCAGCGCATCGATTGCGTGCGCGCAGGCCAGGGCTTAATCGATACGGGAAACGCATCGGGGCCGACATGAGCGAAATCATCACCGCCGCAATGATCGTCATCGGAGACGAGATCCTGTCTGGCCGCACCAAGGACCGCAATATCGGCCACCTCGCCGACGTTTTGACCGCGATCGGCATCGACCTGAAGGAAGTGCGTATCGTCGCCGACGAGGAAGCCGCGATCGTCGAGGCGGTCAATGCGGTGCGCGCGCGCTACACCTACGTCTTCACCACCGGCGGCATCGGGCCGACGCATGACGACATCACGGCCGATTCCATCTCCGCCGCCTTCGCCGTCCCCTGCGGCTATGACGACCGCGCCTTCGCCATGCTCGAGGCGCACTACGCCGCGCGCGGCATGGACTTCACCGAAGCGCGCCGGCGCATGGCGCGCATGCCGCAGGGCGCGACCCACATCGACAATCCGATCTCGATCGCGCCCGGCTTCGTCATCGACAATGTCCACGTCATGGCCGGCGTGCCCGCTATCTTCCAGGCGATGCTCGACAATGTCGTGCCGACGCTCAAGGGCGGCACGAAGCTCCTCTCCGGCGCCGTCCACTGCCCGCATGGCGAGGGCACGATCGGCGGCCCCCTCGGCGAGATCCAGAAGCGCCATCCCGAAACGATCATCGGCTCCTATCCGAAATACCAGGACGGCTCGTTCTGGACCGAACTCGTCGTCCGTGCGCGCGACCCCGAAAAGCTCGAAGCGGCGCTCGCGGAAGTTCGCGCGATGGTCGAAGGTATTTCAGCGAAAGCTTGATATCGATCGAGGCGGGGCGCATCATAGGTGGCCTATCGGTTTGCAATGCAACCCATGGGAGGCTTGGATGAGCTACAAGACGCTACTCGCCGTCCTTCAGGACGAAACCGACGCCCGCCGCGTGCTCGACTGCATCGCGCCGCTTGCCGAGCGCTTTTCCGCCCACGTCATCGGCGTCCACGCCGAGCCGCTTCCGGTGCCCTACGCGACGCCGATGGGCTTTCCCGACGCAGACTTCATGGTCACCAGCAGCGAGACCAACAAGGAACGATCCGAGGCGATGCGCCAGATGTTCGACGGGCGCATGTCGCGCTCGGGCCTTTCGGCCGAATGGCGCGCGCTGGAGAGCTTTTCGGGCGACAGCGCGATCTCCTCGCTCGAAAGCGCCCGCGCGGTGGACCTGATCGTCGTGCAGCAGCGCGACCCGTCCTCGCATCTGCCCGGCACCAATGTCGACGCGCTCCTGCTCCAGACCGGGCGGCCGGTGCTCTTCGTGCCCTATGCGATGCCGGTCGACACCCGCTTCGAGACGATCCTGGTCGGCTGGAACGGCACGCGCGAATCCACGCGCGCGGTGTTCGATGCCCTGCCCTTGCTCACCACCGCCCGCCAGGTCGAGGTGTTCACCGTCGATCCCGACCGCTATGGCGGCCATGAATCGATGACCGCCGGCGGTCAGATCGCGGCGGCCCTGTCGCGCCATGGCGTGCGGGTCACGGTCCAGAGCCAGCACAAGTCGGAACTGACCCATGGCGAGGCGATCCAGAACCGCGCCGTCGAGCTCGGCGCCGATCTTCTCGTCACTGGCGCCTACAGCCAGTCGAAGCTGAAGGAATTCTTCTTCGGCGGCGTGACCAAGTCGGTGCTGGATTCGATGCCGACTGCGACCTTCATGTCGCGCTAAAATGCCTTAGACAGCCGCATCAGCGCAATGAAATGCGCAAACGGCGAGCCGGCGTTCCACGCAAGATAGCGCGGCTCCTCGCGGCCGTGGAACCGGCGCTTGAAGGCGGCGTGTCCGGCAAGGTTGAACACCTTGCGATTGACCGCACCGGACTGGTAGAGCCTCTGCAGCATCGCGCGAAACGCCGCGCTTTCAGCAAAGCCGCTCGGCTCGACGTCGCAAAGCGGCGACAGGCCGAGCATCAGCACTTGCTTGCCCTCGGCCTTGAAGACGTCCGCGGCCCGCTTCGTCAGCCCGATCTCGGCATGCGAGGTCGTGTCCGGCAGCTTGCGCTTGAATGCGGTCAGATAGCCGATCACCTCGCCATCGCGGCAGATCGGGTCGAAATAGAGAAGACAGCCGATGCGCCCGTCCGGCTCGATCAGCACGAAGCGGCGCATCATCGGCCCACCGGCTTCCGGCAGCGGCCGGTTGAGAAACGCCATCTCGCGCTTTTTCACGATGCGCGAAGCCCGCCACCGCTCCGAAAGATCGCGGATCATCGCCTCGGCGCCCTCGACCTCCTCGGCCTCGGCGATGCGGTATCC
>JAEZGH010000030.1 GCA_023417065.1 Bacteroidota bacterium
GGTGAAGAGTGTTGAGTGTGCTGACCAGCTTGAACTCCCTACAGCGGTGGTCGTGCCCTTAAGGGTGGAACCGCGCGGTAAGGAGAGTGTATGACGACGGCGATTATTTTCATGCCGCATTTACGAACTCAACGGCGGTGGAAACTTGTTGTCATGAGTAAAACGATGGCTGCGCTGCTCCTGGGGGCGATGATGGGATTAGCTTCAGCGGCACAGGCCTCGGTGACTCAAAATACTGGCAAAGACAGCAAGATCTTCATGACGGAGATTGTTTCTCTTCTCAGCAGGAAATAATCAGTCACCTAAGGCAACCGCTCCAGGAGTTGAGACTCATTTCACCTTCACGCTGAGGTTATCCCCCAGTATAGCGAACTGCTCGTTCCATTCGGGCGATTTACCCGTTGTGGGTGCAGCACTCGCACGGGAAATCTCGAAATACAGGTTCTGGCTCTTCGACAGGTTCGGGCGGATATTGAATTTCCGAAGCAGCGGAAAGAGGCGATTAAGTCGTTCGATGCGTTTGGGGTTATCTCCCTCATCGGCAATGCGACGCAATTCACGATAGATGCTCTCACCTGCAAGGCGTTCCACCTTATCGGTGTCTGCAATGGGCAGCTCCCACTTGACCAGGTCAGCCATAATGCGCTCGATTAGCCTGATATTGATCTTCTCCGGCTGGAAGCATCGGATCAGATCGGCATTCAGAATGTATTCGAACGTTGTACGATATACGTTGGGGATAGGAATCTCGTTGTTGCTTAGCGCGTTTACCAGAGGATAGTCGCGGTTGTAAATACGCCTTAGTGACTCTTCCAGATCACGCATACTGTTTTCCGTGATGAGGTTGAACACCTTGCGCTTTTCGTCCTGGAACAACTGCCAGATGGTGTACTTCTCGGGCCCGAAGTACGTCTGCATCAGGCCTATTACGTCACCCAGGCGACCTTCTTCGAAAGCAGCGACGGTTCGTGCCTGCATGCCGGCGAACACCTCGGCATCCATGTCAATGCTGATATTTCCGATCAGGTTATGTTGACCGATATACACGACGGCGAAAGCAAACCGTTTCTCTGAGCGCGTAACATTCGATGTAACCCGCGTGATACCAAGAACGAGTTTCTGTTGTCCGGCCTCTTTCTTGACGAAGATTTCGTTGTGGGTCGTATAGTTGAACACGGGGAATGAATCGGGATCTTCCTCAAACAGCGACGCCACGGCGAAGTGCATACCCACACGTTGCAGGTTTGTTTTGGAAGGAAGCACGAATTTCTGATATACGAGGGCGCCGTTTTGCAGTGCGGGCACATTGCTTGGCGCGCTTTCAAGTCTTGTCAGAAATTGCTGTTCCAGGTTTACGCGGGCGATCTGCAACACGAGTTGCATTGCCCGGCACGCGTACTGCATAATCTGAGTAGTCTCTATTCCGGAGATCTCATCAAAGAACCAGCCGCAGCTGGTGTACATGAGCATAGCATTACGCTGCACCTCCATCAATCGCAGGACCTGGTTTTGTTCAACCTCAGCCTTGCAATGGTCGCGCAGGAACTTGCGTATAGTATCATCGTTGCGTTTGAGAATCACGTTGATGTAATCCTCCCGCGCCTTCCAGGGATCGAGAAGAACCTGACTCCCGTTGTGTTCAAATATTGTAATGAGCTCGTCGCGGAGCCAGTCCAGGGATTCACGCAAGGGTCCGCGCCATTTCTGATTCCACTGGGGCTTCCCTCCTGAATGACAACCGCAGTCATTCCGCCAACGCTCTACGCCGTGCACGCAACTCCACGAACTGTTCTCGTGAATTTCCGCTTCGTACGTCGGCGGGAATTTTGCGAGGAACTCTGCGTAGTTTGTCAGCTCGCAGTCCTGCGTGCGGTCGATGTAGTCCACGCAATACGCCAGTGCCATATCCCCATGCTTGTGATGGTGTCCGTAGGTTTCACCATCCGTGGCAATGTGTACCAGCTGAGGCTCTTCGGCATTTGGGTCAAAACTGTCAAGCATGCGATGGGCAAACTTCTTTCCATCATTCAGCAATCCGTTGAAGGCGACGGCTTGTGCGATATCGCCATCGTAAAAAAACAGCACGATACTTCTTCCCGAAGGCAGCCTGCAGAGATATGGTCTGCGGGTATCCAGCGTGCCAGTGTTCACGTCAGTCCAGTCGGTATCACCAATTGTCCGGATTGCCTTTGCCTGCCGTGGCGCCAGAACAGTAAACCGTATGTTGTGTTTTGCAAGGAGCTCAAGCGATTCGGTATCGACAGCAGTTTCTGCCAGCCACATACCTTCGGGCTGGCGATTGAAACGGTACTCAAAATCACGGATACCCCAAATGATTTGCGTTTCCTTGTCGCGTGTATTGGCCAGGGGCAAAATCATGTGATTGTAAACCTGCGCCATGGCGGAGCCGTGGCCATTGAAGATCCGCTGGCTTTCCTTATCGGCTTCGAGGATGGCGAAATAGGTTTCCCTGTCGTTGACTTCCATCCACGACAAGAGCGTAGGGCCAAAGTTGAAGCTTATGCGGGCGTAGTTGTTTACAATATTGGTGATGACACCTTTCTCGTCGAGAATCCGCGAGGCTGTATTGGGACCGTAGCACTCAGCCGAAATCCGTTCGTTCCAATCGTGATACGGGTGTGCAGAGTCCTGCACTTCAATCTGTTCAAGCCACGCATTCTCACGGGGTGGCTGATAGAAATGCCCGTGGATGCAGATATATTTTTTCAAGGGAATTTCAGTTTCATTGTTCAGGCGCTCCGGTTGTAGACCCGTTACCCGAACGTCAGGTACTTAAGTCGTTTAAATCAAATTCGTTCACTTCCCTGTCCAGCTTGAGAACAACCATAGCCAGGGGGGGTAAAGTTAACGAAATTGAATAATCCCGCTGATGGTATTTCACGGGAGAAGTCGTCAATAATCCATTGTTTCTTACACCACTGCCCTGATAGATGGGGTCGTCGGAGTTGAAGAATTCTTTCCAATATCCGCGGTAAGGTACACCGACCCTGTAATGGTGGCGAACGGTGGGTGTGAAGTTGCAAACCACGATCAACAGATCTTCTTTCTTGTCGGCCTGCCGCTGGAAAACGATAACCGAATTCTCGCGATCACCATAGTCGATCCATTGGAATCCACGATGTTCAAAAGCATAGCAATACAGCGCCGGTTCCGTCTTGTATAAATGATTGAGATCTTTGATCAATCGCTGTACTCCCTGATGCAAGGGATACTGAAGCAGATGCCAGTCAAGGCTACGTTCGTGATTCCATTCGGCAGATTGTCCGAACTCTCCACCCATGAAAAGCAGCTTGGTACCGGGGTGTGCAAACATGTACGAGAACAGGAGGCGCAGATTGGCGAACTTCTGCCATTCGTCGCCGGGCATTCTTCCGAAGAGGGATCCTTTACCATGAACGACTTCGTCGTGCGAGAGCGGCAGCATGAAGTTTTCGGTGAAGGCATACATGATGCTAAAGCTTATTTCATTCTGATGGTACTTCCTGTGAATAGGATCCAGTTTGAAATAATGCAGCGTATCATGCATCCATCCCATCATCCACTTCTGTCCAAAACCAAGTCCGCCGAGATACGTCGGCCGTGAAACGCCCGACCATGACGTAGATTCTTCAGCAATCGTAACGGCGTCGGGGAAGTGACTGTAGACGGTTTCGTTCATTTCCTTCAGGAACGATATGGCCTCAAGGTTTTCGTTGCCGCCGTATTGATTGGGAATCCATTCACCCTCCTTGCGCGAATAGTCAAGATACAACATGGAGGCAACCGCGTCGACACGAAGGCCGTCTATGTGAAACTTATCCAGCCAGTAGAGCGCGTTGCTGATGAGGAAGGAACGTACTTCGTTGCGTCCGTAGTTGTAGATATAGCTTTTCCAGTCGGGATGAAATCCTTTCCGGGGATCGGCGTGTTCATAGAGGTGCGTTCCGTCAAACTTGTACAGTCCGTGAATATCACCCGGGAAATGCGACGGCACCCAGTCGAGAATAACACCAATGCCGGCGCGGTGGAAGCAGTCCACGAGATACATGAAATCCTCCGGCGAACCGTAGCGGCTTGTAGGCGCGAAGTATCCCGTTAGCTGATAGCCCCACGAACCATAGAAGGGGTGTTCCATGATCGGCAGAAACTCGACGTGGGTGAATCCCATGTCCTTGACATAGTTCACAAGTTCCTGCGCAGCCTCAGGGTAGGTCAATGATCTGTTGTCATCATGTCTGCGCCATGAGCCAAGATGTACCTCATACACAGAGTATGGCTGCGCCTTGCCAATGCGTTGTTTACGGGCTTCGAGCCATTCCTGATCCTTCCAGTCGTATTTGGATTCCCAAACGATGGACGCGGTTTTGGGTGGTGTTTCCGCGTAGAAGGCAAAGGGGTCCGCCTTTTCGACGTACTCGCCGGTATTGGAGTGGATGGCGTACTTATACGCTTCACCGTGTCCTACGCCTGGGAAGAATCCTTCCCAGATACCAGACCCGTCCCAACGGGGATGCAGGTAATGATGCCCCGGCTGCCAGTTGTTGAAGTAACCGATAACCGAAATAGACGTCGCGTTGGGCGCCCAAACGGCAAAATAAGTACCATCCGTGTCGTTGAAAGTCACGGGGTGCGCGCCAAGTTTTTCGTACAGCTTATAGTGCTTTCCGCTCCTGAATAGATGGATATCGAAGTCGGTCAATAATGAATTATTCTCCACGGCGGTTGTATCTGATACCTTTTTCGTCATAGCAGTCTGTTTTAGAAATGAATCAGCCTGTACCTTTCTTCCCGCGTTCCTTCTTCTCTTCATCGAACCGGCTTACGAGATATTCGATACCTCTCAACGGAATGATCGTCCAGTCCGGGCGGGCATTCAGCTCATACCCCAATTCATAGATAGCTTTCTCGAGAAGGAAAGTACGGATTAATACGGTCTGTTCATACGACAATTTGGTGCCCATACCCATGCGTTCCATGTAGGCTCCCAGGTAGAACCTGCTAACATAATGTTGCCACTGGTCGGCCCAGGCTTCGAGCAACTCCATATCGCGGTCGCGATAGTTTTCATTGAGTAATATTTTCCCGAATGCTGCGTAGTGGATCGATCGCATCATGCCGGCAACATCTTTAAGAGGGTTCTTTTTCAGGCGTCGTTCACTGAATGAGAATCCGGGTTCACCTTCAAAGTCGATAATGACGAAGTCGCTACCGGTGAAGAGCACCTGACCTAAATGATAGTCGCCGTGAATGCGCGTCTTGAGCGCATCAATCTTCACCTTGTACACTTCACTGAATGCTTCCAGAATTTTGTCTTCGGAGGCAAGGACTTTCCGGGCTGTATCTTTGATATTGGCAGGTAGCTTGTCAATTGTCGACTCAAGCAGCATAAACCTATCCCGCACCATCTTGCGCAAGGACGAATAAAGCGATCGCTGATAGTTAGCGGTGAAATTCTCGGGGGTAAACGCCGGATCAGATTTACCGGATGCAAGAGCAATGTGCATTTCGGCAGTACGCTGGCCAAGACGGGCGATGCGCTCATAAAATCCTTTTCCGATAAATTCCTGAATTTCTGCCGGTGCTTCTTCAAAGCGTATAGCAGGCCTGTTGATGAGACGAGGTATCTTGATACCCTTGGCTTTCGCCATTACGCGCTCGTAGAAACGGCCCACAGAATCGACGGTCATTACCCAGGCGTCACCCTGATTTTCTACTTTTTCCTGAAGGAGACCAAACACAATTGTTTTTCCTTCCTGATCGCGGTAGATTATCGAGCCAGCATACTTCGGTGAATTCGAAAATGATGTCTGTTCGGAAAGGAACCGAACGATCTCGAGGTCGGGATTGATTTCCTTCTCGAGCTTCCTGTAAAACTTGAAGAAATACCGGTCGTTATAAATGATTGCAGTGTTGCTTTGATCAGCCTTCAGAATCTTTGAATCGACGGTCTTGCTTGCGTTGAGTTTCGCGAACACGCTGGCGTTGAATTCCAGGACGCCGTTGTCGTCGTCGCGCACCCGCGTTTCTTTTTCCATGCTAACAAAAAGGAAATCGCGGAATACCTTATCGTAGCTGCTGTCCATAATGAATCCGGCGCGTCCCTGAATCTCCGCGCGGCAAACTACGCTTTGCACGGTGTACTCAACGCGCTCAAGGATACTGTCAGAGGGAGCAAATGTCAACGGCAGGAAGTATAACTCCGGTAGGCTTTGTACATAATGTACTTCGATGATACAAAGGAAATGCGTCTCCCCTTCTACCTTCAATGGAATGAGTTTATGAAGTGACGTCTTGCTGATAGCTTTTGCCTTGCCCCCAAACCATCTGCACTTCTTCATAAATGGGGGCAGGATCTTCCGTTCAATTTCACGCACCTCATTGTAGTTGTACAGAAGGCGTTCCCAGGAGAGATCAGTTTTCAAAAGGGGTAACTCTCCGCTGGCTTCGGCCTTCGAGCGCTTTTCGGCTTTGTCCACCTGTAGCCAGAAGTATCCGTATGGCCCTATCGTTATTGCATACTCACCATTGCCGACATTCATGAAACGATTCTGACTGAACACTTCCGTAACGTCGGCATCCTTATAAGCGGAAAGGTCAAGTACTGTTGCCTGGGAAAACTGTGACAGGTTAGCAACAACAATGATCTGTTGTTTTTCGTATATGCGCGCAAATGCCAGCACCTTTGCATTCGATCCTTCAACGAAGACCGTCTCACCACGGCCGAAGATATTCAAACGCTTGCGCATGGCGATAACGTTCTTCATCCACCACAGCAGAGACGACGGGTTTTCCTCCTGTGTTTGAACGTTTACTGATTCGTAGCGGAATACCGGATCTGTAATTACCGGCAGATACAATCGCTGTGGGTTCGCAGTTGAGAATCCTGCGTTGAGATTCAGGTTCCACTGCATGGGGGTCCGGACGCCAAACCGATCTCCGAGGTATACGTTGTCGCCCATTCCGATCTCGTCTCCATAGTAGATCACTGGGGTGCCCGGCAACGAAAACAGAATTGTGTTCAGCAGTTCAATCTTCCGCCGGTCATTGTTCAGCAGTGGTGCAAGCCGACGGCGGATGCCTGAGTTGACCTTCGTCTGCGAGTCTGATGCATACGCCTTGAGCAGGTAATCCTTTTCCTCTTCGGTCACCATTTCCAACCCGAGCTCATCGTGGTTTCGGAGGAACAACGCCCACTGGCTGTTGGGCGGCGTCGCTGGCGTCTGTTCCATGATGTCTATGATCGGATAGGTATCTTCCGTTCTCAGCGCAAGGAATAGTCTTGGCATGAGTGGAAAGTGGAAGTTCATATGACATTCCTGTCCGTCGCCAAAATATGTCGACGCATCTTCCGGCCACAGGTTTGCTTCGGCGATCAGAATGCGATCCTTGTAATGCTTGTCGATGTGGCTGCGCAGCTTGCGAAGAAACTGATGCGTCTGCGGGAGGTTTTCACAGCTTGTACCCTCCTCTTCGAAGAGAAACGGTACAGATGAAAGCCTGAATCCGTCGACTCCGATTTTCATCCAGAAGTCGACGATCTTTATCATTTCGAGTTGAACCTCGGCATTTTCATAATTCAGCTCGGGCTGATGGCGGTAGAACCTGTGCCAGTAGTATGCTTTTGCTTCAGGATCCCACGTCCAGTTACTGGATTCAGCATCGGTGAAAATGATCCGCGCGTCTTTGTACTTGTCGGGTGTATCGCTCCAGACGTAATAGTCGCGGAAGCGCGAACCGGGTTTTGATTTCCGGGCTCTCTTAAACCATGGATGCTGATCCGAAGTATGGTTGAGTATCAGTTCGGTGATCACGCGCATACCGCGCCGGTGAGCTTCCTTCAGAAACTGTTTGAAGTCAGACAGTGTTCCGTAGTCCGGATGAACGTCGGTATGGTCGCTAACATCAAAACCGTCGTCCTTGAGAGGAGACATATAGAATGGCAATAACCACAACGTGTTAACGCCCAGGTCCTCCAGGTAATCCAGCTTTTGATGCAACCCTGGAAAGTCGCCTATCCCGTCGCCGTTGCTGTCGTAAAAGGCGCGAACTGAAATTTCGTAGAAAACTGCGTCCTTAAACCAAAGCGGGTCACCGGTCTTTGAAATGCTCATGCGTTATAGGTAAGATTCGTGTACTTCCAATTTAAACAAATGGAATGGCATTTTGTACGGATCCAATTCAACATAATTCCATTCCTGTGTCCAGGTGTATTGTTCGTCCATGATCAGATCGTGAAGCTTGATGTTGATGTGATCACCAAGTTTCAGCTTTGCTTTAGGGAGCTGGACGTAGCCCGACTGGCGCGTATTCGGATCGAGGTTTACGACCACCAGGAACACGTCTGAAAGATCATCGGTTGCTTTCAGGTAAGCAATGAGATTTGGATTCTCGATGGAACAGAATTGCAGGTTCCATGTAGACTGTAACGCAGGGTGATCATGACGAGCTTTGTTGATCAGCGTGATGATATCCGTCATGCGGTTAGTCTTCTTCCAGTCGTGATGCTTTATCTCATACTTTTCAGAATTGAAGTACTCTTCCTTCGCGGGAACCGGTTCATTGTCGCAGAACTCATAGGCAGGACCGTATATGCCCCAGTTCGACGACAACGTAGCAGCAAGCGCGAGCCTGATGATGAAGATGTTCTCACCCTGATGCTGGAGATGATAAGGAAGGATATCCGGCGTGTTGGGCCAGAAGTTCGGGCGGAAATAGTTCCGTGAAGGCCCAAAGACCAGTTCATTCATGTACTCCTCAAGTTCATGCTTGGGCACACGCCAGGTGAAGTATGTGTATGACTGGGTGAAGCCGACCTTTGCCAGCGACGCCATAACCTTAGGCCGGGTAAACGCTTCGGAGAGAAAGATGATGTCATCATACTTCTTGTTGACTTCGGCAATCGCCCACTCCCAGAATGGAATAGGCTTCGTGTGTGGGTTGTCGACGCGGAATATTCTTACGCCCTGGTCAATCCAGTATGTAATTACGGAAAGCAACTCCCGCCACAGCGCTTTCCAGTCTTCCGTTTCGAAATTGAAGGGATAAATATCCTGATATTTCTTGGGAGGATTTTCCGCGTACTGAATAGATCCGTCGGGGCGAATCCTGAACCAGTCTTTATGTTCCGTCACATAGGGATGGTCAGGCGCACATTGGAAGGCGATGTCCATAGCAACATCAATATTCAGTTTGCGAGCTTCGGCGATGAGTTTCTTATAATCGTCGAGGGTGCCGAGTTCAGGATGGACACTCTTGTGCCCCCCTTCATCGCTCCCGATGGCCCACGGTGAGCCCGGCTCTCCGGGCTGGGCATTCACGTTATTGTTTTTTCCTTTCCGGTTTATCTTCCCTATGGGGTGAATGGGTGGCAGATACAACACATCAAAGCCCATCGCCGAAATCCGCGGGAGCAGTCGGATCACATCGCGGAATGTTCCGTGTTTGCCGTCCAGCGAAGCTGAACGCGGAAATAATTCATACCATGCGCTGAAGTTCGCCTTCTTGTGTTCTACCGATACGCGCCATTCCTTCCCCGGCATAACAGGGTGTTCGATAAGCGGATAAGCGTGTACAATTTCGCCGAAGTCATCGCTTAGCACATGCGCAACCGCCTGTTCATAGGGCTCCTTGAGCTTTGCAATGGCGTCACTCAGGCGCGCGTCCTTCTTCTTTGATACTTTCGTGAGATACGCTATTCCTTCCTGTAGCTCTACCGTTACGTCGACTCCTGCATTTGCTTTCTTTTTGAAGCCATCGTACCACGTCTCGAAGTGATCAACCCAGGCAAGCACGGTAAACACGTAGTACCCTTTTTCTGTAACCGTGAACGATGCTGTCCAGGAGTCGTTCATGACGTGCGTCATTTCAAGGGAATCCCAGTCTGCAGCGCCTTCTTTTTTGAAGAGCACATGAGCCCTAAGGTGATCATGACCATCGCCGAATATGTCGGCAGTCACTACTACGTTCTCGCCAACAGTTCGTTTGGCGGGATAACGCCCTCCGTCTACTTCAGGTTGAATATTTTCAATTATTACGCGTTGTTGCCCATTGATGTCTTTCATGAATTGCATTTTATGGTAGTCTGAAAATCGAGGCGCTATATGGCCTGAGGGTTATGTTTATCGACAGGTTATTTAGGTTTGTGGTCGTCTCACTGTTCAACAGATCTGCGAGCTTTAGCGATTCCCCGTCAGGAATCCCCGTAATTCCTGCGATGTCAGCGGGTATTGTGATGGCCAGCGTTCTCTCCGTTTCGTGAAAGTTGGCCACGACAATCAATTTTTCCTCATCCGTATAGCGAATGTATGCTGCCACCCTGCTATCAAAATTCCCTGCCTTGATGTTCGCTTCGGTTAAGTCGGCATAGGCACCGTTCACGATAGCTGATTGGGTTCCAGCCACTTTCAGCAGGCGGGCGTATGCACTTCGCAGATTTTTCTGGTTCTCCGAAAGTAATCCGCCGTCGAACTCGCCGCCATTCATCCACTTCTGATGTTCGGGGACGCCCCAGTAATCGAAGATGGTGGTCCGGCCGTCGTCGCCCTGAAATCCTTCTGTGCCGAGGCCTGGTTCACCTACCTCCTGACCAAAATAAATCATTACGGGCCCACCGTCAATGGTGGCGCTGATTACCATAGCGGGCCAGGCTTTCCATGGGTCGCCGGCAAAAAAACGCGAAGCGATTCGTTGCTCATCGTGGTTCTCCAGGAAGTGCAACATCTGATCGCGGATACCCTGAAGGCTGCTCTGAATTTTAGGGATGTCTGCCGTGCTGCTGCTCCCGGAAATCAGGAACCGAAGCGTATCATACAACTGCACCTTGTCGTATAGAAAATCGAATTTACCCTGGCGGATGTAGTTCACGTACTCGGCAGGATTATAGATTTCTGCGATGAAAATGATGTCAGGGTATTGAGCTTTCACTTGCGGAATCACCCAGCTCCAGAATTCAACGGGTACCATCTCCGCCATATCACAGCGAAAACCGTCAACCGTTTTCGCGCTCCAGTACAGGAGAATGTCTTTCATCTTAGTCCACGTATCCGGGATAGGATCGAAATGCTTTTGTCTTCCGTTCTGAATGTCGACACCGTAATTCAGCTTGACGGTTTCAAACCATTCGTTGATGCCGGGTTGATGCGTGAACTGGTCGTTGCCCGTCACTTTCGCTGGTGACTCATGGAATTTTCCATCCTTTGTCGGAAAAGGGTAATTTCCCAGTGATTTGTATCCACTGGGAACTTCGAACGTTTTGCCCGGCAGATAGTAGAAATTGTTTGATGGTTTGAATGTTGCTGTCGTGTCGTCGCTTTCTCCGAAGTCTTTTATTCCTTGTGGCTTGACGTCGGAATGGTAGGCGCGCGCGACGTGATTCGGCACGAAGTCGATGATGACTTTCATTCCCGCATCATGGGTCCGTTTGACCAACTGCTCAAACTCTCCCATCCGATTTTTGACATCTGTCGCGAGGTCGGGGTTTACATCGTAGTAATCCTTGATTGCATAAGGAGAGCCCGCACGTCCTTTGACGACGTCCGCGTCATCCAATGGAATGCCGTAAGCCGTGTAATCGGTGAGTACCGCGTGTTCAATAACTCCTGTATACCACACGTGCGTCACGCCGAGCTCTTTGATGCCACGCAGCGCTTTTGTGTCGATATCGACAAACTTGCCGACGCCGTTTTCTTCCAGGGTGCCAAACGTTTTGTTCGTCGTATTCTTGTTTCCAAACAGACGCGTCATCATCTGATAGATAACGACCTTTTCGGATGAAGTCTTCATAACCGTGTGAGGGGGAAACTGATCTTTGGGTTGCGAACAACCAATTATAAGAACGGTGGTCGCTATAGACAAGATTGCTGCTCTCATGCGGTCAATATAAAAAAGAAACAAGACGTTTGTTCTATGTGGAAAAACTTAAATCGATTGCAAACCTCAAGGATCAGATCAAATTTCAAGGTCAAGGTTCAAGGATCAACAATGCCTCCCGACAAGATTAGAAAGTTGTGGATTCCGGAGAGATGTTTAGATTATTCTGCTCTGGGTGTGAAAGTCAGTTCGTTCCGGGAGGCCCTGTCGATTTGTTCGGCGTCCATCAACATCGGCCGGAACTCGCCCTTGACAAACATCTCAGCCTGATCTTTGTAATGGGGACTCATTACGTTTCCACTCTGACCTGTTGGAGAAACCGTAATCCCTCCTTCGATATTTCCAAAGTCGGTGATCTTCCTCAGGGCCGGACCACTAGTGACATGGAAATGTCCATCTGTTGAGTAAATAAAATCAAGGTTGTTGATAACCTCACTGCCACCAGCCGCAGGCAGCGGCCCGACGTTGAAAAATTTATCCAGAGGCTTTACGCTTCCTAATGGATGGTTATGCGTCAGCGTATGAACCTTTGACCACTTCCAGCGAGAAACCTCCCGCCCACAGGTTTGCCTGATCACTTCCGCGGCATCTGCAACCGACTTTGCAATGATGTCTCTTCGTGTTTCAACCAAACTATCCGTGTGGACGTCATCCCACCAGGGCGACGCAGAATTATTCAGCAGTATCGGAATTGAATTCTTGATAAGCGCTGTCTTCAGGAGTGCCCCCAACGCATCCGGACCGATTTCATCTTCAAGCGTATTTTTCAAAAGATGAGAGAGGATATTGTAATAAACTACTGGTCCCGCGGCATCAGCGTGATGTTCACCTTTCCAGTTTGAGAGCACTTTCTGCATCGCTGTTACGGTCTCATCATCCGATGCCGGAATCATCGAGGCCAGGCTTGCGGCCAGTTCAGCGTGCATAGCTGAAACATCGTCAAGAACAATGGCCTTCATATCCTCCACAGAATACTTACTTCCGCGCTTGAGTAGTTCGACGATACGACCCGCGCGACTTCTCGGAAAATAGTAGCCGGAGTGAAATACGCCGTTAATTGTATCCGGTTGATTGTTGGCGGAATAAACGAATCCCGATGGCGGATTGATCGACCGCGGCCCGAATGAGTTATCGTAAAAACCCTGGTATTCGTCGGCGCCACTCGCGCCGTCAAGAAAAAGCTTGCCATTCGTGTGCGCTGGCCTGATGGGAAGAATTCCTCGTGCCCACCATGCTATATTTCCATCGGTATCACCATACATGAAGTTCAGACCTGGGGCGTCGAACATGGCAATTGCCTGCTCAGCTTCTTCAAATGTCTTAGCCCGCCCCAGACGGTAAGTTCCTTCAAGTGCATGATTATCACGCTTCAGCAACAACCATGAAAGAGAGATGGGTTGAGTTTCATCTACGTTTTCAACAATACCATTCACCAATGGTCCGTGGCGCGACTCGCGAACGGTGAGTTCAATATCCTCCTGTCCCTTGACTTTGATGATTTCCTTCCGGATTGCAAGCTCTTCCCAATGATCGCCAAAGCGAACCTGATCCGTATTTGCCGGATTGAGTTCTTCAATGAAGAAGTCGACATCATCATTCTCGAACATGGTAAGTCCCCACCCGCAGAAGTCGTTGTTGCCCAGGACGCCAAATGGCAATCCCGCGAGATGATGGCCATAAAAATTAACGCCGGGATACGTGATATGAGCCTCATACCACACGGCAGGCTGCGAAAATCCGATGTGTGTATCATTAGACAGAATGGGAAATCCCGACGAAGACCTGGTGCCGTCGACGACCCATCCATTGCTGCCCTGAATCAGCGGCACTGGCAGTGTGGCGAACGCGTTGTGAAGCGATGAGATCAGTTTCCCGGCGTTTTGCAACTTAGGCTTCCCGGTATGGATGGGGATGATCTCCGCATCCGAAGGCGTATTCACAGCAAGATCCGATAAATACGAGGGTCCCCATTTCTGATTGATAAGCTCAACCACGGGATCGACTTCAAATCCTTCGGCGAAGCCCAGGGCCATATACCCGATCACGTAGTATATGTCCGTTGTAGTGAACTCAGTTTTCGGGATGCCGATGATGGAAAACTCTATCGGTGTATTACCATGTGCTATGTATTGATTGATGCCACGGATATACGCATGCACGGCACGCTGCCACGCCGCGGAATCACCCGAGAGGTATTTGTCGCTGTGGTATTTCGCGAAGCGGTTGAGTCCGAGTGTTCGGAAGAGTTTATCAACTTCGATGAGATCTGGTCCAAGTACCTCAGCGAGCCGGCCACTGGCTGCGCGCCGCAGTAACTCCATTTGAAAGAGGCGATCTTGCGCATGCAGGTAGCCGAAAACCTGATACGCGTCTTCTTCATTTTGAGCGTTGATATGGGGAACACCCCACGCGTCGAATTTAACGCTCACCTCGTCACGCAGTCCGTCGAGTGTAATGTTGCCGTTAAGCCTGGGTTTCGACTGCCAGAGGTATCCATAAACGATGACGAGGACAAGGACCACCAACAGTACCAATGAAATCAGTACTCGCTTGACAATCTTATTGACGAACTTTTGGAATCGGTCCTCCATGTTAGCTGACGTCAGGTATTATGTCAGGTAGCAGACGCGGAATTTCGTGTTACGCGCCGCGACTGAATGAAATAGAAAATAAGTACGATGATACATACCCACAAGCCAAGAAACTCGCGGGCCTCTTCGATATAAAGATGATTCATCTTCGCTACATTGTCGAACAGCTCGGATTTGTCCTCCTGGTTAAGCCACTCGCGCACGCCCGGAACGTAAACAAGACTATATCCAAACAATACAATCAGCAGAATGATGATGACCGTACGCGGATAGATCTTGAACATCGCAAGGACAGCAAGGACAGCCATCGAACCATAAATTAAAATCCAAAGCAAAGGGTCAGGATCGTTGACTTGTACGAAAGCAAAAAGCAGAAAGAGTGCGGCCAGAGTAAAGTTCAGAACTTTCATGCGATAAAGGTAAAACCTTTCTAAAACAGTCTAAAAAAAAGATGTCGGACAGTGCGGGCCCGACATCTATGTAAACAAAAACGAAAAAACTTTTGTAAGCTACAAAATAGTTTTCATGTATTTCGCACAAGCTTCAATACTTTTTATTGGCTCACCAGGGTATGATTCCTGTTCAACGAAGAACTGCTTCAGTCCCGACTGTTTTGCTTTGGCAAAGATCGCCTTCCAGTCGATTGACCCCTGGCCGACGTCGGCATTGCGGTTTTTATCAGACTTGTCCATGTCCTTCACATGCCACATTTCGAAACGTCCGGGATATTTCTGGAAGTATTGCAGCGGGTCAAAGCCGGCATTGACGACCCAGAATATGTCCATTTCCATACTGACCTTCTTCGGGTCGAGCTCAGCGAGCATCACGTCATACGGAATCTGGCCTTCAAGCTCGGTGAATTCGAACGCGTGATTGTGATATCCGAAACGGATACCGTGTTTGTTGCAGATTTCGCCGGCCTTATTGAATTCTTCGCATCGCTTTTTGTAATCGGCTATTGAAGAACGTTCACTTTCATTGAGGTAAGGGCAAACCATATACTTCTGCCCTATCGCTTTGGCGTCGAGTACGGCCTTTTCCCAGTCACCACGAATAATGTCTATCCCATAGTGGCCACTGGTAACTTTCATGCCGAGACTTTTGACATACTCATTGAACTCCCGGATTTCCATACCAAACAGTTTCCCATTGGCATAACCATATGTTTCCAGTTCTTTGTAACCAAAGGAAGCAACTTGCTTGAGGACACCCTTGGGATCTTTGGGCATCGAATCACGGAGGCTGTAAAGCTGGAGGCCCAGACCCCTCTTAGCTTTGGCGACTGCCAGGAAAGAAGGCAGGGATAGCAGTCCGACTGCAGCGAAGGAAGCTGTTTGAATAAACTCCCTCCGCTTCATAGCGTGTAGATCTTTCTTCATAGAATAGGTTCAAGGTTGTAGTTCCGATACTCGATCGTTCCGACTATTAATATACGGAAGCATTATCGGTTTAGGAAACGCACCCCACCAAAATAATACAAAGTTTTATCCCCCGCTTCCGGATTGATAAAGATTACATAGACGTCATGCATTCCCGTTTCAGCGGCAAGTTTCATCGTGTCTTCTTTGAGACCCGGGCCCGTCAGTTCGGCTGAACCCCAGAGTTTTCCATCCGGAGCATCGAGCCGCAATTCAACTTTCCCACCTACCTGATCCTGTCCGCGGATGAATCCCGACACAGTAGCGCTTCGTATGCCCGTTAAATCGATCTGCTTGAAAGCTGCATAACCATTGTGCTTCACATCGCCGAGCGAAACCCTGCCATTGGTACTTATGACGCGTGCGTTGTGTACTTCGGAGGCGTGGTCAGCGCGCAGGAAGGCTGCGCGGAGCACCAGCGAGTTCGCTGCCGAAAGGCTTGGGATTTCTCCCGCACCCTTATCTACATACGACGCGTTGATCAGGTACGCTCCCTCCTTCTCATCACCAGGAACCACCGTACCTTTTAAAGGCAGCAACTTGATTTCCTCCGCTTTGTCCAGTGTGAGAATGTATTCCACCATCTTACGGGCATCGTCGGTAGTGATCTGAGGGTGCGCAGCCATTTCAACGTTACCCCAGACACCGGATCCGCCCTTAATAATCTTCTCCGCCAGGCGGTTCACAGCATCCTGCTCATTCTTATACTTCAACGCTACCTCCTTGTAAGAAGGCCCCGCCGATCTTTGGTCGATCAAATGGCATGACTTGCAATCGCTCTGGTCTATCAACCGTTTCCCTGGCATTTCAACCACCGATTTCTGATGCCCCTGGGCCATGGTAGTAATGTCGAACCCTTGCAGGTAATCGAACGTAACCGTTACTCCGTCATCGGTGATAGCCCCGTCCTCGGAAGTACCATCTTCAAGATCGCTCACGTTAACCTTATACCCCACACGAGCTCCCGGGAAGAAGAACGTTTTATTGCCATCGGTAACTTCGATATCCACCTGCGGTACTTCGTTGCCGGCGATGATCTTAACCTGCGCTTTGCCCGACGCATCCTTGGAATCGCGCACGGTAAGCGTCACGTTGTAAATCCCGGGCTTGTCAAAGGTATACTTGAAGTTCCCGTCAGGAGAGGTCTTCTTTGTATCGGCAATTTCAAAAAGGTAATCGAGTTTGTCACCGTCGTAGTCTACTGTTCCTTTGGCAGTAAAGCTAACTTCCAGCGGAACGGCCCCTGCTACCTTGTCTGCAGCAAGTTGTACAACGGGCGGACGATTTCCTGCGTTGTAATCGATACGCACAAGCCGAGCATCCATGTTTTGCTTGAACCATGCTGTTCCGTATTCCAGCATATAGAGCCTGCCGTCAGGGCCGTAAGCCATGTCGATCACGTTGTTGAATTTGGTATTCGGCATGAAAGGCTCAAGATCATAAATGTCACCCTGGTCATCCATCGTTACGAGGAACATCCAGTTCCGCATCCAGTCATACGCAAGCAGTTTGCCGTCGAAGTACGCCGGGAAAGCAGTCTTGGCGCCTTTGTAGTTCTCGCTGTAGTAGAAAGGGCCGGCCATCGCATTTCTTGCGCCGTCTTTCATCATCGGAAACTCTTCCGACTTGTCGTAAGGGTACCAGATGAATGCCGGTTTGGCCGGAGGAAGTTCACGCTTCCCGGTATTATTAGGTGACTCGTTGATTGGCTTCTCAGGGTTCCACTTTTCGAGGCTGCGCTTGTTCTTGAAATCGTAGCGCGTGTATGCATAGTTGTCGCCAATGAAATATGGCCATCCATAGAATCCGGCCTCGCGTGCCTGGTTGATTTCATCGTAACCCCGCGGCCCGCGTTCCGGGACGTCTTTGCCGGCATCGGGACCGACTTCACCCCAGTAGAGATAACCTGTTCTCGGGTCGACTGAAATGCGATAGGGATTCCTGTTACCCATGACGTAGATCTCAGGGCGTGTTTTTTCTTCACCCTGAGGGAACAGGTTGCCCTTCGGGATTTCATACGTTCCATCTTCGCGCACGATGATTCTGAGGATTTTCCCGCGAAGGTCGTTGGTGTTCGACGACGACTTCTGTGCATCAAAGGCAGAGCGTCCTGGCTGCTCATCCGAAGGGCTGAATCCTTCCGACTCGAATGGGCTTGTATTATCCCCTGTGCTGATGAAGAGCACGCGGTCTTCTCCGAACTGAAGTGATCCACCTGTGTGACAGCACTTCTCGCGCTGCGTGGCAACTTCAAGGATTTCCTTCTCGGAAGAAATGTCTAGTTTATTGTCTTTGAATACAAAACGCGACAAGATGTTAGCACTCTTCTCAGGATGAGAGTAGTAGATGTATACAAAATTGTTGTTAGCGAAGTCCGGATCCGCGGCGAGACCAAGCAGTCCGTCCTCAAACGTCGTAAATGTTTTTATGGTATTGATGACGCTTACTTTTCCGATCGCCGGATCGTAGAGTTTAACGTCGCCCTTGCGTTCGATGAAGAGAATTTTACCTGAGGGCAGCAGTGTCATTTCCGTGGGCTCATTAAGGTTGAAGTCAAGAACCGTTTTTGTAAAGCGATTCTCCTCGATTGAGCGTTGTGTCTTCACCTTTGAATAGTCCAGCTTTACGTTATCGCCCATTGCGTATTGAATTCCCTGGAGCACGTGTTCAAGGAATTTAGGATCTGAATAACTTTCATTCGTATGACCCAGGCCGGTGTAAAACGATCTTCCTCCTGCGAACTCGTGATACCATGCAATGGGATGGTTCTCGCCGTTGTCACCACCTTTGTATGACGTTTCGTCAAGGTTGTAGATGACATTAATCTTATCAGAAATGTTTTTATAGTTGTACCATTCGTCGGTAACGGTCCATTCGTCCGGGAGGGTATTTGGTCCAAAGGCACGCACCTTTTTGAGTTTGGCTTCCTGAATCTGAGGATGACTTTTGAAATATGCGCCGACCAGCTTACCATACCAATGCCATTCGTACTCCGTGTCAGCGGCGGCATGAATGCCTACAAAGCCTCCGCCGGCTTCAATGTAGCGCTTGAAGTCGGCTTGCTGAAGTTCGTCGAGAATGTTGCCGGTGGTGCTCAAAAAAACAACCGCCTTGTAGCGTTTCAGGTTTTCTTCAGTAAAAAGAGAAGCGTCTTCAGTTGTATCAACTGCAAAGCCATGCTGCTTACCCAATTCAATCAATGCCAGTTTTCCGACACCTATCGATTCATGACGGAAACCACTGGTTTTTGAAAACACAAGTATCCGTTGTTCCGAGGAGTCGTTTTTACATGACGTAAGTATAAACAGCAGTAGCGTAGCCGTTAGTAGCGCGTATTTCATAAATGTCGGTTCCCTGAAGAAATTCAGGTTATAGTGTTTTTATTTTGATGTTTCGAAACCAGACTTTGTCTCCGTGGTCCTGAAGTGCGAGATGTCCTTTTCTGGCTTTGCCAAAATCAGGAAACTCATTGAATTTGCTTTTCTCCACCATCTGGTCCCATTCTGGGGTGTGCATGTTAAACGTAACTACTCTAGTCCCGTTAAGCCAGACCTCATAAGCTCCGTTTTTGGAAATCAGGCGAACGTGATTCCACTCCCCGGCGGGTTTTACAGTTTCTACAGAGCATGGCACCAGGTCATAGAGATCACCCGCGCGATGCTTGTGGATTTTTGCATCAGGATGACATGTATTGTCGAGAACCTGAAGTTCAGGTCCCGTCAGCCATGGTGAATGGTATTTCTTGTCTTCCACGACATTGAAGATCACACCACTGTTTCCGCAGGGGCTGATTTTCCATTCAAGTGAAAGCTCAAAATTCCCGAATTCCTGTTCTGTGATGATGTCACCTCCCTGAGCGCCGTCGGTGGGGTCAAAGACCAACTCACCATTCACGGCTTTCCACGCAGGACCAATGCCATCTTTGTTATAATTGCGCCAGCCTTTCGTCGTCTTTCCGTCGAACAGAAGAACCCAGCCGTCCTGTTGTTCTTTGCTCGTCAGTGTATTGTGGTTCCGGCCGTCATCGTTGATCATGCAAAGGAGGAGAAGAACCGTGAATAGTGTGTTCATTTGATGTAATTACTCCTGATAGTCTTCGCCGTCGAGTGACAGGATGTAGTAAACCATTTTTTCTGAATCGGCTTTCGATAATCCGACGTGGGCTGTCATCGGAATTTCGCCCCAGTTACCTGCGCCGCCGGAAATGACTTTCTCAGAAAGAAAGGCAACGTTCTCCTTCGTAAAGGAATATTTGCCGGCAACATCGTTGTAAGACGGGCCAACGATACGGTTCTCTACAGTATGGCAGGTTTTGCAGTCGTTGGAGTTGATTAACGCTTCACCCTGCGCGATTAAATCCTGAATTGAAGCAGGTTCTTCCTTTGCGGAAGACGATGATGCACCGTCACCGGTGTCATATTCGTGATAAGTGTCTTCGCCGCTTTCCTTCTTCTCCTCTTTTGATCCACATGCCGTGAA
This sequence comes from Bacteroidota bacterium, assembly GCA_023417065.1. Taxonomy (GTDB): domain Bacteria; phylum Bacteroidota; class Bacteroidia; order Cytophagales; family Cyclobacteriaceae; genus Ohtaekwangia. The sequence goes on from JAEZGH010000030.1 coordinate 20,357, forward strand.
AATGAAACCGGCTAACGCACCTAGTAATATTATTTTTTTCATGATTTGGTTAATTAAATGCCTAATACCTTTTTGTTGAACTTGGAATCTTTTCCGGTGGCTGCGAAATCATCAAATGCTTTTTCAGTCACTCTGATGATATGCTCCTTGATAAACGGCGCTCCTTCTGCAGCACCTTGTTCAGGATGTTTGAGCGCACACTCCCATTCGAGGACTGCCCATCCGGAAAATCCGTATTGCGCAAGCTTGCTGAAGATTCGCTTGAAATCCACCTGGCCATCACCCAGCGAACGGAATCTGCCAGGGCGGTTGACCCAATCCTGATAGCCGCCGTAAACGCCCGACTTTCCTGTAGGATTGAACTCAGCATCCTTTACGTGGAACATCTTGATGAAAGAATGGTAGAAGTCGATATACTGAATGTAATCCAACTGCTGAAGTACGAAGTGACTTGGATCGTAGAGGATATTGCAGCGGGTGTGCTTACCTGTGGCTTCCCAGAAGCGTTCGAAGGTAACACCGTCGTGCAGGTCTTCACCCGGATGTATCTCGTAGCATACATCCACTCCGGCTTTGTCGAAAGCGTTCAGGATAGGAAGCCAGCGCTTTGCCAGTTCCTTGAAGGCATCATCCACCAATCCCGCGGGGCGTTGCGGCCAGGGATATACTGTGTGCCACATCAGTGCGCCTGAAAAGGTAGCATGAGCCGTAAGCCCGAGATTTTTGCTTGCCTTTGCTGCAAGCTTCAGCTGATCGACTGCCCAGGCAGTGCGTTCTTTCGGATTACCGTGAACTGATTTGGGCGCAAATCCGTCAAACAGATCATCAAACGCCGGATGCGTAGCAACAAGTTGGCCCTGCAGGTGTGTAGACAGTTCGGTCACCTGAAGTCCGCAGGATTCTATTGCCCCTTTCCATTCCTCGCAGTAATCCTTGCTTTCGGCAGCCAGTTTAAGATCAATAGCACGCTTATCCCACGTGGGTATCTGAATCCCCTTGTATCCGAGTGAAGCCGCCCATTTTGAAATGGTTTTGATGTTGTCGAACGGCGCGTTATCGCCCATAAACTGGGCGAGGAAAATAGCAGGTCCCTGGATTGTACTTAATGCCATGTATGTTTAAGATTTTAAGTCGAGATTGAAAACTGAGTGACTACACCTTGAAAGGAGTCCATTTTCTGTTCGAGTTCGCGGACCTGATGACGGTCTCGACGAAGGCCATGCCACGTACGCCATCCTCCACATCCGGGAAGTCGAACTTCGCAGGATTGATCTTCTTCCCAGGCTTGAATGCGCGCACCGCTCTTACGAACGACATGTATACGTTGGCAAACGCCTCAAAGTAACCCTCCGGGTGCCCCCACGGCACGCGGGTATTGAGTTTAGCGGACTCAGACAAGTATTCAAACCATCCCGCACGAACAACTTCTTTCGGGCGGTCAAGCCACTTCAGAATGAGTGTATTCGGTTCTTCCTGGCGCCATTCCATGCCGCCCTTTTCACCGTAGATACGAATGTTAAGGTTGTTTTCTTCACCTGCCGCAACCTGGGTGGCAAGGAGTACGCCCGTAGCGCCATTGTTGAAGCGCAGCAGCATTGAGCTGTCGTCGTCGATTTTACGGCCCTTTACGACCGTATTCAACATCGCGTTGACTTCCGTGATCTGAAGGCCTGTGATGTACTCTGCAAGGTTTGCCGCGTGGGTCCCAATGTCACCAATTGCACCGCCAGCGCCGGAACGCTTGGGATCTGTGCGCCATGATGCCTGCTTGTTGCCCATCTTCTCCTTCATGATGGTAAGCCATCCCTGGGGATATTCGACGTATACTTTGCGCACCTTTCCGATCTTACCGGCAGCGATGGCCTGCTTCGCTTCCTTCACCAATGGATAGCCGGTGTATGTATGTGTTAAAGCGAGAATGAGACCTGATTTCTCAACGACTTTCTTCAGCGCCTTTGCTTCGGCGAGTGAAAATGCCAGCGGCTTGTCTATAATCACGTGAAAGCCATTTTCGAGAGCCATTTTGGCGGGTTCGAAATGAACGTGGTTAGGAGTAACGATCGACACGAAATCCATGCGTTCACCTTCAGGAAGTTCTTTTTCCTTCAGGATCATTTCCTCGAAGCTGCCGTAAATCCTGTCCGGACTAAGGTAAAGCGCCTTTCCTGCTTCTTTGGATTTCTTTGGATCACTGCTGAAAGCACCGCATACAAGTTCAATTTCTCCGTCGAGAGCGGCCGCTTTTCGGTGGACAGCTCCGATGAATGAATCGGGTCCACCGCCGATCATTCCCATCCGTAATTTTCTGCTCATGGTTCTAAAAATAGGATTTGGTTCAATATTTCATGCGCTATAATAATAGAAAATAACGAATAAAATTTTTAGAAAACGATTGCGAAACGGGTTGAAGGTCAGCGATCGTGTTCAATGAACATGCGCATAATCGACGATTACCAGTCCCCGTCGTCGGTGTGCTTCGGCTTTTCGCGATATTCGAGGTTATCGGTAATGGCCTTGTCGAGCAGTCCCAGGGTGTTTGGCTTGGTCCAGTCGTTCGAAATGTAAGTACCGTTGTCGCGGCACGCGTAATTGGTGAGATTCTCTTTGGAGGTGATCTTTTTGTAGCCAATGTCACCCGTCAGCTGGATTTCGGAAACCGTGATACGATACCTCCCATCCTTAATCGATACAGTTGCTTTGCCCGAGTATTTACCGGTCTGGATTATGGAAGGCGTTGCTACCTGGCTGAATCCGAACTTCTTATAGTCGACAACCAGATCGTTCATTGCGAAATTCAGTTCGCCATTCGCGGTAGTCACATTCGAAATGAACGGAAGAGCGCCATAATATTCGGCGAGTTTTTCGAGAGTTACCGAGTCGTGAAGAAATATCTTCTGATAAATCAATTCCTGACTGGATACCTTGAAATTGCCATAAGATGTTACCTGCGCGTGACCTGACAGGGCCCAAACGCAGCATAGGAGGATAAACAGCTGTTTCATAGTTCTCAAAATAGCTTCCAACCTAATGAAATTACCAGCAAGTCGGAAACCGTCTATCGGAAAGATTGGGAGGTCATGTCAAAAAAAAGCCGCTCCCAATGGGAACGGCTTCGTGTCGGATCCAGGATCCAACTTAACCTAAACGAATTTATTGATGAGGTTTTCGATGTATTCCTGTTTGCCACTTATTTGTGCAGGTTCACCGTTCTTATGTGCAAGTTTCGCGAGGTCCTCAATACCCAGTTTGCCTTGCTCGAATGCTTTTCCTTTTCCAGAGTCAAAGGATGCATAGCGCTCTTTGCGGATGCGTGTGAACTCTCCGTCTTCGAGAATCGCCTGAGCCGTGAGCAACGCGCGGGCAAAGGTATCCATACCACCAATGTGTGCGTAGAAGATATCTTCCAGATCTGTTGAGTTACGGCGCGTCTTAGCGTCGAAGTTGATACCACCGTTTTTGAATCCACCAGCTTCCAGGATAACCAGCATCGCTTCAGTCAGTTCATACAGGTTGTTGGGGAATTGATCGGTATCCCATCCGTTCTGGTAGTCACCACGGTTGGCGTCGATACTTCCAAGCATGCCTGCATCTGCAGCCACCTGAAGTTCGTGCTGGAAGGTGTGGTGCGCCAGCGTAGCGTGGTTTACTTCAATGTTCAGTTTGAAATCATCCAGGAGGTCGTACTCACGCAGGAATGATATTACCGTAGCTGAATCGAAGTCGTATTGATGTTTGGTAGGTTCCATCGGCTTCGGTTCAATGAAGAAGTTGCCTTTGAAACCGTTGGCTCTTGCGTAGTCGCGTGATGCGTGGAGGAATTGTGCAAGGTGTTCCTGCTCGCGCTTCATGTTGGTGTTGAGGAGCGTCATATAACCTTCGCGACCGCCCCAGAACACATAGTTCAAACCACCTAATTCAATCGTAGCATCAAGTGCATTTTTCACCTGGTTAGCTGCATAACATACTACGTTGAAATCGGGGTTGGTAGCCGCGCCATTCATATATCTCGGATGTGAGAAGAGGTTGGCAGTACCCCAAAGGAGTTTCACGCCTGAAGCCTTCTGCTTTTTCTTCGCATACTCCACAATGGTCTGCAAACGTGATTCTGATTCTTTCAGCGTTTCACCCTCGTCGATCAGATCGAAGTCGTGGAAGCAGTAGAACGGAGCACCAATTTTGGTGATGAATTCGAACGCAGCATCCATCTTGTCCTGTGCTCTCTTAATAGGATCTGCATCCTGAAGCCATGGGAATTGTTTGGTTCCAGGACCGAAGGGATCTCCACCTGTTCCACAGAACGTATGCCAGTAAGCAATTGCAAAACGAAGATGTTCTTCCATCGTCTTCTTACCTACCTTCTGCTTCGGGTTATAGAATTTAAAAGCCAAAGGGTTATCACTTTCCTTCCCTTCGAACTTGATCTGGCCAATACCTTTGAAGTATTCTTTGTCGCCGAGTGTGAGTTTCATATAGTTACAATTTTAAGGTTCAAATTTCAAGATTCAACTTTCAAGATTCAACTTTCAAGATTCAAGATGTTTGTCGAGTTCGCGTTTCCAGGACTGGAACGCCTCGCCATACTGCGCTACCTTGACTTTATCCGGATCCTCAGCTTTGATAAGCTGGAAGCCGCGGAATGCCTCTTTGAAGTCGGCGAATATTCCTGCGCCAACGCCTGCGCCAAGGGCAGCACCTTTGGAGCCATCGGTGTCGTACAATTCAAGACGTGCTCCAATGGTATTGACAAAAGCTTCGCGGAACAGCGGACTCAAAAACATGTTTGCATGACCGGCGCGAATAACGCTGGTTGAAAGTCCCATTCCCTGAAGTACATCAAATCCATACTTCAGCGCGAACACGATACCCTCCTGAGCTGCGCGGAAAATGTGCGGCTGCCCATGACGATTGAAGTTCAATCCGTGGAAGGATCCCTTGATATCGCGGTTTTCGAGAACACGTTCAGCGCCATTTCCAAAAGGAAGAAGGACGAGTCCGTCGGAACCAATCGGTGAATCCGCAGCAATGCTGTTCATCTTTTCATACTCATAACCGTTGCCGGAGTTCTTGATATTTCTCCGGAGCCAGCTGTTGAGAATGCCCGTACCGTTGATACAGAGCAATACGCCATTTCGTCTTGCCCCTTTTTTATTGTTGACGTGTATAAACGTATTCACACGCGACTTTGCGTCGAAAGCATTTTGATCGGTCACACTGTAAATTACGCCTGATGTTCCGGCGGTGGCTGCTGTTTCGCCGGGGTTAAGCACGTTCAGTGAGAACGCGTTGTTCGGCTGATCACCGGCGCGATAGCTGATGCGGATGCCTTTCTTAAGTCCAAGTACCGAGGCGGCTTCTTCGCTCACCTCCGATTGCACAGAGAACACGGGCACCAGGTCGGCAAGCAATGATTTGTCGATGCCATAGTGATCGAGTAACGTGGTAGCTACACCTTCATTCTTATAGTCCCAGAAAATTCCTTCAGAAAGACCAGTGTCAGTAGTGTTGATTTGGCCGGACAAGCGCATTGCCAGATAGTCTCCCGGCAGCATCACTTTGTGGATGCGTTCAAACAGCTCTGGTTCATTTTGTTTCACCCAGGCGAGCTTCGAGGCGGTGAAGTTACCAGGCGCATTGAGGTAATGCTCGAGGCAGTAGGTTTGTCCTAGCGCGGCTGCGGCGGCGTCGCCTATTGCCACGGCGCGGCTGTCGCACCAGATAATGGATGGACGCAATACGCGCTGGTCTTTATCAACACAAACCAGTCCGTGCATCTGATACGAAATTCCAATCGCGGCGATTTCATCGCCTTTAACGCCGGACTTCTTCAAACATTCATGGGTACTTTTGACTGCATGGTCCCACCACATTTCCGGATCCTGTTCTGCCCATCCGGCACGGGCCGCCAACATTGGCATTTCTTCCTTAGGGGATTGTGCAGAAGCCACCGTTTGACCGGTGGTGCTATCGACTAACGATACTTTAACAGAGGAACTGCCCAGGTCGAAGCCGAGGAGATATTTCGCCATTATCCGTTATTTTTGCCGTTTTTCTTGAAATTGATTTACCTTATAGTAAATTTGACTACAAGGTAATGCTTTTTTGGAATTTGTCAACCCCGTTCTAATGAAGAAAAATAAGTTTCCGGATCGCGTAATCGATGCTTTATCGATTGACTGCATGATCTTCGGATTCAAAAAGAATGACCTGGATATCCTGCTGGTTCAGCACGGCGAAGGGATAAGCAAAGGCAAATGGGCGCTTCCCGGGGGATGGATCAAATACAATGAAGGCATCGACGAAGCTGCAAACCGCGTGCTTAAGGAACTGACGGGTGTCTCTAATATATATCTGGAGCAACTCCGCGCATTCGGGGAAACAGACCGCTACCCTGACAAGCGCGTTATCACGATCGCCTATTACGCGCTGGTAAAACCCGAAGACTATACCCTCCACGCAGGTTTTACCGCGGCCGACGCCAAATGGTTCAAGATAAGTGAAGTCCCCCCTCTCCCGTATGACCACATGCGCATTCTGCAATCGGGCCTCAGCCACCTCCGCCATAAGGTGCGTCACGAACCACTTGGCTTCAACCTGCTTCCAAAAAAGTTTACCCTGCTTCAGCTCCAGGAACTCTATGAAGCTATCCTTCAGCAAAAACTTGATAAGCCCAACTTCCGGAGAAAACTTTTGAAGATGAACCTTCTCGAGGTTTGTAAGGAAAAGCAAACCGATGTCTCCCACCGCGCTGCAAACCTCTACCGCTTCGACAAACGCAATTACGACCGGTTAAGGGAAAAGGGATTTAACTTTGAGCTTTAAGATTTCTGATTTCTGATTCGTGGTCTCTGATTGATTAATACCGAGGCGATTCCTTCGTGATTTCAATAACGCCCCGATTGAAATCATTACCCCGGAGGTTTCATTGTGACTTACTGGAGCGCTAATCAGAAATTTGGATTCAGAATTCAGAAACTATTCAGCAACTGTATCGCTAGACGCACCGCAGGCAGAGTATTTACCGAAGTCACGCGGGAGAACCGCCTGCGTAATCTTTGAACCGCTACAATTACGTATAAGCCAGATAGCGCCTACCGGGGTGCGAATCCGGAAAGCGGAAAGTCGTCATTCCGACCATAAGACCGCCCGAAATGACCGTCTTCAAACGATATAAATCAGATTTTGTTTGCCGCAACGGGTTGCAGGAGAAGATTTTTTAAAACATCTTCATGGCTGCTAACTTCAACCAATCCTTCGAATATGGAAAATCAGAATAGTAAAAGACTTTTCTACGGTAGTTGTTTTGCCCTGATCACTACTGCTTTTTCTTTCAGTATCAGGGCAGGTATTCTGCCACAGCTTGGAGAAGCTTTTGATCTCTCGGCAACTCAACTCGGATTTATCAATACCATGTGGTTTATCGGGTTTCCGATATCAATGGTACTGGGCGGTATCTTCTACGGTGCCCTGGGTCCGAAGCGGATTATGATCATCGCCTTCTTTGCGCACACCATCGGTATTTTGCTGACGATTTTTGCCAACGGCTACTCCACCCTGCTGATCTCCACACTCTTTATTGGAATTGGCAATGGTTGTACCGAAGCTGCATGTAACCCGATGATTGCAACTGCCTACAGCGGAAGGCTTATGAACACGCTGCTCAACCGCTTCCACATGTGGTTCCCCGGAGGTATCTTCCTGGGAAGCTTGCTCTCATTCGGCATGACGCAAATGGGCTGGGGCTGGGAAGCGCAGATCTGGTTCATTATGATCCCGACACTGATCTACGCTTACCTGTTTTACGGGCAGAAATTCCCCGAGGCAACTGGTGAAATTGCCACGCTCTCGTCGAACCTGAAAGCCATGGCGTCTCCCCTTTTCATCTTCATCTGTGTGTGTATGACGCTCACGGCAATCTCTGAATTCGGTCCTACACAATGGGCGGAACTGGTACTTGCAAAAAGTGGTGCAAAACCCATGGTGATCCTCGCCATCATCTCCGGCCTTATGGCTGTTGGAAGATACTTTGGCGGCGACTTCGTACATCGCTTCGATCAGACCGGCGTGTTACTGGGATCTGCAATAATCACAGGCGTAGGTATCTTCCTGCTCAGTACGCAGACCGGAGCTATGGCCTATGTCGCAGCAATATGCTTTGCTACCGGAGTTTGCTACTTCTGGCCTAACATGATTGGATTCACCGCAGAGAAAATCCCTTCAACCGGTGCAATTGGTATGTCGGTTGTTGGTGCGTTTGGTATGTTCTCCACGGCGATATGGCAACCAATTATCGGTGGCTGGATTGATAGCTCGCGCGAAGAATCTGCTTCTGCCGGATTGTCGGGTGATGCGCTCGAACTTGCCGCAGGCCAGGCAACCCTCGGGAAGATGCTGATATTTCCTCTGATCCTCATCGCGCTGTTCATCATTCTGCTATTCTGGATGCGCAGCCGGAAAGCAAAACTTGCTCAACCAGCTTAAGAGCCATTCATCAGAATTATCCGGGGATGCTCAAACGTATTGGGCATCCCCGCTTATTTTTGTTCAATTACCTTATCTGATATGGAAGAAAGCGGAAGGTCTGATACGTTGCTGAAGTTTCTCGCATTAGGCGATTCGTATACCATAGGCGAAGCTGTCCTCCCACGGGAAAGGTGGCCAGCACAACTTGTCGATGCGCTGCGTGAACGCAACGTGCAGATCGCTGATCCTGAAATTATCGCCACCACAGGATGGAGAACTGATGACCTCCGGAGCGCCATAGCTATCCATCGCCCTCCGACGAACTACGACATGGTCTCCCTACTGATCGGTGTCAACAACCTTTACCAGGGCAAGTCTGTTGATCAGTATGCCATTGAATTTGAGGAACTCCTAAGAACCGCCATCACGCTTGCCAGAGGAAACAGTACCAACGTGTTTGTATTATCTATTCCCGACTACGGGTTCACTCCCTTTGGCAGGGAGAAACAACAGGAAATTTCCCTCACAACAGATGCCTTCAACGACGTGAACCGCACCATCTCCCATCGGTATGGGATCACTTATTTTGACATAACACCCATTTCCCGAGAAGGATTTAAGAAACCGGCACTAATTGCAAAAGATAACTTACATCCTTCCGGCGTGATGTATTCCGAATGGGTACGCATGATAATGGCTTCTGACGCCCCACCTGTGGGCACACTTCCGAAGCGCTGATGCGCCACACAATCACAAGCCGTTGATTATCAAAGACTAACAAAACCCCACCAAACAGCTAAGTGCCGGAAAAGAAATACCGGATTTTTCCGGTATTCACCGCGTATGTCAGTTATGCCGGCCAACTGTTAATTTCCTGCAATCGGTTGTTGTTACATTTATTAAGGCCTATGCCCAGCCTGCCAGAGCACTCTTAACCCTGCTTTGCCAGCTCAGGAGAGACCTGCCAACGCAAATATCACCTTTATGAAGCAACTCTTAACCTTTTGGCTCCTTGCGCTGAGCCTGACAACAAATGTCAATGCCCAGAAAATCGGTTTGTTACTCGACAGTTATGTAATTGACCGATGGTATGCAGATGAAAAACACTTTACGGACAAAGTACGCAGTCTCGGTGGTGAATGCATTGTTGAAATGCCCCATGGAGATGCAGATGAGCAAGTCAGGCTCGGCAAGAAACTTATTGCTGAAGGCGTAGACGTACTCGTGATAGTCGCCACTGACGCCGTGAAAGCCCTTGATCTGATCGCCGAGGCCAAAAAGGCTGGCGTCCCTGTTATCGCCTACGACCGACTCATTCATAGCCCCGACGTCGCGTACTATGTTGGCTACAACAGTACCAAGGTCGGCACGCTGCAGGCAGAATACGCTACGCGTAAAGTGCCTTCAGGGAATTACGTGATCATAAACGGGCCTTCTTCTGACAACAACAGCGCCCTCTTCAGGAGCGGCCAGATGAGCGTCCTTCAGCCGCTGATCTCTTCGGGGAAGATCAAAGTTATTGGCACCACTACACTTGAAAGCTGGAGCGAGCTCGAAGCCATGATGAAACTCTCTGAACTCTTTGTTCCGATGAAGCAGGCTCCCGATGCAATCATCGCACCTAACGATGCCGTCGCACTTGGAACGGTGCAGTCGTATCCAAAAGGATGGAAGAACATTATCATCACGGGTCAGGACGCGGATCCTCCGGCGGTACGCAACATCATTGCAGGCATTCAAAGTATGACCATTTACAAACCCATCCAGCCTCTGGCCGAGAAGGCTGCCGAAATAGCGGTTGCGATAGCAAAAAAACAAACAGTCAATGGCAGCTCCGTTTTGAAGGAAAGCAACCATCCGATCAACGCCTTTCTGCTCGATCCGATTGTCGTTGATGCTTCGAACTACAAAGATACCGTCGTCAAAGACGGCTATTTCGCCGACTAGCCAACGGTCAGATTCCTGCTCTCTCCATTGAGAACGATCGACATAGGTTCACCAGATTCCAGGATGGTGTCAACACCATCGCTGGATATCCGAACCTTGATAACGCGGCCGCGAAACTCGAGACGGAATGAGTATGACTTCCACTGATCAGGAATAAAAGGACTGAAGTGCAGGACGCCGTCTTTCACGCGCATGCCACCGAAACCTTTAACAACGCTCATCCACGTTCCCGCCATAGACGTAATGTGGCATCCGTCTTCTGTGTCGTTGTTGTAATCGTCGAGGTCGAGGCGCGCGGTACGCAGGTAGAGTTCATAGGCACGCTGCTTATATCCCAGCTTTGACGCAAGTATTACGTGTACGCAGGGCGACAGCGATGACTCATGCACTGTCATCGGTTCATAGAAATCAAAATTCTTGCGGATCGTCTCGTTGTCGAACCGGTCTTCAAAGAAGTAAATGCCCTGAAGTACATCGGCCTGTTTTATGAAGCACGAGCGAAGGATACGATCCCACGACCACTTCTGGTTTAAAGGGCGGTCTTCTTCGCGAAGGTCTTTCACCGTCAGGATTTCCTTGTCCAGAAATCCGTCCTGCTGAAGGAATATACCACGACGTTCATCAATAGGATAGTACATCTTCTCGATGATTTCCGCCCACCGGTAAGTCTCCTCCTGCTCACGGAAATTTATCCGCGACGATAATTCCTTCCATTTGTCAGGCGAATTCTTCTTAACAAATTCAAGTGAGCTAAGCGTATACTGCAGTGTCCACGTGGCAATGGTGTTAGTGTACCAGTTGTTGTTGACGTTGTTTTCGTATTCATTCGGACCGGTAACGCCCAGCATCACATACTTGTTCTTGTCGGATGACCAGGTAATGCGCTGCGACCAGAAACGCGATATTCCGATTAATACTTCGAGGCCGTATTCACTCAGGTAGCCTTCGTCTCCGGTATAGTTGATGTAATCGTGAATCGCGTATGCAATCGCACCATTGCGGTGGATCTCTTCGAAAGTGATTTCCCACTCATTGTGACACTCCTCACCGTTGATCGTCACCATTGGATACAGTGCAGCGCCGTCCGTGAAGCCGAGTTTCGCGGCATTCTCTATAGCTTTCTGTAGGTGTTTGTGCCGGTACACCAGCAGGTTGCGTGCAACGTGTTGTTCAGAAGTTCCCAGGTAAAAGGGTAAACAATACGCTTCGGTATCCCAATAGGTCACGCCGCCATATTTCTCGCCGGTAAATCCTTTCGGGCCGATGTTGAGTCTTTGATCGTCGCCCGTGTATGTTTGCATCAGCTGAAAGATGTTGAAGCGGATACCCTGCTGGGCAGCGACATCCCCTTCTATAGTGATGTCACATTCCTCCCACTTGCGCTCCCATACTTTGCTGTGTTTCTCAAACAGTGCATCAAATCCTTCGGCCACTGCCTCGTCAAGCACGACACGACAATGGTCGATCATTTTTTCTTTGGGATGATTCTCTGAAGAAAGTATCGCCGCGTATTTGTATATGACAAGTTCTTTGCCCTGGCGTGCATCGACCTGAATGACATTGCCTGCAAACTTTTCGCGCTGCTCCACATTGATACGTTCCGGCGTTACGGGCTTGTCATCGGTCTCCAGTTTGTACCGCATGCCTGTAGTCACATGGAAGAAAGTTTTTTTCGTTTGTGCGGTGACAATAGCTTCGCCTTCTGACGCCTCACGCGCGACCTCTTCCCAGAATTTTTCGTCGTAGTTTGAATCCGTATTGAACACGTCTGCGTCGACGTAAATAGCGAGTGTAATCTTGCCGGCGAAATTCAGTGGTGTTATCGCATACCGAATGGCGCCGATCTCACCGTGGGCCATCGAACAAAAACGCTTTGAAACCACTTTGATCTGTTTGCCGTCAGGGAACGTGGCCATAAAAGAACGCTCGAGCAACCCGACCTTCATATCGAGCACGCGTCTGAAGTCTTTCACCTTGCATTTGGCGAGATCGAGTTTCTGGTTTTCGACACTTACGTTAATGCCGATCCAGTTCGGGGCATTCAGTACTTTGGCAAAATATTCGGGGTATCCGTTTTTCCACCACCCCACACGCGTTTTGTCGGGGTAATAAACACCTGCGACGTAACTTCCTCTCAGCGTATCTCCGGTATAGTCTTCTTCAAAATTCGCCCGCTGCCCCATCCTTCCGTTTCCGATCGAAAATATACTTTCTGAGATGCGGTTGTAGTGCGGATCAAAGCCTTCTTCGATGATTTGCCATTCGTCGTGTTTGATGTACTGTTTCATAGGCGTATACGCTGAGAGTTAAAGCGTTGTCGTTAGGATTAATGTGCGCAGGCCAAAGACCTGCTTTATATTTCGATTTATCCGATTCGTTGAATCATATCAATAGTGAAATCACCCGTTCTGGCCAGGACCATGTCGGCTTTGCCCAACTGCACTTCACTTCCTATTCCCACGCAACGCATACCAGCGCGCAAAGCTGCTTCCACGCCGGCCTCTGCATCTTCAAACACCAGGCAAACTTCCGGCGGAAGGCCTAATCGTTCAGCGGCAAGCAAAAATATTTCAGGGTCCGGTTTCGAATGAATTATCATGGTGCCATCCACCACTACATCGAACAACTCCGTGATTTGGAGGATGCCGAGGACGGCCGGAGCATTTTTGCTACTGGATGCCAGGCCGATGCGAATGCCGCGAGCGCGGAGGTCTTTGACAAGCTCGACAACTCCCGGAAACACTTCGTCGGGACGCATCTGTTCAATGTACTCAATGAACCACTCGTTCTTCAAATTTGCAAGCCGGCGGAGTTCAGCTTCGGGAAGTGAAAGTCCGCCGATACGCGCAACGATTTCCATAGAGTGGATTCGGCTGATCCCCTTTAGTTGTTCGTTGTCTTCTTCCGTCAGGTCAAACCCAAGTTGTCTGGCGAGTCTTTTCCAGGCGAGATAGTGATACTTCGCAGTATCCACGATTACGCCGTCAAGGTCAAATATTGCTGCTTTAATCAAATCTTGCGAGGGGGTTTCTACAGAAAAAAATGGTTGTAGTGCTTTGAAAGCCATCCTGTCCTAATGTTCGGCGTCAAAAATACGTGGCCTGAATGACTTTATTCGTTTCCTCCAGCGACTTAAATACCGCAAACGTTTTCCCCTGCGTTCTGAAGGCACCAAGGGCGTTTCCATACCGGGCTGCACCCACGTAATCTTTCGGGTTTTGAAGCAGTCCAAATCCGATTCCTCCTGCGAACGAATCTCCGCATCCCGTTGTATCGACCACGTCACGCACTTTAACTGCCTCCACCATCTCCTCATGCAGCTTGCCTTTCTCTTTGTAGTACACCAGGCATCCCCGGCTGTCGACAGTGATGTATACACATTTCACACCTTTCGAGAGGCAGTGCTGCGCAAATCCGCGCAGGTATTCGCGATCAACTTCTTCACTTTCCAGGAAGTCCTCTGATTCATATTCTTTTTTGAACCACGATGCATGAGCTTCTTCAAGGTTCATCTTCAGCACGTCGATATAGGGTAACCACAGGTCGCGGTCGATCCAGAACTTGCGCTGGCGCTCACCGTTGATCAGACACGCTGTTGTCGGACCATGCGCATCGAAGATTACAACGCCCTTGCTATTCGCTTTCAGAAACTGCAGGGCCTCAAGGCTTATCTCATAGTCGCTGATGGGTATAAACACGAAGACATCACAATCTGTAAGCTTCTCGAAATCAGCGGCGAGGATAGGATCCATAAATCCAGTCTGACGTTCGAGGCGGTTGTTCATGTCGAGAAACTTCAGGCTAATGATGTCGCCCTGATCGTTGCGTGACGTGATGTGGTTCAGGTTTACTCCCTTCGCTCCTTTGAATACTTCGCGCACGTTGTCCTTGTCTACAGTCCGCACGTGACTCACCGGAACAATTTCAATATCCTCCACACCAAGAGCGGAAAGGGCCATCACGGGATGCGTAACACAGCCCCATTTTTGGATCAGGTCACCCTGATGTGTGACGATGTGATCACGAGGTATTGGTCCCACAATGGCAATTCGCTTCATATAGGTTGTGTTTATTTGCTGACCATGTCGTCGGCGAGCAGATAAGCGGCACCGATCACACCTGCGCTGTCGCCGAGAAGAGGTTGAACAATAGGCGTGTCGAGTCGGTTATTGAAGACGTATTTTTTTACTGAGTCGATCCCACGATCATAGAGCATGTCTATGTTGCCGACTCCGCCACCAATAACGATTACATCAGGATCGAGGATATTGATCAGTACACTTAGCGCTTTCCCAAAATATTCGATCAGCCGGATCATCGTCTTTTGTGCGGTGGGGTCCACCTTCGACTCAGCCAGGGCGACGATGTCTTTAAGTGGTTTTCTGTTTCCCGTTTCGCTGAAGTAATACTGCTCCAGGGCAGGCCCGGCAATTACCTTTTCGACGCAGCCAGACTTTCCGCAGTAACACGGCCCTCCGGATTCATCCAGAAAGTTATGTCCCCATTCTCCCGCGATGCCCTGGAGGCCGGGGATGGCGCGTCCGTCGATGACAAGTCCGCCGCCGACACCTGTACCCATAATAACTCCAAAGACTACACGTGCATTCGGAAAATGCTCCTTGACCACTCCATGCCGCGTCTCAGCAAGTGCGAAACAATCTGCATCATTAGCCATCACCACCGTGACACCCAATAACTTTTCAAGGTCATCCTTCATGGGCTTGCCGTTCATGCTCACGGTGTTACAGTTCTTCATAACGCCGAGCTTAGGGTCGAGTGTGCCCGGCGTTCCAAAGCCGATACGATCCGGACGTTCACCGGATTTATCGATCAGTATGTCAATAAGTTTTTTGGTCTGCTGGAGGATGTGTTCATATCCCTGTTCTGCTTCGGTGGCTATCCGTTCGCGGAACAAGATCTCAGGGTTGTCGGCGGATTTCAAAATCACTCCTTCGATTTTAGTTCCCCCCATGTCAATACCCCAAAGTGATTGCGCGGTCGATGTTCTGGTCATAGTTTCAAATGCGAGGTTCAATATATGAGAAAATCCGCTAATCTACCGTGCCGTTGATCCAACACCGGATTCTTTAAGTTGTGCTTCTGCAAGCAGCCTTTCCATGAGATATATTTCCCTGGCATAAACTTCGTCTGACCAGCCCAGAGCATTTTTCATGACCTCCAGCACCGGCTGATAATATGTAACCACCTGACGGATATCGAAAAACAGCAGCCCTGTTCTCCTTACAAAGAAATCCGCCCCGGAGCGGATCATTTCGTGGTTGAGGCAAAACTGAAGTTCCGACGTAATCAGAGAAAGTTGGTCGTCGGAGCCGTCGCGCATTTTTTCGAACGATTGAACGATCTCCAACGAGGCATATCCAAAGTTTTCAAAAAGCTGACGTACAACATAAGGCGAAAACCGATACGATCTCATTTTCTTTTGAAGCGCCGAGAATACATTTTGAACGTCAAAGAATGCTCCGGTTGTTTCGTCCGTAGCCAGTCGCAGCCTTGCCGTTATCGATGGATTAAGCGGTCTGTCCGCAAAGTGTTTCCTGGCGACAAGATCGACTACGCGCTCCGCCATCTTGCGGTATCCCGTAAGCTTCCCTCCTGCTATTGATATTAATCCGGATCCGGATATAAAAATCTCGTCTTTTCTCGATAGGTCGGAAGGCGATTTTCCGTCTTCGTGAATCAGTGGTCTAAGGCCGGCCCACGATGACTCTACATCACTGACAGAAAGGGCAATACCGGGAAACGAGTTATTCACTGCGCGGATCAGGTATTCAGCATCTGCCAGTGTGGTGTGTACCGCATCCTGAGAATCGTAGTAAGATGTATCTGTCGTGCCTATGTATGTGACACGGCCACGCGGGATGGCAAAGATCATCCGGTTGTCGTCAACGACGTCAAAGTAGATCGCCTGGCTGACGGGAAACTTTTCCCGGTCCACCACAATGTGCACGCCTTTGGAAAGATGAAGTCGTTTTCCCGTGAGCGAATGATCAGCCTTCCGCAGTTCATCCACCCATGGTCCTGCCGCGTTGACAACAACTTCGGCTTTGACATTGAGCTCCGCGCCTGTCTCAACATCGCTTGCCACCACACCACGAATCTCGTCACCTTCTTTGAGGAAGTCTGTCACCTGAACGTAATTGAGCGCAACTGCACCATGACGGATCGCTGTTTTGATAATTTCGATGGTAAGCCGGGCATCATCCGTTCTGTACTCCGCGTAGAGTGCGCCGCCCTTCACGTCAGTATTCCCAAGGAGCGGCTCTACTCGGATTGTCTGTCTGCGGGTGAGCATTCGTCGCCGGTCTTCAGGTGTGACTCCCGCGAGCCAGTCATATATTTTTAGTCCAATACTGGTTAGCCAGTACCCAAGGCCGTGGTGTTCGTAAAGAGGCAGGAGCATTTTTTCCGGAACCACCAGATGTGGAGCAAGGGCATGAAGTACCGCGCGTTCACTTCCCACCTCGCGTACCAGTCCGAACTCAAGTTGTTTCAGGTAGCGGAGTCCGCCGTGAATAAGCTTAGTGCTTTTGCTACTCGTCCCGGATGCGAAGTCATTCTTTTCCAGGAGCGCTACCCGCAGACCCCGCGTTACGGCGTCGAGCGCGATACCACACCCCGTTATCCCTCCGCCAATGACAAGAAGGTCATATGTCTCTTTGCGAAGTCTGTCAAGGGTGTGGGAACGCGATTCCAAGGATAAAAAAGTTTATTGCGTGTTTACGGCTGCGTTGCGTACTTAAGCGTCTGGTGTGGCCCAGTTCATCGTTCGCTGAACGGCCTTCTTCCATCCGGCGTATAGTTTCTCACGCGTAGCTGCGTCCATGGCGGGTTCAAAACATCGTTCCACCTTTCTGTTCTTAACTATGTCGTCCTTATGCCACATTCCGGATTGAATTCCGGCGAAATACGCCGCACCCAGTGCTGTTGATTCAACAACGAGGGGTCTTTCGACATTCGTTCCGAGGATATCGGCCTGAAACTGCATGACAATATTATTGGCCGACGCGCCGCCGTCAACTTTCAGACTGTTGAGATGAATACCTGCATCCTCCTCCATGGCGCGAAGGATATCCTTGGTCTGGTAGGCGAGCGATTCCAGCGTAGCCTTGATGATATGATCCTTACCCGTATCGCGTGTCAATCCAAAGATTGCCCCGCGCGCATACATGTCCCAGTATGGTGCACCAAGTCCGGCAAAAGCAGGAACAACATATACGTCGTTTGAGCCCAGTGCTTTCATTGCGAAGTATTCTGAGTCCTTGGATTGGTCGATGATATGAAGACCATCGCGCAGCCACTGTACGGCGGCGCCCGCGATGAAGACACTGCCTTCGAGCGCGTACTCCACCCTGTTATCGAGTCCCCAGGCTATTGTCGTAACGAGACCGTTGCGCGACTGCTGGCGTTTCGTCCCCGTGTTCATCAACATGAAACATCCGGTGCCGTAGGTGTTCTTGACCATTCCGGGCTGGAAACACGCCTGACCAAAGAGGGCAGCCTGCTGATCTCCCGCAACGCCAAGTATGGGGATATCTGCCCCGTCAAGAGAATAGCTGCCAAACGATGCAGCACATGGTTTCACCTGGGGAAGCATATTTTGGGGTATGTGGAGCTCCTTTAGCATGGTGGCGTCCCAGTCCAGTTTCTCAATATCGTACAACATCGTACGCGACGCGTTGGTGTAATCGGTTACGTGTTCTTTTCCCTGGGTCATATTCCAGATGAGCCACGTATCGATGGTGCCAAAAATCAGTTCGCCATTCGCCGCGCGTTCATTTGCGCCTTGTACGTTATCCAGTATCCACCGGATTTTTGTTGCGGAAAAGTATGAATCAATCACGAGGCCTGTCTTGCTGCGCACGTGCTCTTCAAGACCTTTTCGCTTGAGCTGTTCACAAAGCGATGCAGTGCGCTTATCCTGCCACACGATGGCGTTGTATACAGGCTGCCCCGTCTTGCGATCCCATACGACTGCAGTTTCGCGTTGATTGGTAATACCGATTGCCGCAACATCGCGGGGATTAACTTTGCATTCGGCGAGCACTCTGTTGAGCGTATTCAGCTGACTGCGCAGGATGTCGAACGGATCGTGTTCCACCCACCCCGACTGCGGGAAAATCTGCCGGAATTCTTCCTGTGCAATTCCTTTGATTTCACCCGTCGCGTCAAAAAGAATCGCGCGTGAACTTGTAGTACCCTGATCAAGTGCAAGTATGTATTTATCACTCATAGTCTGCTTAGAAAATTGCCTTATATATCCATGCTCCTGCGGCAGCGCCGCCCATGGGACCAAGTATCGGTATCCAGCTGTAGCTCCAGTCGGAAGTTCCCTTACCGGGAATTGGTAGTATCGCATGGGCTATACGCGGACCGAGATCGCGGGCGGGATTTATGGCAAACCCTGTTGTCCCTCCCATACTAAACCCGATTGTTGAGATGAGCGCTCCGACAGCAATGGGATTAAGTCCATCAGTAAATTCATTTGCGCCAATGAAAAGCAACCCGAGTGCGAGTACAAGGGTAGCGAGAAATTCACTGAACAGGTTATCTGGGAATGACCGAATTGCCGGGATAGTGCAAAAGATACCCAGCTTGGCTTGTGCGTTGTCTGTATGTGCCCAATATGGACGCCAGTACAACCACACGAGAACGGCTCCACTAAAAGCGCCTGCAAGTTGAGCAAATACGTATCCCGGCATATCGCTCATCGGAAAGTCCCCTGATACAACTAGTGCAAGTGTAACGGCAGGATTCAGGTGAGCACCGCTGATATTTCCCACGGCATACACGCCTAACATTACTGCAAGCCCCCACGCAATGGAAACCATCAGATAGCCTCCGTTTTCCGACTTGGATCCGCGCAGAGTAACGCCGGCGACGACACCATCACCCAGTATGATCAAAAGCATGGTACCGAAGAATTCGCCTACAATAGGGGTCATAAAGGTTTGGTTATTGAAGAAATATATAAAAATTTTGATTGGGATTGAGATTCAAGGGTGGACAGTGTCGCGATAATCATAAAGGGGACGCTGCTTCGTGAGGCTGTTGGTGCCAGTTGCAGGTTATCGGTTAATTCTGCTGGTCTCAAGGCCCACCACTTTGCAGTTCATTTGGGGCGGTGGGGACAAGGTCGGCTCGGAGGACAATTGTAGTGGCAGCGTAACAAGTCGGCAACGTGCATCCGGCAACATCTCCCGGACCTTGACGAGGTATAATCTGGTGCAATGGGGAAAAAGATCTTAATCCTGTTATGATCTGATCTCCATCCTCCGTTCATCCTCCGTTCATCCTCCGTTCATCCTCCGTTCATCCTCCGTTCATCCTCCGTTCATCTCAAGTTCTTTCGCTCAGCAACCTTTCGGCACCTTCTTTCGTGTAAATCCCCTACAGGCGGAAATCTTGTCATCTTCGTCTGGCCGCCAGAATACGAAAATGCGGAAAACATCGTTTTTGTTTCTACCTTTAAATTGCCGTAATCAGCTACGTATCAAAAGCTGTCTGCAACTGCCTCATTTGAACTTTTGCAATTGAATTGTGCTTAAGCGTATAACATTTCCCTGAACTGAATGAAAACAAACTCACCAGCCTACGTTACTGTTTTAAGAAGTTATGTAATCCTGCTCCTGGCGCTCGCCCCTTTCGTGTTCTCGTCCTGTGACGACGACAACGATCCCGGCACTACCCCTGATCCGAAAGGCAATGCAGATAACCAGTACGTCAACGACTGGATTAAGGAAAACATGGATTTCTGGTATCTCTGGAATGAAACCATTCCTTCAAACGTCGACCGCAACCTGGAGCCGGATGAGTATTTCACCAAACTGCTCAACAAGGATGACCGCTTCTCCTGGATCCAGCCTGACTATATAGAACTGATTAAATCGCTTGACGGTATTTCCAAAGAAGGCGGGTTTGAATACGTGCTCTATCGCGAAAGCAGCCAGTCGGATGTCGTTATCGCCCAAATCCTTTACATAAAACCCAGTTCGCCGGCATCAGCCGCAGGCCTTAAACGCGGCGATGTCATCACCCGCATCAACGGAAGCAACCTGACAACATCCAACTATCGCGATCAGATTGCGAAGCTGAAAGAAAACTATACGCTTACGTACAGACCTCTTGTAGTGGAGGAAGAGCGATTTGACGCCGAAAAAACTGCCGACATCACTGTGGTGGAGTATGCCGAAAATCCCAACCACCTTTCGAAAGTGATCGAGGTTGACGGACGCAAGGTCGGTTATTTTGTCTATACATTCTTCTCCCCCGGCGAAGACGACGTGTATGATCTCCAGACAGATCAGATTTTCCAGGAATTTAAAAATGAAGGCATTACGGACCTTGTCGTAGACCTGCGATTCAACAGTGGTGGTTCCGAAGTGTCCGCACGAAACCTTGCAAGTCTAATCGGCGCCGGAATAAATTCCTCGTCTGTATTTTTCAAACGCCAATACAATTCAAAAGTCACTGAGGAAATTCTCGCATCTCCTCAATTGGGTGAGAGCTTTCTGACGAGCCTTTATAACGACGAGTCTGCAAACATTGGATCATTACTCACCGGAAAGCGCGTGTACATCCTGACTAGCTCGCGCACTGCATCGGCGAGTGAACTCATCATCAACGGACTGCGTCCCTACATGGAAGTGTTTCTCATCGGCGACGTCACCTATGGCAAGAACGTTGGTTCGATATCGATCTACGAGGAGAATGACGCGCGAAACAAATGGGGGCTGCAGCCTATTGTGGTCAAGGTGGCCAACAGTCTGGGAAGTGCCGATTACGCAGAAGGATTTGCACCTGATATTGCCAACGATGACAACAATCTATACCTCTACCCCCTGGGTGATGAACGCGAAAACCTCCTTGCGGAAGCTATCGCTCACATTACAGGTAAGCCTTCCCCAAGTGGTCGCGAAGGCCTGAAAACCGATGGCTTTGGTAGCGAAGTGCTGCAGCATTCGCTTGACCTCAAGCCACGGAGCTTCCGTCTGATTATGGATGAATCATCAATTCCGGGACTCAGTCACTAAGACAGAGTCAGGCTCCCTGCCGGGCGCGTTGTTGAAAGCCGAAGAATGATTTTGAGAGCGGGATAAGCGCAAAGCCTGCAATGGCAAACGCGACAAAGGCGATACGCAGGTCGAATGCGTGTGCAAGGTATCCGATCATTGGAGGCCCAATAAGCATTCCGACAATACCGTAAGTGGCAATGATCGAGATCGCCATACCTGGTGAATACTTCGTCGATTGTCCCGCCATCAGGTAAGTCATCGGAATGACAGATGCCGTTCCAAATCCTACCAGACAAAACCCGACCATGGCAGTCCAAAAAGACGGCATTGTTACAGCCAGAAGAATTCCGGCCACAATCAGAAGGGAACTCATCACATAGGTTTTCGCCATGCCAATCCGTTCTATTACGCGGTCGGAAGCAAAACGCGATATCGCCATGAAGATCATAAAGATCAGATAGCCCAGGGTGAAGACTTCCACGTTGATGACTTCCTTGAAATAAATCCCGCTCCAGTCGAACATACCGCCTTCGCAAACAGCCGCAAGAAACACCATGAAACCGAGGTAAACGATATAAGGGTCAGGTTTGCCGAACTGAAGCTTGTTGCCCGAAGGTGCCCTGTCGTTGGTAAGTAAATGCCGGCTTGAAACAAACGTTGCCACCAGTCCGATGACACACACGATAAGCAGGTGAATACCCATTGAAACCTTGAAGGCTACAAGTAGCGTGGAGAACCCAACCC
Source organism: Bacteroidota bacterium (assembly GCA_023417065.1). Lineage (GTDB taxonomy): Bacteria > Bacteroidota > Bacteroidia > Cytophagales > Cyclobacteriaceae > Ohtaekwangia. The sequence continues at coordinate 42,541 of JAEZGH010000030.1, forward strand.
CTGCTATTCCGCCAGTGCTCCACAGTCCGTGGAATGCGCCGTTAATCTTGCGTTGAAATAGTTTTTGAAGCGTTATGGCCTGGGTGTTCACCGCGATGTTGAAAATTCGCATGCTGAAGGCGAAGAGGCATATCGACGCGACCAGGGTCACGGTGTTTGGAGCGAAGCCAATCAATGCAAGTGCGAAGCACATAACAATGAAGCCAACGGTGACGGGATGTCGACTGTCGAAACGCGACACTAACCACCCTGAAACAGGAAGTCCTATGAGCGAGCTGATGGGCATAAAAAGTAGTATGGTCCCCAGTTCAGCCTCGTTAAATTCGAAGTTAGTTTTAATGGAGGGAATCCGGGAGGCCCAACTTGAGAAAACAAATCCGCTGAAAAAAAAGAATGCTCCGAGATGCATTCGCTGCCTTTCCTTGAGTTCCATCATTCACAAATAGCGGTGCGAATATGCAAGGTAAATCAGGCATTACCAACGCGCGGGCATGGTTAAAAAATTCAACGGTTTTTTTGAACCGGTTCAAACCGTTGCAGAGAACAGGTTCAAGAGATCAAAGTTCAAGATTCAAGGATTTCCTATGACGGATGAACTGTAATTTATGAGGTTGGCCTCTTCGAAAGTCTATCTTTCAAGCTTCAAGCGGTTTCATTGTGGACTCGGTCAATGGTCACCCTTTAGCCCAGAAAAATGAACCTCAATCAATCGAAGGCCTGACCACGATTCGCTGGAGGATTTCAATGTAATCGTGAAATCCGAAGGGCTTCTGGAAGGCGAACGAAGCGCCGTCGCGGGTAAGTGTTTCGGCAACGCTCGGAGGCATTGAGGTGGAATACATGATGATTGGAACTTTGTCAAACTCAGTCATGGACCTGAGCTGCAGCAAACACTCACGCCCTGATATCCTGGGGATGTTAATATCGATGAAAATGAAGTCAGGAAGCAGAATCAACTCCGTACTCAACAGGTGTATTGCCTCATCCGGATAACCGAAACCCATGCACAGGAAGGTAGGGTCAATATGTGCCAGCGCATCGCGCATGATTTCCAGATCATCCGCGTCGTCGTCAATAATAACTACCGTTTTAGGCATGAGCACAGTTCCGGTACAAGTATAACTATTCTCTTACAACTTGCACCTTCCCGTCCAAAAAATTGGACTGGATTCACTACGAACCGTGAAACTAACCCTGACGCTTTAATCAGGCCGACGGATTAACCCCGGTAAGACAAGAGTTGATTTTGGCTACAAGGTCCTCCATCTCAAATGGTTTCTCCAGATAGGCATTTACCCCGTACTCACGCGCAATAGCTGGCAGCTCCGGATTACCCGAAAGAAAGATAACGGGAATGTCGCGGGCCTGGTTATTCGCTTTCAGCCACTTGAATACCTCAAACCCATCCACGCCGGGAAGGCCGATGTCAAGAATGAAAGCGTCGGGCCAGTTGTTCAACATCTCCAGGACGGGAAATCCGTTGGCGTAAGTGAACACATCAAACCCTGCTTTTTTCAGGCCTGTTTTGATCAGGCTTTGTGCATCATCATCGTCTTCGATAATATAAACTACTGGTTTCATCCGCTAACTTTTGGTTCATCCTCTCCTAATGAAAATGATGCCCGGATTTTGTCCGCAAAAAATATTTGTGCTGAGGTTCACAACGGGGAGGTTAGTGCACAACTGAAAGCATCACCAGTTCACCATTAAACCTCTGGTTGAAATCAACGGAGCACCCCGGCAACGCGTGGACAAACCCCTGCGATGGATACGGATGCTACAAAAATTCAGCAGCCACCCATTGGATCGCGACTTTTTTATACTTTCACCCCGGATATGTTAGCAGACCTGAGAACCGTCGACGCCACCCGATATGTAACTCCCCTGCGGGAGGGTGGATCGCTGCCTGCGATCATGGAGGCCGACGATGATTTTTTGTATGTAATCAAGTTCCGTGGCGCAGGGCAGGGACGCAAGGCTCTTATCGCTGAGCTTATAGGCGGCCTCGTAGCCAAAGCCCTGGGATTCCGCGTGCCGGAACTGGTATTTGTTCAGTTGGCGGAGGCTTTCGGCCGAATCGAAGGCGACGAAGAAATCCAGGATCTGCTCAAGGCGAGTACGGGCCTCAACCTCGGACTACACTACCTCTCCGGAGCGATCACGTTTGATCCTGTGGCTACCCAGGTTGACGCAGCGTTTGCCTCCGGTGTAGTATGGCTTGACTGCCTGTTGATGAACGTCGACAGGACATTCCGGAATACAAATATGCTATTGTGGAAACGCGAGGTTTGGTTGATCGACCACGGCGCGGCCCTGTACTTCCATCACAGCTGGAACGACATCGAAAATGCGGGTAAACCTTTCCCCATGATCCGCGACCACGTCTTCTTACCTCAGGCCACAGAACTCGAAAAGGTAAACGAAACGTTTCAGGCGAAACTCTCTCCTTCCATCATTCAGGATATTGTCAACGCCATACCCCGTGAGTGGCTTGAGGGCGAAAGTGCATTCGCTTCGCCGGACGCGAACCGCGAGGCATACCGCACATTCCTCACGGAAAGACTCAAACACGCTGACCAATTCATCAAAGAGGCACAACATGCAAGGAAGTCACTTATTTGAATACGCCGTAATCCGGGTGGTGCCTCACGTGGAACGCGAGGAGTTCATAAATGTGGGCGTCATCCTGATATGCCCTGACAAGAAGTTCCTGAAAAGTAAAGTGGCTGTAAACGAAACCCGACTGCGCGCCGTTTGCGACGAGATTGACATGGACGAGCTGAACCGTCACATCGGATCTTTTCAGCGCATCTGTTCCGGCGGGCCAGACTCAGGGCCTATCGGCAAGCTTCCGCTCAAAGAACGGTTTCGCTGGCTTACCGCCTCGCGGAGCACTATCCTCCAAACATCGCCGGTACACCCCGGCCTGTGCCACGATCCGCAGGAGATGCTCGATAAGCTTTACGCCAAACTGGCATGAGGTTCAAGATTCAACTTTCAGCGTTCAAGATTGACCATGCCTGATAACTGTAAAGCCTGATGCTTCGGGGAATGTGTGCTCGTTGCCAGTTGCCGGTTCCCTGTTGCAGGTCAAATCGGTTTGGTTACGTAGGACGACGTGGACTCGTTGGACTATGGGCTGGTACCGCAACCTGACTGCCAACTTTCTAACTTTGCAGATGCCGGGCTACCTGCCCTGCTACTGACAATGGCGACACACCCTGCTACCCAACTCCCCTGCTAACCTGCAACCTGGCATGCCGCAACTGCCCTACCCGCCAATCGCCTTGATTACTGCCGAGGTTGTTTCGGCAATAACGCGCTCGGCGACTTCGTGACCGCACGTGCTCCCTTTGAGGAATACGACGATAATAATGTGACTGCCATCGGGTAACGTGGCAATTCCGGCGTCGTTGGTGGCGATGTTTACGCCGGCGAGCGTACGGTGACCGCCTGTCTTGTGAGCAATCCGCGATCCGCCCGGAAGACCTGCCTTAATTCGGTTTTGCCCAAACGGCGTATCTTCCATCAGCCGAAGCATCCGCGGGTAATCCGTGAACCCGGGAAGTGTCCGGCGATGCAGACGAAGCAGCAACTGGCCCATCCCTTCCGGTGTGGAAACATCACGACGGTTATTCAGGTAGCGCCGAACAATGAGCTGCTCATCTTCACGGGACAGCGTTTCCAATACGCTGTCGATTTCAATTCCATTGTATGCCTTGAACTTTGATGACGACGCCAACAGGTAGTCCTTACCCATCTGCTTTTCCGTCCGGTTAATCGAAAATCCCCTCAGGCCCGCCGATGAAAAGTATCGCATCACATTCTCCGTCCCTCCGACCAGTCCGAGCAAAATATCGCAAGCCGTGTTATCACTCAGCGACACCATCTGCTCAAGTAGTGCTCCGTGCGTTATGGTGAAGTCGCCATCGCTTTTCCAGCGGCGCGTCAGGAGACTGTGCTCCGGGGCAAGGAGATCTTTGGTGACCCGAATTGTATCGGTGAGCTTGTGTCTGCCCAGGAAAACCTGATTCAGATAGTATATTCCAATCGGCACTTTATATACGCTGGCCATCGGAAAAAACTCGTTCTCACGAAATCCAATGTGCTGGCCCGTTTCTACATGCAGTGCCCAGACACCAAGGGTGCCACCTGATTTGATCTCAAGTTGTCTGAATTGTTCATAAGTGTCAGACTGCGCCGCTGCGGGTGACATGAAGACCACCAACAACGCAGCAGTTGCAACAAGCAGTAGCAGGGATTTTCGGAGCATTAGTCGGAGCTGAGTTCAGGATAGAGTTCTTCCTGTTGCACCTCAGGAACATTAGTCTCCTCCGTCTTTGATGTGATTCGTTTTGAAATGGTATACGCGTGCATCTGACCGTCGGCAACGGGCTGGCACAGCGCAAGTACGTCCTCCTTCGAAAGGTTGGGATTCAACCAGTCCTTTTCATACTCACGCGGGATGATTACCGGCATACGTTGCTTCGAGTTATGAATCTTCTCCATCAGGCCGTTCGCGCGCGTCGTTAGTACGGTATACGTGTAATGGGCTTCTCCGCTGGAGCGGTCCGTCCATTTTGCATAAAGCCCGCCAATGGAAAACAAGGGTTGTTTCGACAGTTGAATGAAATACGGAAACTTCTTCGACTTCTTGTCTTCGGGGTTCAGCCAACGCCACTCGTAGAAACCGGAGCATGGAATCAAACACCGTTTACCTTCCCGGGCTGCATCGCGGAAACTCGGCTTGTCAAACATTTCTTCGCTAATGCAATTCAGCGTCGAGATACGCAGCTTCAATGCTGACGGCAGATCCTTCACCCAGTAGGGAATCAACCCCCAGTTGAAAAGGCGCAGCGCGGCGGGCTGGCCCGTCGTGACGAGTGGCGTCGCCTTGAAGTCGAATGCGTTCTCGTGGAAATTCGGCTCGTAAACCTCCTTCATCACCTCGTCATACGATGCCGAATAATAGTCCGCCAGGTAATCGACATCGAACTTTTGAGATTTATGATAGCACATAAGTATGGGGTTGGGTCATTTTTTTGTATGTGAGTACGAGGCCCAAAGCACTGGTACAGGCCCCGAAGTACGCAGGCAACAAATGTATGAAGTTTGTGTATCCGACCCAATAATGCACCCCTAGTGCCGTGAGGAAGCCGACTGAGAGGGCGAGAGCCATAATCTGCCACAATGAAATGTTGTGTTCCGCGCACCGGAGGATGAAGAAGAATAGCAGACCGATGACGGCCAGTCCGCTACCGAAGGCTGCACGATCATGTGCGATGAGCGGTTTAAGACGCGGATTCAGCTGGTCAATTCCGCACACAGTAATATTCATGAATTCAAGATCCTGCGGGACGAATACCGACGTCATGCCAACTATGGAGATCGTTATGCCAGCAGCGAACATACCAACACTTGAGAAAAGCAGCAGAGCAATACCGACGCCGTGTGCCGAACGCAGGGAGAAGTCGTTCCTTTTGGAAAAGACGCTCTTCCATTTCGCGCCCCGCACCAGCGGGTAACTCCGGATCATTCCGATGACGAAGAACGGGAGGAGGAGCAGTGTAGCCATACCGTGCCAGGTATCGAGGTATCCGTACCCGAGGTATGAAAGAAAGCTGGCGAAGCCTATTACTCCGGAAAACAGAAACAGATACCACGCCCAGGGTTCTTGCTGCTTCAGGGGGAACTCGGCCATCCACATATACAGGAGCCCCACTGCCATAATCGAGCCGCCAAAAGAAATGCGATCATGGAACATGAACTGGGCTATAGTTCCGTTTTGCATTTCCGTCAACTGGTAGGCATCCATGCCGAGGAAGGCCACATCATGCGGGAGAAAATGCCCGGTCAGCGACTGTACAATCACAAGCAATCCGGTCAGGAGGAGAATAAGTCCGGTAAAAATCAGAAAGGGCCGGCCATCACCTGCAGCAGCATCCCATAGAGATCGTGTATTCGTCATGATTGAAGCGTATTCATCATTATCGGCAGTCTTTAAGCTAACGCACGTTCTTAAGGGTAGCGCTCAAACATACCAACTTATTTAACAATCACCTCTTTCGCCTCGCAAATCCTGACAACAATTTAATACCTTTGTGATTCTCTGAAAAGTCATAACTCATTCCCTGAATCTTTGTCGCTGGTAAAGAATACGGACGCATTATGTTTATCGAGATCATGGACACGACCCTGCGCGACGGGGAACAAACTTCGGGAGTAGCATACACCGCTTCCGAGAAGCTGAATATTGCCAAGATGTTGCTGGAAGAGGTGAAGGTCGACCGAATTGAAATTGCTTCGGCACGAATTTCTGACGGCGAATTTGAAGCAGCAAGTAAAATTGTGAAGTGGGCCAGTGAACACGGCTTCCTCGACGCGATTGAAATCCTTGGCTTCGTAGACGATAACCGTTCCCTCGACTGGATTCACCGCGCAGGTGGCAAAGTAATAAACCTCCTCTGCAAAGGTTCTCTGAAACACCTCCAGGGCCAGCTCAGGAAAAGTCCTCCCGAACATATCGCCGACATACGCAAGTCTATCGCCTACGCCTCTCAGCTGGGCATCAAAGTCAATGTATACTTTGAAGACTGGTCGAATGGGATGCGTAATGACCCCGACTACGTCTTCTACCTGATGTCGGAGCTGCAGGACGAAGCCATTGAAAGATTCATGCTCCCCGACACACTGGGTGTGCTCAGCCCTGACGAAACATTTGCGTTTGTTAAACAGATGGTGGAGCGTTTCCCTGGAAAGCATTTCGACCTTCACGCGCACAACGATTATGACTTCTCCGTCGCCAACTGCTTCTCAGCTGTCAAGGCGGGAATATCAGGACTTCACGTAACAGTCAACGGGCTGGGTGAGCGCGCGGGCAACACACCGTTGTCGAGCGTTGTGGCAGTGTTAAAGGATCACCTCAAGGTCGACTTCTCTGTTGATGAATCCGCGCTTTGCAGTGTAAGCAAACTCGTAGAAGTGTTCTCAGGGATCAGTGTACCGGCAAACAAACCCATCATCGGTGATCACGTCTTCACACAAACCTGTGGCGTACACGCTGATGGTGACAACAAAGGCAATCTCTATTACAACGAGCTCCTGCCGGAGCGCTTCGGCCGCACACGTCAATATGCGCTTGGCAAGACATCAGGCAACGCGAGCATCAAGAAGAACCTTGAAGAACTCGGCATTGAACTGGATCCCGAATCGCTGCGCAAGGTAACGCAGCGCGTGGTGGAGCTCGGCGACAAGAAAGAGAACATCACTGCTGACGACCTCCCCTACATCATCTCCGATGTGCTTGGCCGGGAGATGCTCCAGGATAAGATACGTATCCGCAACTATTACTCAAGTCACGTATATAATCTCAAACCCGTTGCGACACTCAGCATAGAGATCGACGGTGAAGTGTACGAAGCTACTTCAACCGGAGACGGTCAGTACGACGCGTTCATGCAGGCCTTGAAGAGCATTTATGACCGCCTCGGTAAACGGTTACCGCAGTTGCTGAACTACAAGATCTCCATACCACCCGGCGGAAGGACCGACGCCTTCGTTGAAACGATCATTACCTGGGGTATCGACGACAGACAATTCAAGACACGTGGTTTTGAATCCGACCAGCAGGCTGCGGCGATCACGGCAACGCTGAAGATGCTCAACCTCCTTGAAGGCAAGGTTCAGGCCCCAAAGACGAAGTCCGTCGAACAGGGTATTGATCTTCCTGCAGTGTAGTCGCCACTACCCCGGCTAGTCTCCTTCCGGCAACACCAGCACAGGTCTGCTGGCGTGATTGACCAGGTTCTCAGCCACTGGACGCGAGAAGATTTTCAGCACGCTGTCGCGGTTGTGCGGAGTCAGAGTAATGAGGTCAGTACCGAGTTTTTCAGACGCGTTGATTATCGCATTTTCCTCATCATTGGTGTCCGCGAAGTTGATGGTAAACCTGTTGTCCGGAAAACGGGCTACGACATCTTCCATTTTATCTCTGGCAGCTTCCTGTTCGATCGAGTGGATCGCGAGGTTCACGTAAAGGAGATGAATGGTGGCGTCAAACCCTTTTGCAAGTTCCGTGAGAAACAGAAGTGGCGCCGTCACATTTTCTTCGAATGATGAAGCGAAAAGGATATCGGATATTTCAGACGAATCAAAGTTTTCCTTAACCACCAGCACCGGCACGTCCGCATGACGTGTTACGTACTGCGCATTGGAGCCAGCGAACCATTCTGCGATTCCGTGCAGGCCATGTGTTCCCATAATAATCAGGTCGATGCGATAGGAATCCGCATAATCATCGATGCTCTCATTGCCCCGATCGTAGACGAGGATTCCACGGGAATTCACACCAACTGTTTCCGCGTTGCGGACAAGTTCGTCGAGTTCGGCGTGTACGTGTCCAACTTCAGCATAGCTTAAACGGAACTGGCCGGCTTCATAGGGTACATGGAAATTTCCAGGTACTTCTGGATACAGGTGCAGAAAGAAGACTTCAGCATTGAGGCGTCTTGCCATAGATACCGCGAGGTCGGCGGCCCTGGTAGCGCACGCCGAAAAGTCTGTAGGAACGAGTATTCTTTTGATGGTCATGACACAGCAGTTTAGACGTTGTCAAAGGGCATTCCTTTCATTGTGATACCGGCAATGCCGGGTGGAATTCATCATGAATCTCGTCTTCCTATTCCGGATAAAATATGATTGTAGTCAGACGTTGCCTGGATATTTATCCCTGATAGTCAGGCCGCAGGGCCGCGGGGCCAGCAGCCTGACGATGACTACAATCATTCTGAAAGGGCATACACGTCATACTTTTTACGGGTGTCAGGGGGTACTTTTCTGATAAGAAACCGCCATCGATTATGAACAAGAGAAATGTAAACACCCTGAGCGACGCGCTGGCTTTTCAGCTCAACAACATGTACGATGCCGAGCAAAAGCTCCAGCAGGAGATCGGACCCTGTTGCCGGTTCTCCACTTTTCTCCATTTGCAGAATGAGATGAATAAATACATCGAGCAATCATCGAACAAGATGATCAAGCTTGAACGTATCTTCAACTACCTGATGGAAGAACCAGGAGGAATATCCAACGCAATTATCGAAAAGATGCTGGAGGACACGCAAGCGGTGCTGAAAATGGCGGACTCGTCAAGCCTTCGCGACGTATTGCTCACGAGCTCATTGCTGGCCATCAACCACTATAAGCTTGGCGTTTACAGCTGCGCCCAGGTAATTGCGCTTAAGCTGGAAATCGAAACGGTGTCTGACCTGCTGTCAGAAATCGTTCACTGGGAAAAAGAAACAAACAAAGCGCTTTCAAAAATTGCGCTGGAAGAAACGGTGTATCAGCCCGGTGGAGCACTGAGTTAGGAAATGCATTCAGCTTGCCTGTTTAAGTTGTCAGACTAAAGTTCTATCTTCAGAACGCATAGCCCACCGTTGTTTTTTCCCGATTGCCTGAACTGACTACAACCCAAAACTGAATCGATATGGCACACAACTATTCACGCAGCCTCAGGCTTCCTTTCAAACAGGTGCTGATGAGGGTTCGGGAGAATCTTGAGGATCAAGGCTTCACCGTAATCAACACCATCGATCTGAAGACGAACCTGAAAGACGAACTCGAAATTGAGTTCCGGAACTATCATATCCTGACCACGTGTCACCCACTGCTGAGCTATAAGGCGGTTAGTCTGGAACCACACATCGGAGAGCTCCTCCCCTGCAATATTGTCGTGCAGGAACATGAAAACGGAACCATTGAAGTGTCGGCCATCAATCCGCTGGAGACACTTGACAAGAATATGAGCACGGCTCCGTTGGAATTGGTCGCCAATGAACTCAGCAACCGTCTCAGAACAGCAATTGATTCTCTGGATTCTGAGAAGAAGGCTGCGCCGTTCAGTTTTTCCTACTAACAACACACACCAATCAACCTGAAAATGCCAGCCCTTTAAAGGCTGGCATTTTTTATCTACTCTCAATAACTGCAGCCTGAGTTCAAACTCCATGGTTAGCCATCAGGCATGAAAGCACCTCAACGAACAGGCTACTTTCGTTTGTAATATTCGCCGAAAGGTTGCTGAATTTCGGTGGATGGAAATTTGCTATTTCAAAGCCCGAACCGATTTTTTAACCTAACCTCTCTTTTATGCAGGCGGATCTGGATGTCACGACATCTTTAATTTCCAGGATCAGGACGTTGAATATATCAACAAACGGAATCCGGATCATCGCAACACTTCATTCAAAGCGGACACCCCTGCTGGTGGAATTCAGGGCATTCAAGGCATTTCTCGATGCTGAACTCCGCGAATTCAAGGCCCTAACCAAGTCCGCGGAGTTCTACCACAACTTCGCCAGTGACGGCTTCGCCGGCATTGACTGCTTTCAGGGTTCACATGTATCCGTCCGCACCTACCCGGGCCTGAATGATATCGTGTTCGACCTGTTCCTTTCCTGTGACATTCCCGGCCACGAGGATATCTCGAATACCCTTTATTCGAAAACCATCGCTTTTTTCGAATCCCGCGTACTCAGCGAGAAAATTGTCAAGGGCTGAACAGCCCGGGTAATCAGAAACTGACGGTGTAAAACAACACCGGTAAAAGCGGCAACTGATCGAATGACTTGATTTTTCCGGTATTCTCATCATAATAGTATCCGAGCGTTGCCGCGTTATTCGTCATATTCTGAAGGTCAAGTTTAAGCTCCTGACTGATACGGCGATTGTCAATCCGGTATGATATCGCCAGATTCAGAATAAATACGTTATCACCTCTTTCGCTGAACGCCCGGTCCTCATAAAACACGGTGCGGTGTCGCGCAATTGATTCCTCCAGATTGATTGGCGTAAATCGACGTCCTCCCATGGAAGTCAGCTTCGTGTTAACGCCAAGCACCTTCTTTTTCGATGACCGCGTATTCAGATGAAACTCCTTGCCCGCCAGCACATTCCCGATTATCTGACCATTGAATAACGTATTCCGCTCCACGCCGTCGAGAGCCTTGTACTTCGAATCGAACAACGAGCTGGTGATCATAAAGTAGTAGTTATCAGCGAAGTATCGTTCGAGAGTCAGCTCCACGCCCATATTGCGGCCAGTGCCTCTGTTCACGAGCCTGCGGTCGGTCAGGCCATCCACCTGGTTCAGCAGCGAATACGAACTCGCCGGGTCGTTCTCCACCGGAACATCATACAGTTGCTGATAATAGGCCTCCGCTTTCAGGAACAGGTTCTGCGACAGCTTGTTTTCATAGCCCACCACGTAGTGGCGGGCTTTCGTGAACCCCAGACCGAGGTTGGGCATTTCAGGGCTTCCATTCTCATCCGGGATAATGGCGTAGTAATTCGTGAGCGTTTCCATTTTTCCATGGATGCCGAATCCCGCGGTAAGCGCCTGAGCGGGAGCGAATTGCCAACGCATGCTCACCCGTGGTTCTACAGCAACAGCGTTGTTGATCGAAAAGCCCTGAATGTGCGCACCCCCAACCACGGAGAGACTCTGCCAGGGTCGAAACTTCCACGATACAAAGCCCTGATATTGGTCGGCTTTCCCTTCCTGGTTGAGTTCATTCACGTATTGGCCCGTTTCCTCATCGAGGTACAGACTGTAAAAGTCGAAGCTGTTACGCGTATAGATCAAACCGCTTTGAACGGTATGACGTGCATTGAACTTATGCGTTAGTGTCGACGCACCTTTCAGGGTTTTCTTCTTCAGCTCAAAGTCGTTAACCATCAGGAGCCTGGCTACCTCGTCGGGTTCAAAACCCAGATAACCACTTCCGTTTTGGGAAACGGACACAGAATTCTGCAGGAAGGTATTCGAGCCGAGTGGTAAGTATTGCGTTACTCCGACTACCCCCATGTGTGACTTGTAGTTGCCTTCTTCCAGGAGACGCTCCTCGTCATCGTCATCGAACTCTTCTTCCTTGATATTACTTTTGCCGCCAACGCCAAAGATCGAAAAGGTCCCGAGTGAGCGCGTCGGAAGGTGAAACTTGAAAGACATATCCTGGTATTTTGGAACTCCATCGAAATCTACCAACCCCAGGCCATCGAGCATAGAGAGTGTGGAATAACGGTAATTGATCAGGTACGATGCATCGCTGTTCTTCGAAAACGGGCCTTCCACGGTAGCGTCGGTACCCAGAATACCCACAGAGACGCTGTACTCGCGCTTCTCATTGTTGCCCTTGCGGAGCTTCATGTCAAATACCCCTGACAGCGCGTTTCCAAACTCAGGCGCAAACGCCCCCGTGTAGAAGTCGGCATTCGTGAGCATGGAACTGTTCAGCGCATTGATCGGCCCACCCGTCATCCCTTCGTCTGAAAAGTGATTCGGGTTGGGTATGTCAATTCCTTCGAGCCGCCACTGGATTCCTTTGGGTGAGTTTCCCCGGACAATAATGAAGTTGTCACCAGCGGGGTCGGAGTCTACGCCGGCGTATGCGGATACCATTCGCGCCGGATCGTTCCACGAACCCGCATAGCGTTTGGTTTCTTCCACCGTAAAAGCGCGGGCGCTCGTCAGCGCCATTTCGTTGGAGATTTCCGACTTGTCTCCGTTCCCGTTTACCACGATCGCGTCCATCATGATCAGCGATTCTTTCAACGGGATTTCCACGACAGTTTCCTTTCCGGAGGTGACCAGGATGTTGGGAAGTACGCGGTCTTCGTATCCGACAAAAGACACGACAAGCGTTATCCGCCCGACTGGGACGTTAGGTATACGGAAGGTACCGTCAACATCAGTACTTGCTCCGAGGAGGTCGGACGTTCCTGCGACGCGAACGTTGGCCCCGGGCAGTGGGGTACGTGAATCTTCATCAATGATTTTTCCGCGAACAGTTTGCCGGATCTCCTGACCCATTGACAGCTGCACGAGCACACAACTAAAGACAAAAACGGAGGCAATGAATTTTCTCACAAGCATTTTGTTAAGGATTGGTTTTCCCTTCGGACAACCCAACTGACGGATACCCTTACTCCGGCGAAAAAAACTCAGGGAGATGGTTTCCGGCCAGCCTGTTTCGCGGAAGGGCACAAAACGATATTTTCAACGCCTCAAGTAAAGATTCACAAACAACACGTAACTTGTTATACACCAATATGTAATCGCAACGTATTGAATATGAAAATTGAAGGAATTAAGGGCAGTTTAAGCCTCCGTTTTGGACCTTTTAGCATAAACGGGTGTCTCAACTGCCCGTTTTGACAGAATGTCAGCATAAAAACACTGATTCCAGGCTGAAATCACCACTTTTCAAAATTGTGCAGAAGCCCGGATTTCCTTACATTTCAATCGAGTCATGCCTCAATAGTGTACTTTAACTGATTGTCGGTGAGATATTTAATAGTACTAATTTAAGTCACTAATTGAGGTCGCGTTTTTAACCGAAAGAGCAAGCCAGCTTATGCTCTTTTGCCGGATGCACACCGGTTAAATCGCATGTGAGTGTTGAGATCGCGGACCGCTAAATCTGCTTCTGATAGCCTACCACATCGAGCACAGTTCCGAACTTTTCGCCCACGTTTTTGAAGTGAGCGCACTTTTCGTAGCCGGAATTTTCAAACAGGCGGATACTGTTGACGTTGTCGCCGGAGATGATAGCAAGCAGATTTTTGATGCCAACCGCACGTGCCGTTTCCTCGAGATGGGCCAGAGCAAGTCGGCCGACCCCCTTCCCGCGATAGTCGTGATCGAGGTAAACCGTAACCTCCGCAGTGCGATCATAAGCCTGCCGTTTCTTGTATGCCGTGAGAAAACAATAACCGATGAGTCGGCTTTCGTCGTGAATCAGGAATGACTTAAATCGCGGATGGTCGATGTATAGAAAGTCCAGCAACTCCTCATCCCTGACAGGCTCGGTATGAAAAGTCGCCGTTGAGTTTTCAATGTACCAGGTATAGATCCTGTTGATGGCAGGCAGATCCTTGCGTGTGACGGTAGTGAAAGTGATGTTCATAGATTCTGAAGTGCAGACCATTTCTGCCGGGTAAGGCAGGAAACCCGGCATTCGTCTTCGCCAAATATCCGGTTTTCCAGGAATTCGAAACCAATCCTTTCGTAAAATCGGTGGCCCCGGGTATTTGAAATCAGGGGATCGATAAGAATTGAGTGAACCTCCGGATGGTCGAAGCAGCGGGTGATGGCCATATTCATCATGATCGTGCCGTAACCTTTGCCGAGGTCGGCCGGGGCACCAATCCAGATATCGATCGCCCGAAACCCGGGTCCCGTGTCGCCCCAGTAGTGTGTCTCCTCAGCCTCAAGGTCTATGATCTGCAGAAATCCAAGGGCCTCCCTTCGCGTTCAGCGATAAGTTGCGCCCGCCATATCAACGAACGCTGGAGCTCCTCCTCCCAATTCCAGTCGTCGTTTGCGTCGGATGCAATCACGTGCGGAAGTGAGTCCCAATACCGGAGCATGGCCACATCCGATGGAGCAGCGTGACGAAGACTTATCATTTTCACCAACGTTTCTGAAAAAATACGTAAGCCGGTCAGATCACAGGTCTAGCGACATGTCAAAATTCCGGATCTCCACTCCGCCGATGATTCTGACGTTCTCGCGGACGAGTGAGAAGCCATTACGCTCGAAGAAAGGCCGTGCCGTCTTGCTGGCGTGGGTCGTAACGCGTCTTGCTCCTGCGTGTGAAGCCTCCGCCAGCAGGTTCTCCAGCAACAGGTGAGCAATGCCCTGCCGCTGAAAATCCTTATGAACGAACATGAGATCGACGTAAGATCCTCCTTTCAGGGATGCAAATCCCAGGACGTTTCCTGCAGCTTCAACGACCAGGCTGTGCTGGCTGTCGATTACGCCCATCCAGCGTTGTTCGCTTTCAGTACCGGCCGACCACGCCCTGAGCTGTTCTGGCGTGTAGTCATGACGACAAACAGCAGCAATCGTTTCCTTAAAAAGCCGTTTCATTTCCGGCAGGTCAGTTAGCTCCGCCTTCCGGACCTGCAATGATAATCTTGACGTCATAGGCTGTGGTTAAGACCCATGGTGCAAGTTAAGAAAGAGGCGGTTACCCGTACTGCCGGGTGGCCGGTTACCCGTTTGCCTGTTGCCCCTGTGCCACGTAAGCAGCCCCGAATATTAATGCTGCCCCAATCAGAAAACTAGAAATCAGAAACTTCTTCGAGGTATCCTCGACAGGTCTTCGGGAAGACCTCGAGTATATGGCAGTATTACAGCTTACCTTTAGCAAGTATATCCCAATTCCAGGAATCCAGAACTAGCATATATATCCCAAATACTTGCCTTAATATTGCCGTAAATAGCTCCAGAGGTCGGGTAAAGGTCGGGTAAAGGTCGAGGACAGATGCCAGTTGCCGGGTGGCCGGTCGCCAGTGCCGGGCAACAGGGTTGTCATGGTAGCAGGGTTACTGGGTAGCAGGTTAGCAATGCATCAGGTGCCAGGTCAATGTGGTCGGTAATTAGGTCATATTCCTCCGAGTCCCTTTGTCAGGCCGAAAAAACATCCATTGTGGATGCAACCTGCGCCCGCAACTGGGAACGGCAACCGGCAACAAATTAGGTGCACCTACAATCTAACTCCCTGAATCATGACCGACGACCGGATCGACCGTTCCTTCAGATGGAGAAATTGCTTCCGTTCCTCGTCGAGTTTAAATCGCTCAAAATCGGCCTCGCTGGGAAACTCCACCAGGTGAACCTCATAGGGACGCTCCCCCTCCGCTTCGATAAAAGCAGCATTGTCCGGCCGGATCCTGAACAGGAGCTTTCCATTGTACTTTGCGATCAAAGGAATGGCGACGGACTCAAATTCATCAAAAACCGCCTCCTGCCCGGGCACGATATAAATGAGTTGGGTGATATATATCATTTCACAAGGATCAATGGTCAATTGGAAATGGTCATTTGAGTCGTCATTGTCATAGGGATAGACATTCCGCCAGGCACCTGAGGATTGTCCTGGATTTGTGCGTCGCCGCTAATTTCCTGACTAATTTTCGCCTCCTCAATCCACCCTGTTTTACGATTAGCTTTGATTTCAGTTATCATAATGCCCGAGAGGTTGTACGTCATCGCCATTCCGTTGGATTGTACGCTGGCCTCCTTATCCGTCTGGATTTTCGACCTACCCTTCATAAAAATGTGGTCCGCAGTCACCTTTTGAAACTCATACTCCGAGTCAAGCTTCGCCGACATGCCGGTTTTCAGGTCTGTGTTGACAGTCCATTTTTCGCCAGGCCGAACCGGACGTTCGGGATATACTGCTGTAACCATTTCAATATTCCCTTTGAGCGCATTCTCTCCGTAGGAATTCATTAGCTGTGCCTTGATCTGATCCCGCTGGGCCTGGGGCAGCTGACTGAACTGGTTGATCGCGCCGTCCCACAACTTGTCAACATCACCCACACGGGTGATCTTTCCTGAAGTTGTCATGGTGAGGGTAAAGGGTTTATTAATCACCTCGCGCAGAATCGCCGAAAAGATGTCACTGCCGGATTCGTTTTCGGAGCTAAACTCCATCTTGCCCTGAGGCAATTCCATCGACATCGTCAGCGATTCATACCTGACTTCCATATCATATCCTGAACTGGAGACGCCCGTGACGAGAAACGTCATGACCCCTGATATTCCCGCGGTGATGGTCATCTTCTGACCTCCGACTTCCTGGACAATTGTGGCGACGGATTGAGTGACCTGCTTGTAGGTCTTTCCTTTTTCGAGAGTCAGCTTCAGCTCAGTCTGTTGAGCATGAGAAAGCAGGGTCACCAAAATCAGGGCAACGAGGCAGATTACTTTTTGCATTTGTATCGATGTAGGTTGTTACTTTTCCCGCTGGACGCAAGCCGCGACCACGCTGACGCATGGCAGTGTCAAAAAAGCTATTGCACGCAGAATAGTGTGAGGTGAGACCTGGTTGATCACGCATTGCCTCCAACGTTGGTCACCATCGTATTACAACGGCTTCGCTGCATTGCGAGCGATGCAGAAAGATACGAAAACGACTTTTGAGGATTATGCAGTGTGAATAAAATTCTTCCGGTTATCAGCGATTCTGAAAGGACCGCGTTGTGCCAAACATCCAATGAAGGCCTAGTTGCACCCCGACCAGCACGTTGGCGCGTTCGCCGAAGAGACTTCCGCCTTCGCCAGCTCTGACGCGATCGATAACTTCGCCATTGCGCATGTCGGTAAGGCTGTAATTCGCGCGAATTTGTGTTGTCAGATACAGGTGACGGGATAAGTCAATATCAACGCCAAACGCAGCGGCAAGTGAAAACTCTGAGTTTCTGAAATTCCTGGCTTCTTTGGTAAGCAAATCGCGGCTGGGCACATCCGAGTCAAGGGTGTAGGTACCAGGTTGTGCACCGGCAGTCGCTGTCGGAAACTCAGCCTGAATCGATGCAAGGTCCATCCCCTCAGGAATAGCATACGTTCCGGCGCCAGCCTGAATAGATTCACGCGCATCGGTAAGAAACGACATCTGCGGGCCCAGGTTGAAGTTTGCGCGTGCTGCAGCGTCGCCTCCACTCATAAAGCGAAGCATCAGCGGCAACTGGATATATTCGAGATCAATCCGTCTTTCGCCCTTAACGTTTTTAGCCACATCCAACAGTTGATATATCTGCCCTTGTGCTGATTTGATTCCTTCTAATGATATTCCAAACTTACGACTGAGATCTACCCCGAAGTTGAAACCGATTGGTGCAAAGTTATACGTCAGTGTTGAGTTGTATCTGGGGTCATCCGTCAGCCCCTTATCCAGTACAAAAGTTGCGTTTACGGCACTTGTAGCTCCTACGTGCACCTTCACTCCCTGTGCGCTGACAGCGCCAACTACAAATGACAGCAAACCAAAAAATAGTAATCGTTTCATGGTAATAGATTTGGAATCTATACCAAATACACGCAAAAGTAACCGGTAAAGCCCCGCAGGAGCAGCCAATTTGGCTCGTATGTAATTTCTGATTTCTAATTTCCTGATTTCTGATTAACCCACCACGCACGCATTTTAATGTTGGCGTCGTGGCTTCACGCGGAGATTTTCGAGCTCCGTAACTTAGAAATCGGAAATCAGATAAGCCCCTTCTCCTCCATCCTATCGCGCAACCTTTGGTGGTCGCGCCAGAACTGATCTTCGATTTTTTTCACCAACCTGACGAACTCAGGATTGTTTTTCAGAGATTCCAGGAGTGGATCCTCGGGCATCAGCAATGTGAGCGAAGAGAAATTGTGTTCATTCGCAAACAGGCCGAGGTGTTCAAGTGCTTTTTCGGTATCGTTGAGATACACATAATACATCGCCAGAT
>JAEZGH010000006.1 GCA_023417065.1 Bacteroidota bacterium
TGAAAGTGACTTTCAAAACCTCGCGCCGCAGCCAACGTCGAAATTTGTAATACGCCACGTAGGCATCGTCAATGAAAAGTGCAACCCACGACCTTTCATGAATGCACTGAAGGCGTTGGTACAAAAGGAGCCTGCATTCCGCAACAACGCCGTAGTAAATTTTACGGGAGAGGTTCATGCTGCGTTCAGGGACTTTGTTGAAAGCGACCCTTTGCTAAGGGCGATTACCGAATTCACACCTACGGTTCCTCACAAAGAGTTGATCGAATTATACAATCAGTCATCCCTCTTGCTTTTGGTTCTGGAAGGCTACAAAGACGCGGAAGGTTATATGCCTGGTAAGTTGTTTGAATATCTGGCAACGGGACTTCCCATATTAGGAGTCGGCCCGGATGGGGATGCAGCGGAGCTGATTCAAACGTCGAAAGCCGGAAAAATGGTGAATGCCGACAACAATGCTGAAATCGGAGCAAGAATTCAGGAGCATTATAAAATGTGGCGGGAAACGGGAAAAGTTAGCCATCAGGTACGCAATGCACGCGAATATTCAAGACGAACTCTGACAGAAAACCTGCTCGCCATTTTGTCAGGATCGAAAGGATGATTGCTTCGTGTTTTGTACCTTTGGCAAAAGTTTAGCCTGACTGTTATCGGTATGAAATTTCAATTTCTGGCGGCGCTGATGTGTGTTTTAAATATTTCTCTGGCGCAGATTAACCTTAACCACGGACTAATAGGGTGCTATAAGTTCGATGGGAATGCTTTTGATGAATCAACTTCCTTAAACCACGGAACTATTGTAGGTGCAGTACCCACAGCAAACCGATTCGGTGAAGCCAATAAGGCCTATTTCTTTGATGGCATTAATGATTATATCAGTTTGTCGCCAGCCCTTTTGAAATCATCTTCTTACAGTTACGTAGTATGGGCGAAAGTCTCATCAAACCCTGGTTTCGATCAGGCAAGAAATGTTATCTCAATTGGTGATGCGTATGATAGCAAACACCAAACGATTAATGTTAGTAGTGTCTATGCAAGCACGGGGTTAACGGGATGGAATGTGGGAGGCTATAATGATGGAGTTCCGACCACGACGTCGCTGCAATCATATCGGATGCCCGATGTTGACCAATGGTACCATCTCGCCATTACAAGAGACAACAAAACGATGAAAATGTACCTTGATGGTGTATTAATCGCGGAGGGAAGTACCAATGGTAATGAACCGTATTATGGAGCAAATACCAATGCTCACATCGGTATTCGGTGTAACTTCACTCAACCTTTTCATGGTTCCATTGATGATCTCGCAATCTACAATCGGGTTTTGTCGGACATAGAGGTGCGTGCCGTTTATCTAAGTGGTTTGGCGTGTGATGGCGAAGTAGGTGTTGAAGACGTGGAGCGTTGTGGTCCGGGTGAGGTTACGATTCACGCATGGGGTGCCGACGAATACCTGTGGTTGGACAAGATTGGTAATGAGCTATTTTCAGGAACTCCCCTTGTTGTCGATCTGACGGAGTCGAAAACGTTTTACTTACGGGCAAGACGTGGCGGAACCACCGTTCCTGATATACGTGTCAACGCGGTGATAAAAGACCTGCCTGAATTTGAATTGAGAATGCCCGAATCAGCCAAGGTAGATGAAAAGCTTACGTTCGTAGCAGAAATGGAGCCTGGTCAAACTGCACTTTTTTCCTGGCAAATTGACGGAGTTGATCTCGCTACAACTGGCCCCTTAGTCGAGCAGTTTTTGTTTACAGCGAAGGAAGTGACTGTAGCTGTTTCCGCCGAATCTCCGAATGGATGTACCTATCATCGTGAAGCAACTCTGGAAGTCGCCGAGAGATATCCAGAGTCCGATTTGTTCGCCGGCCTTCTAGGGTGTTATTCACTTGATGGCGACGCGGACGATAGGTCCGGCAATGCAAACCATGGAGCAGTGCATAATGCGGTACCTGCAAAAGACAGATTCGATTGTGAGAATAAAGCTTTTTATTTTGACGGAAATTCGTACATCAGTCTACCGCCAGAACCGTTTAAGAACAATTCCTACACTTTTGCTGTATGGGCTAAAGCCCATAGTAACCCCGGTCCCGGCGGCGCTGCAGCTGTTTTCTCTATTGGAGATTTGAATGACAGCAAGCACCAGACGATCAACGTCAACAATGTTTACGCAAGTAATGGGCTCGTTGGCTGGAATTGTGGGGGATATAACGACGGATTCCCTACAACTACATCGCTTCAGTCGTATCGGATGCCCAACGTTGGGCAATGGTATCATGTCGCCATGACGCGGACAAACGAAGTCATGAAAATGTATATTAACGGAGAGTTAGTTTCAGTGGGTTATACAAATGGAAATAGCCCGTACTACGGAAACGTCACCAAGGCCCATCTCGGAATACGATGCAACTTCAGCCAACCATTTCACGGTGTGATTGATGACTTTGTGATCTACGATCGTGACCTCAGTGGGACAGAAATTCAAAAACTATACGAAAACGGGTTGCCATGTCAGGATATTGAAGTGGTCTATGAAACTGACTGCGGTCAGGAACAATTCACTATCACCGCTTCAGGCGCCGATCAGTATTATTGGTACAATGGAAATGGAGACTTGATTTACAAGGGCAATCCACTAAAGGTTAACCTGACGACGTCATCGATGTTTGCTGTCGAAGGAATTCAAGGAAATAAGCGGTTACCGAAAGTTGAGATTGAAGTTGTGGTCATGCCTTTGCCGGAGATTAGTTGCGATTTTCCTGAATTGGAATTATTCATGCCCACCCAACTTGAAGCCCAGGTCTCTGGCAACGGCCCGTTTACCTATACCTGGACCGTAAATTCCCAGGAATATCAGGCTGGCACATCCCCGTACATTGAAATAACGCCCCTAAATCTGGACGAAACTACAGTTAATTTGAGCGTCACCGATGTGAACGGATGTGTAGTTGAATGTCTGACGTCCCTCGAAACCAAGTCATACTTCTTCATTCCAAACGTTATTACTGTAAATGGTGACGGAAAGAATGAAATGTTCAACCTATACCGGAAATTTGAAGAGCACTACCTCACGTATCAAGGTCCGGAATCTTTCGCTATGGAGATATTCAATAGGTGGGGCAGAATTATTTATGAGTCCAATGAGCCGAGCCATGGATGGAATGGATCGGAACAGACCGACGGTATTTATTTTTACCAAATCAGAGTTGGAAATTTGACTTTTAGAGGATGGGTACATCTCATAAAGTCCTAAATCTCTTTATATTTTCAGCGATTTTGATCTTTCTACCCGCTTGATAAGCAGAAAATTCCTTAAAAGCTCGCTGATCTATACGATTGCAGGTGCGCTGCCAATGGCGAGTGCGATCATTCTGCTTCCCTTTTACGTACAGGACTTGTCTGATGATCTCTATGGAAAGCTAGCAATTTTCCTCGCATTCTCGCTTTTTGTACAGATCGTCGTCACGTATAGCTTTGATTCGTCGGTATATTTTCATTACCACGAATACAAAGGAGAGCCGGAGCAACTTGCTGATTTCATATCATCCGCCTTTGTTGTGATGCTGATAATCGCCGCCGCCGTAGGACTCATCTTGTCGCTTACAGGGGAAGTTCTTTTTCGTTACGTGCCGGTTTTCTCCTCGAAAAATATCTCATTCTTCCCATATGGGATAGCATCAGTCTTTACAGGTGTTTTTCAGGCAATCGTGAAGGTTCACAGTAGCTTTATGCAAACGCGGGAACGGCCGGATATCTTTCTCTGGACGAATTCCGCGTTATTTCTCCTTATTGCAGGTCTCACTATTTTGGGGTTGAAACTTTACCCGGATTCTTTAGTGGGGCCAATTGGGGGAAGGTTAATTGCTTCATTCCTGGTTGGAGCATGGGTACTAACACGTGTGTTGCGGGAGTTTGGTATCCGCTTCAGGTTTGGTTGGCTGAAAAAATCGCTGAGTTTTAATAACTATATCTTCATCTACCAATTGGAGCAGTGGATCATCAATTACTTTGACCGGATATTAATGGCATTCTTCCTCCCAATAGCATTCGTAGGAGTGTATGATTTTGCAATCAAGTGTTTGGTGGTGATTGAATTGATCATGAATGGTTTGCATAACTCCTTCTTTCCACGCATCGTCAGCAAATTGGTAGATGAAAAGCAGGATACTTCAACGTCAGAGATAAACAAGTACTACAATGCGCTCATCGCAAGTGTAATGATTCTTGTGTGTATCTCAATCCTTGTCTTCCCAGTGCTGATTCGCTGGTTTATTGGTAAATCGGATTACATTGGAGCTGTAGACTATATTCCTTTCCTCGCAATCGTGTATCTGCCACGGGTCGTAAAACTGTATTTTGCTTCACCCTATGGGGCAAAAAAATATACTAAACCGTTGCCAGTACTGTATCTGATAGTCTCAATAATCAAAATCAGCTTGATGGTATTACTGATTAATGAATTTCAAGTTTATGGGGTTATTGTAGCGAGCGCTGTTGCTGCATTCTCAGAGGTTATTCTCCTTAAGGTGTCCATTCGGAGAAAATTTACCTTCAGATACAATGTGTACAAGATGATTGCGGCTCCGTTATTGGTGTTCGCCATGGTAGGATTTTTTGAACCAAGCCTGCCTACGCAATACGAACTATTCAAGCACGCTATATACTTATTCGTCTGTGGAGCAATCCTCTGGACGCTATACAGAAATGAAATAATCCTGCTATATAAGACCGCGGTTTCGAAATGGTCCAAATAGCCCTCCTTTTGCTTGCTTAAGCGCCGGGTATCAGGCGTGCAACTGCTACCAGCGAAGATGCGTAGGTGTAATTGAATTTCATTTTCAGCCCTAGTATCTTAAAGATTTTATTCTTTACAAGTCCCAAAAAGGAGAGAGGAACGCGATTAGCAAAATACACCTCATCGACCTCCATTCCAGCCCTGACGATTACCTTCGCCAAGGTATACGGAGTGAACCAATAGCGATGATCGGAATTAATAACTTCCGATGACCTGTTAGCCATTTTCATGGTTGTTTGAGTCCAGGCATTCGGTACGGTAATGATTATCCGGTCTATTACCCCAGCGTAATTCTTCTGGATTGCGCAAAGGTAGTCAACGGGATTATCAATGTGCTCGAGTAATTCTCCCAATACGGCAAAATCCCATTTCTCACTCATTATCTCAGGTATCCGGACCGTCGTAAAATCTCCTAGAATGATGTTATCAAAGCCATGACTTGACCGTACATACTCCGCCACCTCTGTGTCGATATCAATTCCTACGCATTTTGCAGCGCAGGCGGTAAGTTCTTTGTGCAACCACTGACCGCTGGCAATTTTTGAATCGATAAGAGGCAAATGATCAAGGCACCCAAGGTGTATTATCTTTTTCCCTTTGGCCAGCGAACAAACGAATGAGACACGATTAGGGATAACGTCGTGAAAATCATAAGGGACTAATAACTTGTTGGAGAATTTCTCTCCCATTAGGTACGGTATTGCGGCCTGATCTAACTTCATCTCAAAGGTTTAAAAGATCTGCAGTAAATGTAGAAAAATTTCGATGGGCGTTATACTGTGTGTTCCAGGTGTTATACGCATTATCTCGCAACGCCTGATATTTGTCAGGGGATGCGTTTAAAATTTCTTCGATAAGTGAGGAAATTCTTTGAGCAGGAAGGTCTTTTGGGAAAAGGATACCATTAGCTTTTGAAACAATCTCGGCAACACCACCCACATCCGGCGCAATTACAGGAATTCCGTATGACATCGCCTCCATTATCGTTACAGGTATTCCCTCCGAGGAGCTGGTGTTGATAAAAAGAGTTACTGAGTTCTCGAGATAGAACACATGTAAATCACGATTCTGAATTGCACCTCGAAATGTGTACTTGATATTGTTTTTCGGACCGAGCGTGTTATCGGCCAGCTTCTCAAGCGAGCTTCTCAGTGGGCCGTCACCAAAATGAATCCAATGAACCTCAACTGCATTAATGTGAGCCAATGCTTCCACGATCAAGTGCACCCTTTTGGTTTCCCGAAGGAAAGAACAGCTCACGATCAAATGACGCTCTTTGCTCTCTCGTCGTTCAACATGCACAGGAGGCGGGGTCCCCAATCGGGAGATCTTGATTCCAGAGGTCAAGTGTTGGCCGACCAGATTAGTCAGGTATTTATGCCCGTGGGAAGAAATGGTGTAAATTCGGTTAAGACCCGAAGCCAGGACAGACCTAAACGGCAGGTAATTCCCAGGATATTCTTCTTCATACAGATCGATGCGATGGGCTCTTGCAATTCTTTTTACTTCGTTTGAAGAACAATCTACAAACAACGTGGCAAGGGCTGATGGATTCAGCCAGTAGGAATAAAGAACTATTCGGCCGCTGAGTTGGTGTGTATGAATCACTTGCTTTATGTGTCTCGAAATAACCAATGCCTTAAATAGATCATGAGTCATTTTGCGCAAGCGGGAAAACGTTAATTTGATATTCCTTTGCTTCGCATGTCGAACTTCCTCACTGATAAACGAGATCGATTTCGAAAGATGTTTAAGAAAAAGAAGCGGTGATATCAAAAGTTCTGCAAAAGAGCTTTTTGCACTCATTCGGTAAGGAAAAAAATGACTGCCATTGAACCGGATGTTTTCTGAGTTGAGGTCCTTTGATAAGACAAGAACGGTGTCAAAGGTTTCCGCCAGATACTGAATTTCGTTCTCGAGGAAAGACTCGCCTATTCCGTAGGGAAACTGATTTGTGAGTAATATTAAGTGGCTGTTTCTCAATCGTGACTTCATTTTCCTGTCTGAGTACCCGGTGAATGGAATCGTTGGAATATACACTCCAATGTTGCTCCAGCACTGATAGTTAGAAAAAATGATTGTAACTCCCAAGTTCGAATAATTTCATGCCCGATAAGCCACTTCTTCTTGTCCACCAGTGGTGTCGCGAAAGAAGCTATATTTGGGGAATGCGAATAGGTATGATTCTCGACGCACCCTTCCCAACGGACTACCGGGTGGAAAAGGAAGCCAGGACACTGGCAAACGCTGGCCATCAAGTTGTCCTGTTTTGCCTTAACACGGGTCGTGAAAAAGAGGAAGAAGAATACAAAGGATTCAGGATCGCCCGATACCCGACCAACGTTCTTGAGTACAAGCTTTCAGCTCTGGCCTACACTGTGCCTTTCTATCATTGGATGATGGCGCAGAAGCTCAGGGGGTTTATAACCACGCACCAACCCGACGTTCTCCATGTCCACGATATGGTCATCGCCCGGGCTGCCTTCGATGTCGCGCGAATGGAAATGATACCTGTTGTGCTCGACCTCCATGAAAACAGACCTGAAATTATGAAGGAATACCGGCACGTTAACAGGTTTCCGGGGAAGGTGCTGATTAATCTCAGGAAGTGGCAGCGCGAGCAGGACAGGTTGATAGGTGAGGCACATAAAGTGGTTGTCGTCACTGCGAGTGCAAAAGCAGATATTGTGAAGTCGGTGAAAAAACCTTCATCCGATATCATTGTCCTTCCAAATACACCGTCGAAAGAGTTTCTCGAAATCCCCATTGACCAGGCATTATCGGACCGGATGAAAGGCACGTTCAACCTGCTTTATGTCGGAGATACTTCCGAGCGGAGAGGAACTGCGGATCTCATCAAAGCAGTGGCGGAACTCAAGGGATCAATTCCGGAAATCAGGCTATGGATGGTGGGTAAGAGCTCTTTTGATCAGGAGCTTAACGCACTGGCAACGAAGTTGGGTGTTGAAGGCGTTGTTCATTTTGAAGGTTGGCAACCTGAACGCCTGTTTCCAAGCTACATTCATGGGGCGGCAATTTGTTTGTCGCCGCTAAAGCGGAATCAGCATCACGATACAACCTATGCCAATAAGTTGTTTCAGTACATGGCGTACTCCCGTCCTCTTATACTCAGCGATTGTACAGCCCAGGCCGAACTGGTACGAACCGAGGACTGCGGTCTTGTGTTCACTGCCGGCGATGTTAATGATCTGGCAGCCGCGGTGATGAAGCTTTATCGTGAGGCTGATGTCCGCGAAAAACTGGGCAAAAACGCAAAGGACGCGTTAGTTAACAGATGGTTGTGGGAATCAACTTCACGTGAGTTGCTCGAACTATATCGCACATTCTGAGAATCTGCCCTCACGTTTTATTTGGCTGACTTCTTTTATAAGCCCTTAACCCGCGCGCCATTCTCCTTCACAAAACTCTCCCACGACTTCGACTTTGGTTTGTTGTCACCTTTTTGATAATGATGGCACAATGCGACGGCCAGTGCATCCGTTGCGTCAAGCAGCTTGGGAATCTCCTTTAACTTGAATAACATCATCAGCATCTTGGCGACCTGCTCCTTCGATGCATTTCCGTTCCCTGTTACCGATTGCTTGATCTTTTTGGGAGCGTACTCAACAATTGGGATCTCGCGATACAGCGCCGCCGACATCGCCACACCCTGCGCCCGACCCAGCTTCAACATCGACTGAACATTCTTTCCATAAAACGGCGCCTCCAGAGCAACCTCATCCGGATGGTACTCATCGATAAGGCTCAATACACGGTCGAAAATCTTTTTCAGTCTCAGCTCGTGGCCTTCATACTTACTCAGGTGAATTACCCCGTATTGCAGCAGCGAAATCCGGGGCTTCTGAATCATAATCAACCCGTAACCCATCACATTCGTCCCCGGATCCAGGCCAAGGATTATTTTTTCCTTAATCAATTTTCCCACACCGAAAGTTAGGCAGCCGCCGTAAATTTCTGAAATTCGTACCGGAATGATTTACCTGATCCTCGCATTCTTCGGCCTGTACCACCTGTTGATTCTCAGTTTACTCGCGGGGTGGAGTAAGGCCATGGCCCATCCTTCACCATCAGGCGATGATGCAACTTTTACCCCGGCGGTATCTGTAATTGTGCCTTTCAGGAACGAGGCGGCAAACCTGGAAGCACTGATCCGGTCTCTTTTGGCACAGACATACCCGGTTTCTGAAGTGATTTTTGTTGATGACCATTCGGTAGACGGGAGCCTTTCAGTCGTTTCAAAGACCGTTCAGGACCATTCATTCATGAAGGTGATTTCCAGCAAGGGAGAGGGTAAGAAGGCTGCTTTGACCGCCGGCATTGAATGTGCATCGGGAGAGATCATCATCACCACCGATGCAGACTGTATACATCCGGCGGGATGGATTACCGGGATGGTAGAGCCTTTCGCAGAGGATCGTACAAAGCTGGCCTTCAGTGCTGTTAAGATCAGCGGTGCTGCTGCGCCCCTTCAGTCGCTTGAGTTCATCAGCGTAGTTGCCACAGGGGTAGCGCTCTTCGGAATGGGAACTCCTTCATTCTGTAACGGTGCAAGCATGGCTTTCCGCAAGTCGGTATTTCTCGACGTTGGCGGCTATGACGGAAACGCGCATATACCTTCAGGCGACGATCAATTCCTCCTGGCCAAAGTGGTCAGGCAATATCCTGATGGTATTCGCTTTATCAACTCGCCGGAAAGCATTGTCACGACATCACCGCAGCCTTCGATCAGGCGATTCCTCTCGCAACGGATACGCTGGGCGGGGAAGTGGAATGCTGGAGCAGGGGCGCCATCCAAAGCGCTGGCAGTCTTTATGTTTGTCTTTCAATTTGCCTGCCTCGCTGCCTGGGTCCTTGTTTTAAGTGGCACAAGTGCCAGGATCGCGGGCTTCGCACTTATGGGTAAGATCATATTCGACTTCGTCTTGCTCTTCAATGCCGGTACTTTTCTCGGGGAGCGCGTCCGGCTCATTCCATTCCTGTCCCTCCAGATCATTTATCCGTTCTATGTCCTGTTCATCGGAATTGACGCGAATTTCGGCCGTTATTCCTGGAAAGGCAGGGTTTTACCCGCAAATCCAAAAGTACCGACGCAGGGATAAGAACGTTTTTTTTCTACCTTTGGAAAGAGACTATGGAGCTACTCGACATACGCAAGCAGTTTGAGATTAAGGAATTGGAATTAAACGCCCTGCTGGAAATCACGCAGGCGATCAACAACAACCTTTCCGAGGAGTCGCTCTACAAGATCTATAACTTCACACTGAGGTCTAATCTCAATATCAAAAAATTAGCCCTCTTTGTGCTCGACGAGGAATGGGAATGCAAAGTGCAGTTTGGCACCGTTTGCAATTATGGAGAAGTGAAACTTCTGCCAGAGTTTAAGACGATCCAGAATATTTCCCACCTCCGGACATTCAAAGAATGTGAGTTCCGCGAATTTGACCTGCTAATTCCGGTAGCCCATAAAAGTCATACCCTTGCCCTGGTATTTGTTGGCGGGCTTGACAGCCTCGGCGCAACACAGGAGAACGAGGATGGCATCAGGTTTATCCAGGCACTCAGCAACATTATCATCGTTGCGATCGAAAATAAAAAGCTGGCGCGTAAGCAACTGGCACAGGAGGCGCTTCGGAAGGAACTTGAAATCGCCAGTGATGTTCAGCAGTTCCTTTTTCCGGAGAAGCTTCCCAATACACCAAAACTGAAAATTGAGGCCAGCTACCTGCCACACGACCGTGTAGGAGGGGACTACTACGACTACATCCCGATTAACCAAAACCAGTTTCTGATTTGCGTCGCCGATGTCAGCGGCAAAGGAATTCCTGCAGCCTTGATGATGTCAAACTTCCAGGCCTCCCTTCGTACGCTGGTGCGCCTGACTCCCAACCTGGTGGACATCATCGAAGCGCTGAATTATCAGGTCCTGGAAAACACAAAAGGCGAGAAGTTCATCACCTTCTTTGGTGCGATCTACGACATCCGGCTCAAGACTATGGTGTATGTAAACGCAGGTCATAACCCTCCCATACTGTGGGATCCGAAGAATGGAATCCGCCTCCTTGAGGATGGATCAACCGTACTGGGCGCTATGCACCCCCTGCCTTTCATCAACGAGGGCTTTATCACCGACCTTGACGACTTCCTGCTCTTCTGTTACACGGATGGCGTAACCGAAACGATCAATGAGCAGGGCAATGAATACGGCGTCGAAAGATTGCTGGAGTATTTCGAGTCTGATCACACGTACCTGAAGAATCTGCAAACGATTCATCAGGATATTATCGTTTCGCTTGATCAGTTCAAGGGGCGGAACGGATACCACGACGACATCACGATCCTGTCTTGTCGCGTGAGCTGATGATTCATCGAACGCCCTTCTTCCTGCCGTTATTGTTTCCAAAGCACCTTGAGTGGCGCGTTCCTGTCGAGGCCAACGAGTTATTCCTCACATTCGACGATGGTCCTGTACCAGGGCCGACAGAATTTGTGCTCGACACGCTTGAAACCTTCGGAGCAAAAGCAACCTTCTTCTGTATCGGCGACAACGTTCGAAAGCACCCCGATGTCTTTCAACGGATTATCGCAGCTGGACATCGCGTTGGCAACCACACCTACAACCACCTGAACGGGTGGCAAACCAGCGATGAAAAGTATGCTGCCAACACTATGAAGTGTTCTGAAATAATCTTGTCTTCGCTTCCCGGTAAGATGGAGACGCCTGCTCTGTTTCGTCCTCCCTACGGTCGCATTTCGCGCAGTCAGATAACACTGCTGAAGCAATTCCGAATTATCATGTGGGATGTTCTTACAAGAGATTACGACGCGAACCTCGCAGAGGAAACATGTCTGAAAAAGTCTGTTCGGGCAACCCGACCGGGATCTATCGTTGTCTTTCACGATAGCTATAAGGCGGAAAAAAATCTGCAATGGGTGCTGCCACGCTACCTCGAAGCTCTGTTGTCGAAAGGTTACACCTTCAGGGCATTGTAATGTCGTATCAGCAAGGTACCTTACCATCATCAAAGTTTCTGAATCTGTGAAACGCATTTTGATTGCACCACTCGACTGGGGACTGGGGCATGCCACGCGGTGTATCCCGCTGATCCGGTGGTTTCTGAGACACGACGCAAAGGTTTTTGTCGCGGGCAGCGGACCTTCATTGCAGCTGCTGCTGAAGGAATTTCCTGCTATCGAATGGCTGGAACTTCCCGGGTACAACCCCCGTTACCCAAAGGACCGAGCAATGGTGTCTGCCATGGCGATGCAGGTCTCACGTTTCCTGGCAGTCATGAGGGCCGAATGCAGGCTCGTAGAGCAGTTTGTAACTGCGAAGGCAATAGATATCGTGATCTCGGACAACAGATATGGATGCCGGGCTAAAGGCGCATTGAATATCTTTATCACCCACCAGTGTAATATACTGATGCCGGCAGGGTTTGGCTGGCTTGCACCTATTGTGCGTTGGCTGAATTTGAATTACATCAGGAAGTTTGATACGCTCTGGGTCCCCGACGATCCGGAAGCTACACTGGCAGGGACGTTGATTTCGTGCGGCGAGAAACTCCATCGCGATATAAAGTTTATCGGTCCGCTGTCGCGTTTCACCGCGGAAAAGGATGATCAGGCTCCGCATTATGATATTGTAGCAGTGTGCTCCGGGCCGGAACCACAGCGAAGCATCTTTGAACGTATACTACGGGAACAACTTGATAAAATCGGAAAGCGATCGTTGCTCGTGCGTGGCGACGTCAATGGAAAGCCGATACTCCGCTCCGGCGACACTGTCGTGGACTACCTTACCTCAGCAGATCTCGAAAGAGTTCTCAAGGGTGCTGATATCGTTGTAGCCCGAAGTGGATACAGCACATTGATGGATTTGAACGTCCTGGGAAAGAAAGCCATCTTTGTTCCGACACCCGGCCAAACGGAACAGGAGTATCTTGCAAAGAAGCTCATGACTGACCGGGTAGCGTTTTCAATGGATCAGCAGGAGTTTGACCTGAACAAAGCTATTAGTGAATTAGAAAAGTATAACGGATTCTCGGCCGCTGCTTCCAATGAGCGGCTCGTACAAGTGTTGACAGAACTATCTAAGGATGAAAAAATTTATTGACAGCTTTCGCTTCGCACTCCAGGGCATCCGTTGGGCATGGAAGGGACAGAACTTTCGCGTTCAGGTCTGTATTGCACTTGCGGTCATTGCGCTGGCATACACTATGGACATCACGCGTACGGAATGGCTTGTCATACTCGTTTTCGTTGGTGGAGTACCCGCTTTAGAACTCGTCAACTCCGCGATCGAAGAAATGGTAAACCTGGCTTCGCCTGACTTCAATCCTCTGGCGGGCAGGATCAAAGACATGGCCGCCGGAGCTGTGCTGTTTTTTTCGATCTTTGCTTTCGTCGTCGGCCTTGTGATATTTTTGCCGTACGTGATGGCGAAATTTTAGCGTCAGCATTATGAAGGGATACATTGATACACACGCTCATATCTATCTGAAGGAATTTAAGGACGACCGTGCCGACATGATGGCGCGGGCATTGGAGAATAACGTCGAACGCATCTACATGCCCAACATCGATCATACCTCGATCGATGACATGTTTGAAATGGAAGTTCGCTATCCTGGGCATTGCATCCCAATGATGGGACTGCACCCCTGCTACGTGAAGAAAGACTTTGAACGGGAATTGTATCAGGTGGAATCGTGGTTGTCAAAAAGAAAGTTTGCCGCTGTAGGCGAGATCGGAACAGACCTGTATTGGGATAAAACATTCTGGGAGCAACAACAGGAAGCGTTTCGCATCCAGGTAGAGTGGGCAAAGCAATACAGCCTCCCCGTTGTAATTCACTGTCGCGAAAGCATCGACGAAACAATAGCGCTGGTGGAACAACTCTCCGACGGCAAACTCAAAGGTATCTTTCATTGCTTTTCAGGGAACGCAGATCAGGCGAAACGCATCACTGAGCTGGGATTCCTGCTGGGCATAGGAGGGGTGGCCACCTTTAAGAAAGGTGGATTGGATGTAGTATTGCCAGACGTCGGACCGGAGCACATTGTCCTTGAAACCGACAGCCCTTACCTGGCACCCGTTCCCCATCGCGGGAAGCGCAATGAGCCTTCGTATGTACCCCTTATCGCTGCGCGGATTGCAGAAATTATAAAGACCGGCGTGGATGAAGTACGCACACATTCAACGGAAAATGCGCTTGCCCTTTTTGCGAGCTGATTTCCATTGAACATTATTCCCGTTAGGAAAAAAAGCGTGAAATTAGCGCTGAACTACACCCATGCGCATTAACGAAGTTAGCATCAACACGGCCCGGACGGGAAAGCCACGCGGCCGCGTTCTTATCATCTATACCGGGGGAACTTTTGGAATGACCTACAACGACGAAGGCGTACTCATTCCATTCGATTTCAGTTCCATACTTGAACAGCTACCCATTCTGCGGAACCTTCAGCTAGACCTGACGGTAGCCTCATTCGATCCCCCCATCGATTCGTCGAACATCAATCCTGACCACTGGATTGTCATTGGCCAGCTTATCAAGGATCACTACAATGAATACGATGGATTTCTTGTTTTGCACGGTACCGACACTATGGCGTACACTGCGTCCGCGCTGAGCTTCATGCTGGAGGGGCTGAACAAACCGGTGATCTTCACAGGGGCTCAGCTACCGATAAGTGAGCCGCGTTCCGATGCGCGTGAAAATCTCATCACCGCACTCGACATTGTCACGGCGCGCAAGGATGGTATTCCTGTAATCCCGGAAGTATGCATCTATTTTGATTACGAACTTCTCCGCGGCAACCGTTCGAAAAAAACGGAAAGCATGCAGTTCCATGCTTTTGACTCGGGCAACTATCCACCGCTGGCAAAGGCCGGCGTAAAGATTGATTACAACCACGCGTTTATTCAGCACTGGCAAGGCGACGTGCCCCTTACGTTCCGCTCAAAACTGGATCACAACATCGCGATATTGAAACTCTTCCCGGGCATCACACGTCAAACAGTCAAGGCTGTAATGCATACGGAAGGGCTTAAAGCTGTGGTACTTGAAACTTATGGTTCGGGAAATGCACCTACGCTGGACTGGCTTATCGACGAACTTCGCGACGCGATTAAGCGGGGCATCATCGTGCTGAATATTTCGCAGTGCTCGGGTGGACGGGTTATCCAGGGAC
This sequence comes from Bacteroidota bacterium, assembly GCA_023417065.1. Classification (GTDB taxonomy): domain Bacteria; phylum Bacteroidota; class Bacteroidia; order Cytophagales; family Cyclobacteriaceae; genus Ohtaekwangia. The sequence continues at coordinate 15,016 of JAEZGH010000006.1, forward strand.
GTTACGAAACCAGTCGCGTTTTTAAAGAAATTGGCGTTCTCAGCGGTGTTGACATGACCACAGAAGCTGCCGTTACAAAGTTGATGTTGCTTTTGGGGGAATACGGTCCACTGACAACGCGCGACTTGATTGGTAAGCCCATCGCAGGGGAGCTTACGCCTTGATCTCGTTTTGTAGTGTTCGGGTTTTCGGTGAGGTTTTGCCTTCAGATGATAACACCTGAAAGGCTGTAAGGCGCTCGAGTGGTGTTCGTTTGATTAGAAATCTTATAGACCTACCTTAATGACATAACGGACTAACGATATCCAACTTTGTTAACCATTGATTGCGCAGGTGTTTGACTCTCCAAATAATTCGAGAAGAAGCTGGAAGTGGTAATTCAATGATCAAAACCTTATCAACTTTAGTAGCACGATAGCAGATACACCAATTACCTTATCAACATTATCGTCCGTGCCCGACCTAAGGCTTCCGATGTTGTAAGCGCCTTGCATGACTTCCTTGGATTTCAGTTTGCTCAGCTCTGAGCATTCATATTCCGCACCATTAAGGTTAAGGTTCGGACTTAAGATTTCGCCTGATTTCCCTGCTTAAAGGATGGATTCGGAATTCCCCGCGAAATAAGGTTGATAAGGTAGGAAAGAGATCGCAGCGTTGCTATTAGGTTGATAAGGGGCATTCGAGGTTATGATTATGGTGGCGGTTTCGCCTGTTAGGTTGTTGAAATTTGATACTGGCCCTATCCGTAGCTCGATTCATGAGGGTTATTTCAGATTTGGACCGCCTCGCGATTCTCGTCGGGAAGCTTCCCAGGTACTCTGAGCGCAATCGTTGCGATGGCTAATTGTCTGAAAAACAATGATGTGGGGTATTTTGTTCGTGGGTAAAACCCGTTTCCCTTATGAAATACTCCTTTAGAGGTATTAAAAACGGACGGCTTTATTGTAATTTTTGAATTGTTTTACATGTAAACCCCTATGAGAAAGTCTGTCTTTAGTTTGCTTTTAATCTTAACCACCTTTTCGTGTGACCTGGAGGAGGAGGACCAGCGCGCGATTGACGCCGGCAACAACGGGAGGATCACTCCCGGCGTGTCTAATGTTTTTTATGAAGCGGACCTCAAGGCCAATGCAGAATCCCAGCTGGTCTTCAAACTCATCTACTTTGAAGACACCCTGGCAGCGTACGGAAAAATCAACAGCGCCGGAAGCCTTGAATACATCCACACCACCGTGTTGATGAAAAAAGGTGGACGCGAGTATCTCGTCACGGAAACTTACCCCGAAACTGCATCTAGCCGGATGTATGGCGTCATTGATAACAAGAAAACAAAACTCGTTCTCGAAACCCGCCAACTCGGACCAACACGGCAGGAGATATCGATCCTTGACGTTAACTGGGAATCGGGGGAGGAAAGTGTGGTTGTAAGTACGCTGTTGGATGCAGGTATTAAAACCGGTGAATTCTCGTCATTGCGCGTCGGCAACGAACGCGCCTGGAATTGTGATAAGCCGCAACCTGCAGAAAATCTGGACAAGACGGTTGACAACCATCTTGACTATCACGCCTGCGGTGGAATGGCCTGGGATACGCACCCCAGTCTGGTGGCTATCAAAGAAACGATTACCTCATCGATTGACAAGATCAAAAATTCCGGACAATACAACGACCGCAACTCGGAATTGACTTTCCTGGAGAGTATGTCGGATCGTCTGCGAAATCTATACGCATCAATCAAAGGCAGCGTAGGGTCATACAAATTTGAAAAGACGCGCCTTGCAGGTTTGCTGAAACAGCTTGAAGAACAAATAAGGCAGCTTAAAGAAGAGCAGTACGATATCTCGCTCACTATTTTTGAGGCAGGAACGGATACCGAATTCGATGAGGTTACTGACAAGGATATCAAGATAACCTTCACCGTTAATGATTTGAAAACAAAACTTCCCTATACGGATCGTCCAGTGTATGTCGATATGGCCGTCGTATTACCTGGAACGAGTTCAGCCCTTGATATACAGTCGAAAGCAACGTCTACTGTCAACGGAATGGTGACCTTTAGATTTGATCCGACGACGGTTCCCGGGTATGAGGAATATACCAATCTGCAAATCCGCTGGGACCTCGCTTCCAACAACTGGCAGAAGTCAATGACGCGTAACGTTTCATTGAAGTACATCAGTCCGAAAGTTGTTTTCAAGGATGGTAGTCCCCTGACATCTCCGATTGTGTTCGTCAAAGATCAGGTCCGTCACTTCAAGCTAGTGAACGAGGATGGCCGTGCAATATCACCGGACTACAGCAAGCTGGCATTTTTCAATCTGTCGAATCAAAATCTTGCCTTCTGGGCAGAAAGAGGTGAGAGTGATTTCACAATGCAGCTTTACTCCAGGGAGACCACTAATCAGCAGGGTACTCTTGACGTATACTACGGGATGAAGAAGATTCAAACGATGAACCTATTGCTTTCAGATTCGACGGAACTTTACAGGCGTTCTGCAATTGGGAGCTATGTTATCAACGGATTCAAGGGTAATGGTCCCAATAGCCGACTGGAGTGTGATTTCTTCGAGTCTGGCGTTGCTGAATTCAGGATCTACGACGATCCAAGTTGGCCCAATGGTTATAAGTGGGACGTTACGTGGGGTATTGCCCGGATTGGCAGCAATTACTTTGTCTCGCTCGTAGGCTGGTATAACGGGTACTCTGCGATTAAGGATGATGCTCCGGTTTCGTATCCGGTGACTTCCTTCAATCATCACCTTGATTATCATTTTGTGAAACAATAGCCGTTTCACAGTCTGGGTTGATTATTCTTCAATACTGGAACGCAAAAAGCCTGATGTTTTTTATGCATCAGGCTTTTTTAGTAGCTTTATTTCCCGGCGACAATCGGATGTCTGACGTTGTGTCTCATCACAAACTATCACTGAGAAACGGTTGTCGGCAGGTATGTTAATCCTAAAATTCACGCCATGACAACTGTAAACGTGTATCTTACCTTCAATGGCAATTGTGAAGAAGCCTTCAACTTCTACAAATCTGTATTCGGAGGTGCGTTTCCCTATGTCGGACGATTTAGCGATATGCCCTCTGATGGTGGACCGCCAATGCCACCGGAAGCTGCAGACAAGATCATGCATATCTCGCTACCTATAAGCAAGGAAACCATGCTGATGGGCAGTGACACAGGCGGTGAATGGGCAGCGGGGTTTTCACAGGGAAATAACTTCTCAATTTCTATCACTACAGACAGTAAGGCCGAGGCTGAAAGGCTGTTCAGCGGCCTTTCGGCCGGAGGACAAGTAACCATGCCGTTGGGCAAGACATTCTGGGATGAATACTTTGGAATGTTTAAGGATAAGTTTGGAATCAGCTGGATGATAAGCTTCAGAGAAAATCCAAAGTAGAGAATCTGCAAAGGATAATTGAAACGAAATGCTTATGAGCTTCAGCAAACTCGTTCCCAATGTTTATTACCGCGACATTAATGACGGAATAAAATTCTTCGTTGATTGTCTTGGATTCCGTATCGGTCATCAGGAACTGAACTCGAAGAACCCTTTTTGTGTGATTGAAAGAGAAGGGCTGCAAATGTACATGTTCCAGCACGAGAAGCTTGCAAAGGAACATTATCCTGAGTTCAGGCTTGTGACCGATATAATTGATGAGGTATACAAAACGATCAGTTCAGCTCACCCTGAGTTTATTCATCCTAATCTGAGCAAAGTAACCCTCCGGCCATGGGGTGCAAAGGAGTTTGCCTTACGGGATAATCAGGTATGTGTGATTATTCAGCAATGGTAATATCAGAGTTCATAGAAATGTTGCTTTGACGTTATACGACTGTGATGGATAAGCTTACCCGGAAATCGGTATTGCCATTCGCTTCAGCCATGCAGGTGACGGGATTCTACCACGAATAATTCTTGCATTATTCCTGCTGGATTCGTCTTATCCACCATTGTAATACCGTCAGGAGGCGTCAGATATAAACTGAAGCAATAATCTAATGCACAAAAACCTTCAGTTCATAAATTGAGTATCCCCATTTGTCATTCGCGCGTTTGGTGCCCAGCACTTTTATATAACGCGCGTGGGCAGGAGGCAACTGTAGAACATCGACACCGCCGTCGCCATCGGTGACTTCGTAGAGCGTGTTCCAGTAAGTTCCGCTTTCTGACCCGAGAATCAGGTATTCGCATCCATAAGAAGCTTCCCAGAACACTTCTACGCGCGAAACGTCGTAGGACTGCTGAAGGTCAACAGTAACCCACGCTATCTCAGTCGGCGCGCTCGACCACCGCGTGGTTGTATCGCTGTCGATAACATTAATGGCGTCGAACATACTGCTTGCATTTTCAGCGGATGAGTATTCAGCAGTATTGCCATAGTAGGTTGCGATGTTTCCATCGCCATCTTCAACAACTGTGACGTCGATGGTTTTGCGCGTAGTAAATCCGTTGCGCGCAGTGGCTGCGATAGTGATTTTCGTCTTACCGGGTTTACCGGTAAGCTTCAGGTCGGGGTAGCCGGACCTACCACGTGCTGCCGTCGCAATTGAAGGATCACTTACCTGCTCAACAGTGTACGTTGTGCCTAACGGAATGTCGGCTTGTACCTCATTCAATCCCAGAAAGTCGGGGTACTCTCTGACGCGGGTGGAGAACGGTCGCGGGGTACTTACGAAAACCAGCGGCATGCCGGTGAGCCATCGAACGCCGTTCTGTAACAGTTCCTGGTACCCGGGATTGCTTTTCGCCGCACCATCGTGCCCCAGGGTGAAGCACATCACTTTTCCTTTCCCAAAGGGATGCCACCACATCACGGGGTGATTTTCCGCACGCGCGATGATCTCCAGATCGTCTACGGAAGGCTGGAAGAAATACAGCTCGTCACGAATGGTGAAATCCTCGACTGCACGTGATACCGGGTGCCGGGTTGCCTTTTGGAAGGGATAAGTGTATCCCCAGAATTCATGGTTTTCAGTGATCACCTTAAATTCCTCCGGAACAGTAGCCGGTCCCCCGATAAAAATACCGCCAATAAAACGTTCGTACATATCCCAGTTCAGCAAACTGAGTATGCCGCAATGGAGCGTGAGATATGACTTGCCCTGAGCAACAAAGTCGTGCAGCGCCTGAAGTTGCTCTTTCGCTGGGGTAAGGAATAGTGAGTTGCAGATCACGAGATCGTATTGCTGCAGGTCTTTTGGATTAAGTCTGTTCAGATCTTCAGTTACATCAACAGCTATAGTATTGCTGAGGATATCGACGATCATATCATTCTGAAATTCATGTACCCACGGCGGATACTCTTCCTTGTACTCGGGTACATTTCCGTTGCCGGTAATCATCAGTGCCTTTGGGAGCTTTTGTCCGCCGCTCTCGCAAAGGGTGATGAGATTGAGGAAAAGGAACACGATCCAGATTCTTGCCTGGCTGGATGCTGACAATGAGGTTGAATACATAGTCTGACAATTGATCGGCGAATGAGGTTCAAAGAACAAGCCTTGAGTTTTATCGCGCTTGTATAAATACGACAACACGGGAATCGTCCAGGAAACCACCGGGGATTGAAACAATGATTGCTCCTTCCCGTTTTTCTTTTCATCTTCAGTACCGTACTCACCGTCTGCGCTGCTTATGACCGGCTGGCACAACATCGACATCAGACTGCTTCCACCCTCGCCGCAACTGGCAAAGGCAGTGAAGTGCTATTACTACATGGAGAATCCTCATAATATATTAATCGAGGATACGTTTTTCGCCGACGGATGTATAGAGGCGGTTTTTAGTCTGGACTGGGAATTTTACAAAGAGGGCCGGCGGGAAGATCAGGCAAAGGTCATCGGACAAATCATTGAGCCACGTGCGCTTACCATTCAGGGCAAGGGGCGGAGTTTCGGCGTGTGGTTTTACCCGCATACGTTCAGCTATTTTATCAAAGTGCCGATGTACGAGATGAACGACCGCATCGTATCCTGGGATGACCTCTTCTCCAGAGACCTCAGCGAGTTTGTCGGCAACTGCCTTAGTGACGGGTCGCACGAGCGCCTCGTTGACGGTGTTGATCGGTTCCTCATTGGAAAGCTGGCAATGCATCCGCGAAAGCGAATGGACGATGCTATTGGCTTCGCTGTGGATTATCTGTTGCAGAAAAAGAGCGAGGCTGATCTGGACGCATTGGCGCGACAGCTGAACGTGTCGCACCGGACTTTGCAGCGTGCCTTTCTTGAGCGGGTTGGATATAGTCAAAAGCACTTCTTACGCGTGGCCCGTTTCCAGGACGCCCTTCGCGATTTACGTGAAGGTACGATGACGACCCTGACTGAAATCGCGCATGCGCACCATTACTTTGATCAGCCGCATTTTATCCGCGAATTCAAATCGTTTACAGGATTTGCTCCTTCTGAGTTTCAGGTGAGCAGATTGCCGATAAATCAGCATTTTCTGGGAGTGTGAGGGAGGATGGAGAAGAGGTTTGAGTTTGAGGAGGCAGTACTCCTGGAGGGAGAGGGATAAAGCGGAGAGAGAGGGATTCGAACCCTCGGTACGGTTACCCGTACAACGGTTTTCGAGACCGTCCCATTCAACCACTCTGGCATCTCTCCGTACAGACGGCTGATGTTTCGCCCGAAAGATAACGGATGACGGAATTCGTTGTTTCGTAGCCATCAAAAAAATCTTCCAGCCATCGCCCTCCCGTGGCTTCCAAACGATAAATAGCCAGGATTGAAGTCGGTTCAATATCTCGTCGGAATTCAAATCGTTCTGTATTCACGGTCCGATGTAGGAATACGGGGTACTTTGTTCTTCCTTTCAGCGAAATCCGGGCTCTGCAAGTCAAATTGGGCAGGGTGAAATTTATCTGGAACAACTCTCAACATTTCCAGGAAGCAATGCTTCCATTGATCAGCCGTTAGGCAGACTATTTGATTGTTTAGGTTGATTCCAAACTTCCGCGAGATCAACCTGATCTGAGTTTTCCTGAATAAGGTCTTTAACGCCCTGCTCACCTTTTGCTCCGGCTTCCTCAAAAGCAACGATACGAATGCGAGATACTTGTCCTTAAGTTCATACTCCAACGCTGGAGTGATTCTTTGAATTTTCAGCAATGCACAACTTACTGTCGGGGGAGGCATAAAACTTTCCGGTGGAATCTTATACAGAAGCGTGATCGAGTAGAACGTCTTATAGACGACCAATAATGGGTTGAAGATTTTTTCGGAAAACAGCTTACGTGCGGATTCAAGCTGAAGTATGATGGATCCGCCGGAAAACGTCTCAATCTTGTCGAACATCAGAATTCTGAGGATTTCAGAAGTAATACCAAAGGGAATATTAGAAACGACCTTAAAAGGCGTCTGCGGGATGGCAAACTTTTGAAAGTCACACGCGATAATATCTACGGACGTCGAGAAAGAAAACCTTCTTCGCAAATGTCGCGCGAGGGCGATATCTTTCTCGATGGCTATTACCCTGCGGGCATTTCGTAACAAGTGAACTGTTATAAATCCTTTGCCCGCCCCGATATCGAGCACGATGTCCTGTGGGGTGAGTTTTGCATGTTTAATGGCATCCTTGATGAGCGCACTATCAATAGTAAAGTGCTGGCCCGAGAATCGAACGGGCACTTTTGATTTTGTCATTACTGGCTTCTTGCAGGTAAATACTATGATTCAAATCCAGGGGAAGTGAATAGACAGTATCAACCGCAAGTGCCGATAATGGAAGATGCCGGCTAAATAAAGATTAGCGGCAACAGCATCATGGGCTTGCGCTGAAGGTGTGGAATGAGGTTATGGATTTTTAGACTGTCTATCACTTAGATAGTCAGCCATGGTCGACTGCAGTACATATGAGGAGATGAATATTTGTAGTAGTCAAAATTATTAAATCCGGGATTGAATTGCAATCCGAATAGATGACGTCAATAAAATGAAGGGACCACTCAGGGTCCCTGCCACCTTGTAGCTTCTTAACCTAATCTCATGGAAGCCGGCGATATAAAATTGAGTATTCACGCTGTCAATATAAATACCCAATTTGAGAGGATTTTACAATGTGGTTCATACCACGTATGGGCTATTCAATATGATGGATTGAAATATTGGGTTGTTACAATGATTCTGGATACTGGTGATTATTTTAGGCTAATTGTAATGAAACTTATGCGTACCTTCAATTGCGTGACCGTCACGTTTGAACTGCCGACGCTTCAGCATTTCCGCCTGCAATTCCCCGTAAGCGATTACGACGCAGCTGATAAACAGCGCAATAACACCGGCGATCAATAAATATTTCGTGATGGAACTCTCCAGCGGTTGCGCATAGGTTTGTGTGCTGTGAACGACTACCTCGCGAATGAGCTCTTCTTTTTTGATCTCAAGCTCAAGACTTTCCTTGATCAGCTCAAGCTTTAACTTAAGAAGTGTGCCGACATTGCCATCGCTGGCAGACATGGAGCCGCTTTCCGATGCCGTCTGAGCCAGCATACTGTCGATATTTCGGATCTCGCCCGTCAGGACTTTGATCTTGCTGTCTATTTCCGCTTTCATTTCCTGCGATGCGGCCGCATTTCTTCTTGTTAGAAGTTGAGACAACTCCTTCGTGAGCGGAGCGACATAATCATTCGAAAATCCTGTCGTAACAATCCTGAATGATCCAGGCTGCTCTGTCTTGATCAAGGTAACCTGCTTAAGTTGCTTAACCGTTCCTTCGGTGAGCCCATATTCCGCCTCAAGTGTTGTGATATTGCCTGATCTGATGTTCCGGTTCGTCCACTCGAAGATCTCTTCTGCTTCGGTTTCCGAAAGCGCTGGTGCACTGAAAGTCAATGAACTTTCATATTCCTTATCTTTTAATAAGGAGAATGCCACCGCGCCCAGGATCGAGCATGTGAAAAGAATAACGATAGTGCCTGCGTATTTTCGAACGGTCTGGATGACCCAGATTATAAGATCAATCAATTCTATTTCATCGTGTGGCGTATAGAAACTACGTTGGTGAACCTGCACATACTTCTTCATCGCATCAAATTTTGGGTTTAGACGCAAATCCGGAGGTGTTCGTTGGAACAAGGTTGGATTTTTTAAGGAAATTTTTTCAATCATGGCGGAATCTTCCAATGCAAAGGGTAGGGTAGCGCGCATCTTTGACTCCCAAAATTTCTTCGTATGCTAAGGAAACGCGTAGTAATTGTCGATATGGATGATGAGTTCAGATTGCTTGTTTCATCGGTCCTTCGGCTTAGTGATAAATTTGCAGTGGCAGGTTCGTATGCTGAACCGCAGTCGGCAGTGAAACAGATCGCCCGTGACAAGCCTGACATAATGGTGACGGACATTTGTTTCCCGGCAACACACCCCGTCGAATATATAAAAGCAGTTCTTGAACGGGTGCATCTGATCAATTTGCTGGTCGTGACCGATTATGATGACATCGATCAGGCGCTTGAGTTGATTGCAAACGGTGTCGTTGGCTATATTCTGAAGAAGGATATTCTTTCAAGGCTGCATAGTGCGCTGGATACCGTCGCTCAGGGAGGTTCGCCGTTAGACGAAAAGATTGCCCGGAAGCTCGTCAGTAACCTTCAGATTTCAAGGAGTACACCACTCACGCGCCAGGAATCCATAGTACTGAAGCTCATCACGGAGGGAAAGACATACTCGATGATCGCCGAAGAACTGAGTATCTCAAACGACACGTCGAAAACGCACATCAAAAATATATATCGTAAGCTCAATGTAAATTCGAAAACGGAGGCCGTGCGAAAGGCGATATCGGATAGGCTGGTACACATTGGATGACCGACACATACTGACGGTGATGCTTGTCGCCTGCATATGTTCTTTGTCGATTTGCCTGAAACCCTGAATATTAGAATGCGTAAAATGGCCATATCTACTAATTGGCATGGTCAGGCTGGAAAGGGGGAAATTTCTTGGCGTAAACAATCCACTCTTTCAGAGCGCGGAATTTCTCGTGTCCGACACGGTATATGTATCCCCTGTCGGCGAGGACTGGCATTACCATGAATCCAACCACCTCACACTTATTGTGAATGGGGGAAACAATGAATACAGAACCAAAAATTGTATCGAGGCAGCACCCGGCAAGGTCTTATTGTATGAAGCCGGACTGCCTCACAGAAATACCGATACGGTTTATCCGTCGCGGAATATAAATATTGACATAGGCCAGAGCTTTCTGGACAAATATGACCTGACGATGGAACCCGATAATTACGCGGCCCTGTCGTTGGCGGTGCTTCGTATCTATAAGGAGAGCTGTACATCTGATTCGAATACCGACAATGCAATTCAATCTTTGCTGATGGCGAATTTACGGCACAAGGAAGTTGATAGGGCGAATGGCAGGAGCTGGGTTAGCGTGATTCGGGACTACATTCACGATAAATGGAACGAGCCTTTCTCCCTTGAAGAACTTGCCCGGGAAGTAGGGCTTCATCCTGTTTCTGTTTCGAAGTTCTTTTCAAAAACGATGGGTTGCTCTTTAGGAGAGTACTCGCGGGCGGTGAAAATTCATAAATCTCTTTCGCTCATTCGCGGAGGGGAGATGTCGCTAACGCAAGTTGCGTTGGAATGTGGATTCTTCGACCAAAGCCACTTCATCAGGGCGTTCAAACATACGACGGGGTTGAACCCCGGCGAGTGGAAAAGAATGCAAGGCTAAATTTATACAATTCTCAGTTCGTGCTGCTTGCGACTTTAGATCGCGAATTGAGGATATGAAAAAAGTAACTGGAATAATCTGCTGGCTTCTTGTTGCCACCCAGGCGTTTTGCCAGGCCCCCTCAAAGAGGGAGATCGACCTGGCGATTACCACAATAGCTGACCTGGTTAAAGAAAAATACGTCTTTCCCGAAAAAGGCGAAAAAATTGCTCAGCGGCTCGCCGACAGTCTTAATAACGGATTTTTTCGAAAGGTAAAAAGCTGGCCTCAATTTGAAACTCTCTGTTCAGAGTTAATGCGGACGATCAGCCAGGATAATCATATGTATGTAAAATATGATTCGGCTCTTGCGCGAGATCTTAAACTTAGGGCTAGGGCACCCGTTGCTGATCAAAGCGACCTGTTCTACAGAGGCGATCAAGCGGAAAGGAAGAATTTCGGGTTTACAGAGGTTCGTATACTTCCCGGGAACATCGGATGGCTCAGAATAGATGAAATCAATATTTCGGAGAAGAGTCTGCCGGTACTGCATGCTGCGATGGAGTTCGTTTCCCGAACAGACGCACTGGTGCTCGATCTTCGATACAACGGAGGCGGCGGGTCCGCTGTCGGCGGCGTACTTGAAAGCTATTTCCTGGATGGAAAAATGGCTTTGCTGGAATTCCATAGCGACGTTGAGGGTGGCTCAATGCTGACTACAGTGCCAAAGCTGGCAAAGTTCGTGTATCAAAAACCAATGTTCATCCTGATAGGTAAGCAAACTGCTTCAGCAGCGGAAGCTGTAGCGTACGTTTTACAACATCAACAGAGAGCCACGATCATAGGTCAACAATCAGCTGGAGCAGCGCACATGAATTCGTTTTATCCTCTGGATGACAAGCTGGTCGTTTCCATTTCGACGGGGGCTCCGACCATCCCCGGTACATCGCTGAATTGGGAGGGGCGTGGTGTCACGCCGGATCACAACATCCAGGAGGGTGATGAGCTGGACGTGGTCAGGAAGACCTTGAGTGACCAGTGGCAAAAATCAGACTGATACCCTTCGATACCAGACTTGATATTCCTGGATCAACTTTGGCGAACGCGCAATAACCCGACGATGCTATGCAGTACGACATCATAATTCCACCGAAGTCACTTCATCCTTATATTAAATATTTCTGGACGGCAACGGTAGATCCTCGTGAAACACCAAATTACAAACTGAGGACGTTGGTTGATGATTCGTGCGGTTTGATTTTTCAACGATCTGAAGGAAGCAGTGCCGTGGTTACCAAAGGAGAAGCGATACCAAATGCATTTCTGTACGGACAAATAACGCAGCCTACTGCAAGTGATTGCCTCCGGCAGTTTTCTTGTGTGGGCGTACTATTCCATCCATACACTGCACACGAATTGTTTGGGTTCAACTCGGCCCTGTTTGCTGACAGGATGATTGATCTTGGCGACCTGCCTGAGTTTGTTTCGTTGTCGGGTATGATGACTGAAACGCATTGTCCCATCAGAGCTACTCAGCGGCTGATGTCCTTCTTTGAACGCAAGGCGCTGATGGCACGACGAAGAGATTCCCTGGTCAGAGACATTGCTGCGTACGTGCGGAGTCGGCTGGGCCTTCTTACGGTGCGGGAAATCAAAGAGTACTTCAATATTTCCGAGCGTACCCTTGAACGCTATTTCCAGGAACAGATTGGCGTAAATCCATCGCATTTCATTCAGATCACTCGCTTCAACGAAATAATACGCCGCTTTCGAATACAAGGTGATGCGAAGATGATTGATATCGCTTATGATCTGAATTTTTACGATCAATCACACTTCAATAGCGTCGTAAGGAAGTTCGCGAATTGTTCACCCGTGAAACTCAAACACGCGCTAAGCCGGAATGTCGTTAATGTCTTTCTCTACGCGGGGGACAGACATTGACCTATTGTATTCCGATTGCGATTCCGTTCTTTCGAAGCCGTATTCTTTTTCGACTTTTGATATCCGAACTTTGTACTGACGATACCATTCCACTTGCCCTCGCCGTTGTGCTGCCTGATGAAGAACGTGTTGCTTCCACCGGGCAATGCTTTTGAGGTCCTTCCAGTACGAAACAGTAATCCCGACGTCATTTCGCGCTGACTCGAAACCGAGGAATCCTTCCTGTTTGCCGGCCAGCTCGATCATATGTGAGCTCATTTCGGAATATCCATTGAAAACGTCTGTTCTCACGGATGTAAAAATTACAGCATAATAAGGTGGAGGTGGAGTTTTTGCAATCATGCGTGTTGATCCTTTAATGGTTTAACGTTGAAAACTGAATTGACGGCAAAGGTCGAAAGTGTTGGAATATAAGAATTGTATAAAGCCGCCATCGTTAGAACGCTTTATGTTTGGTTGAACGTGATGGTGTTCGGAAATTATGTCGGGATTGTACAATATCAGATGAAGCGGCTGAATTACTTTTGAATCAAAGTGACATGTATGCTGAAAAAAAGGCTGATGGTAATTGATGAAGATGAATCTTTCCGATTTCTGGTCTCATCAATTATAATGTTGTCGGACCGGTTTGAGGTTGTTGGAGAGTTTGTTGAATTTGGTAATGCGCTCAAAAGCATCCACCGGATCAAGCCGGACATTGTTATAAGTAGCTTTTCATTTTCAGGCCTCGGTCCGGCCGAATGCGTCAAGGCGCTCATGGAAAAGGATCATCTAGTGAATCTCCTGATCGTGTCCGAATGGGAATATAAGGATCATATCCTCGATTGCATTATCCATGGAGCCGTCGGATACCTTTCACGGGATCGGGTAGCCACAAGGTTACTCGAATACCTTGAGTCGATGGCTAATGGGGAGTCGCCGATTGATTTTCGGATCGCGAGGATGCTGGTTGAACGCTTGCAGGTTTCCAAAGCAACTCCTCTCACGCGCCAGGAATCCGTTGTCCTTAAGCTCGTGGCTGAAGGAAAAACTTCAACAATGATTGCTGATGAGTTGTGTATTTCAAATGAGACCTCAAAAACGCACATCAGGAATATCTACAGGAAACTGAATGTGAACACAAAAACTCAGGCTGTACGAAAGGCCATTACTGAACGCCTCGTGCGAATAGGGTAATTGTTATTACTGAAGGTGTTGTAACGATTTAGCTGCTAAGGAAACGTAACTTTCTTTCTTAGTCGTGTCCACGCTTTCTGTGGGCGTCAAATTACACTAGGGAGTCATTCTTTTCTTAACACTTTGACTGTTTTCGCCTTCGTCAGATGTGGTGTTACGCCTTGTCTTGACGAAGCGAATTCCATTCTCATCTGGTTGCCCTAAGTGTACTATTCTAACGAATTATAATGGTTGACTTGAAGCAGTTTTTCTTCGATACCACCAGGAGCAGTATGAAAAAGGAATGGTGTTGCTCCTGTTGGGGGGATTTAATGAGTATTTACAGGCGATGTGTGTACATCTAAAATTGTAGATGTAAACCATTTATTATGAAGCTTAAACATTTACTATTATTGATGGCAATTCTCTGTTCGTGCATCGTGCAGGCGCAGAACAGAAATGTGTCAGGCAGGGTCACTTCGCAGGAAGATGGGGAGCCCTTACCTGGCGTAAACGTCGTTGTCCGCGGCAGCGTGGTGGGAACCGTCACCGATGCCGACGGACGTTTCTCTTTATCAGTTCCTTCATCAGAGGCTGTGCTCGTGTTTTCCTTCGTCGGTCTTCAGTCGAAGGAAATTCTCGTCGGGGAGCAAACGGTGATCAATGTACAACTCGGTATGGATGCGACCCAATTGGGAGAAGTAGTGGTTACGGCATTGGGTATTGAACGCAGCAAGAATGAACTCCCATTCGCCGCACAGGAGGTCCGGTCAGACGAAGTTACGCGGACGAGACAGACGAATTTCGTCAGCGCATTGTCTGGTAAGGTAGCAGGACTTAATATCAAAACTGCGAACACCATGGGAGGCTCAACAAACGTGGTGATTCGTGGGTATAAGTCAATTACCAATAACAATCAGGCGCTGTTCGTGATTGATGGTGTGCCTGTTTCGAATGCGAATACAAATACCGACGCTCAAAAACGAGGGGCGGGAGGGCCTGACTACGGAAATGCGGCTGCCGATATAAATCCAGAGAACATCGCATCTATTAACGTATTGAAAGGGGCTGCCGCGACTGCGTTGTATGGATCACGGGCTTCCAACGGGGTAATCGTTATCACCACCAAACGCGGTCGAAAGAACTCGATGGAAGTAACCGTAAACAGCGGGCTCACCTGGGGACAGATTGACAAGTCAACCTTTGCGCGATACCAAAAGGAGTATGGGCAAGGATATGTGCCCACGTTCCCTTCTCAGGAAACGCTTGATGATGGTACACGGCCAGTAGTTCGATTTCAGTCAGATGCATCGTATGGCCCACGGTTTGATCCGAATCTTCTCGTTTATCAATGGGATGCGTTTGACCCAAAACATGAAAACTATCGGAAAGCTACGCCCTGGGTTGTCGCAGAGAATGATCCGTCTACATTTTATGAGACAGCAGTGACGTCAAATCAGAACATCAACGTGTCAGGAGGCAATGACAAGGTGATCTTCAAAATGAGTTACACACGCACCGACGAGAAAGGTGTTCTCCCGAACAGTACCCTTGATAAGGATATGTTCAGTTTCGCAACGACATATGATTTCTCCGATCGGTTTTCAATCACGGCGAACGTTAACTATTCGCATATCGAAGGGCTTGGGAGATACGGTACTGGTTATAGCGGTTTGAATCCTAATCAGCAGTTTCGTCAGTGGTGGGCGACCAATGTTGACATTAAGGATCAGCGTGAAGCCTACTTCAGGGACCGTCAGAACATAACCTGGAACTGGAATGCCGCAAGAACAGGGCCTATTTATATGGATAATCCATACTGGACGCGTTATGAAAACTATTCCAACGATTCCCGGGATAATTATTTTGGATATGCTTCTGCGAACTACAAATTTACAGATTGGCTGGAGGTTGCAGGTCGGATTGCCATCAATAGTACCCATGATTTTCAGGAACAAAGGGTTGCCGTTGGCAGCGCCGGGTTGCCGAGTTATGGCAGATATGAAAGAAGTTTTCGGGAAACGAATTATGATTTATTCCTTAACATCAATCGCAAACTCACCGATGATATAAATCTCAAGGGTGTTGTTGGAACTAATATTCGAAGGAGCGAGATGAATGCGATACGAGCACAGACTACCGGCGGTTTGGCCGTGCCTGGACTCTATTCGCTGTCCAACTCGAAAAATCCTCTTGTCCCGCCGGTTGAGGATAGCGAACGCGTTGGCGTTGACGGTATTTTTGCCAGTGCAACGCTAAGCTTCCGCGATTTCATCTTCGTTGACCTGGCTGCACGCCGTGATCAATCGACGACTCTCCCTAAAGATAATAATGCTTATCTCTATCCATCAGCAGCGGTAAGCTTTGTATTTTCTCAGTTTCTGGATTTGCCCTGGCTTTCACATGCCAAAGTGAGAGCGAACATCGCTCAGGCAGGGAATGATGCACCGCCGCTAAGCGTCTATGACGTGTACGACAAGCCTACAGCCATTGGATCTGTTCCCATGTTTTCATTGCCGAACACAAAGCGCAACCCTGAGTTGAAACCAGAGATGACGAATAGTATAGAGGTCGGTATGGATGCAGACTTTTTCGAAGGGCGAATAGGATTTGATGTTACCTGGTACAAGACAAATACAGTGGATCAGATTATCCCTGTGACAACCACCGGAGCTAGTGGATTCACCAGCAGGTTTGTCAATGCCGGTGAGGTTGAAAACAAGGGATTCGAGATTTCTGCATTTGTGGTTCCCGTCAGTACACCCACGTTTTCGTGGACATTGAATGTAAATTGGTCGCGGAACAGAAACCTGGTGAAAAGTCTCTATGGCGAGGGTGAAGGGAAGGTGATGAACATTCCGATCATGCAAGGGCAGGGGGGCGTTTCACTCAATGCAGCGGTAGGGTATCCGTATGGTGTCATTCGCGGAACCGATTTCGTATACACGAATGGACAGAAAACCGTCAACTCTCAGGGGTACTACCTGGCGACCTCCAGTTCCGCCGAAATTATCGGCGATCCAAATCCCGACTGGCTTGGAGGCGTCAGTAACACGTTCAAGTATAAGAACATCAGCATAAATTTTCTTGTCGACATGCGTTATGGCGGCGATATCTTTTCACTTGATCAATGGTATGGAGATGGCAGTGGTCTATACGAAGAAACAGCAGGGCTTAATGATCTTGGTAACCCAAAACGTTCGCCGGTGTCGGAAGGAGGCGGAGTTTTATTTCCCGGAGTAAAGGCTGACGGAACTCCGAATGACATTCGTGCGGAGCATATTAATGGAGACGGGCTGACGGCGTATGGTTATGTTGCCAACGGTCAGCGCGGAATGCCGCGCGCGGCATATATCTACGATGGCTCCTTCCTGAAGCTTCGCGAGCTGGCTTTAACGTATTCACTACCGGCAGACCTAATTTCGAAACTGGGTCCTCTCAAGGCTATTGATATTTCAATCATTGGCAGAAATCTCTGGATTATACATAAAAACCTGAAGTATGCCGATCCGGAAGAAAGTCTTAGCTCCGGAAATGCCAACAGCGGTTATCAAAGCGGCGCATACCCCGCTGTGAGGTCTTACGGATTTAACGCGCGATTTACCTTCTAGACTTCAATTATGAAAAAGATAATATACCTACTAATATCAACGGGTCTCTTCATAGGTTGTGTTGACTCGTTGGATGATTACAACGTTGATCCTAAACGTGCGGATTTGGTTACACCAGAAACATTGTATACGAGTGCCATTAAGTCTCTTGCGGACGTGCTTACTTCTTCTGATGTTAACGTCAATAACTTTAGGTTATATGTTCAGCATTGGACAACCACTACATATCTCGACGAACCGAGATATGTTCTTACGTCGAGAGCAATACCACAGAATTTCTGGGATCGCTTATACCGCGATGTAATTGCGGATCTCGCGGAAGCGAAGCGAGTCCTCGATGCAAACGAGTTAATCGATCCTGATTTGAAAAGGAATCAACGGGCGCAACTCGAGATCATCGAAGTATATGCTTGGTCTATTCTTGTAAACACGTTCGGCAATGTGCCTTACAGGGAGGCGATGGATCCTTTTAATGTATTGCCTAAATATGATGACGCAGAGACGATCTACAAAGATTTGTTGGGGCGTCTCGATGACGCGATCGAAATGTTAAATACCAGGGCCGCAGGATTCGGCAACGGCGAATTATTGTATGCGTCAAAAGCGGCAGACATGCGCATCGGCCACTGGCGTCGGTTGGGTAATTCCATCAAACTGAAAATGGGGATGGTGCTCGCAGACATCGATCCGGCCACGACACGACGCATCGTCGCAGAAGCTGCTCCCAATGTATTTGTAAGCAGCGCTGATAATGCGCGTTTCCCTTATATTTCCGATCCTCCTAATAACAATCCTATAGCATCGAGTCTAAATCCCTCGTTCACTACGCGGGAAGACTTTCTGCCGGCAAACACGATCGTTGATGTGATGAACGAACTCAACGACCCGCGTCGTGAATTCTACTTCACAAAGATTGACGACCTATTCAAAGGCGGGGTTTACGGATTTGGAAATGAGTATGCAGACTTTTCGAAGGTTCATCCGACAATTTCAGCTCCGAATTTTGAAGCGCTTATTTTGGATTTCCCGGAGGTCAGGTTTCTGCTTGCCGAAGCCATTGAGCGGGGATATATCTCCGGGGATGCGGAACAGGAGTACAATGCGGCAGTTACAGCGTCAATTCGTTATTGGGGTGGATCAGAAGCTGATGCGTCGGGCTACCTGGAGCAGCCATCGGTGAATTATGGCGCTGGCGGGGCTATCTGGAAGGAGAAGATTGGCACTCAGAAATGGCTTGCACTCTATAATCGCGGTTGGGATGCGTGGTTTGAATGGCGGCGGTTAGATTATCCGCTTTTGCAGCCGCCGTCAGGCCCCAATATTCCGACACAGCTTCATATACCGTCCAGGATTATTTACCCTATTAATGAGCAGACCATTAATGGTGCTAACCGTTCAGCCGCTGCCGCTGCGATCGGAGGGGATGAAGCAACGACCAAGCTATTCTGGGATATAGAATAGAAGTTCCAAGAGCTCCTCTTGAGGGTCTTCAATTAAGAGGCTGTCAAAAAGGACAGCCTCTTATTAAATTCCGCTGATCAAGGGAAATTGCAAGTCATTTGAAGTGCGGGTGGCAAAAGAAAGCCTGCAAATTCGAAGGATTTGCAGGCTTTGCGGAGAGAGAGGGATTCGAACCCTCGATACCCTTTCAGGTATACACACTTTCCAGGCG
>JAEZGH010000025.1 GCA_023417065.1 Bacteroidota bacterium
CTATTCTCCCTTAATGAAAATCAAGACCATTCTCACTCTCTCAGCCATTTGTCATCTGCTTGTGTTGCAGGCACAGGAGATTGACTACAAAGGCCTTCCGCAATGGTCGTGGCAAAAACGCGATTCAACGGAGTATTTCCTTTACACGCCGTCAAATATCAAAAAGGATAAACGTTATCCGGTGGTCCTTGCCCTTCACGGATGTTGCGGAAAGGATTACAAGGCGACATTGCGAAATACGGTAGATCCTATTGTGCGCGTATGGCACAACTTCGGAGAAAACACACAGGATGAACCAACCTATATCATTGCACCCAGGACAAGTCGCGGATGGATGCAGCACGCCGACAACCTGAAGGCTGCCATCGATGATCTTATCCGGGATCGTCAGGCTGATCCACAGCGCATCTACATCACAGGATTTTCAATGGGGGCTGATGGCGGATGGAAGTTTCTTGAAAAATATCCGAACTTCTTCGCCGCCGCAGTACTGATGGGCGCAAACTATGGAGGAAAGGATCCTGAAAAGGTTCGTCATATCCCGGTCTGGGCTATTCGCGGTGGCAAAGACTGGTGGGCGCGATATCTAGGAAAACAGGTCGCTGACCTAAGACAGAGAAATAATCTTCCGGCGGATTCAAGCGCAGGTCATACAGGCGTCAATCCACGTTTTACAAGCTTCGAAGAACTTGGACACGTAGTTATGTGGGAAGCTGCGAAATCTTTGGAGATTCGTAAATGGACATACTCAAAGATAAATGATGGCAACCGCTATCCATTTGTCTATTTCAAAGGCGAATTCAAGTCAGACACCCTTCGCGCAAAACCAGGTGCGATGCTGAGCTTACACGTCGAGGCATTTGATGAAGATGGCGCGATTGCGAACGTGTGGTTCTATCAAAATGACCAACTGATTGAAAAAATCACGGCGCCGCCTTATTCTGTCGAATGGAAAGTTCAGCCGGGAATTACGACAATAAAAGCGGTGGCGCAGGACGACAAAGGCAAGACGTCGGAAGCGAGACTGGTTGTTTCCGCCGATGAGTTTGTTTCTTTCAAAAACACAACTCTTCCGACAGGCGCGGTTGCGCGTTACTATAAACATTCAATTTCACCGACTGGCAACAAGCCGATTAGCCATACCGTTGATTCGGGGCAGCTGCCTGAGGGCATTTCCCTTTCAAGCGATGGAGTACTGACAGGATTCGCTGGCAAAGAAGGAACCTACAGTTTCATCGTCAACGCCACAGATCGCGATGGTGAACAGGCGCAGCAAAGATTCAAAATTACAATAACAAAAAAGTCGCGAGGCGATGTGCTTGTCAGTGATGTGGTGGATTACCAGAACAAGCCTCTGACCATTGCTCCCCTTAAAAAAGGATCCCTGCCCTTCTATGACCGGAACGACGGTGAAATTAACATAAGCAGTTTACCGCGTAAGTTCGAGGGACTGACCTTCATCCAAACCGCTTTTAATGATACTACGAAAGCCAGTCCGCATTACTTGAGCTTCCGAGTAGATGCACCTGTGACGGTATATATATTTTACGAAAAGAAGGACAATCTTTTCTCGTCGACGGTTCCTGCATGGCTCAGTTCATTCAGAAAATCAGGGCCTGAGCAAATCGTTGCCCAATACTTCTATTACGACGTGTATGAGAAGGACTTTCCCGCAGGCGTAATTACACTTCCCGATGCGGAAGAAAAAGCAAATGGCGTAAGTACAAACTACTTCGTGGCGGTCAAGGCCAGATAGACCAGACTTCATTCCTGTGCATTGCACGACCAAGGGATCATTGCTTTGTCGCATGGTAGTAATGGTTTTCGCCTTCGTCTTCGAATTCCTCTACCAGCTGGAAGCCACATGAATTCAACAGGGCTTTATACCGTTTGGCTCCCAGAGACCTGGAAGGCAATCCGGTGAGCACGTCGTTCCATTCGACGTTTTGTGATGGGGCGGTGAACAGAAACCTTCCACCAGATTGCAACCTGCCCGCGACATTCTGAATTACCGTTATCTGATGCTGTTCAGAAAGAAGAAACAATAATCCCCATGCAACTACGCCGTCGAATGTGCGATTAAAGAAAGACGACGTTTCCGCAGGTTCGCAAATGACGGGTACATCCGGACAATTCTTCCTGAAAAGCGAAACCTGGTTGGGTGATGCATCTACGCCACAAACGTTCATCCCTTCCTGAAGAAGCGTTTTTGTTACAGGCACACCTGAACCACATCCAACGTCGAGAATTGATGAACCCGGTTTAAAGGCATGCGCCCACTTTCTGATAGCAGCGACGCCGATGTTACTCCCTGCGCGAATAGCGGCAAAGTCATCAGCCAACTGATCGTAGCCGTTTGAATGATCAATTTCTTTCAAGTTGAAAGCACGTTCGTTGCCTAGTCGATCAGGGGCTTGCCCATTGCCACCTGGGGGTGAACACCCATTACGGCGTCTTTACATTGTGTGCAAAAGAACCCTGCTTCCAGGCCGGATTTATCGTCGTTGTTTATATGAACCTCGACACATTCCGGGAAGTTGAACCTTTTCGCCAGTTTTCCGAGGTCAAGCACGCAGTCATAGTACACCCATTCGCGTGAACTATCACCCCATGCCTGACCACGGAACGTTTCCCGGATACCGCGTTTTTTCAGTTCGCAGTCAAGAGCCATGAGATGTTCACACATTTGCGTATCTGCAGAATTTTATGACTCGTGGAATCAACGCCTCCCTGTTAAAGCATTTGTACTAACTGAATGTTGTTGCCGCAGGTGTCGTCAAGAACCGCGATCCTGACCGGCCCAGCATCCCGCGGTTCAAGAGAGAACGCCACTCCGTCATCCCGTAACCGTTCGAATTCTGTGTTCAGATCAGAAACCATAAACGACGTATAGGGAATTCCTGCATCCTTCAGGGCTTTTTGATATACCCTTGCCGGCTCGAATGCCATCGGTTCGAGCAATAACTCAACGCCATTTTGTTCATTGGGCGAAACAACTGTCAGCCATTTATGTTCACCCATTGGCACTTCGGTTTTCTTCAGAAAACCAAGTTTCTCAGTATAGAATTTCAGTGCCTTTTCCTGATTGTCGACTGGCACGCTGGTAACATGAATTTTTATCATACTTCATCAATGTTTATATAACAAAAATTCAAATCCGGCATCAGACGTCACTATCCTGGATTGCTTTTGTTAAGCTGCTGAAACGCGACCGGCGAGTAACCCGTTGCTTTTTTAAACACATTGCTAAAAGTAGGCAGGCTTTCATATCCCACATCAATACAAACCTGATGCGCATCGACCCCTTGTTTGAGGAGCTCTTTGCTTCGGTGAATCCGAAGATCTCTCAGGAACTGTCGTGGAGAGATTCCATATACGCGCTTGAACACTCGGATAAAATGGTAGCGGGACATAAATGCGCTTGACGCGATATTTTCCAGCTCAATCTTCTCTGCGAGATATTTCTCCATGAACGCCTTTGACTGGCGTATCCGCACGTAGTAAAACTCCGGCAGAAAGTCTTCCCTGAGGTGCCGGTCGAGCTGAATTTCAAAATATGTCTTTCTTCGACGGTCCATCACCTGATATTATTCCGCGTGCTGCGTGCGTCAGAAAACGAAGATAATAATAAAAGGGAACCTGGTATTGATTCCCTTTTAGAAGTTGAATGATTCTGACCCTTTAATGAGTCAGTCAGGGGTAAAGATCAATCCAGCGGCTTGATGAACTGCATCAGCTCGCGGTCGTGGTTATTCACCACGCGGCAAGGGTTATCGAAATACATCGTGGCGCCGTTTTCAACAGTGTACGGTTCCCAGGCCGGGAGTTTTCCTTCAACATTAGGATCACCCGTTCTGGCGAAGTTCAGCCATACAGAACTCATCTTATCGGCAAGTTCATAAGCTTCGGGTGTCGTGCTCGTCCAATCCGGTTTCAGATCAACATTGTTGAAAGCCAATGGTATATCAAGGCCGTGGAATGAGCCGCGCGATGCGCTGTCTACCGGACTCTTCCACGCCAGGAAGAAGCTATAGGTAGGAGCGCTTACCTTCGTGCGCGCATCGGCAGTCCGTATTGTAAAGGGACGGAATACGGTATCAATTGACACCAGGTCCTGTGGCGTATAGTCCGGATAAGTCTTCGCGTAGAGCTCCACAAAGCGATCCGTTCTCTTCCCATAGATTTTTGCAAGGCGATCTTTTGCCTGCCCGATCGTGAGATCTTTTTCGCCATACGCAGTCCGCATCAACTCATTCAATGTTGTGCCGATCATCAGCGGGATGTTGTCAGAGATAGAGGCAAAACCGGGGCTGAAGGGTTGCTGGAGCAACACGTTGCCATCCGCGGAAGGGGCGAAGCCGAACATCGTAGGAGAACCCGGTCTGCGTGGGCCGGAGATACCCGCAATAGCTTCATTACCCGCCTTCACCAGTCGCGCGTATGAGATGGTATCCAGCTGATTCACATCCTCCTTAGTAAGACCAAGTTTCTCAAGGACAGCGAGGCCGAGGGTCTGCGACTTCTCCTTCGTCATGACATTGAGTAGTGTTCCACTTTGAATAATTGCTTTGTGGAACAGGCCTTTTGCTGAAGACATACACATCAGGGTGCCGACCTTGCCACCACCGCCGGACTCACCAAAGATGGTGACGTTGCCCGGATCGCCGCCAAAGTTCTCAATGTTATCTCTGACCCACTCGAGTGCTTTGACAACATCGAGCATACCTACGTTGGCTGACTGGGCATACTTTGAGTCTGCTGCTGACAAATCGAGAAAGCCGAGGATATTCAGGCGGTGATTTACCGACACCATGACGACATCACCTTTTTGAGCGAGGGCTTTGCCATCCGTCATCGGATCGCTGCTGCTTCCAACGTGAAATCCGCCGCCGTGCAACCAAAACATTACCGGGCGCTTCTTTCCGTCGTTGAGTCCTTTCGTCCAGACGTTCACACTAAAGAGTTCCTTTTCATTCATCAGCGAGTCGTCGATCCACGCTACTATCTGCTTCGCTACCGGACCATACGACGTGCATTCGCGAACTCCTTCCCAGGATTCAGGATCCTGCGGTGGCAAGAAGCGTTCTGCACGCGCATACGGAATGCCTTTGAAGATGAAAACGTCATCCTCATGAACTCCCGAAACCTTGCCGTGTTTCGTTTTTACTGACAGGTGCGGCGCCTCGTCAACCTTTGGGGTGCACGCAGACAATATTGTAACAGCAAAGAGTACGCTGGCTGCAATCTTTTTAAAGGATGTCATGGTTGTCGTTGGGGAAAGCGATTATGAAATAATTTACTTGATGTTCTTACGGTCAAATTTCCAGGCCGTATTCTTTGAGAGGCCAGCCGGATCTCCGGTAAACATCTTCCCTGCTTCCTTGTCATTTTTCAGCTGCCATTTAAACCACGCTGTTGCGACTACCGCAAACTCGCCCCCATGAGGCTGTCCATAAGTTCCACCGTGACCTACGTCAAGGTTGGCAACAAACGCAGGAACATGATTTATTTTGTTGAAGTCATCCATGCCATTGTTATACGCGATGTCGGATTCACCTCCGAGCAGGTACAGCGTTGGCGTGTGAATTTTTGCAAGCTGATCTTTGGTGAGTGGAGGCATTCCGGGCATGCCACCATTGGGAGTCGGAAGAATACCACTGTTGCAAACCACCAGTGTGGTGAGTCGCGGATCAGGTGCCACCTCCAGCGCCTGCAGTCCACCGCACGACATCCCGGCAACGGCAATCTTTTTTATATCCAGCTTGCCGGCGTACGGGCTTGACTTGTCATTGTTTTGTGCAATAGCCCAGTCGATAGCATCAGTCAATTGCGATGAAGCAGACCGATCGCGTGTGCGTTCACCTTCCTGAGGCATTGGTCCGATCGCAATAACCAGGAACCCGTGCGACGCTACTTCCGACAGGAAGTTGACGTGTTCCCATGGTGAGTTAGCACAAGCACCGTTACCCCAGACGATAATTGGGAGCTTGCCTTTCTTCGACGCTGCCGCGAGATCCGAAGGACGGAACACGGTATGCGTCGGCAGTGAGCTCTCGGAAAGCATCACTGCCTTGAATGGTCCGGTACCGCCATCCTCCACAACACGGGAAGTTGGCTTTGATGCATCCTGCGCTGTGGCAGGATGCATGATAGACAAGGTTACGCCTGCCACAAAGGCAAGCAATAGGCTGGTTCTTTTCATAGGGCTGGTTTTTCTGAGTAACGAACTCATCTTAATAGCTTCGGAAGTTCCACTTAGAGTTGTCGCTGTTCATGTCGAACTTTCCAAGTGTAGGAGTACTGTCTCCCGAAGAGATCAGCGCCAGTTTTTCATCTGAATTCGGAACCACCTTCGGCATGATGCGATACGTTCCATCAGTCAGTTGTTCAATCCTCCACAGTTGTTCAGGAGCTCCGGTGAATTCCGGAACGGTAGTTACTTCTTTATCAGCGGTAGCTGCAAGTGCGCGGTTTGTTCCCTCGATAACAATTTTATAATAAGGACCGCCGAGGTAGCCACCTGCGTCGGGCTTAGCCGTGATCGTCCATTTCTGATGAGGCCGTGACATATAATCGCCGATTCTCACGCCGATTTCACCCTTAGGCCAGGTATTGATTACGTCTTCGAGTTTCTGCATAGGCACAGGGTTGACCGGATCGTCGGGCTTACGGTTCCAGCCACGGGTTACAGGCAGACGTACAAAGTCGACAATCAGCTCCAGTGCATACCCTCTTCTTTCAGACTTGATCTCGTAAGTTCCTTCTTTAAAGTTTTCACCTGCAACAGGCCATCCGTTTTTCCACAACAGCGGACGGATTCCAAGTACGCTAAGTCCGTTTTGATCGAAGTCACCTTCATAGTGGCAGGACATCTTTTCGACGCCGTCTTCAACGACGACACGTCCAAAGTGACCAGGTCCGATAAGCTTTCCTTCTGCGGCGAGTACCATCTTGCCACCACCCTTCAGCATATCGCGGCCCATGTTATCAAGATAAGGGCCGGTAACTTTTTTCGAGCGGCCTACGACAATGTTATAGGTAGAGTTGACGCCGTCGCAGCAGGTACCGTGTGTTCCGAAAAGGTAGTACCATCCATCGCGGTATTCCAGGTCTGTGGCTTCGCAATCAATCGCGATGTCGATCGCCTTGTTGCCTTCAACGCGTTTACCTGTTTTCGGATCAAGTTCGATGAGTCGGATAAATCCGAAGTATGTTCCATAAGAAACCCAGAGTCTTCCATCGTTAGGATCGAGGAGTAATCCGGGGTCGATGGCGTCGTTATCTTCAATACCATCAGACTCTGCTACAAGGATGGGTTCGGTAAACTTGAAATCGGGAGACGTTGGATCCAGTGTTTTGTTCCACATGGTAAGGATTCTTCCGTTGTGACCGCCGCCGAGTCCTCCACCGGTCGCGCCATATACCACTAGGTAACGGTCGCCGATTTTGATCGCATCAGGTGCGGCACCGCCACCGGGTCTTTCGGCTCCGCCGTTCCAGGTCCATCCGTCTTCGGAGATCAACCCGCCTCTACCTGTGCCAAATGTGTAGTACTTGCCGTCACATTCCATTATTGTTGACGGGTCGTGTATAAAAGGCTTACCTATTTGAGCCATCGCTGTCGTTGCGAATAACACCACGAATGCAATTGCGGTGAATGCTATCTTATTTCTCAATTCCATAATATCTATATCCGTTCTTTTTTGACTTGATGAACTATTCGTAACTAATGGTAATGTCTTTGATTGGCTCGCCATTCTCGTCGAGGAAGCGAACGCAGAAATCGCTCATACCCGGTCCGTTGATGATGGCACCACGCAGGATGTTCTTGCCTTCCTTCAGCGTAAGGCGGCGGGATACCCCATCGTCCATCACCATTCGGCGATCGCCTGAAAGCAGCAACGCTTCTTCTCCGTTCAGCCACCACATAGAGGCTGAGTTGGATCCAACGGCCAGTCTTACGTCCTTCATTTCTTTGGGTGCATTTACAACGGTGACTGCCCAGAACAATACGCCGTATTCAGGTTTGTTAAGACCATAGGCAAAGCGAAACAGCTTCACATTAAAAAGCTTGCTGTCCAGCGCATGCCACGCCAGTTTTTCCTTACCGACTTTGACTTTCTCGCCGTTCTTCGGAAGGATAGTAAACTGATTTTTGAAATACAGTGTATCAAACGCCTTCCGCAGATAGCTATCGGTAAAGAGAGTGTTTGTCCGGATAGGTCGTTGAATTGGTTCGAGTAATAGCCAACGCTGAATGAAACCATCTTCATCGGGAGTTTTCTTCTCTTTTGTTGCAGGAGTGAAGTATCCCGAGATACTTCGTTCGGTATTGCGTTTTGCCGGATCGTCTTTGTCATTCCAGGCTCTTCCAACTTGTGCCTGCACTCCCAGTCCCACGAATAATAGCGCTAATGTCGATAGGAGCATTTTGCCTTTGATGTTCATAATAAAGTTTACTGTTTCTGATTGGTTGAATAAAAATGGGTAAGTATCTAAAGTTTTATTGGGTTCGTCGATTGAATGTGTTAAACCGAAGGAATTTGCCAGTGATTTTTCATCTATACACTTCCCTCGATGCGCATAAATGTATTTAGCACACTAATAAAATGCTAACAGAATCGCATGTAAACGTTTTCATGGAAGAATTCTGATTCTAAGTTCTGATTGGGAAACTCGTGGTTCAAAGGGGAGCGCTCCGTGGAGAGAAGTTCACGTTTCATGTTTCAAGGGTTGACCATTGCCTGGAGAACAAATGAATGGAGGATGAACGGAGGATGAACGGAGGATGAAAATAGGACACCTATGGAATCATCCCGGCGTGAGCGAGGGTTTTGAGGTTCTGATTCCTGTCAATTTCTACGCTTGCACGTGAATAAAGATCATTTAATCTGAAGACCAATCTCAGTCCCTGAAAAGGGTTGAACCTCCTCCAGCCGGGAATAAGTTCTTTTGCGTGTCGACATTTTTTTTTCGGTAGACACGCTAAAATCAAATCAGGTTGGAAGGAAAGGGTTTCTGACTTCTTGTTTCTGGTTTCTGATTTGACGAGCCCAATGCATGTCGCGGCGAAGAGTATGAAGTTTCCAAGTCGAAACGTTTCAGACTTCTGATTGGGTGGATCAGGCTTCGCTTGAAATTAGAGTTTACCGCTGAATTCAGCGAACGCGTTCCTCTTTATTCCCTTCGTGGGGGGATTCAGATATTCCAGTTTCGCCCACATCAATCACTATTTTTTCGAAACGGTATCGGGCGTTATGTTCATCGATGGTCTCACCATTAATCTTGATCCTCTTTCGATCCAACGTGCCGATTCCGGCAATCCGATAATGGAACTTAAAAATGCAGTCACATTGGAGGACTTCAACAACTTCCATTTCTTCGCCCGTATTGGGATCAACCTCAATTGTTCCCTTTATGGAATAGTCTAATTTCAGCGTGTCACCTATAAACATGACGGAGCCTTCGAGATTTCCAACACAATTAGCGTAGGCCGTGATTTCGACTACAGTAACATCGCCACTACCGTAAATGCTATCGATTCTTGCATCGTCGCCAATGCATTCCTGCATGCACTCGGAATAATCGAATTTCACGAGTGTCTGTCCGAAAAGAAAGAGGGGGCAGATCAGCAGAAGTGTTAATATAGGCAAGTATCTTTTCATACAACCGTGACATATTCCAGCCAGCTGTGTTAAAGCTAAAAGTTCCGGATGAAATTGTGTTGTGCGGGCGTCATTTTTTAGGAAATAAAAATGTAACAATACCGATCCCGGGCAGCAGTAGCGTGCGACCCGGAGGATTGCGTCTGTAAAATCAGACAATTCAATAAATGTTAAAAAAATTTCAACAAAAAGGGTTTGAGATTGGGTGTGGACGCAATTTTTTTGAAGTTTTGCGGGTTGAAGATACAGGCAACTAAACACGTGGGAGATGAAAGATTCTAACATCAAAGGAGAAGTTCGCATCAATCCAACCAGCGGGGAGGTTAAAGTTATCAGCAAAGAAAGGCGGCTTGCTTTTCCTGTCGAGATAGTTGAAGCTGGAACTGAGCGTGGGCAGCGCGTGAGCAGCTATCCTGAGTTAGTGCGTGTTATCCGCAATGCCCGTCAGCATGTGCTGAGCCGCCGTGACCCTAAAAGCGACGTTATTAAAGAGAAAATCAATGTGCATATGCGAACCGTCCACGAACACGCGTGAATCAGAACGCAAGCATTTACCCACTCTTTGATAAATAACCGCCTGGCACGCGTCGTGTAGAACACCCACCTCATAAGGTTCCCCGTTTGTGATCCAGCGCGTATTGTATCCGTTGTGAAATAAATCCGGTTTAATTTCTTTTTGATAATCAAATCTGTTTTTTTTCGGAGCTGATATTCGACTAACGTTTCCCGGCGATCAGGATGATTTCCGGCATGGGGATTGAATTCATTTTTTTACAAAACCTTTTTGTCATGGATCAGAAGTCAAACAACATATGTCTTTTAGTTACCGATGATCCGCTCGATCAGGCAATCTTTGCCAGGGCACTTCGGGATGTTTCACCTGATACTGTGTGCTGCATTGCTGCTAATGGCGTCGAGGCGATGGAAATCATGACAGAGGAGCAGATGATCCCTGACTTCATTTTCGTCGAGCTGAATATGCCGCATATGGACGGCATTGAGTTTCTGAGAGAAATCAAATCGAGACAACCCCTTGGTCAGATTCCTGTAATTGTGCACTCGGGAGTGCCACAACCTGAGAAACTCACTTCCATCAAAGAAGCCGGTGCCTCAGCGATCTACTTCAAGGAATATGAATACGGGGGAGTATGTAATATTCTTTATCTTTATTTTCTGTCTCAGCTTTCGCCACTTCATCTGAATTAACCCCCGCATCCGGCATTAATTTTTACTTCTCTCAAGAGGAACAGCCATCAGACTGTTATAAATCCTGTTGTTTATGAAGAATGTTGTAAACCCTGCAGGGATGATCGCGTTGATAGTTCTTGCCGCGTCCTTCTTTTCATGTTCGAATTCAAAGACTTATGACGACGCGATGCAGGAAAATCGCGACCGCATCGAAGAGCCGGGGCGGTTGGGTGACGCGCTATTCCTTGTTGAAATCAGAAGCTTGATTATGTTTCAGCTTGAGTTGCTGAAGGTTGCGGCGGAATCCGGCTATTCAGCAGAACTGGTGAATCTTGGTAAGGATAACATCGAACCGTTTCAGACGCTTGATAACGATGTGGTTGATGTGGCAAAGAAGGAGAAGTTTCGTCTGCCGACGGAGATGAGTGAGGATCATATCGCCAGACTGGCTGCGGTTAAGCGTGCCTCCCGACAGGAGATTGACCAGATGCTTGTCAGCGAAATGGCGAAGGCAAACAGTGAGGCAGTACAAAAACTCACCGCCCAGGCTACGGAAGGATCTGATCCGGATGTCCGGGCGTTTGCAGCGCGAATCATAGGAGCACTTCGCGTACACAACGACTCCGTCCGGAGGGTTAAAGACGGTCTTCTAACGTCATTTCGAGGAGACTAAAATCGTCCGATGCCGGACACCGCTGTTCGGATTACTACAGCAAATGGCACAAAAAGCCATTTTTTAAACGATAGAGCCTGTTATACGCGGTGGCACTCCCATTGCATCGCTGGACTGCTATGCTGATCAACTATTTCAAAATTGCCTGGCGATCTATTTCCCGGTTTAAGGGATATACCGCCATTAATCTTGTCGGACTAGCCCTGGGGCTAACTGCCGGAATTCTGATTCTTCTTTATGTAACCGACGAACTTTCGTACGATCGCTTTCACGAAAAGCGCGATCGCGTGTATCGCGTTGACACGGAATTTTCCGCAGCTGAAACAGGTGACTCAGAAGAGGCCTACGATGCCAACGGCTGGCCTGTAGGTGCAGTGCTACGCAGAGACTACCCTGAAGTTGAGGCGGTGTTATACACGAAGAATGCCTCCTTCCTTCCGGTAACTCATGAGGGCAAGCAGATTTATGAACGTAGTCACTTTGCATCAAACGAGTTTTTTGAAATATTCTCGTTTCCTCTCGTGAAAGGAAATGCGCAGACAGCCTTGACCGAGCCTTACACCGTGGTCATCAACGAGACATTAGCACAGAAATATTTTCCTGGCGCCGATCCGTTGAACGCCACATTGACGATAGCAGATACACTTTCGTTTCTGGTAACCGGAGTGATGAAAGACATTCCTTCCAATTCACACATCCAGACAAGCATGCTGCTCTCGTTTCCATCATATACCAATCTTGACAGGAGCTTCAACTACGACGATGGCTGGGGTAATATCAATGCCCGGAACTATGTGCTGTTGCGTGAAGGAGCAGACTACGAGCATGTCCGGAATAAACTCAGGAACATATATTTTGACAATGCCGGTGAAATGCTGAAGTCGTGGGGTGTATCGGCTTATGGAAAGCTTCAGCCGTTGTCAACACTCTACCTCACCGCCGACTCTAATGGTATGGGTCCGCTGGGAAGTCTCGAAAGAGTTTATCTGCTATCAGGTATTGTTGCATTTGTCATCCTGCTGGCGTGTATTAATTTTATCAACCTCACCACGGCGAGATCAGTTTATCGTGCACGTGAAGTGGGGCTTCGCAAAGTAGTAGGATCATCGCGGCAGGGACTCATTAAGCAGTTTCTTTCCGAGTCTTTTGTTCTCACCCTGTTTTCCTTTGTGCTGGCCGCGGCGTTGGTGACATTGATGTTGCCTCTTTTCAATACGCTGATCGGAAAGCAATACACCCTTTCGGCGCTCACTACGCTACCGGTATTAGGCGGGACTGCGGCACTCATCGTTGTTATCGCGTTTCTGTCGGGGTACTATCCTGCGCTGGTGATGTCGAAGATGCGTCCTGCGGACGTGCTTAAAGGCAAACTCCAGCATTCAACCAAAGGGGTGAATCTGCGACGCGGGCTGGTGGTCTTCCAGTTCATGATTTCATTCGGACTTGTGATGGGCACGATGGTGATTCTTAACCAGCTTTCCTTCATGCAGAAACAGGAACTTGGTTTTGCCAAAGACGAGATCATTGTAATCAATGCCAGCCGGGCTGTTTCATCTGCTAATGGATTCGAGACATTTAAAGCTGCGTTGAAATCAATGGCCATCGTCGACGATGTGACGTATGCGAATGCTGTACCGGGTCGCACGGGATGGTCAGGGCAGGTGGCGTATCCCGAAGGCAAATCAGGTGAGGCTGCCGTCAGCGTTGAATACATGGCAGTAGATGAGGATTACATTTCCACACTTGGCCTCAACCTCATTGCAGGCACGGGTTTCGATCCAAAGTTCCCGGCTCATTATGGTGAAGGGCTTGTACTGAATGAAACTGCAGTATCGATGTTCGGATGGGCTTCGCCGGCTGACGCAATCGGTAAAAAGATCACGTCGCCTTCAGGGTATCCGGCGGGAGAAGTGATCGGTGTTGTGCGCGACTATCACCAATTTGGACTTAAACAAAAGATCGGTCCGGTGGTAATGGATTACAATCCCGAATCAAGTTACCTGTACGCCATCCGTTACAAGGCGGCGGATACAGAACAACTGATTGCAAGTATGCAGGAGCTGTGGGGAAAACATTTTCCCGGCAAGGAATTCAACTACTTCTTTTTGGATGACGACTTTGAACGTCAATATCAGTCGGAGCAACGACTCGTCAGCGTGTTCGTTGTATTTGCAGTCGTAACGATTGTGATTGCGTTAGTCGGACTACTTGGCCTTGTTTCATTTATGGTCGCGTCGCGCACTAAAGAAATCGGTGTCCGCAAAGTATTGGGTGGCGACGTAATGAGCATAACCGGTTTGCTATCGAAGGAATTTATTGTCCTGGTTGGCGTAGCGAATCTGATTGCAGCGCCGATGGTATGGTATTTCGCCAGTTCGTGGCTGGAAAATTTCGCATGGCGCGTCGACATTAGTCCGCTGCTCTTCATTGGGACGTTCCTGTTAGCAATACTCATCACCTCCGTGACGGTAAGCTTTCAGACGATCCGCGCTGCCATGGGGAACCCGGTTAACTCGCTGCGATACGAATAGCGGTTGATGATGTATTCGGTGAGATGAACCAGGATATTAGCTCATCTCACCAAATACGTCACAAGAAATATGATTACAAAAACTATGAGCGCTGGGAGCATCACATTCCAGAAGGCAGAGACTGTTGAGATCTTCTGTACTTCGGCGGTGCCAACCACATTAATGACAAATGCCCAGATCCCGAGTACAAACTGAGCCATCAGGCTGAAATAAAACAAAAAATTGTAAGGAGGGTTGAGAAGTATGCCATTAAATCCGCTTTTGAACATTTGATCGCCATAAAAACCGACCTCCATGAAGATAAATATCAGCGCAGCTATCGTCGGAATCATGCTATAGGCATTTACCCGAAGTAGCTGATGGAAATTTGCCTTTCCATTGAACAGCCTGCCCGTCCAAAGGACCAATCCTGCGTAGACACGGTTCCCGATGATACCGAGCACAACGCCCAGTATCACAGCAATACACACCACTACTATAAAGGGCCAGTTCTCACCAAAGGCGTGCGTGGTGGCCTGTTCAATTCCATTTCCTATCCCTCCCAGCGCCAACAGCAAATAGATATGTTTGTCGTAGTGCGTGTCATTCAGAAATTTGAATACAATTCGGGGAGAAGTCCAGATACGTGTAAAAATTTCACCTTCTGTCAGTGTGATTGAAGTTTGTTCTTCAACGCGGAGGTTTTCATCTAAAATCATGACAACAATTTTTAATCACTTACAACCGGCCAGGGAGCGCATCGTAGTAATCCAAGATACAACCGGGCGATAATAACACCAAAAAGAGAAGACATTTTTATCGTCCGGAAAGAAGATTCGCGATCAAATCGCAATATTTCTGGCGCAAAGGAGCCGTCGTTCCTACCTTCACAGCAAGTTTCAGAAAATCCATTAAGGCATGTTCACTACCATTGTACACGTTCAGGTGAAACCGGAATATGTATCACAATTCATTGAAGCCACCCGTGAGAATCACGAGAACTCAATAAAAGAGCCCGGGAATCTAAGATTTGACGTCCTTCAGAATGCTGATGACAAAACGCGATTTGTGCTTTATGAAGCATATACGACTGCTGAGGCGGTCGCCGCACATAAAACAACCGCGCATTATCTGAAATGGCGCGACCTGGTTGAGCCCTGGATGGCCGCCCCGCGCGAAGGGGTGAAACACACGATGTTATTCCCACAAACCAGTTGATAGTGGACAAGGCATTTCAGTTTGCACGCACGCCTCATCTCCATTTTGGAGGAGGCAAGATCAAACTCCTTCCCTCCCTGCTCAAGGCACATGGGCGGAAGGTTTTACTGATCAAAGGAAAGCGATCGTTTGACACCTCCGAATGGGGGAATCCGATCGTTAGTCAATTGCATTCAGCATCGTTTGAGATTGAGGCTTATTCGATTGACGGGGAGCCTACGCCTGCAATTGTAGATCAGGCGGTGTTGATGTACGCGGACTGGAAACCTGAGGTTGTTGTAGCCGTTGGCGGCGGAAGCGTACTCGATGCAGGGAAAGCTATATCTGCAATGTTGATGATTGGTGGCAGTGTAAAGGATTATCTGGAGGGCGTTGGTACGAGATCGCATTCAGGTGTAAAGATTCCATTCGTTGCTGTGCCAACAACCGCAGGCACGGGCAGTGAGGCGACAAAGAATGCAGTGCTCGCTGAAACCGGACCGGGTGGATTCAAGAAGTCATTACGTCACGACAACTTCGTCCCTGATGTTGCCATCGTTGATCCCGCGCTTTCCGTTGGATGCCCTCCTGCGGTTACCGCAGCAAGTGGGATGGATGCATTTACACAGTTGCTGGAGTCGTACTTGTCAACAGCAGCGAATGCAATCACCGACGCACTTGCAATGGAAGGGCTTCGCCGTGTTGCGCGTTCGCTGATTGCGGCGTATCGCGATGGAAGCAATGTTGCTGCGCGCACTGACATGGCGATGGCTGCGTATCTTTCAGGCATTACTCTTGCGAACGCGGGCCTGGGCGCCGTCCACGGACTAGCCGGTACGATTGGCGGAATGTATACTATTTCCCATGGCGTAATTTGCAGTTCGCTGATGGCGTCGGCCAATGAAGTGACGCTGCGCAAACTGCGTGAAAAGGAAGATCAGTCCGTGGCGCTCGCGAAATACGCTGAAGCAGGTATGTTGCTTTCGAATACCACCGGAAAGACTCCCGGATTTTATGCCGATCTCCTTATTGACCGCATTCGCGAATGGGCGGAAGTGATGCAGATACCTTCATTATCTACATGCGGCCTGCCTGCTGAATCGCTCAAAAGTATTGCAGCCGCATCAGATAGCAAGAACAATCCCGTAGCTCTCGACATGGCCGAGCTGGAAGAAGTTATGCTAATGTCTATGTAGAGGACCAATCACAGTTATGAATAAGTCGTTCGATCTTTCATGAACGAAACGACTTCGAAAGAAAGCAACAACGACAGGTCTACTGGCATCTGAATGCATACGTACTGCCGTTCGAATTGATTACCTTGCGAGATAAAAATTCCCAGGCTTTTTTCCGGATTTTGTTTCAGCACGTCTCTCCTTCATCATTTCTTCATCATGTTGATCTAGCTTTGTTTAAAGCGATTATCGCTTACGTGTTGAAGGAAAGAAGCAAGCAACCTTTATCCGCCCAACTCCCCGCGCTTGCTTCGACCACTCTAAGACATTAGATTGGTTTTAATCTGGAGCCCTGGGCTAAGTGGGGTTTTTAAGTAGAAGAGTGCATAAGTGCACTCTTCTATTTTTTTATAGACGCGAGATCGGAACATTCTCACCGGCATCTCCTTTTGGCTGGTAATCGCTACTTTCGCATTATGATCACCCGACTTTTTCTGGCTTTGATTTTTAGCTTTTGCTCTCACATACTCTATTCGCAGGCAGAGAACGGAAGTTCTGCATCGGAACCATCGAGACAGGATAAGCCGGATGAGAACCCACAGCCGCCAAGGGAGGTTCCACCGAAGCAGGAAAGAAGCGATCCGCCCAAAAAAGAGACACAGCCCGGCAGAGACAATACGAAACCGCCTGCGAAACAATCGAAACCTGGTCAGGCTGTCAAAGCGGTACCTACTGCCAAGGAGCGTAAGAGCAAACCAGCAAAAGTCAGTGGGCCCCGCCCGAACAGCGCACGCCCTCAGAAAAAAGGGAAGCCCGCAGCAAGGCCGGTGAAGCCAGGAAATGGAAGAAAGTAAATACTGTTTATGAGTACATCACTACTACCGAAGGCAGTTACATTTGCGATAATAGGCTCCTTTTCATTTGCGAGCTATTGTGTGTCAGGTGAACTGATCCACGAAAGCAGGATGTACAATGAATTCTCTGATAGCGTCACATCCGATACAGTTGACACATCAACAAAACACTATCTCTCTTCAAGCATTTCGTATGGTAATAATTCTTCCTTTCTCGGAAGGTTTCAATCCCAGCGCATGCCGTACCTCGGGGCAGATGTTACCGTGATGCACAAGAAAGGCTTCTGGTTCTCGACAATGGCCTATGATATCCCTTCCTCTCCCGAGTTTATCGATGAGATTGATATAATGGCCGGATGGAGCTTTGACATCAACAAGAAATGGGACGGATCGGTATACTACGGGAGGTACTTCTACAACGAGAATGCGGAGCTCTTGAAATCGTACGTCGCAAATTCTGCTTCAGTTACTGCTGGATTTGACTGGTCCATTCTATATACGCGTCTCGGATCAGTGTACATTTTTGGCAACGACATCCGGGATATTTTCCTAACCCTTGACAATTCACATTACTTCGAATTTCCCGGCTTCCTGGGCGGCGATTATCTCTCCATCGATCCTCAGATCAGCCTGATTGCAGGCACTCAATCCTTCTATGAGCAATTTATCATAGAAGAGGAAATTCCAGGGAAAAAAGGAAAGGGTAAAGGCAAAGACAAGGGCAAAGGTAAAGGTAAAGGACCAGGTAACAACCCTCCTCCGAAAACAGAGACAAAAGTGACTATCATTGAAAATGAGAAGAGAACTTTTAACCTGATGAGTTGTGAATTATCTCTTCCGGTGATGTATAGCCGCGGGAACTGGTCGTTTGAAACCAGCGGAAGGTATTCGATTCCGGTGAACGCTCTTGAAGGCTACCCGACAGAGCCTCAGTTTTTCTTTTCATCAACGGTGTATTATACTATAGGGTTCAAATAATAACGCATGAACGTATTGA
The DNA here is from genome assembly GCA_023417065.1 of Bacteroidota bacterium. Taxonomy (GTDB): domain Bacteria; phylum Bacteroidota; class Bacteroidia; order Cytophagales; family Cyclobacteriaceae; genus Ohtaekwangia. Next base: position 18,260 of record JAEZGH010000025.1, read on the forward strand.
TAGTGGAAGATGAAAAAAGCCTTGCAGATGAAATTGAGTCTTACCTCATGAAGGAAAACTTCCTCTGTGAAAAAGCATACACCGGTTATGCGGCCTCCGAAAAGCTGGCGGTAGGTCAATTTGATTTCGTTTTGCTCGACCTCGGTCTTCCCGACTACGATGGTATGGACCTATTGATGGAGGCCAGAAAATCCAATGAAGACGCGGCATTTATCATCATCACGGCAAGAAATTCCGTGGGCGACAAAGTGAAGGGTCTCGACCTCGGTGCCGACGATTACCTCGCCAAACCGTTTTCGCTATTGGAAATGCATGCCAGAATTCAGGCAATAAGTCGCAGGAAGTTCAATATCAAGAACAACCTTGTTCGTATGGGAGGGTTTACGCTGGACTTAAGCGGCAGAAAACTTTCATACGGCGAACACGAAGTAGTGTTGACAAAAAAGGAATTCGATCTCCTTCAGTATTTCGCGCTCCACAAAAACAAGGTACTCACCAGAATGCAACTGATTGAACACATTTGGGGCAATATCCTGGAGGACGTCACCGACTCGAATTATATCGATGTTCATATCAAGAACATCCGAAAGAAACTACAACAGCATGAGGAGCCGGCGTGGCTTGAAACCGTTCGCGGTGTCGGGTACCGCGTGAACCTATAAGATGAAGCTACGGGCGAAATTCGCATTATACAACACGCTATCCAAAATGGCCATCATTCTGGTCTTCGTGCTCGTATTACCCCTGCTCATCAAGAACATTGCGATAGTCAACACCGATAGGCAACTTGATCTGAAAAAGGAACAGGTTATTGATATCATTGATGAGGTTGGAATTGCCGAATTCATTGAAGAAGGGTCTGGTGGCACATATGGGAGTTACAACCTGCTCAAGGAAGAATTTATTTCACTTGAGCAAAACGACTCACTACCGGGAATCAACACCATTGAAAACAGCTCGCGCCTTGTCGAAGAGGAAATTGTCGACTACCGCGTACTGACTCACTCGTTCATGCTTGAGGGTAAACAGTATATCCTTGAAGTGGGTCGAAGTCTGGCAACAATCCATGAAATAGAACGAACACTTCAGAAGTTCGGACTGGTAACACTCCTTGTGATTGCACTGCTCACCACCATCAGCGACATTGCATTCACCAGAATTCTGCTGAAACCATTAAAGGAAATTGTTGCCAAACTCCGCGACACACGCGACCCTACGTCCTTTCGCTTTCGCAAGGTTAAGACCAACACGACGGACTTCCGGTACCTTGACGAGAGCATTCACGCTATGATGACACGCATTGAAGAGGTTTTCACCAAAGAGCGTGAATTCATCTCAAACGTTTCGCATCAGCTTCTTACGCCAGTATCCATTGTACAAAGCAAGCTTGAAAACCTCCTCTCCCACCATACACTCAGCGAAGAGGCTGAGACAAAACTCATCGAATCGCAGAAATCGCTGAGTCGACTAAAAGGTATCGTACAGAGTCTTCTGCTTATATCAAAAATCGAAAACAGACAATTCCTGCGGCAGGACAGCGTCAACATCGAAGATCTGGTGGACGAAGTTCATCAGGAAATTGAAGATCGCTTGGATGCAAAAGACATCAGTCTGGACAAGAAGAAACTCGATCCCTTCAGAATTGATGGATGTAACAAGGCATTGCTCCACACGATGCTATTCAACATTATCAACAACAGCATTCGCTACAACAATCCCGGCGGACATATTGAGATTGTCGGGTTCGGAAGAGGGGCAGGATTCCAGCTTGATGTACGTGATGACGGCATCGGATTTGCCCCTGATGACTTGCCTATTCTCTTCAGCCGCTTCAAACGCATGCGCCAATCCAGTGCCGAAGGGTATGGATTAGGGCTGCCCATAGTTAAGACCATTGCCGACTTCCATCAAATTCAAATTGATGTTAAGTCCGAACCCGAAAAGGGCACAACATTCTCCCTCATCTTCAGTGGAGACCAGCGAAAATAAGTTGAATACGCCGAGCATTCTTTGTCAAAGGCACCCCTAAATGCCCGGTTGTGTAGCAGTTCCGGAATAGATAAGTTAGCATTTATGACCGCGACACTCGAACGAGATTACGATAATACTTTTTATGTCGGCCTGTGTATGGCAGGTGCAGTATCGGCCGGGGCATATACGGCGGGAGTTATGGACTATCTTATTGAAGCACTAGATGGCTGGGAACTCAAGCGAGGCGAAGAAGGAATTCCCTCTCATAAAGTAGTAATCCCTGTTATTGGAGGGGCAAGTGCCGGAGGCATGACAGCGATCATCGGTGCGAGCGCCATCAGCAACAGGATCAACCACCTCGCCCGATTGGATGAACATGATTTGTTTGCCCGTCACCCTGAGAACAAGTTTTATCATTCGTGGGTTGATCTCACCTCTGATAATGTCCTACATGAAATGCTGGAGTTGAATGACATTCAGAAAGGGAACATCACCTCTTTGGTGAATTCCGGTTTCATTGAAAGGATTGCTGAACGCGCCATGCGCATCAATAGCGGAGAACGCTATCCGCGGCCGTACTTCGAAGAACAGTTGAAAGTGTTTGTAACGTTAAGCAATCTTAAAGGCTTCTGGTACGATTTGTTTTTCCGAAGCAGCGACCCACGCCACAGTTCATATTTCATTCACCGGCATAACGACTTTGCAAGGTTTAAATTGAACAGCACAGTTTACGCGAATGATGGATGGATTCCCCTGGACTTCTACTCAGGCGCCGGGGTGGATGTTGCGCGAAATGCTGCCATGGCTACCGGTGCATTTCCCGTCGGGTTGAAGGCAAGAACGATTGTTCGCGACGCGCAACATGTTAATGACATTAACTGGCTCAGCGACACCTTTGGCAAAAATCCTATTCCTGCCGGTGAATATGAATCGCTGAATGTTGACGGTGGCATGATCAACAATGAGCCTTTTGAGAATGTCCGAAATGTATTGAAAGAGGTCACCGGTCAGGATGATCCTCACGAATTCAACAGCTTCAATCACTTCAGGAGTACGATACTCATGGTAGATCCTTTCCCTGGTGTTGAGCCGGATTATAATCCAAAAAACAATTTGATTGAAATTGCAGGTAGTGCACTTTCGGCGCTTATCAACCAGGCTCGCGTTAAGCCGGATGCCATTGTGCAGGCGCTGGACGACGACTGTGCGGGGCAGTTTCTCATCGCGCCTACCCGTACCGTGCCTCAGCTCAGCGGAGACGCGTCGGTGAAAGAAACGGGATCACGCGCCATTGCCTGCGGCGCGTTCGGAGGATTTAGTGGATTCCTGAACAAAGAATTCAGGATCCACGACTACTTTCTTGGTCGCGCAAACTGCGAGAAATTCCTGCGCGATCATCTGACAGTGCCGATGTCTTCAAATAACGTTATCACAAGAGGGTACATGCACATGAGCGAATCGCAACGGCAGCGCTACTATGCAACGGTCGACCCCGGCGAGCCGAGGCTTCCAATTATTCCGGTCTTAACGGAACGCAGCAAGAAGTACCTTCCGGTTTTCTCGTCTGGAACTGATTGGCCGGTTATCGGTCGGAAGTCCATCGAGCAGTACCGAGCACCGATAAAGAAGCGCGTAGAGTCTCTCATAATGAATCTTACCGACTACAATTTATTCACCTGGATTGCCCTGGCGGCAGGCAGTCGGATTGTCCTGCGCCGCAAGATCACAGGTGCCATAATGGATGCACTGAAAGAATCTCTTGCAGAACACCAGCTTCTAAGTTTCCACCGGCGAGCAAACTGAGCCGTCATTCAGCACCAGAGTAAGACACCAATTCTGGCACATGATTTTTAATTGCTTGCAGTTTATCAATTGGTGTAACAGCCGCACCATCTTCCGGGCATTCTCTTGCAAAGCAATTTATTCAATGAAAGGATTAACCGAACTGAGCACATGCATTTTCTTCGCCGCGGCGATTATGGGATGCGGACCAAAAAAAACATCGGAGGCTGACTTGTCCGCCCGCGATACTATAACAAACACGACTCAGAAAGAAGTGGTGTTGCCCGCGCCACATGAAACGGAAAGCACAGTAAAGTTCAGCAAAGTGATCGGTTGGCCCGAAGATAAAACGCCGCGGGCACCTGATGGATTTACCGTAACCAAATTTGTGAGCGGCATCAAAAGTCCGCGAAATATTTACGTTGCCGAAAGCGGAGACGTCTTTGTCGCCTTTGCGAATACAGAAAGCAAAGGACTCAAGAAGAAAGTGTCCGATGAAATTTCCGGCCGCAACGAGTCACAGCATACTCAGCAGAGTCTGAATGAAGTCCACCTTTTTCGCGACCGTGACGGTGATGGCACGCCTGACGATCATTCGACGTTCCTGACAAACTTGAACCAACCGTTCGGAATGTTGATTCTCGGAGGCTATTTCTACGTAGCGAATACTGATGGAGTATGGCGGTATCCCTACACGCAGGGTGAGATGAAAGCAAAGGGCAGCGGCGAGAAGATTCTTGCGTTACCTGCGGGCGGATACAACAATCACTGGACGCGCAATCTCCTGGCGTCGGCTGATGGATCAAAGATTTACGTTGCCATCGGTTCGGCCAGCGATCACGGCGAACATGGTATTGATGAGGAACATGAGCGCGCGAACATACTGGAGATCAATCCTGACGGAACAGGCAAACGCATTTTCGCGGGCGGGCTCAGAAATCCCGTTGGAATAGACCTTCATCCAAAAACAAATGCATTGTGGGCTGTGGTAAACGAACGCGATGAACTGGGCGATGGTCTGGTCCCTGACTATCTCGTTCAGGTGAAGGATGGCGCCTTCTATGGTTGGCCCTATGCCTATTTTGGAAATAACCCTGATCCGCGAATCGAGGAGAAAGACCAGCGCCCAGACCTTGTCGCAGCCACGCAAATACCCGATCTGGCCCTGGAGGCACACAGCGCCTCTTTGGGCCTCGTATTTGTTTCAGAAAGCACATTAGGGACTACATGGGGTGAAGGTGCCCTGATTACTCAACATGGTTCGTGGAATCGATCCTCATTCTCGGGATACCGTATACTGTTCGTGCCCTTTCGCGATGGGAAAATTGCCGGGACGCCGCGTGATTTCATCACGGGATTTATTGCCAACGAAGAGGAAAGCGAAGTATACGGGAGACCTGTTGCGATAGCCATTGCAAACGATGGAAGTTTATTGCTTACTGACGATGCGAGTGACACAGTCTGGAGGATATTCAGGAAAAACCCGTAAGTCAGGCATGCATTTTTATGAAGATAATCAACAGATCAAATGTTAAAATAAAACATCCAAATATATGGCACGTGGAACCACAATATTATTAGCTGCTCTTGGTGGCGCAGCGATTGCTGCCGTACTCGCCAATTTCCTTATGACGGAAAAGGGTAGAGAGTTTCTCAATTCTGCATCGAGCACATTGAAAGACCTTTCGGGCAAGGCAAGTGACTATGCAAAGAACAATCTTTCAGAGGTCCTGACTGAAACAAAAAGTAGTGTTGGTCAGGTAGTTAAAGACAAGCTTGCGCAACAACTTTCAAAGTAGCATGTATAGACATTGCAGAAAAAGGCCGGTTTTTAGCCGGCCTTTTTATTTTTGCAGCTGGTCATTCAACGTTTCATCGTAGGATGCATTAAATTAAATCTTTTTATCTTGGCCAGGCATCAGTTTAGTATTTGCTGGAGACTCTCGAAAATATGAAGTTAAAATGGATCGGTGCGTCAATCCTTCTTATCGGAATTGCGGCATTTCTGACTTTCAAGATCTGGGAAACTCCAATTATTGCCTTTCTGGCTCCCCTTTTTCCCGCATATACAAGGAATCCGCCGCTATATTACTCAGACATGATCCGCCTGATCGCAACAGAGCTGTTGTGGATGACAATCTTTTTGGGATTGTTTTTTATTACCCTCGCTTCGACTTGGTTTCACGACGTCATTGATCGATTTGATCGTCGATTGACCGAGAATTCACAGACAGCGATGGTATCGATCCTGGCGGCTTTCACAATTGTCACCGTCCTGGTCGCCACACTTGGTCTGCGGGATTTCCCGAATTCAGCGGATGAATACGCTTATTTGTTCCAGGCGGAGGATCTGGCCGCAGGCGATCTATGGAGTGATGTACATCCCTTACCTCAATTCTTCGACTTCGATCACATCGCACAGAAAGACGGAAAGTGGATTGGTCGGTTCCCTCCCGGATGGCCCGTTCTGCTAGCCATTGCTTTTGTCGTCGGCATTCCACCTTTTCTTATCAACGTCATATTGGGTGTCATTGCGCTTTGGTTCTTCTTTGAACTGACAAAAAGACTTTATGATGAGCGTATCGCGATCTGGTCGTTGCTGGGAGTTGCTGCCACGGGCTTCTATATTTTTAATTCAGCGTCCTATTTCTCGCATACCTCGTCCTTTCTCCATGTGGTCTGTGCGATGTATTTCACCTTGCGTTACTTCGATAAGCGTCAGGGATACTTCGGTCTCCTTGCGGGAGTATTTGTCGGATTACTTGCGCTAACACGCCCATTCACGGCAGTCCTTATCTTCGCTCCATTTTACCTTTACATTGTAACGACTTATAAATGGGAATCGGTTAAGCCTATTCTTCTGATTACTGCCGGGGCGATGCCGATGATGTTATTTCTGCTATGGTATAACTACAAAACAACCGGTGACGCCCTGGTACCTGTAACGGTATGGGCATACGATCAGGAGGGTGTTGGCTTTCTCCGGGATCATACTCCTGCCAAAGGATTGAAACACATCTTCAAACGGTTCGCGATGTTCATTTATTGGGTCTCACCGCATCTGCTGATCCTGTACGGTATCTTTATAACGACGCGACTGTTTGACTTCAGGAATATCCTTCGCCATCCCGAAGACTACTACTTCCTTCTCCTTGTCGTCGGATACTTCTTTTACTACGAGTATGGCGGCAACCAGTATGGTCCACGTTTCTACTTTGAAGGGTTTCCATTTCTCGTGGCATTCGTAGTTGTGAAAGCGTTGCGGCAGGGCCATTGGTGGGGCCGTGCGTTACTGGTCACGGGAATGCTCTTTGCGTTCATTAAAATTCCATTCATTACAGACCGTGAGCATACCATCATTAATGAGCGAATGGATATTTACGACAAGGTGGCCGAAGCGAAGATTGAGAACGCCGTAATATTAGTGCGATCAGCAACGAGTGTCATTCGCCCGATGTATCCGCCAAATCTCGTTCGCAATGATAAGCACTACAACAATGATGTTTTGTATGCCCTTGACCTGGGTTGGGAAAACCGGGTGCTGATGGATTATTATCCTGACAAGAAATTCTATTTGTATAAGAGGAATAAGTTTGATTCCAAGGGGGAGTTAGTGGAATACAGCGACTCGTTACTTGTTTCAGACGGATATCAATCGGAAATAGTGGGCGAAGAATAAAAAGAGAATCCCCGTCGTTGCAGACGAGGATTCTCATAGATCAGTTTGTAACGGTTACTCGTTACAGGTTCCAATGATGATCGGATCTTTCTCCGTGCCCACCATATTTACGAATTCAATTTCACCCAGTTTCCGGCCACCGCTTACGCAGACTACGCTTCCGGGTTTTAGATTCAACTTACTTCCGTCAACGCTTTTTACGTTTGCCGGCACCTTGTATGTACAAGATGCACAGTCGATATTGGGCGTTACTTCAGTAAATATTCCGCTTACCGTCAGGCTGGCAACATCAGCCTCTTCAACAACTTCTACGACAGCTTCCGCTCCTGTGGAAGCGGGCTTTTCAACCATCGCTTCTTCTGAACAGCTGACCATTATGAATAAAGCCAGCGCCATGAACAAGATTTTGGAGACTGATTGACAAATTACGATGTTCTTCATTTTCAAATATAGTTAAAGATGGATGGTTTATTTCCTTACGTTGATCCGCATATAATCCGAATCTGTGTTACCCTTATCATCGGTAACGGTCAGGCGAAACACGTAAACACCTTCACGAAGATTATTCACAATGAGCCTGCTTGTGTTAGCACCAGTCATCGTTGCATCAGGACCCTGAATTTTGGTCCACTGAAACTTCACGATTGTACCGTCTGAATCTTTGCCAAATCCGAAGACAGTTGCCGTGTTGGTAGTTGCGAGTGACTTATTCTGATCGACATTGGCGTCTGCAGTAGGGATGCTGTTGCCACCGTTTTTGGTATTGGTTTGCTGCATCATCCACTCATATATATTTGGATTGTGCAAGCTGTGATCAGTGCGGTACGCGTAGTCCCATGCATTGTGATTCACTCCTGCATAGATAGTAAGCTTTGCAAGAGGGTTAGGCTTATTTGCGTTGATCGCATTTACCATGTTAACTGTTTTTGACATTGGCACGGTTGTATCCTTGTCGCCGTGAGAAGCCCAAACAGGAACATTCTCCTTCGCAATATTCACTGCTTGTGACGTGCTGTTATACCCACCACACACTGGAGCAACTGCAGAAAACAGTTTAGGGTATTCCTGAGCCATCGTCCAGGTACCGCCTCCGCCGAGACTAAGGCCTGTTATAACGATACGCTTCTCATCTATACGGAGATAGGTCTTTACATAGTTAATAACCTCCATCACATACGATGTTGGCCATGTGCCATAGTTATTTTTCAATTGAGGGGCGATAAGAATAAATGGAAACTTCGTGCCGTTCTTTGCATGCAGCGGAGGTCCGAATTTCGCCACAGACGTGATACTCTTAGCGAGTACGTTTTTATCGGTTGTATTTGTACCGCGTTCACCTATGCCATGCAAAAAAATCACTACCGGATACTTATTGGAATTGTTATTATAGTCCGAAGGAAGGTACTCATAGTACGCAATGGTAGAGGGTGATGTTGTCTTGAATGTAAGCTGAGCGCTGGCCTGCCAGGCCGTAATGGAAAGTCCCAGCGTCATCAAAACGCAAATGAACAATTTCTTCATGCTGTAATCTGTTTTGTATGGTGTCGATTTTCCGGCACCAGATTTTGAAAGATTATTTTCTCTTTGACATGATGAGCGTCGACTTCAACATCAAATCAATCGTGTCGCAAAAATGGTGGGTGACACTATTTCTTAACGAATAGGATATACGCAAATACTCGTTATCGTAAGATAGAGGGTACACTTACCTCATATGAATACCTGCACGTTTCAATCCTGAACTGGAGTAAAAAGTTCAGGGATAAAATTTATTAGTATAACCAGACCGATGAACAGAAAGTATTATCGTGGAGCGGATCGATCGAACTGTGAGTTGTAAACAACCGACAACGCGTTTTAAGATATCATGTAGCCAGCAAGTATTCACGTGTTGAAAACGTCAACCCGCGTAAAAGAAAAGAGAGATGTAAGGTTTCGAATTAAAGGTTAAACATTAATCGAGTTTTTTAATTTGTGAAGAATCTCAGACTGAACGATGCAATCGGCTTTACGCGGAAATATCAAATTTCTAAACGAGCGCCGTCATTCCAACCAAATTGATTCAATTGCGAGCGACCATGATTTCTGCTTCTCTTCTTCTGTCATTTTAGGACCGACCGAGATTTGAATTGTCTCTATTTCGCCCCAATTAAAGGGTACGTCGTTCGTATGGAAATATGGAAGGAACGAAGGATACGGCCTGGGCAAAATGACAAAATCAACCGGACGAAGCTCGGATCGTTCAATAACAACTGCGGATCCATTCTTCTTAAGGTTTACGACGGCACCAGCCGTTGCCCCCTTCCGCGTAATGAAAGCAATCTGAATTTTGATCTCCTCCGAGCCGCGGGATCGGCCTTTAATCCCGATTTTCTGATATTGGGTTAAATCAAAGTGGCTGGCAATCTTCGGCTTGAAGTTAAACCTCATGGAATAGTCGTCGATGGGCGCAGCCCCCTTGTTCTCGGGATCAGGTATAAACAATTTGTCGATGCGACTTACCAATTCTGCGCGGGCGGGTTCAGCAGTCGGGAATACTCCTGAGCCCGGCCGCCACTCACGGCTAACCTGATCGGCATCATCGAATGCATTGAAGAGGAACAATTTTGTGGGCGACTTCACTACTGGCGACTGATACGATCCGTTGTTTGGAAACGTTAATGTAGCCCCTTCTGAAGCGACGTCGATACGATAGCCAAGAAAACCTTCCTGCATCATTTCTGCGGGCACCTCGGCCTCATAGATGTAGCCGTTGCGCTTCTTCATAGGTATCCGGTCAGATCGCCATCCCGTTCCTACGACGAGCGTGACCGAATCGGGGATATCACGCGTAACAATGGTGGCCACTACCGTATACGACTTGTTCGCGATGAGGACAGGGGCCGCCTCATGCAGTACAACGGGTGATTCTATCATCGGTGCCGGCGCGGTAAACTCGTTAAGCCGGATGTTCCCGAACCTCGAATTAGCATCTGACGGCAATGACGCCCCCTTCCGCGCAACCAACCAGGTACCAGGTGAGACATTCACCGTCGCCGATTCGGCAGTCTGAGATTCTCCCTGGCGGTCGAGCTGCTGGATTGTAAAGTCCTCACCCAGGCCTGGCAGAGAAATCGTCATCGGCCAGGTGCGCCAATTGATCACAGCAACCTTCTTATCCAGGCTGTTGCGACCAAACAGGTTGTCGATCCAGATTGCGTCGGGCATTACCTCTAGACGCCATACCCCATCGGAAATCTTATCGAGAAAATACGCACCTGTTCCCTCATATTTTACAACGGGTGAGCTCCCGACTCCTGCAACCTCCTTGAGCTTTTCCGGAGCAACGGGCTTTGTTGATGTATTGTTTGTATAGATGAATTTGCTTTCCGAATTCATTTCAGCGAGATCCTGTTCATAGTCGACCCTAAACGAATCAAAGGTTGCATTCTCAGGATATCGCCCAAACGATTTATACATAGGCACCTGATGAAACACCTCGGAGGAGATCTTCAGACTTAGTGCTTTTCCCGGCGCATAGGCAAGATTCATATAGTGCGTATTGTATTCCGTGTTCGCGAAAGCCATGAACGTGGGATCATACGCGAAGTGCGTCGCCCACTGAATGCCCGCTTCCCGGAAACTCCTTGCCATCGCGGGGTATATATAAGAGCGTCCTATATCTGCAGCGTCGAATTCATAAACGACTTTTGCGGCCTTTTTGAATTTGGGATTGTCGGCAAACGGAATCACATACCGGTCCACATTGGGAAGAAAGTTTCCACGCAGCTCATGTGCCGCGCCAAGCCCCGTAGGATACCATTGAAATGTTCCGCCCTGAATTCGTGAGTCAAAGTAAGCCTTGTGCAAATGAATGCTATGGCTGACGTTGTAAAAGATCGGCTTCCTTGTTCCCGTCTTCCGCATGGCGCTAACCATTCGATTAATAAAGCGTGTCACCTCAGCAGATGACCCCTGATGGTGAGGCTCATTGCTTATTTCAAAGGCAACGATATCCGGATCGTCCTTGTAAGCGATTTTGGTATAGGGATTCACGTGATTCAAGAACTGATACAAGTAGTTCTCTTGTGCACGAATAGCCTCCTCGTTGGTCAGACAATCGTCCTTTCCAAACTTAGCCGAAAATCCCGGCGTCTTTTCATCCCGGTCAGGCCATCCGTTGCCCCAATAGGCGATGGGTGTGATAAGCGCCCTGATCCCGCGTTCCTTCATGCGCATCAGCGTATAATCAAAAAGGCGCAAATGTTCATTTTCCAAAAGATTACCGACAGAATCACTTATCTCCGTATCCCAGACGTGAACGCGGAACGCATCAAATCCGAGACGCGCAAAATGGTAAACGTCGTTGTCTATCGCCTTTTCATGATCGACATTGAGTTGTCTGGCGGATCTGTAAGCATGAGCAAACGGTACTGTATAATTTACACCAAACCCACGCACTTCTTCATTCGTTCCGCCCCAGCGCATTACTCCATTGCGGTCGACGTATACGTCCTTCCGCTGTTGAGCACTACCGTTCATCAACGGCGACACAGCTAATAAAAGAGTGAATATAAACTTGAGGGCATTCCCTGAGTTGGAATATCGGATCATCATTATTTGGATTGTGAGAAATTAGAAGTTGATGTTGCATTAATTGAAACCGATGCTGCTCTCAAATTATCGGCTTTGGCTTCAACTCGTATCACACCCTCTCCTGTTGTCGATTGAATAATTAATTGACATCGGCCATTGAATAATGAACGCGTCGCTGTCGATCCATCGTAGGCATCGCGTTCATGACTGCTGGGATCACCATTGCCAACGCCAATAATTTTCGCCGGACCAATAATGGTAAATGAAATCATATCAGAAGCATCGGGAACAGTCCGGCCTTTGGCATCGCGAACTTCGACATTGACGACCGAAGCATCTGCCCCATCAGAAGTGACTTGCTTACGATCGGCGACCAGAACGATGAAAGCTGGCTTTCCGGTTGTTTCACGGCTTGCAGCAAATTTCCGCCCATCGCGGTAGCCGATAGCTTTCAGTGTTCCCGGCTTATAGGCCACCTGCCAGTTCAGATGACCGTTGCGCGGCATTTTTTTCCGACCGAGACTTTTACCATTTAGGAAAAGTTCGACCTCATCTGCGTTTGAGTTCACCCATACGTCGATGGATTTTCCTTCCATTCCCGGCCAGTTCCAATGGGGAGAGATGTGAAGGACATCCTTATCACTCCACCAGGATTGATAGTAGTAGTAAATATTCTTCGGAAACCCGCACATGTCCATGACGCCAAAGTGTGAATTTATATTTGGCCATTTGAATGGAGTTGGTTCGCCGCGATAGTCAAAGCCTGTCCATATGAAACCGCCCATAACCCAGGGGTTGTCGGCTGCGATCGGCCACCATGCTTCAGCAGTCGAAGCCCACCACGGCGCGTTAATATCCTGATCGGTGAGGTATCCTCGCACTGAATCGACTTCGTATACCCCGCGAGTTGTAACCGTACTTCCCATTTCAGTTCCAATAATAGGATGTTCCGGATGATCCTTATGATAGGGAACGATAAATTTTTCACGATAATTAAAACCGCGAACCGGAATGACCTCGTTGACACCAGCAAATTCATTGCCGAGGTCGGCGGCATACGTGGCTGTCCGGGTTGGATCAAGATCCCGCAATACGCCAAGCATGGTTAACGCGACACGCTTGCCCACGCTTGTCCTTTGGACCCAACCCTCTTCGTTTCCGATTGACCACATAAAAACGGAAGCGCGGTTGCGGTCACGTCTGATGAGTTTTCTGAACTGATCAAGGTATTCGTCCGAGCTGTTTAGCAAACGTGTTTCGTCTATTACAAGCATTCCGAGACTGTCGCATGCGTCGAGTAGCTCGGGGGTTGGCGGATTGTGGCTCGCGCGGTAGGCATTAACACCCATTTCTTTCAGGAGGCGTACTCGGTAAAATTGCAGGTAATCAGGCATCGCGCTACCGACACCGGCATGATCCTGATGGCAGTTTACTCCTTTGAGCTTAACAGGATTTCCATTCAACAGTAATTCATTATTGTTTCCCAGTGCGATTGACCTGATGCCGAAGCGGATTGTACGTGAATCCGTGATGCGATCGCCGCTCTTAAGTGTAGTATGAACCTTATATAAATAGGGGTTTTCTACTGACCAAAGTTCAGGTGCTGAAAGCTCAAGCGTTGATCTTATGATTTTCACCTCCCCAGGCTGAATGGTAAGTGGTTTCGACTCCGTATTAGCTGCAGCTATTCCATCGCGACTGTTGATATTTACCAGCAGACTCACCTCCACGGGTTTATCACCGGCATTTCTTATTTCTGTCTCCGCATAAACAAGCGCTGTTTTATCTTTCAGCTCGGAGTAAACAAACGTTCCCCCTTCCGGCATGTGCACATTATCAAAAATATTCAGCCAGACGTGACGGTAAATTCCTGCCCCCTCGTAAAACCAGCCTTCGTATTGCGTTGCATCGACCCGTACAACAATAACATTCTCCGACTTAAAGTTGATGATATCTGTGATCTCATAGGTCGCGCCGATGTAACCGCTTTCATTCCTTCCCACGAAAAATCCATTCACCCACACGCGGCTGTCGCGAAATACGCCGTCAAATTGAAGACTAAAACGCTTGCCGCTGTCGGATGGCGCTACTTCAAACGTCTTGCGATACCAGCCAATACTTGTCTCTGGGAATAGTCCACCGACGGGTTTGTACCCATGCGCCATTACATCCAGGTTTTCCGACTTCACGAAAGGCAACTCTACTGCCCAATCATGAGGCACATTCAGTTTCCGCCAGCCTGAGTCATCAAACTTTGGATCGATAGCGGTGGCTTGAGCTCCTCCGTTTTTTGCGTAAATATTGGCAATAGAAAAATTAAAATCCTTCGCAGCATCTGCTGCATGGCCGAAGTGAAATCGCCAATCGCGATCGAGACTGATATGCCGTCTCACATTTTGTGCGTATACCGTCCCGACAGCCATCACAACGGTCATCGCAAGTAGTCCCCACTTAATCGTTTTCATCAGTATTAAAATTTGAAATAATCCATTCCCTTATGCCGGTTCCCCTTAAAATCAAATAATGTGACATTTTCCCACGACGATCCGGTTCCCCAAAGGTCTTTCATGTTACTGGTGATCCAGGCTGGCTCCCAGTAGATCACGCCCATTCCCCCACCTTCGATCACCTCCTGATTTAACTTCACCATGAAATCGTGTTGTCCCTGCGGGGTGAATGGGTATCCCGGAAGCGGGTCATTATTTCCGAAGACGTTGTTATAACTGTCCGCACTTTCTAACGTCCATGGATATGCCGTCTCGAGAATCAACACGTCTTTCCTGAAGCGACTTTTGAACGCTGAAACCTTGTTGGAGATGTCATTCAGAGGTACCGTTGTATGCCATAGCGGATAGTAGGACATTCCAATAATGTCAAAATCTTCAACACCACCGTTCGCGGTAATGTTATCAAACCACCACTCCACATTTTTTGGATCAGCAACATGAAGAACGATCTTGATTTCATTTGATGCCACATCGCGTACTGCTTTTGCGGCTGCATTGAGAATTACGCCGAGATTTGCCCAGTTTCCATCGCATACATTCAGTTTCGGAAAAGATGATAACACATCACTGAAGAGCATCCCACAATTGGTTTCGTTCCCCAGTTGAACAAGTTCCGGCAGCAGGTCTTTGGACTTAAGGTGTGTCAATGTTTTCTTGGTGTACTCATAAACAGAATCGGCGAGTATATCCAGGGAGGTGACATATTTCCATGCCGCTGGCACAGGCTGAGAACCCGGGTCGGCCCATCTGTCCGAATAATGAAAATCGAGCAATGTTTCCATACCCGCTGCCTTTGCCTTTGCGATACCATTGGCCACATCAGCGAGGTCGTTATACATTTGCGCCCCCTGGGGATCGTAGATTTCCTTCGTCCATCCGGGAGTGTGCCAAAGCCGGAATCGGGAAAGATTGGCTCCTGCATCGCCGAATATTTTATAAGGATCCCTGACGACCCCGTTGTCGCGAAACTGGCCGCCGTGGTCCAGGATCTGGTTTACATAAGACAAGTCCACACCGAAGTAATATTGCCCTTTGTCCGGGTCGGGAGGTTGCGGCGGTTGGGGATCAGGATCTTCTGAAGAACATCCTTTCAGGAAAAGGCTCGCGGCAAGAACAAAACTGATGAACACGCGCTTCGGGCTTTTTTTCATTTAAAGGGCTACTTTATTGACACACCTGTGCCGAAGCAAAACTAATTTGCTGCAATTCCAATACAATGACTTTCGATTTAATATCTTTTAATCGAGGCTACTTTTCTCTTGGGGAATTATGAGGAAAATCATATCTGTGAGAGGGCGCGATTATGATTAAATCAAGGATAAGCCATGGGCAAGGGAAAGTATTAAGAAGATAAAGATCTTTTCTTAGATTATTCCGTATTAGCAGATTCTCCGGGGATAAAAAAACCTTCGATTAGGTCGAAGGTTTCTTTGAATGAGGAAAACAGTTGACCGAATTAATCCAGCCTGTTCACATGGAGTACGAACTTTTTGTCAAGCGAAATCTCATACGATTCCTTTTCAATCAATTCTGATCCTTTTGGGGAGGATTGAAGAACTGCAAACAAATCCTGAGCATTGACCGACTCTTTGATTTTGTTTATGGGTTTCCCGTTTGCCACCTGAAGGGTGAAGTCATAGCCACCTTTTTGTCGGGAATTGAGCGATCGAAATTCGTGTGGATATAGCTGATACTGCTGAGGTTCATTCAAAGCATCCAACATCAACTTTAGCAATGCGGGGCGATACTTGTGCCATACGGGTACATACATTCTCTCTGCCATAATTTTGCGTTTTGAAGTTTTACATGATACAATACCCGAAAACGAGAGCGCACCTGTTCAACGAGGTGAAGTCTCGGCATTGTAGGATTTTAAAGGGGGCGGGTAAAAACAGATAGACAGGTGCTATCTGTGAATGAATTACAAAGTTACCGCTTTTTCCGGAATGTTAAGTTATGCAATGGGAATCTCCAGCCTGCCGCTGCTTTCAACGCTTCGAATCAAAACTTAAGGGAAAGCACGCTTGTTTTCTGCAGCATATGCGATCGTGCGTTCAATACGTTTAACTCTCGTTTCCTGCTTCCTCGCAGACTTAATCCAGGCAAGTATACCTTTTTTAGCGGATTTCGGGAATGCGTCAAAGTTGGCCCATGCGGCTGGAAAACGCCCGAATTCAAGTTTCAGATCAGGCGGTATTGTTAGGCGATCGACTTCATCAAGTGCGTTCCAGGTGCCTGTTTTTTTCGCAAGGCTGACCATCGCCAATCCTGCAGGATGCATGAGCTTCGCTTTTGACAACTTTGCTACACGTTGTTTGTTGAGGCTACTCCAGGTGCTCCTGGGATTTCGCCTGGAAAAATACTGTATCCTAATGGAATCATCGAGGCGTTTCGATGTACTGTCAATCCATCCAAAACAAAGAGCCTCCTCCACAGCTTCAACGTAACTGATATTAGCCTTATCTGCTGCTCCTTTCTTATACACCAACCAAACACAACGTTCGGATTCATGGTTTTGTTCAAGCCATCGTCGCCATGCGTTTCTGCTCGGCGGTGTAAACGTCACTACTCCATCAGTATGTATTTTCTTCATTGACGTGTAATCAAGTAATTAAAGATCTGTAGCAACTACCCGGGAAGACTTGGCAAAGCCTTATTGATGCTGGTAGTATTCGATAGAGGAGCACAGGATTTCGCACAATTTATGAGATTTTTTGAAGGGTTCAGAAAAAGCTATGCTTAAAGATGTCGATTTTCTCTACTCTTGCCTGTTTGGTACCGCAATACTTAACACCGTACCAGTACCCGGCGTACTTGCAACACGCAAATAGCCGCGGTGCAATTGCACTATTTGTTTGGACAATGCCAACCCAATACCAGATCCACCTGTTTTTGTGGTGAAGAAGGGAATGAATATTTTATCGATTACGTCATTAGGAATACCCACCCCGTTATCTGCAACACCGATCTCGGTGATGGAACCATTCCGCGTGACAGAAACCGAAATCCGGGGATTTTCTGTATTGCACACGGCGTCAGCCGCATTCTGAACAACATTTATCAATGCAGGTTCAAGCAAGTCGGGATCGATACTCACGATTTGTGATGTCCCGGACACGACAAGCGATATTCCACGTTTATCGAAATCAGGTTTCAAAAGAGCAGCAACGCGATTCACCACAACCATAATATCTATGGATTGGAATTTTGGCTGAGGCAGGCGCGTAAGTTTGCGATAGGCTTCCGTAAACCCGTGCAGGCCGGCACTTCGCACCTTAATCGCATGCAACCCAGCTTCCAGAGGTTGGTACAATGCATCATCCAGTTGTGCATTACTGTTCTTTACGAGTGAATGAAGCGTATCGCTCAACGAGCTGATAGGTGCGATGGAGTTCATTATTTCGTGCGTAAGTACGCGAATTAATTTCTGCCATGATTCAACTTCACGCGCATCGAGTTCATTCCGGATATCCTGCAGCGAGATTAGCTTATAGTGCGTGGTATCAAGACGAAACTCAGAGGCATGAATTGACAAGTTGAGCGCGTACCTATCTATAGACACACTCAAGAGTCTTGTTTCACCACTTCTAATTTCCCGAAGTACAGCAAGCAGACGCGGATCAACTGTTTCCAGCACCTTCAGATTGCCAAGCACCTTTCGTCTCAGCATTTCTTTTGCAGCGTCATTTACCAAATGAATATTCTCGTCCTCTGTAAAGCTGATGATGCCAACACGAACGTGCTCGACCAGCATTTCAAGGTACCTATGTTGAATTTCCTTTTGAGAGCTGATTTCACGAAACAATCCTGTAATATGATTAAGCGACTGATGCATTTCATCGAAACTTCTGCCTCTGCCTTTTTCGGAGAACACTGACGTGAAATCGCGCTGACTAATGGACAGGAGAAAGGTCTTCACTTCGTCGTTTATCCGGTCCACATAGCGAACAAACTCAACAATCAAAACAATGACTGCAAATCCGATATATGCACTGCGCAGATACAATCCTCGCAACACGCACCAGACCAACAACGTCAGGGCTGCTGTCAGGAGAAGCACCCGTACAACGACCTGCAACCGAAAATTCCTAAATACCATATTTTTCAATCCTTCTGTAGATAGCGCCCCTGGAAATACCGAGCTCGTCTGCCGCGTGGCTTATGTTCCCGTGGTGCTTGGCAATAGCCTTCCGCACCGCCCAGGCTTCAAGTTTCTCGAGGTTGAGCTGTTCGAAGGTGAAATCGGCGTCATCTGATTTACGCAGAACACTGAAATCGCTGGCATCAAGCATGTCTTTTTCGGCCATAATCACAGCGCGCTCAACAGCGTGTTGCAATTCGCGGATGTTCCCCGGCCACCTGTATTTTTTAAGCTCATCAAAAATATCGGGGTGGAACATCAGGCGTTTGTAATATTTGGAATTGAACCTTTCAAGGAAATACTCCGCGAGATCAGCAACGTCTTCCGTGCGATCCCTCAATGGTGGTACGTTGATCTCAACTGTATTGATGCGATAAAGCAGATCTTCGCGGAACGCACCCTGAGTAGCCATTTTCCGGAGGTCGGTATTGGTGGCGCAAATGATTCGGACATCTACCGGAATCGGCTCATTAGTACCCAGCCTCACAATGCTTTTCTGCTGAATAGCAGTAAGAAGTTTTACCTGTAGGTGGAGGGGCACGTTGCCGATCTCATCAAGAAACAGGGTTCCGCCTGCAGCGGCTTCAAACCTTCCGACGCGATCTTCGCGGGCATCTGTAAAAGCGCCTTTTCGATGGCCGAATAATTCACTTTCGAACAACGTATCACTCAACGCGCCGAGGTCTACAGACATAAACACTTCATCGTGTCGCAAAGACTGCCGGTGAATCTCACGCGCGATAACTTCTTTACCAGTACCGTTTTCACCGAGGATCAGCACAGCCGCATCTGTGGGGGCAACCTTCGCGATCGTCTTTTTGATTTCGCGAATCGATTCCGCTTCACCACGAAGCGGTTCGTATTGTTTATCGAAGGCGGCAAGGATCCCTTTACACTGATAGCGGAGTTGCCGAACTTTTCGCTTTTCCTGATTAACCAATGCGGCGGTTCTTACGGTTGCCAGGAGCTTTTCATTCTGCCAGGGCTTAACGATGAAATCCAGCGCACCTTCTTTGAGTGCATCTATCGCGACCTGAATGTCTGCGTATGCAGTCATCAACACCACCTGCACGTCCGCGGCATCGTTCAGTACTTTGCGCAGCCAGAACAGCCCTTCGGATCCGGATGTCTCACCGGGTCGAAAGTTCATGTCCAGCAGCAGTACATCAATCGCCTCGCTCCGGAGCATCGCGGGAATACGTTCCGGGGTCCGACACGAAACAACTTTCTGGAAATGCGGGTCAAGCAAAAGCTTGATCGAAAGCGATACCAGTTCGTCATCGTCGACGATCAGAACATTAGACGGCACTTTAGGCATTGTCGTAAAAGGTGTAATCAAAGCTAAAAATACTACACTCAATTTCAGTGTGGAGTGCCCATTTATGGACAGTAGAAATTCTGAAGATGGGCACTATCTGTCGGGTTTCTTCCGGATTAAGGCATTTTTCTATGCGGAAGCGCTATATTGAAGATGGCACGACATCTGAAATGACCGTCGGAAATTCAATGATATGGTCCGCCACCACCTCGCCTTGCTCCTGCGAAATGTGCTGAAGTTCAGAAACACATTCCTGATCAATCTGATCGGCTTGTCTACTGCCCTGATGGTCGTGCTCCTGATTTTTCTTTGGGTGGATGACGAACTTTGCAAAGACCAGTTTCACGCTAATAAAGATCGCCTTTACCAGGTGTTTGAGATACAAACTTATGAAGGATCCAGAAGTGTAACGAACTCGACGCCCTGGCTTCTGGCGAGAACGTTGAAGGAGGAGATGCCGGAAGTTGACATGGCAACGACAGTTTCCCTTTCGAACTGGTTTGAGCCCTTTACGCTTTCGACAGACGACAAGGTTGTCAAAGCCAGTGGTCGTTACGCGGATGAAAACTTTTTCTCCATATTTTCATTCCCACTCGTTAGCGGCCAGGCCGCAGACGTTTTGCGTAACAAGGCATCTATCGTTCTTTCACGTGATGTCGCAGAAGCTCTCTTTCCTTCAGGAGTTAACCCCCTGGGCAAGACGGTCCGTTTCCAGCAAGATACCGATTACATCATTACAGGTGTGTTTGAAAATGTTCCGGAATCGTCGGAGCGTTTTGACTTCGTGTTACCCTTTCAAAACCTCATCGATGAACGTCCGGAGGTTACCAATTGGCGGAACGCAGGACCATCTACCTATGTTGTACTAGCTGATGGAACAGACCTCAATGTCTTTAATAAAAAGATCAAGGACGTAGTCAGCCAGAAAAGTGACTTCACTCACCGTACGCTGTTTGCGACCCGATACGCTGACTTGTACCTGCATGGTCGTTTTGAAAACGGAGTTCAATCGGGAGGACAAATTGAATATGTCGTGCTTTTTGCTGCGGTAGCGGTATTTATCCTCCTCATTGCCTGCATCAACTTCATGAACTTGTCCACAGCGCGGGCGAGTCAGCGGGCTAAGGAAGTTGGTATAAAAAAGACCGTCGGTGCAGGGCGTTCCGTTCTGGTGGGGCAGTTCCTCGCCGAATCAGTAGCGACGTCTGCGATATCAGTCGCTGTTGCAATTCTTCTAGTCGACTTGTTTCTTCCAACGTTCAACCAGATTACTGATAAAAGTCTCACGCTCGTTTTCAGCAGCAGGTTTATTCTGACACTTGTCGGTCTGGTCGTGTTCACAGGATTCCTTGCCGGAAGTTATCCTGCCCTGTATCTGTCGCGGTTCAAACCTGCTGCGATTTTAAAAGGCATGATGATGAACAGCGCAGGCGAACTTTGGGTAAGGAGAGGATTGGTGATTTTCCAGTTCACCCTATCAATCATTCTCGTCGGAGTTGTATTGGTTATTCAGAATCAGATACACTTTGTCCTGAACAAGAACCTGGGATATCAAAAGGAGAATCTGCTGTACTTTGAAATGGAAGGAGAAGTCGCCAAGCGCCGGGATACTTTCCTGGAGGAATTGCGCAAGATTCCAGGGGTGGTTCAGGCTTCCTCGATGTCGCAAAGCATGGTCGGTGGCGGAAATACAACAAATATTGACTGGGAGGGGAAACCTGATGGCATGATCACTTCTTTTGCCATTCGTTCCGTGGACTATGATGCCGTGGATTTGCTGCGGCTAACGCTGATCGAAGGCCGTACTTTCTCACGCAGCCACGCCGACAGTCTCAGTGTCGTTATGAACAAGACAGCGATAAAGGCCATGGGCCTGGAGAACCCCATAGGCAAACAAATAAAAATCGGGCCGTATGATTGTCCAATCCGGGGTGTTGTTGAAGACTTTCATTTTGAATCTTTGCACTCCGATGTAGCGCCGCTGTTTTTCATTCTTGCGCCGCAGCATACCAGTAAGATCATCATCCGGCTCAAGGCGGCCGAAATATCGAACACTATTAAGGCGGTTGAAAAGCTGTATCGCGAGTTTAACCCCGGCTTTGCGTTCACTTACCGCTTCATGGATCAGGATTACGACAATCAATATCGTTCGGAAACAAGGATCGCTATGCTGTCAAAGTATTTTGCCGGAATAGCCATCTTGATATCAAGTCTTGGCCTCTTTGGACTGGCTGCGTTCACGGCAGAACGGCGTCAAAAAGAAATTGGCATCCGGAAAGCGCTTGGAGCCAGCGCATCTAGCATTGTGGTGCTTATTTCCAGTGACTTCACCAAACTCGTCCTTGTTGCTGTGGCAATCGCATTTCCAATCGGCTATCATATTTCATCCGCATGGGTCGACACGTTTGCCTACAGAATTGACGTAAGTTGGCTTTACTTCGTTCTCGCGGGGTTGATTGCCATCGTCGTTTCGTGGGCAACCATCGGTGCGCACGCTTTTCGTTCCGCAAAAATCAACCCGGCAAAGTGTCTGAAGGCTGATTGAACCTGAATTTACTTTGTAAATGAGAACCGGAATGTATCAGGTCCGGGCTTCACGCTTTCGCGTTCGAAGACAAGGATCAATGAAGAGCCACTGACTGATTCAACGATATAGGTTTCTTCGGCGTCGGGAGTATCCAGAACAATTACGCTACCATTATTCGTAACGCTCCACGTGCCGCTTTCGCTTTCACCACTGGCAAAGGTGCGTTGATAGTTGCCGGATTCGCCAGAAGTAGGCTTTTTCAGATCGAGTCGATAAGAACTGATGTTCTCGTTAACGGCGTTGCCATCAGCAAGTAGTTGATTGAGTCGCCACACTCCGACAAAAGGGCACCACGCCTGTGTGCATTCTGCGGGTGCAGAAGGGTTTCCTTCGTCATCTCCACCACAGGAAATGAACAATATTGAGATGGTGAACAATACGACAGCAGCTCTCATAGCTATAAAATTAGATTCGTCAATGAACCCAAATCTCAGCAAAAGCTACTTACTCCGGTATCACATAATGAGGGTATAAAAAGAGGCCCCGCACTTGCGAGGCCCATTATTTCGACGTTATTTGTGTCAGCCACCGAACATTTTACCCAGCGCTCCGCCGAGCCCGCCCTTGCCTGAGGAGCCCGTCAATCCACCGAGAAGCTCGCCGATATTTCCGCTGCCCCCGCCCAGGTTGCTCAGGATATCCTGAAGGTCAAAATCCTTATCATTCGGGTCCTTGGCTTTGTTTACGAACTGGCTCAGGACCTTCGGCAGAAGTCCGGAAGCAATTTGCGTTGCGGTCTGAGGCGACAGACCTAGTTTGGACGCAAGACCGCCAGCCACGCTGCTGATAAGTTGTGACACGACGGGGTTGCTTCCTGATGCAGCGCCACCACTAAACATAGAAACTAGTTGCTGAATGTTGCCGCTGCTGATTTGGTCTTTCAGTCCACCAATTATGCTTTGGCCGACTTCGCGGACCGCCTCATCGTTTTTTTCGTTGGGTATTGCAGGGTTGTTGATGATCTCATCACCGGCATTTTCCCTGACAAGCTTCATTAGCTGGTCTATCATGGCGTTATTGGGTTTAATTGTCATGTAATTTAAATGCTGGAACCTAATCACTAACCAGTCGGCGACGAAAACTTCAACGATCAGCTTTAAAAGGTTGGTGGGATCGAGCAATTTATGATTTACGCCAGAATGCATAGACAAAGCGAACACAATTCGGTATGGAATGTGACAGATTATCTTACATATCTGCGTCCGCGTTTTTAGGTTAATACAGGGATGCATTGCATGCACCTGCTTTGAAAATCAGACCCGTGCACGTGAGCAACCCATTCGACAGAATCCAGCTACTTTAAATCACATTCGTTTTATTCAATTCGGATTGAATTCGTACATCCTGCTGGATAGATCAAGTCATAAGCATCTTCGTTTGTCTTCCTAACGGTGGATAAAAACCACTACTTTTGCAAAATAGGCTATCCGTTAGCGGATAAACAAACCGAGCCTGGTGTCGGTATTTCTATGAAAATCACTTTTTTGCTCCTGCTTTTTCTATCTGGATTTTGTGTTTCTGCCCAGACGGTACTATGGTCTGAAGACTTTGAAGGGGAATCGAACAATGCCACGACCGGTACCGCTGCAGGAACTATTGGCGGTACGTGGCGAGTAATGTCATTGCCTCCCAACGGTGCTGGTTCCTTTTCAAAGCAAGGCACCGGCGGAAACCGGTTC
The DNA here is from genome assembly GCA_023417065.1 of Bacteroidota bacterium. Lineage (GTDB taxonomy): Bacteria > Bacteroidota > Bacteroidia > Cytophagales > Cyclobacteriaceae > Ohtaekwangia. The sequence goes on from JAEZGH010000025.1 coordinate 42,499, forward strand.
ACCGTGAATGGAACAGGGAACGGAGAGGGAGTATGGTCTTCAGGCGTAATCAACATCAGTAGTGCTCCTGAAGTGGCAATTGACATGACCCTGGTCGAGTTTCTATCCAGTAATGCACAAGATTACCTGAGGGTCTATTATAAGCTCAATAACGGTCCCGAAGTTTTGTTTGGCAGTATTGAAGGAGGTGGTGGCTACGACGTCGAGGCAAATGCCAGTGTCATCCTTTCCGGAAATACGTTGGAGCTGATCGTGCGTGGAAGGGAAAATACAGGGAATTACCTGTTCGTTATCCCAACATTTCTCCGGTTCGATGATGTTAACATAATTCAGATAGACCGCCTCTATTCACGAGCCGCTGGAAACTGGAACACCGGAACCACCTGGACAAAAGATCCGGCGACGAATGTGTCATGTGGTTGCACACCGAATGCGGGTACCCACGTAGTGATCCGTCACAACGTTGCGATGAATACGAGCGGTGATGCCATTGATGTAACCGTGAACTCGGGCGGAACTCTCCGATATACTGGGGACAATACCCTTAGAATCCATCGGGGAGGGTCGATCACCATAAACTCCGGCGGCTCCATTAACCGAAACAACTTCAACGGATCGCGGATTGAATTCGCTTGGACGGGTGCGACCAATAATGTCACTATCAACGGAGCTTCCAGTATCGGAGTTATAAACATACCTGTCGCAGCAAGAGTCAACTTCAGCGGATCATCTGCTCTTTCGGTTTCCGACGATATTCTGATTAGCAGCGCCGCCGTGGTCGATTTCGGCGGAACCGGATCGATTGCAATCTCCGACGACCTCCAGATCAGTTCCAATGCAACCATAACCTTTTCCGGCACCGGCAACTTCACGGTTGGCGATGACATGATCGTTACAGCTGCGGCCGTGATTAATAATAACAAAACCGGTGGTTCAGTAACGATCAATGACGACCTGAATCTTGATACCGACAACGCCACTATCATCAATAATCATCTCCTTTCGGCAAATGACCTTGTAAGTGGAGACGGCGACGATGGGAACGTACTAAGAAACAATTCCGGGGCAACGTTTAACGTGGTAACGATCGCACCTGGAAACGGAAATCTTACGATAGACAACTTTGGTACGATCAATCAATCCGGGAACTTCACCAACGGCTCACTCGACACCGGGAGCACATTTACGAACCGAAGCACGGGAGTCTGGAACTTCAGTGCAGTGGGAGGCACCAACGACGGGGATATCAACTCGGTATTAAAATGCTCTGAGGCAGGAAACACGTTCAACTACAATGGTGGCGGCAACCAGTCAGTTATCAATACCCCGTATCACCACCTTGGAATCCTTGGATCGGGGACCAAGACGTTGGGAGGAACAACAGACATCAATGGGAATCTCACTATTGCAAATTCAACGTTAACTGGAAATAACAACAATATCTCCCTTGCCGGGAACTGGTCGGTGACTTCGGGAAACTTCAACCAGGGAACAGGGATATTGACATTTGATGGAAGTGCCAATCAAACCGTGTCGAATGGCGCGGGGCAAACGTTTACTCGTTTAGTAATCAACAAGCCCTCAGGAGCTGTTGTCCTCAATAATAACGTGACAATTGCAAATGGTCAGGATCCTGACCTGACACTTACGCGTGGCAACGTCAACTCATCTGCCAGTGCCATGTTTATTCTAAACGACGATGTAACGGTAAGCGGGGGCAGTGCAAACAGTTTTATCAACGGCCCTGTGCGCAAGATCGGGAATGACACCTTCATATTTCCTACAGGGAAGAATGGTCGTTACGCAAGAATACGGATCGTTCCCGCCGGCGCCACTACGACAAGTCAATTCACAGCAGAATATTTCAATACTCCTCACGCCAACCTTGCCGTAGACGGAAGTCTTAAACACGTGAGCCACGCCGAATACTGGACTCTGACGCGTGCAGTCAATAGTCCGACGGCAACGGTAACGCTATACTGGGAAGATTCCTTTAGTGATATCTCCAATCTTGCCGACCTACGCGTTGCGCGATATACGGGAACACTTTGGACACTGGCTGGTGGCGCTGGCGGGACAGGATCGCCATCGGGACCAGGGACTGTTTCGTCAACATCCGGAATTTCAAATTTTCAGGCATTTACGTTTGCCTCACTTAGCGGAATAAATATCCTGCCCGTCGAACTGCTTTACTTCAAGGCGACGCTTAAAAACAATGAAGTGGAGCTTCAATGGGAAACGGCAAGCGAAGTCAACAACGACTACTTCACCATTGAACGCACCAGCGACGCAGAGACATTCTTTCCTATTAAAGACATAGAAGGACAGGGTGAAACCAGACAACGAACAAAGTACTCGTTTACCGACACCAACCCACTTTATGGCCGCAGCTACTACCGGCTCAAACAAACAGATCTTGACGGAAGCGTGACATACTCTGACCTGACATTTGTCGACTTTGAAGGTCCACGGTTTCCAACGCTTTCGGTTTACCCGAATCCATCAATTGGCAAGACAGTTACGCTGAGGCTGGAAGGCTTCAAAGATGCGAAAATCATTCCCGTACAGATTCTTGATTCAAGAGGTATCCTTGTGTTCGAGACATTGGTGGAAATCCCTGGGCATTCAGCTTATACCACAGAGTTGAACCTGACGCTCCCGCAAGGCATTTACTTCATCCGGGCGGGCTCAACGAGATTTTTGAATCAGCGTATTGTCGTAAAGTAGGGGTTTCCCGGGCAAAAATATCTGTGATAGATATTGCGAATATCCGTCTCCGGACTTCATCTTTAGGGAGTAGCATAGACCATTGGCTCCCATCGAAACACCAAATCAGAACTCCAACGTAAAGGAAGTGGCCCGCGTCTTCCTTCGCCTCGGCCTTATCGCATTTGGTGGTCCTGCTGCACATATCTCTATGATGGAAAAGGAACTGGTACAAAAGCGTGGGTGGATGACGGAACAGCACTTTCTGGATCTCGTCGGCGCAACCAATCTGATCCCGGGCCCCAATTCAACAGAGATGACTATGCACTGCGGCCACGAGCGTGCCGGTTGGAAGGGATTGGTTACGGCGGGAATGTGCTTCATCCTGCCTGCAGTTTTTATTACGGGTCTGCTTGCCTGGAGTTATAAGGAATATGGAGACCTGCCGGAGGTATCCGCTTTTATCTACGGGATAAAACCTGCAATCATCGCCGTGATTGTCTCGACCATGATTACCCTCGCAAAGCGCGCGTTAAAGTCAGCGACGCTGGGTGCACTTGGCATCGGCGCGGCAATAGCTACGCTCGCTGGTGTGAATGAGATTTATGTCTTATTCGGGTTTGGTGCAATCGGCGTAATTCTCTACCTGATTCAACAACCCGGAGCTAAAATGATTGCACCGCTGACAATTATGGCAGCTTATACTGAAATATCGAATATTAAATTATTCCTGATATTTCTTAAGGTAGGAGCAATACTCTACGGAAGTGGTTATGTGCTCTTTGCTTTCCTCGATGCCGAACTTGTCAGCCGGGGCTTGCTTTCGAAACAACAACTTATTGATGCGATTGCCGTCGGGCAATTTACCCCCGGGCCTGTGTTCTCGTCGGCAACATTTATCGGCTGGCAAATTGGTGGCTTCTACGGTGCGATAGCTGCCACACTCGGCATTTTTCTTCCTTCATTTCTCTTCGTCGCCTTCCTGAACCCTCTCATACCAAAGCTTCGCCAATCCCGAATCATGGGTGCATTTCTCGACTCTGTCAATATTGTTTCCGTTGCAATTATTTTGGCTGTGGTTGTTGAAATGAGCAAAGAGACATTGCTCGACTGGCGCTCAATTGCAATTGCCCTGATAAGTTTCGTTATTACCTTCTCGTACAAGTCCATCAACACAGCCTTCATCGTAGTGGGCGGTGCGGTACTTGGGTATCTCCTTTTAATGCTTTAGCCCTGCTCAACAAGAACATTCCGCAATCCGCGACTGAAAGAAACGCTTCTCGCGGGATGAACTGGTAAGTTCTGATGCCATCGTAAAGTGACGCTTTGCTTCATCATGTCTTTTGAGATCGGAAAAAACCTGTCCCAGAGAAGCGTGATAGAGACTGCTCTTTTCCATGCCACTGATTTGTTCCAGCTCGCGCAATGCGGCATCGGCGCTGATCGCATAAGAGCTGGCTACTGCCTTGTTAAGTGCAATTATCGGTGAAGGATGATTTGCATACAGAATTTCATACAGGTGATACACCGACCTCCAGTCCGTTGTCTCAAAAGATGGCGCAGCGGCGTGAATAGCTGCAATTCCCGCCTCAAGGTGATACATTGACAATTGAGTGGTCTCTGCAGCGCGATCAAGGTAGAACATACCTTTAGCAATCAGATCTCTATCCCATTTGCTGCGGTCCTGACGCATAAGGGTAACGAGGTTACCGGAGATATCCACGCGGCTATCTATGCGCGAAGCCTGAAAACACATCAGCGACAGCAAGGCGTTGGTCAAAGGACGATCCGTCAACGGGTTGGTTGCAAGAAGGTAAGAGAGACGCATTGCTTCGAAGCACAACTCTGATCTGACAGTGTTTTCTGAAACCGATGAATGGTACCCTTCGCTAAAGAGGAGGTATAACACATGTAGCACTGACTGCAGACGCGGCCCCAGTGATGTCGATACCGGCACCTCCAGCGTTATTCTTTCTGCCTTGATTTTTTCCCGGACGCGGTAAATCCTCTTTTGGATAGTTTCCTCTGTCGTCAAGAAGGCGCCTGCAATTTCGCGGGAGGTCATACCACCAACGGTGCGCAACGCAAAGGCTAGCTGCCCTTCAAGGGGCAACGAAGGATGGCAGCATACGAACATCATGCGCAGCACGCTGTCACTGATTTCGTGATCAAGAAACAAATGCTCCCAGGAAGCCTCCTCCGACGACTCGATCAGTACATCGTCTGTTTCTAACCATGCCTTGTTCCGTCGTAAAAAGTCAATGGCTTTGTTCCGCGCTACCCGGTAAAGCCATGCTTTAGGATCATCGGGTAATTTTCCGAATCTCCAGCAATGCATAGCCGTCAACAGGGTATCCTGAACGATGTCTTCAGCAACATCCAGGTTAGTCAACCCAAATTTACGCGACAAAACAGCGACCATCCTTCCCGCCTCTTTACGAAAAAGACGATCCACTATCTTGTCAGCATTTGTGTTCGGCATAGTGCAAGTTACATATCAACCCTCATCACCTCGCGGATCTGAACTGTGCCGCCGAGTTCGAAGTCGGGATAGTCTCTTGTGATCGCAATTGCATCATCATAATCCCGCGCATTCACGATAAAGTAACCTCCTACAACGTCTTTTCCCTCTGTATACGGTCCATCCGTCACTACATCGGGACCAGTCACCAGTTTTCCTCCTGGCAACAGAGGTTCACCCGAAACATATTGGCCACTTTTTTGGAGCTTCTCCACCCAGGCGAGCCATTTCCCCATCTGCGATTGCATGGCGTCAGGTCCGTCAGGATGCGTGTCGGTTAATCCTCCGTGGAAAATAAGCATGAATTGTAGCATAAATTGACGTTTAAGTTTTGAATTTAACTTAAGACGAATCAACCCCTTCCCGCCGGACAATACTGTTAAAGTTTTTTTTAGATACGGATCATCAGACCGGAAGCGGGTTCAAGACAACATTCTGCCGTTGATGCCAGTAAGGATAAGCAGGAGGAACATTACTAACCGCGTCCAGTTTTGCCATATGCTCGGGGTCCAGGGTCCATCCCACTGCTCCCAGGTTTTCATTCAGCTGTTCTTCGTTTCGGGCACCAATAATAATGTTTGCAATTGTAGGGCGTTGTACCAGCCAGTTAATTGCAATCTGAGCAAGTGTTTTGCCGGTAGCATCAGAAATCTCCTGAAGCGCATCGACGACATTGTAGAAGACATCTTCGCGAATTACATGTTGCGGCACCGGGCTTCCACCCTGAGAAACGCGCCCTTCCGGAGGCAGCGGCTTGTTGCGCCGATACTTGCCACCCAGCCTTCCCGCCGACAGGGGTGACCAGACAATTGCTCCGACTTTCTGATCAATTCCCAATGACATCAGTTCCCATTCGTATTCCCTGTTGATGAGCGAATAGTAAACCTGATGGCCGACATACCTGTTCCAGCCATACCGGTCGGAAATAGCAAGTGATTTCATAAGATGCCATCCTGAGAAATTGGATGCAGCGATATATCTTACCTTTCCACTGGTAACAAGATCGTCGAGGGCACGAAGCGTTTCTTCGATCTGCGTGTTGCCATCGAAGCCGTGCATGTGATAGATATCGATGTAGTCGGTGCCCAGCCTTCGCAAGCTCCCTTCAACCTGACGGATTAACCGATACCTCGAAGATCCTTGATTGTTAGGCCCCGTTCCAAAGGGAAAGGTACCCTTCGTCGATATCAATACGCGGTCGCGGATCCCGTCGATTGCCTTTCCGAGGATTTCTTCGGCGAGGCCCTGAGAATAAGTGTCTGCGGTGTCAAACATATTTACACCGGCGTCAAGACAAAGCCCGACAAGTTTTTTTGCTTCGGCCACCTGAGTGCTTCCCCAGGCTTTGAAGAATTCGGTGCCGCCACCAAAGGTTGCTGTTCCAAAGCTAAGTACCGGCACCTGCAGGCCGGATCCTCCGAGAAATCTGTATTCCATGCTTTCGTTCTTTTTGCTGAATATTAATAATTGAAGATCAAAAATATAAGATGCAGATACACACAGGGCCACTAGCTTCCTTTGGTCGTCAGCTCTTCTTTGTAAACTGTTCCAAACCGGTCTGTGACTTTTATAGTAACACCTCTTGCACCTGCTGATGGTTTTCCGAAGAACATATGATCGGTAAGGTGAGGTTCCACCCAGGTCCGTTTCGATGGCTTGTCAGTACCTTTCTGAAGTTGAACTGCCCACGGGTCCAGGCTGGTGACACGCTGAAGTGGCCCTTTAAAAATGTCGTCCTCATACCATTCCACCTTCCATTCGTGATCCCAATTCCAAACATTAACCGCGAACGAATCTTGCATTTCAGGAACAGCTCCCACCGGATAGACACGCATCTGATGATTGCGATCCTTGCCCACGGCCTTGTAATACCATGTTAGCTCACTGCCATTCACCTCATACACGCCGTAACCACTCGGTGTGCCGTCAAAACAGATTGGACCTGTCCACCATGCACCGCATAACGATCCATGCACGTGCTCCATCACATTCTCCGCATCAAATATCTTTTCATTATAATGCGTGTGACCCGACATTATATGTGTCTTGAAAGGCTTCAGGATCCGGTACAAATCCTGACGATTTGAAACCACGCCATCGATAGGTCCTTCCTTTATCTTGTATCTCATCATCTCGCCGGTGTTTGCAGGAATATGAAGGTATACTACCACCGTTGATCCTGGCTCGATAAATGAAAGGTCTTTCTCCAGCCATGCTAATTGCTGTTCCGTAATGTACCCGATGTATTGCCTGGACGAACCGAGAAAAAACACATCATCAAGAACGACGTAATGAATCGCTCCTCTGTTGAACGAATAATATGTTGGTCCGAAATGATTTTTGAATGTTGTCGATGACCCATCGTCAGCACGTGCATCGAGATCCATATCATGGTTCCCAATCACCTGAAAAAACGGGATGCCGACTGTCGCAATGGCAGATTTGTATTCTGCAAACAACTCGAACTTATCCCATACAAGGTCGCCGCAGCCGATTCCATGAAAGAGCGCGTCCGCCCCATAACTCTTAACAAGCTGATGGGTATCAGGAACCGATTCGCTGGTTAACAATTTCGCATCTTCTGCGTCCTGAATCTGAGGATCGGCCCAAACAATAAAATTATGCCGGATATCATCGACAGGCAGTTTTTCGAGTTCAAAATCTGCAGACAGTTTCTTTTCACCAGGAGTCAGTCGTTTATAAAAGTTCGCTATTCCTTTGTCATTTGCAAAAGCGTAGCCTCGGGGAACGGAGAGGAATACAAATTCAGCGAATGGATTTAGTACCAGCTCATATTTGCCTTTTGCGTCAGTGGACGTAACGGAGAACCCATCCGACACGACCACATTCTGCAGGGGTTTCGAGTCACTTTTAACAGATCCTCCGATCCGAGGGAATCCGTCCATCCTGTTGTCGAACGAATTCGCCTGATGATTTCCCAAAACAAGGCCAGCTCCGGACAAACCGAGCGCGCGAAGGAATGTTCTGCGATCAAGTGCCATAGTCGTAAATTTCCTTCGCCAAATTCATTATTGATTTCTAGTTTTCCCACAATACGCCCGTTTTTTATGCAGGTAGTGATCCACCGAGACGAATGGTGTTTAGGAAGACTAATCCATGCAGCTATATCACTTACACAACGTGCCACAGGATAGCAGGAAAAATGATCAGGCGTTGAAAAAAAAGACGCCTGAGATGGGGTTACAAACCTTAAAGGTCATCATACCCGCCATGGCATTCCATGCACGAGTTACCAAGCGCTGCGTACTCATCATACGCGGCACCAGGCTTTCCAAACAATGTAACGATGCGATCGATACGGATCTTTGCCTCAGGTTCAAGTGTGATGAACAGACCTTCCCCTGAAATCTCGTCAAGGCTAATAAGCTTCCCTTCAGCAGAATCAATCTTTGCAGTCTCAACAAAGTAGAACACTTTGCCTGACTTTTGTTCGGCGATAAGATCCTGAATCAATTCGCGGAACTCATATTGCACGGGTGTATAGGAATCTGTCATATCAACCTCCCTTCGTTTAAGACTTGCACAAGTTAATTAATTCTACCGAATAGATGACCCCACACGATTAATGTCATGGAAGCGGCTTCACTTAAGAAACCGCTTCCTGAACGAATTAATTCATTTATCTCAGTTTCTCTTTCACAACACCGCATTTGAGCATTTTATCGCCAAAATACGGATTCCGGATCTCGCTGTTATCGCTAAGCCAATATGCGCCTTCATTATTGAAAGCCATCGGGCAGTATTCATAAAAAGCCTCCTCACCTCCAAGCCCGAATGCCTTAATACTCTTGTACATATTGTCAGAAAGTCCACTGAATGATTTTCGTTGTTCTTCGATATCTGACGCCTGAGATATTTCATTTACAGATTTTTGCATTGGCGTAAGCCAGTTCATCCAATCGTTGTGAGCAGCACCGGAAAGCAATGCCATGTCGACTTTCTCCAATGATGTTTTCACTTCAGCCGCTACCGACTGTGCTTTTGCAGGATCGGAATCAACAAGCGCATTCTTTAATTCAATATAAGAATTGAACAGTCCGGCAAGCTGTTGCTGAAAAGCAGCATCAACCTGAAATTGCGGATTGCCAGCTTCGTCTGCTGCTTCAGATCCGGACGCATGTTCATGTCCATGGTCATGACCTGATTCAGCACCATGATCGTGCTTTCCACCTCCTGAACATCCCGCAAGCATCACAAGGCTTGCTGCAGCAAATAACATCGAAGAAATAACAGAGCGTGTTTTCATATGTAGTTTAATTTGAATTTCGACTTTATACAGACTTACAATAATTGCTTTTTGATTTTCAATGGCCAATCGGATGCATTCCTTTTTTCAGAATAAATTCACTGTAGAGCAAGTATGCGCCGGAAACTGCAACGGTATCACCTTCCGCAAGACCTTTGACAATCTCGACCTTATCGAAGTTTTCGATTCCTGTACTCACCTCCACCGGCCGAAATGTATTACGGCCGCGCTGCACGTATACATGAGCACCAAGGCCATCGCGAATGACGCCATCAACGGGAACCGCCAACGCATTTTTCGCAGAATGTGTAAACGTGATCTGTGCATGCATTCCCGGTGCAAACGTAAGTTCTTCGTTAGGAAGAGATGCCCGCATAGTGACAATTTGTGAATTCGTCCGAAACTCAGGACTCAGAAATTCGACCCGAGCTTCAGCTGGAATTGTGCCATTTATGTCAACCCGAATCATATCGCCAACTTTAACAAATGCTCTTTCAGAAGGGTACAATTCCGCCTCAACCCAAAGGCTGCTCAGGTTGTCTATCCGCACTAACGGATTGCCTTCACCAACATATTGACCTTCTGTCACATTGAGCTCACTGATCACTCCACTTACAGGTGCGAGAAAAGTTATTTCGGGTGTAACATTCCCGTTTCGTGCGAGCTGGTCGATCTGGCCCTCCGTAAGACCATACAACAACAGCTTTCGCCGCGATGCCTCCAGGAAGGCCTCATATCGGTCACCGCTCCTGCCCAGCTGATCAAACTGCTCCTTTGCCAACAAAAACTCCCGCTGCAAAGTAAGCAACGTTTCACTGTACAATTGATAAAGAGGCTCACCCTTCCGTATCACTCTTCCCGCCTCCTTCACAAAAAGTTTGTCAATCCTGCCCGAAACACGGCTACTGATTACTTCAGAAAGTTCTGCATTTATTGCAAGTCTTCCATTGACGAAGATCGTCTGACCAACCGGTTGCATGGAAACTTTTTGGATTGAAATATTGGCAAGCCGGATCTGACTGTCGGTGAGCATGAGGTCACCCGAACTATCTGAAGAAACATTGCCCGATTGAACAAGGTCCATCCCGCAGACCGGACATTGACCTGCCTCATTTGTGATTACATTCGGATGCATAGGGCACGTATAGGTTACCACCGCCGCTTCACCATGATGGTGATCGTCCCGATCACCCGCGCAGCTCATAATGACAACCCCCATCACCATAATTACAAGGACGCGAACTATCCCATCACAAAATATTCTGAAGTCTATGAAATCTGAAATTGATAACCTGCTATTCATCATTCGATTCTTATAAAACTTTCACTGTCTACCAAATACTGTCCATTTGCAGCAACCTCTTCGGATGAGGCGAGGCCGTTTATCTGAACAAATCCATCCCGCTCACCACCGGTAGTAATCGTCTTGGGAACAAAGGTCCCTTTCTCCTTAACGAAGACGATCTTGCGGGCACCCAGATCGACAATTGCCTCGCGGGGAATCCACAGTCCTTCAACCGATGGCAAGGTAATTTCGGCGTCAACCAATTGGCCAACAGTAAGGTTACCGGAATTGGTGATGTAGACCCACACCTTCAGAAACTCATCTCCTTCACTGAAGAATGGCTGGATGAAATCAACCTTTGCGGAAAGGGTATCGGCGTTGGCCAGGGCGATCGATACAGGTGCACCCATTCTAATACCGCGTTTGTCTGACATTGGCACATCCAGTTCAACCCTCAGCATCGAAGGATTGAGTATTCCGAAGAGCGCCTGCCCCGCCGACACATAGTCTCCTTCACGAATGGAAATCCCCTGTGAAGAGGGCGTCGCATTGGCCGGACTTGATGTACCAACGCCTGCACCATCCGTCATACCTGTCATTCCACCAGCTGCCATCGCCGAAGGTGCTGACCTTGACGGCAAACTGCCTGAAGGAGACTGCTGTTCCTCCGCAATCACATAGCCATCCACAGGACTGAAAATCGGGAAGCTATACTCAGCCGCCTTTCTTCGAATAACCCTCTCAACCTGATCGGCAGTCGCGCCCAGTAACATCAACCGTTCTTTCGCTCCACGAATCAGATATTCATTAGACGGGTCGTTCTCAATCAGGAATAGCAATTCCCGCTGGGCTGTCACCAGGTCAGGACTATACACCTCGGCAATCTTCTGTCCCTTTCGGATTTTTTGAAATGGATACTTTACAGATACCTTCTCCAGTCTTCCGCCGATGCGGGCAGATACACGGTAAATCTTTCTGGTATCATAAGAAATTACTCCCCGTACTTTGATACTCGTCGGGTGCTTGGCGTATTCGCCCCGGATCGTTTTCACTGAAGCGACAACATTCTCACTGGGTGATTTCAGAAGAACTGCCAGGTCGTGCGTAATTTCGACCTCCTCGCCTTCGCGCGCTTTGCGAACCAGATCCATCGCGCACACAGGGCATGTCCCTGGCCGATCAGAAATAACCGTGGGGTGCATAGGACAGGTGTAGGTGTCATGAACGTGCGCACTTTGGTCTCCCCCACAGGAAACCAATATGAACGCTGTAAGCAACATCATGAAACACAAACGCCGTAGTTGCCCAATGCCCTTTAAAAGCACACCCGTCTGAGGATGTCTCCTACCTTTCAATCTGCTGTTCATAATCTACAATCATATTAAGGTATTCTTCACGCTTTTCGAGGAGCTCCATCTGCGCCATGTTCATCGCCTCCCACGCATCAATCACCATTGGCAACTGCTCCCGGTTTTCTTCGTAGGCAATCATTACCGTTTCGTAGTTCTTCCGCAGAGCAGGTATAATCCGCTGCTCATAATTATCAAGTTGCTGCTTCATGCGTTGAAGCTTGCTTGCCATTCCTGCGAGCATCCCCCTGACCTCTACCAGAATTGCTTCGCGGCGGCGTTGCATCGCCTCAATTTCGAATTGCATTCCTTTTACTTCGGCCTTAGCCATTCCTGATGACCACGGCGCAATCGGAATAGAGACCATTGCCATTGCCGAAAACTGCCGTGGCATACCCTCACCAACCGGTTGCATGTGATCAAAGCGTATTTTGAAATCCGGACGGAGCTGATAACGCTGATATTGTTGATTGAGTCGCATCACTTCGATCGATTGCTCAATCTGCCTGACATCGCTCCTGCTTCCAGCAAGGAACGCGGTATCGTAAATCTGTGAATTCGCATCAAACGCGACTACATTCGTCGTATCAACCATGATAGACACATCGTGCGAAAGGTTCATCAGGCTCTTCAAACGATAAGAGCTCTCTTCAATATCACCTTTCGTCATTTCAATCATATTATGAACCTCACCCAGTCGTCCTTCAGCTTTGTAAATATTTCCGAGAGAAGACTGATTATATGGGTATCTTATCCGGGCAAGTTTGAGCATGAGCTCAACAGTCCGCTCATTCTCCCGGAGCACCTTCATCTTCTCCTCACTTACCAGCCATTTATAGTAGTATTTCTTAGCCTCCGATCGTAGCTGATTGAATGCCGCAGACTGGCCTTCCTGTTTAACCCGAGCCCGGGAAGCGAGGTAGCGCTTGTTTGCATTAAGCTTCGAAGGATTGGGGATATCCTGTTCCAGGGTAAACATAAGGGATCCCTTTTCGCTTTCACCCATAAGTGTCTCATTCGGGTAGGGCGTCATAAACGTACCGACGCCAACCATCGGCGCCATCCAGCTCTTGGCGCCCTCTGCGTAGGCATTAAGAGCTTTCATCTCCTGATCGTACTCCTGCAGCATTGGATTCTGCTTGCGGATCACCTGCAGCACACTGTCTAGTGAAATTACCTGGGCATCCAGATGGATGACACAAAGTACCAGACAAAGTGCGAGCATCTGTCCAGGGCGGGTCGTCATATTGAAGATTCTAATGTTTAACTTCATACACTTCAAGTTTTCCGAATTTTCTCAACTCATACTCTTTTGTCATAAGAAAGATGAGGGGGGTAACGAGCAGAATATGGGTCGACGATGTTAATACACCCCCGATCATTGGTAGCACTATCGGTTTCATGACATCGCTTCCCACGCCAGTGGACCACAGCACGGGGATCAAACCGAAAAGTGCCACGCATACCGTCATCAACTTCGGACGCAATCGTTTTGCAGCTCCGGCAATGACAAATTCCCTTAAATCTTCTTTTGAAATCGTGTCGCGCGAATTGCCCCGAAGCTTGACCAATTGCTGCATGGCATCGTTGAGATAGATAACCATAACAATACCCGTTTCGACGGCAATTCCGAAGAGGGCTATAAACCCTACCGCGACCGCCACCGATAAGTTGGTGCCCCAGAACCAAACCATGTAAACACCACCGATTAACGCAAAGGGAACGGTGATCAGACTAAAGAATGCCTCACGGATTGAATGAAACGCCAGATACAGCGAAACGAAAATTATTATCAGGACCACGGGCAGTATAACGAACAAAGTTTGTTTTCCGCGAATGAGATTCTCGTACTGACCACTCCATTCGAGATAGTAACCGTTGGGCAAAGTTCCGAGGTTTTCGTTGAGGACATGCATGGCGTCTTCCACGGTGCTGCCAAGATCGCGGTCGCGCACGTTGAAAAGCACAGCTCCCCTCAACAATGCATTCTCCGAAACAATCATCGGCGGGCCGTTCTCAAACTTGATCTCAGCGACTGCTGACAATGGAACTGTCCCCATCACAGGGGTTGTAAGAGGGATACGCTTCAGCTGGTCCACACTGTTTCGATAATCCTGTGGCAACCTGACGCTGATCGAAAAACGCTGACGTCCTTCAATGGTTTGCCCGATTTGACTGCCACCAATTGCCGACTCAACCACCATATTAACATCCTCGACACTCAAACCGTATCGCCCAAGCGCATCACGATTGACTTCTATTGAAAGATATTTTCCCCCAGTGACCGGCTCCACATAGAGATCCTTCACGCCGCGCACTTTTTCCAATGCCGCCTTTACTCTTTCTGATACAGTAGCGATACTGTCCAGATTCTGTCCATATACTTTTACGCCTACATCGGTACGTATACCCGTAGCCAGCATATTGATCCTGTTGATGATTGGCTGAGTCCAGCCATTCACAACACCCGGTATCTGCATCTTTGCATCGAGTTCATTAATGATGTCATTTTTGGTAAAGCCCTCGCGCCACTGCGATTTTGGCTTCAGCATAATAATAGTTTCGATCATGCTGATCGGAGAGTTATCTGTCGCCGTGCTTGCCCTTCCTGCTTTACCCAGAACCTTGTCCACTTCGGGAACTGACTTTATTATCTTGTCCTGAACCTGTAGAATGCGTTTGGCCTCTTCGTTGGATACGTCAGGAAGCGTTACTGGCATGAACAAAATCGACTGCTCGTCCAGCGGAGGCATGAATTCCGTTCCGATATTCATGATGAGCGGTATACTCACCGCCAGTGCCAGGATATTAACGCCAATGGTAGTCTTGCGCCATTTCACACAAGTCCGGATGACTGGCTCATACATGCGCTCGAGGAAGCGGTTCACAGGATTTTTGTGTTCATTCGGAAATCTTCCCTTCATAAAGAAGGATATAATCACGGGCGCCAGCGTTACCACAAGGATCGCATCCACGATCATGATGAAAGTCTTCGTGAACGCCAGCGGATGAAACAGTTTGCCCTCCTGACCGGTAAGCATAAACACGGGAAGAAATGATGTGATGATAATCACCGTCGCAAAAAAAACACCACGCGAAACCTGCTTCGAAGATTTTTCAATGATCGCAAGGCGCTCGGCTTCCTCTATGGCGTTGTAGTTCTTCTTTCTGAATATTCTTCGAATCATACTACTTCTCATTAGAATTTAGTTCTTCGAAACGGGCTGACAGATGTCTGTAAGAGTTTTCCGCCATGATGATCCCGTTATCAACGATAACTCCGATGGCGAGTGCAATGCCCGTAAGCGACATAATGTTTGACGTAATCCCGAAGGCATTGAGCAGGATAAAGCTTGTGGCGATCGTAATTGGTATCTGAATGATAATACTTACCGCACTTCGCCAATGGAACAGGAAGACTAGCACGACTAGGGAGACCACGATCATTTCTTCTATAAGCGTAGTCTTAATCGAAGAAATAGATTCCTGTATCAATTCACTTCGGTCGTAAACGATATTGAATCGAATTCCTTCAGGGAGACCCTTGGCGACCTCCAGCATTTTCTTTTTTACGGCGCCGATCACCTCATCGGCATTTTCGCCGTAACGCATTACCACAATCCCGCCCACAACTTCGCCTTCTCCGTCAAGGTCAAAAATACCGAGTCGTGTTTCGCCGGTCATCTGAACTGTCGCCACATCGCGGACGCGAACCGGAACAGCATTCGTCGTCTTAACTGGAATGCTCTCGATTTCTTCGATCGACTTGAGGTAGCCTGTCGTTTTGATGATGTACCCGATATCACTCAATTCGAATTTACGTCCACCTACCTCGTTATTATTTGTCCTTACAGCCCGAATAACATCCTGCGTTGACAGACCATAGTAGATCAGACGGTTGGGATTGATTGTGATCTGATATTGTTTTTGAAAGCCACCAAACGAAGCAATCTCGCTAACGCCGGGCACGTTTTGCAGTCCGAATTTTATGTACCAATCCTGCAAGGCACGCTGTTCACCGAGATCCATACCCGGTGCATCAAGGGTATACCAAAGGATGTGTCCCACCCCAGTACCATCAGGACCCAGAGTTGGGGTCACCCCATCGGGAAGAAGGCGCGTAGCATAGTTAAGTCGCTCAAGCACGCGTTCACGTGCCCAGTATACATCGGTCGCGTCATCGAAGATCACGTAAACGAAGCTCATCCCAAACATCGATGAACCCCGAACGTACTTTACCTGAGGCAATCCCTGGAGGTTCGTTACCAGCGGATAAGTAACCTGGTCTTCGATGATCTGCGGACTTCGTCCCATCCATTCGGTGAATACGATAACCTGGTTTTCCGAAAGATCAGGGATTGCATCAACCTTGCTTGTTTTCACTGACCAGACGCCCCAGGCGAATAAGCCTGCAGCAACCAAAAGCACGAGAAAACGATTATTGAGAGCGAAAGAAATTAACCTTTCTATCATATGAAGTTTTGAGAAAATGGAAGTAAAGCGGAATCGCTGAGGCACAAACGTGCCTTATGAGCAGAATGCTCTTAAGGAAGTCAAATCAGATGAGAAGAGATCGGTAAGCAACAATCAGGTCGCTGTCGGGTAATGGGGGCCGATAAAGATTGAACGGACAGGCCGGCGTTGTCGAAGTGGGCACAACTTCAGAAATCAGCAAAAATGGGACAACAGTAAAGAGCTGATCCGGAGCTTCCGGAGTAATGACCTTTGAAGTCGCTGTCAGATCATCCGCTTTGTGAACGATGGTTTCGTCGTCACAGCAGGAAGACTTCTGGTGCCGGTGGCAGGGCGGCAACTCGCGTTCCTTTTCACAACCAGCAGGCTTTGAGAAAAAAGCGATCTCCTGAACCTCCCCCTGGCAGAGGTGCAGCCCCACCTGAAAACTGGTCGATGAAATCATCACCAGCAGGGCAAGCGCAAGGGAGCATATGGTCCGGAATAGCTTCATCAATCCTCAAAAGTAATGCTTTTTGACAAATCAGGTTTATACAATCAATCAAAAGGGTTGCAAAATTCCTTGGACATGTACCATAAACATCGATAAGGCGTCCTGACGAACAACTATATCCTGGCCAGCCGCAGTCGAAGGCTGTTACCGACGACGCTCACTGAACTCAAGGCCATGGCGGCGCCTGCGATCATCGGATCCAGCAGAAATCCGTTGATAGGATACAGCACCCCGGCCGCAATAGGAATCCCGATCAGATTATAGATAAATGCCCAGAATAAGTTCTGTTTAATCCCCCTCACCGTCCTTGATGAAAGGTTGAGCGCTCTTGGAATGGATTGCAAATCCGAAGTTATGAGCGTCATCCGGGCCACGTCCATGGCGATGTCCGAACCCTTTCCCATCGCGATGCTTATGTCTGCCTGCGCAAGTGCCTGTGAATCGTTGATACCATCTCCAACCATGGCAACCACTTTCCCGTGCGCCTGAAGTTCCCGGACGAAGTCCGCTTTCTCTGACGGCAAAACTTCAGACTTAAAATGCTCCAGCCCTAACGCCTGAGCTACTGCCTGTGCCGTTTGCTGATTATCGCCCGTAAGCATGTATACATCAATACCCTTTTTTTGTAAGGATTCAATTGCCTTCTGTGAAGTATTTTTAATCTTGTCAGCAATGGCGATCAGGGCGAGCACCTCCGCTGAGTTGAAAAAGAAAACAACCGTTTTAGCTTCACCCTGAAGGCGCGCAGCTTGTTGGGAAAGGTTATCCGAAACAGGCACATGCTGCTGTTCCACGAACCGGCGACTCCCTACATACCACGTTTCGCCACCAAACTCCCCCTTAACTCCCCGGGCCGTTACGCTTTCAAACCTGTCAAGACCGACCCTTTGCACAACGTCAGCTTTCAGCGCATTCACAACAGCCTGTGCAAGGGGATGTTCTGAAAGTGATTCCAGAGCAAATAGCACCTTCCTGTGTTCCGCAGTTTCCTTATCGCCAGCCCAGATAATATCCGTGACGGCTGGCTTGCCTTCGGTGATAGTCCCGGTCTTGTCGAGGACAACGGCATCCACCTTGTGTGCAACCTCGAGGCTTTCGGCGTCCTTGATAAGAATGTTGTTCTCTGCACCTTTCCCAACCCCCACCATGATCGCTGTGGGCGTTGCTAACCCGAGGGCACAAGGACATGCTATTACGAGTACTGTTATCGAATTCAGCAGCGCATGTGTGAATGCATTGTCACCGCCGAGTATCATCCACGCGACGAATGTCACGATCGCAATTGCGATAACACCGGGAACAAAGATGCCTGCGATCTTGTCGACCAGTTTTTGGACAGGTGCTTTGCTCCCCTGTGCTTCCTGGACCATTTTGATGATCTGTGCAAGAACAGTTTCACCTCCAACTTTTTCAGCCTCAAACTGAAAGCTTCCCTTCTGATTGATCGTTCCGGCGTAGACTCTATGACCGGTTGTTTTTTCGACGGGGACAGGCTCACCTGATATCATGCTTTCGTCTACGAACGACGAACCATTAAGGACTCTTCCATCCACGGGGATCTTTTTACCCGGTCTTACCACCAGTACATAACCCGGACGCACCACGGCAATTGGTATCTCATTCTCGTTGCCGTCAATGATTGCATGAACAGTCTTAGGCTGGAGGCCCATCAGTTTTCGGATAGCCGATGATGTCTGCGATTTCGCACGCTCTTCAAGAAGTTTTCCCAAGGAAATAAACGCAATAATTACAGCTGCCGCTTCAAAGTAAACGTGGGCATGCACGCCTCGCGAGTGCCAGAATTCAGGAAAGAAGGTATTGAAAGTACTGAACAGAAAAGCTATGCCTGTTGACAACGCCACCAGGGTATCCATGTTGGCTTTTCCGTGACGTGCCTGCTTCCATGCTGTAACAAAGAAATTGCTACCAAAATAAAAAACGATTGGGGCCGACAATGCCATCATGATGTAGTTACCATAGGGCATATCCATAAAGAACATTCCTATGATAACGACAGGCAACGCCAGCACGGAAGACCATATCGTCCGTTTCTTTACTTCATCATAGTGCCGACGCTGTGCTTCTTCCTGGGCCGCCTGCGGATCGTCAACGTCGACAACAAGGTCGTATCCTATCGAACGGACCACATTCTGGAGATCTTTGGGGTTCGTCTGAACTTCATCATACTCCACCCACGCAGTCTGGTTCGCATAATTGACCGTTGCATTATGAACCCCGGCCGTGGACTTCAGCATAGATTCCACACTCACGGCACACGCCGCACAAGTCATTTCCAGCACCGGGAATGACTCCTTCTTCAACTTTTCGCTCTGCTTTAGCACGGTAGTATGATCAGATTCAGCCATAATAACTTCGTTTTACAATACTACACTTCCCACGAGTATTTGGTTTTATACTTTTCCACCCATTCGTTACATCTTTCATCGTTGCGGTAGCCGTTTTCGAATAAACAGGAATGATTTTCAACATTTCCTGAAAAATGGCCGCGAATTGCCTATATGCGCTATTTTGCAGGGAATAAGCAACGATGGCAAAACTGATCCATGAGCTGAAAACAACATGGTAGCACTCATCACCGGAAGTCTGGTATTAAGCATACTTCACGCCCTGATACCGAATCACTGGCTGCCCGTACTCGCGGTAAGCAGGAAGGAAAACTGGACAATTTCAGAAACCACGTCCGTTACCCTTGTGTCAGGACTTGCCCATGCTTTGAGTACCGTCATGATCGGATTAATCATTGGGCTTCTCGGGGTTCAACTTGCAGAACACGTCGAGCAATTCACACATTTCCTGGCACCAGTCATCCTCATCGGGCTGGGAATATTCTACGTCTATCAGCATCACCGGCACCATCATTTTTCGATCGGCTCAGGAGGTACCAGGCTATCCAGAAACCGGATAATTCTCGGCCTCGTCGTGGCGATGTTTTTTTCTCCATGCTTTGAAATCGAAGCCTACTTCCTGATGGCTGGAGCTCATGGATGGTATCAGGTGGTCATTCTTGCCATACTGTATACTGTTGTAACCGTCTCCGGCATGGTGATATGGGTACGACTGGCCTATAAAGGAATATTTCAGCTAAACTGGCACAGCCTTGAACACAACGCAGGCATCATTACCGGCGTGACGCTGGTCCTGACGGGTATTGTTTCATTTTTCATTCATTAAGATTATGGAAGATCGGGACCATCATAGCGCACACCAGCACAACGTTGCACGCATCGCGGCAGGTTCACATGGCCCAGGTGCAGCAAAGGAAAATATCCTGTGGGTTAACCGTGAATGGATACTCGCAGGGGTAAGCCTCGTGCTGTTACTCGCAGGCTTATTAATGGATCACGTGCTTCGGCCGGATTGGCTAGAACCTCCCGTCAGACTTATCTGGTATCTTGTAGCATACCTTCCTGTCGGAACACCAGTCGTTGCCAAAGGAGTGCGCCTTGCGTTCCGTGGTGAAATATTTACTGAATTCTTGCTGATGGGCATCGCTACCCTCGGCGCATTCTATATCGGCGAATATCCGGAAGGCGTAGCAGTGATGGTATTTTATGCCATAGGCGAACTGTTCCAGGGCGCCGCCGTGACCAGGGCCAAACGGAACATCAAATCACTCCTTGATGTACGTCCGGAAAGGGCCCGGGTATTCAGAGAAGGCAGCTTTACTTCAGTAGATCCCGCCATTGTTGAGGTAGGCGACGTTATTCAGGTAATGGCTGGTGAACGCGTGCCTCTCGACGGTACAATGATCAGCGAGGGCAGCTCTTTCAACACTTCAGCACTCACAGGCGAAAGCCGGCCCGCGTCAATCAATAAGGGCGAGCGCGTATTAGCCGGGATGATCAACGAAGACCGCGTAGCCGAGCTTCAGGTTGAAAAAAGATACAATGAAAGTTCGCTCGCGCGAATCCTTACCCTCGTCGAACGTGCGCAGGGCAGAAAAGCCAAAACAGAATTGTTCATTCGCCGATTCGCCCGCGCGTATACGCCAATTGTGGTTTTCCTTGCTATCGGACTTACATTCATTCCATATTTCTTCGTTGAGAATTATGAATTCGAAGAATGGCTGTATCGCGCATTGATCTTTCTTGTGATTTCATGCCCCTGCGCACTCGTCATAGCCATTCCGTTGGGGTACTTTGGTGGAATCGGCGCCGGCTCACGCAATGGAATACTTTTTAAAGGATCCAGCTACCTCGACAGGATGACACGCATTGGAACTGTGGTAATGGATAAGACCGGAACCCTGACCAAAGGCACGTTTGTCGTACAGAAAGTAATTAGCCAAACACCCATCAACGATTGGCTGCCTCTGGTTTCGGCGCTCGAAGCTCATTCGAGCCACCCTACCGCAAAAGCTATAGTTCAACACGTCGGGAATCGCGCTCACACACTGCCGGTGCGGGACGTAGAAGAAATAAGAGGTGCTGGTATCCGCGGTACCGTCGATGGGAAGAATGTTATTGCAGGAAATCTTCGCATGATGGAACGGAATAACATTCGTATTGATCCGAAGTTCTCTGCAGAAGCCGGAACAATCGTCTACGTCGCTATCGACAACCTTTTTGCCGGAGCACTTGTGATTGCAGATGAAATCAAACCCGATGCAAAGGAAGCTGTTGACAAGTTGCGCCGCCAGAACATAAGGATCATTATGCTTAGCGGTGACCGCCAGGACGTGGTAAGTAACGTAGCAAGAACACTTGACATTGATGAAGCTTACGGCGACCTTCTACCGGAAGACAAAGTGGCGAAGTTTGAAGCAATCAAAAAAAATAAGAAAGACGCGGTGGCTTTCGTCGGCGATGGCATTAATGACGCCCCCGTACTCGCCCTGAGTGACGTAGGTATTGCGATGGGCGGATTGGGGAGCGATGCCGCAATAGAAACCGCTGACGTTGTTATCCAGACAGACCAGCCGTCCAAGATTGTTACTGCCATCCAAATCGGGAAAGCGACAAACGCCATTGTCTGGCAAAACATCACGTTTGCTTTCGGTGTTAAGCTGATCGTGATGATCGCAGGCGCGTGGGGCGTTGCTTCCCTGTGGGAAGCCGTATTCGCAGATGTAGGGGTAGCGTTGCTTGCTATTCTGAACGCTATACGTATTCAGCGAAAAAAATTCTGATTCAGCTCTTTCATCAATTCATTATCAAAGGTGCAATCACATCGAATAAGCAGTCTTTTGTAGAATTCCCGAAACACGTTACCCGCCGCCTCACTGTGACTCTTAAATAAAAAGGAAGTAGACTGGCGCGACATTTTTTATTTTCTCCCACATCCCGGTGTCTGACTCCGGATGCCTCACCACAAAACACCCGCTAATTATGAAAGACAACTTGAAGAACGCACCCAATGATGATCACACTCGCCGGGTACACGAAGACAGTAAGAATGATCAAATGGAAAATGCCCGGGGCGATGGCGCCGGACAATACATGACCACCGACCAGGGTGTTCGTGTTAATCATACCGACGATTCGCTAAAAGCCGGCACCCGTGGTGCTACGCTGATGGAAGATTTTCACTTCCGCGAGAAAATCACCGCACTTGATCACGAGTCTATTCCGGAACGCGTTGTGCATGCACGAGGATCCGGAGCTCACGGGTACTTCCAACCCTATGAGTCTATGAAAGAATATACAAGGGCCGCGTTTCTTCAGGATCCTTCCGTTAGAACACCCGTCTTCGTACGATTCTCAACAGTTGTCGGATCACGAGGTTCAGCGGATACTGTCCGCGATGTAAGAGGATTTGCCACCAAGTTTTATACCTCCGAAGGCAATTATGATCTCGTCGGAAACAACATTCCTGTATTTTTCATTCAGGATGCTATCAAGTTTCTTGACCTGGTTCACTCCATTAAACCCGAACCCGACCATGAAATGCCCCAGGCATCGGCGGCACACGATACGTTCTGGGATTTTGCATCGCTCATGCCGGAGTCAGCACACATGCTGATGTGGATTCTGTCCGACCGGGCAATACCGCGAAGTTTCCGCATGATGGAAGGCTTCGGTGTACACACCTTCCGGTTTGTCAACGAGGCCGGCAAGGGCAGGTTTGTTAAACTTCACTGGAGACCAACACTAGGGACATATTCGCTTGTCTGGGACGAAGCGCAGAAGCTTGCCGGCAAAGATCCCGACTGGTTGCGACGTGATCTTTGGGAAGCTATAGAAAATGGCAGCTTTCCTGAATTTGAATTGTCAGCGCAAATTGTGGAAGAAGAAGATGAACACAGCTTCGCCTTCGACTTGCTGGATCCCACGAAAATAATCCCCGAAGAAATCGTCGCTCTGAAACCAATTGGTAAAATGGTCCTTAATCGCAATCCCGATAATTTCTTTGCCGAAACGGAACAAGTCGCCTTTCACCCGGCGAACGTAGTACCGGGAATCGACTTTACCAACGACCCCTTGTTACAGGGACGACTATTTAGTTACCTGGATACTCAAATAAACCGGTTCCACAGTAAAAACTTTCATGAGCTCCCGATAAACAGCCCGGTAGTTCCGGTACACAACCAGCAGGGTGCAGGCTTTATGAGAAGGACAATCAACAAAGGCAAAGCGAACTACTCGCCTAACTCCCTTAGCGGTGGTTGTCCTATGATGGCGCCTGAAAAGATGGGCGGATATGTCCACTACGCCGAACGTGTGGACGGAAATAAAATTCGCGAACGCAGTGAAAGTTTTAAAGATCACTTCTCACAGGCGACGCTCTTCTGGAACAGCATGTCGGAAGTTGAAAAGAAACACATTATAGAGGCAGCTCATTTTGAATTGGGAAAGGTAGAATCAAAAGAAGTGCGCACCCGGCTTATCCACGACATTTTCAATAACGTCAATCATGAATTCGCGGCCGCCGTTGCAAAGGGCGTAGGTGTAGAACCACCCGCCAACCCGGCCGTCAGTAAAATAAAAGACCTCGCTGAAAAAGTTGGAACCAAAGTCTCGAATGCACTGAAGAAGGGCAAAACCATTGATGACTCACCGGCACTCAGCATCGAACGAAAAGCACAAGCAAAGTCAGTTAAGAGCAGAAAGGTGGCCATCTTACTTGACAAAGGATTTGACTACGAGGAGTTCGAAAGTGTTCGGCAGGTTTTGTTAGGTCAGGGTGCCGGCGTGAAGGTAGTATCAATGTTTCGCGGGATGATTAGAAGCAGTAACGGAACAGAAGTCGAAGCTGATAAAAGCCATATAACCACAGCATCGATAATGTTTGATGCGGTGTATATCCCTGGAGGGAAGCACGCTGAAGTCCTTATGAAGCAGGGCGACGCATTGCATTTTATTAATGAAGCCTTCAAGCATTGTAAGCCAGTAGGTGCTGTTGGCGACGGAATCCGGCTTCTCGAGGCCTCGAGTATTTCCGGGGTAGAACTCTCAGATGATGCAAGGGTTATGGATGACGAAGGCGTCGTAACCCTGAAACACACGTCGGACGCGGCCATGATGGGGGATTTCGTCAAGGCATTTGTCAAAGCGATTCAACAGCACCGACATTGGATGCGCGAAGCAAAAGTCATGGTACCGGCGTAAATACAATTGGAGAGGCCATTAAAACAGCCTCTCCTGACTTCCCACATCCAATCTATGCTTACGTAAAACAGATACTAATTTGAAGGAGCGTCGCGACGCAACACATAACGTGTGATAAAAATACCGTTGCCATCATTAGTACCTGAATCACTCTCAACACCACTTGTTACAAACACCAGGGTCCACCCCTCTTTTGCAAGCTCGGTGAGCTTTGACGCAACAACTGCGTCATTGGATGCAATGTTCTGAAAATTTATCCCCACCGCGCTATAGAAGTTCAGCAACTTTGTTTCTTCAAAGTGATCAATCTTCACTTCGTCACGTTTGACATCTCCTTGAGATGATTTTTTACCATCCGTGCGGGCTGT
Organism: Bacteroidota bacterium; assembly: GCA_023417065.1. Taxonomy (GTDB): domain Bacteria; phylum Bacteroidota; class Bacteroidia; order Cytophagales; family Cyclobacteriaceae; genus Ohtaekwangia. Next base: position 67,529 of record JAEZGH010000025.1, read on the forward strand.
AGTAAGCGATTTGTAATCCGCAGCTGTTTGGGGATCTACCATTCTTGACCGACCAATTCCCATTGGCACAATCGATTCGACGGTAGTAACAATTTTGTATTCCTGGGCAAAAGAGCCAATGATGGCAAAGACAACCAGTGCCGTGCTGAGAATTGCTTGTTTCATGAAAGGGAGGTTTTGAAGAATCTGAATTAAAACATGTCGGTATACGCAAGCGCAGAAGAAATGGTTGCTGCTTTTTTCAAGGATATTTTAATCCATACTCGAGAAGTTCCTCCGAGCAATCAGCAGACCGCATGAAAAAAAATCCAAGGCTCCGTTCCAACCATTTTTATTTACATATAGTCTAAACCGTTGCTATGACCCTTAGCCAAGATGAATAACCTACGATTAGTCCTCCTTGTCTTAGTAATAATCCCACTCTCTTCGTGCGACGACGATGACACCAAACCTGCCGGAAAAATCTTTCCGGTCCGAATGGAAACGCCCGACTATCATAGGGAACTGATCTTTGATACCAATGACCGGCTGAGTGCGGTTCGAATGATCAGCTTCTTTCCGGATGATGACCCGAGAGAATCGATCATAAAATTTTATTATGATACTGGTGAACGTATAGACAGTTCGTCCGCGCCAGGTCACAATATTAAATACACCTACGAAGCGGAGCTGCTCACACGGAGCGATGAATACATCGACGAATTACACGCGCATTATCACACGTTCGAATACGATGCGCGCAAACGCATTTCACAAACCTTGTCATGGCAATACTTTGTCGATCAAAGCGAATGGGTCCCACGCCAGAAAAGCACTTACTCATACGACAGTAATGACAACCTCATTGAAAACACCCTCTATTACTACAATAGTGGCACCGCGAATTTTGAACTACTTGCCAGGTTTTTATACAGTGATTACGATAACGCTGAAAGCTTCGATCGACATTTCAGTATCGCTCCTTTCAATCCGATGTTTAAGATAAGGAGAAACAACCCCGGCAAAATGGAAGTACAAAACAGGCATGGTAACACGACTGCAGTTGAAGTTTACAGTTATGTATATCACAACTCCGGACTCCCCGAGCGCTGTACTACCTCCGTGACATTCCCTTTCAACGGTGAGACCGGTTCGTATGAAACGAAGTTCATCTACGAGGTTCGATAACACGGAACAGTCAATATCGCGTTACACTGCTCCCGGCAGAGATTTCCTTCCGGTATGCTGGCACGGTCATTTATATTCTCCAAGATATAATCCCCATCCATGCAGCGCATTTCTGACTATCAGCCAATCGAAAACTACGGCGTTATCGGCGACTTAAACACCGTGGCGCTCGTGGGGCTCAATGGCTCTATTGACTTCATGTGTTTCCCCAACTTCGACTCCCCCAGCATTTTTGCGGCCCTTCTCGACAAGTCCAAAGGCGGTTTTTTCCGAATTGCCACGGCGCGGGAAGACATCAAACAAAAGCAGCTCTATTTGCCTGAGACTAACGTGCTGCTAACTCGCTTTCTCGGACAGGAGGGAATCGCAGAAGTTACGGATTTTATGCCTGTCGAACTCATGGATGTGGGGAAGGAACTCGTTCGGATGGCTACCTGCGTTCATGGCTCTGTTGAACTAAGTATGGAATGTTGTCCACGATTCAATTATAGTCGCACAGCACACGGCGTTCAAAAACTCAGCGACAAAGAGTACCTGCTGATAAGTGAAGAGGACAACCCGGTCAAGCTCAGATTCGCGGCCACTGTCCCCGTCGAAGTCGACGGATCGGATCTGACTGCGCGCTTCACCTTGAACACCGGTGAGAGGGCAATATTCATGCTTGAGGACGTAACCAGTGCTGAATCACGCAATGTCAATCTTGCAGAGTTCGCAAAAGAGTCCCTGTATGAAACTATCAACTATTGGAAGAAATGGGTTTCTCAAAGCCACTACCGTGGCCGATGGATGGAGATGGTTTACCGTTCTGCGCTTGTATTGAAGCTTATGACGTCCCGTCAATACGGATCCATTGTAGCCGCCCCAACCTTCGGACTTCCGGAGGAAATCGGCGGTGGGCGAAACTGGGATTATCGCTACACCTGGATACGCGACGCATCCTTTACCGTTTACGCTCTTCTCAAGTTAGGATTCAGAAGAGAAACACATGAATTCATCAAATGGGTTGAGGAACGCTGTAATGATATCGGTGAAGCTGGCAGTCTTCGCCTGATGTACACCCTCGACGGAAAGCTGGACATCTTTGAAAAGGAACTCCCACATTTCGAAGGCTATCGCAATTCCAAACCCGTGCGAATAGGCAACGGCGCCTATGACCAGGTCCAGCTTGACATCTACGGCGAGCTGCTCGACGCGGTTTACCTTTACGACAAACATGTGGAAGCCATTTCGTATGATTTCTGGAATAACATCATGCGCCAAGTAGATTGGGTTTGCGACAACTGGGCAACCGAAGACGAAGGGATCTGGGAAGTTCGCGGCGGCAAGAAGGAATTCCTTTATTCACGACTTCTCTGCTGGGTGGCAATCGATCGCGGTCTCAAGATTGCCGATGCGCATTCTTACCCGCGGCCACAACGGTGGCGGGATGAAAGAGACAAGATCTTCAATTCTATCCATCAAGACTTTTGGAACGAGGAGTTGCAGGCGTTCGTACAATACAAAGGTGCACGTACGGTGGATGCCGCCACACTTCTCATGCCGCTGATTCGCTTCATTGGGCCAACCGATCCAAGATGGTTGTCGACGTTGGCCCGCATTGAAAAAGAACTCGTATCAGATTCCCTTGTTTACCGCTACAGGAATGACGAAAAATTCGACGGCCTTGACGGTGGCGAAGGAACGTTTTCCATGTGCACATTCTGGTATGTCGAATGCCTCGCCAAGGCTGGCCAGTTGAACAAGGCAAGACTTGTGTTTGAAAAAATGATGGGCTATGCAAATCACGTCGGGCTATACGCCGAAATGCTCGGCCTGCAGGGCGACCATTTGGGAAACTTTCCACAGGCTTTTACACATCTCGCATTGATAAGCGCGGCACTTTCACTTGAGAAGTTGTCAAACGACCCGCAGCGGGAATCCACGCTTTTGTAGACTTAACATCAGTCAAACTCGTCGCGAATATCTCCCACCACTTCCTCCACCAGGTCCTCCAATGTAAGCATACCGATGTTCTTTCCGTCGTGATCACGGACGATAGCAAGGTGATTCTTTCTCAAGATAAACTGCCTCAGAAGTGCAGCTACCGTCATATCTTTATTAACAAATAACAATGGGCGGATGAACTTCGTCAGGCCATCTTTTAATAGTTCCTCTTTCTGCAGCGAGATCTCTTTTAAGTTAAGGTATCCGATCAAATCCTGCGGCGATTGCGTCCGGCTTACCGGATACCTCGTGTGAAGATATTTTTCAGCAATAGCGTAATATTCGTCATAGCTGATATTCTCCGGAATAAATATCAAACGATCTATCGGCAGCATAATTTCCTCCAGCGTTCGACGTCTTAATGCAGAGGTCTGAATAATGATTTTCTCCTGCTCGCGGTCGATCACATTCTGTAGTTGAGCCGCCCGGGCGATCGTGTGAATATCATCTACCGAGTACGATGTTGTCCTTTTGGATCCGCCAGTCAGCAGATTCGAAAATTTTTCCGTTATCCAGACAACCGGAAAAAGAACTTTTATTGAATAATAAAGTGGCTTCGCGATAACCGGCGCCAGACGATCGGCATGAGCAACCCCCAAAACTTTCGGAAATATTTCGGTGAAGAAAAGTATTATGAAGGTAAAGACAACCGAGAATATCCACAGGCTTTCACCTCCATACAAATCTCCAAATGCATTTCCGGCAACTGTTGATCCGCCCGTATGCGCAATTGTATTCAGAATTAAAATTGCGGATATCGGTCTGTTGATATTCATATTCAATTTACTGAGCACCTTTGCATATGTTATCCCTTTATTCTTATCGGTTTCAATTTTAACGGAGTTCACGCTGAGCAGCACCGCTTCTGAAAGCGAACACAACAAGGACACCACTACTGCAAGAAAGGAACTGACAATCAAAGTCGTCATCATAAAGTTTTGATATTAAAACAGCACACATTCATACCGGCTCAAAAATACCAAGAATAATTGTGTATTTACCAGTACGGAGCGTCCAACGGGAGGTACCTGCGCCATGAGGATTTTTGTTATCTTTGGCTACCCGAACTATGCTGATCCGCAAGAACACGAAGGCCTTTAAGACTATTGAGCAAATCATTTCGGCTTGTAAAGATCGCGTGGACCGAAGAAAACTGATCCGCCTGTTTATCACGAAAGCAGGACATACCATTGATGACCGCATTCCCGTTGAAGGAATTGAAGGCGGAGCGGAGCTGTTTTATGACATGACTTATCAGGTTGTGCTGAACAATCTAAAATCCGCCAGCCATCAGCTACAGCACAGTGATGACACTCCGGGCATCTATTTCTTTCATAGTTCATCCAACAAATCGTGGGATGAGGCTCCCTTCGAGTTCGACGAACTTGTCGGTAAGGAATTCGCAACATTAAATGAGCTCCCTGTCCTTCGCAAAAAAGAAAAAACGGAGAAGTACAGCCTGCCAACTCCGCGAAATTCCGAACAGGCAAAGCCAAACAAGTCAAAAAAAGAACCGCAGCCCGCGGAGAAGAAAAAAGCAACGATCTCAAATCTGAAGCCCGCTTCACAACAACCTGAATTCAATCTCAGGAACGATTTGTATTTTACTGACCTGGAGCGAGTAATATTCCGGAATCCGCAACTTACGCGGCGCGACATATTGACCTACTACAACCAAGTATCAGAACGTCTGTTGCCGTGGTTGAAGGAACGCCCGCTAATATTAATATTTCGAAGGCCTGACGGTCGCAGAGTAACGTGCTCCACGATCAGCGAACTGGAGAAGTATGATATCGAAGTTCCTCAATGGATCAAAAACGGAAAGGACGATTCACTGCTATGTAATGATCGGGAACATCTGCTTTTCTTTGTTGAAGCAGGGTGCGTTCAATTTGATGTAGGGTCCTTCCGGCTTAAATCTCCAACAACGCCTGATTATCTGGTACTGGGAATAGATTCACCCGATGCAGATGCAACGAAAGCGATTGGTGTCGCGCATACCGCGAAAGCTATTCTTGATGCTCTTAAACTACCATCCTATGCAATGACGAGTGGCATATCCGGACTGCATCTGCTGATAGCGCTAAACAAAGAAAGTAGTGAAGAGGCCAGACAACAGGTGGCCGAATACCTCTGCAAACTGATTCGACTTAAAACGCCAGACCGCGTCGTATTGGAAGGCTCCGGCGATCCCGAGTATGGCAAAGTCAAGCTTGAGTTCTCTTCAAATAAGTCCGACAGCCGTATTGTGGCACCATACTCGCTTTTCGATGGTGAAAATCCATTAGTAGCAACGCCGCTTTCCTGGGGCGAACTCAGCCCTGAAATGGATTTCGACTTTAGTCCAGAGCTCATAATCAAACGAATCAAAAACAGCGATCCCTGGGAAGGATTTGGCCGCCGGAAAGTGAGCGCCAATGACGAGTGGGAAAAACTTGAGAACCATTATTCGTTTCTCTTCTAAAGCCAGCAGAAATAAGAACGGCTTAGACACGACTCACCGAAATGAAGCATTGCTGAGATTTTCAGATTAGCCCGGAAGCGGATAGGACCCGATTTAATAAGTCGAAAGCAGAACAGCCGCACCGAACGTCAGATTATTGTTAAATTAGCTTAGTTTGAGTGGCGTGGCCTCCTGCTGTTCAACGACCAATCTTATTAACTGCTAATGGAAATCGTCATTATCCTTCTGCTCATTCTTTTGAATGGCGTATTCTCAATGTCGGAAATCGCGTTGGTATCATCCCGTAAGGCCCGACTGGAGGCTGCAGTAAGAGCGCGGAAGAAAGGCGCGGCGGCGGCGCTCGAGCTTTCACAGTCACCTAACCAGTTTCTTTCGACAGTACAAATCGGCATAACGTTGATCGGACTTCTAACTGGTATTTACAGTGGTGAAACACTTGCTGAAGATCTGGCGATGTCGATCCAAAAAGTAGCGTTCCTCAGCGAATTCGCGAACAGCCTCGCTGTCGCCATTGTACTTATCGTAATAACGTTTGTTTCGCTGATCCTGGGAGAGCTGGTTCCAAAACGTATCGGACTCACCAACCCCGAAGTTATCTCGCGGATGATGTCACCGGTGATGCGAATAGTATCTTCGATCGCCTTGCCTTTCGTTTGGGTGTTATCTAAAACATCCGACTTCATATTAAAATTGCTCAACATCAAAAGATCAGCTGAGAACCGGATTACGGAAGAGGAAATCAAATCCATCATTCACGAAGGCACACAGGGCGGTGAGATACAGGCAATCGAAGAAGACATCGTTGAACGTGTTTTCCTGCTCGGCGATCGCAAGATCAGCTCACTTATGACACCAAGGAACGACGTTACGTTTCTCGATATAGAAAGTTCATTTGCCGAAGTCCAGCAAACCATCAACGAAGAACTTCATCGCATTTATCCGGTTTACAAAGGTGACAAAGACAACCTGTTGGGGATCGTTCGACTCAAAGATCTGTTCATCGCTTTTCAACAAGGAAATTTTAACATCGCCAGTCATATCGTTCAGCCAAATTATCTTATTGAAAGTACGTCAGGTTATAAGGCCCTTGAGAATTTCAGAAAATCAAAAGTTCACTACGCGCTCGTTACCAACGAATACGGGCAGGTCATTGGGATCGTTACTATGGACGACATTCTCAAAGCGCTCGTGGGCGACATCAGCGAACTAAACAACGACGATTACCAGCTACTGGAAAGGGAAGACGGCACCTATCTTGTAGATGGCCAGTATCCCCTAAGCGAGTTCTTCCTTTACTTTGATCTCGATATGGATAAGACCTTCCGAAATGTGAACACTGTTGCCGGACTTATCCTCCATGAAATTCATCATCTGCCAGTTGTCGGCGAGAAAACCAAATGGCGCGACTTTGAGTTTGAAGTAGTCGACATGGACAACACAAAGATCGACAAACTCCTCGTACGAAGAATCCCGGAAATAGGCCAGTGACTTTGTCTTGTTTTGATGAACGTGACGTGATCTTTATGCTACATCCCTTCGATCTCTATAAAGACCCTATAGACCATCACCAGCACAAAGACGGTGAAGCAAATTCCGAACAAGAAACCCACAATCGGCTTGTAGGTTTGTTTACGGCGTGTTGCGTCGGCTTTTGAGGTAAGTAAACAATTCCTACTGTCTGACCCGTCTTGTAGGCACCAACCGATGAGGTCAGAATGCCTGTATATTCCTTCGAATCGTTTCCCTGATAGTAATAGAAAACAATATCCCTCGGTTCTCTTCGGGCCGTCCTGATTTCATAAATCGTTGCCTGAGCGCAAATGCCGTCCCTGAGAATCCTCTTTATACGTATGTATTTGTAGAGTATCAACACAAGAGGGAGCGCTCCCAGCAGAGCCATAACAACAAGAGCAATTTCCATTGCAACACCTGATTACGAACTACAAAAATCAATGATTCCGAAACAACAGAGTATCACATGATTGTGTGATGCGGTTCAGCAACTAGGGGCCAAATACGGGTAAGGCGCAGCCTGAAATGTTTGCAGCGTTTCATCCGGCTAAATCACGCTTACACGATTATATGCTGTCACGCATTTTTTTGATGCCAAAGGTTTCGTATTTACAAAATTCTCGGTACAATAGAACCCCGATGCTCGTAGTGGGCACGCCACGTCATACGAATTCATTACTACATCAAATAGTACAGCGCAATGAGAAGCATAATTCTTGACCTTGCAATCACACTTGATGGTTTCATTGAAGGGCCCAATGGCGAAACAGATTGGTGTATCCTTGATGATGACATGGACTTCGAAGGATTCCTCGATGGCATTGATACGATTTTTTACGGCCGTGTTAGCTATGACGTCTGGGGAAACTACAAGCCAGCTCCTGACGCAAGCGCGGCAGAACGAGCACTATGGAATGCAGTTCACACGAAAGAGAAGTATGTATTTTCCAAAAAGAACCATCAGGACCACAGGGCAACGTTCATCACAAGCAATGTCGCTGAAGAAGTGGCACGAATCAAAGAAACAGACGGGAGGGACATTTGGCTTTATGGCGGAGCAGGCTTGATAAAAACGTTTGTCGATCTCAACTTGATCGACATCTATCGCCTTTCCGTTCATCCAATTTTCCTGGGACAAGGTAAGCGCCTTATTGAAAACCCCGCTGAACGCATTCAGCTCAGACATATTGATACCAAAACATTTCGCTCAGGAGTTGTACAGCTCATCTACGAAGCAGTGTAGATTTAGTTCATCACCACGATATTACAGGGTTCAGCGGCTATTTACCTAGATTTTTCACGCCACGGCGTTTAGATGCTGAAGCGAAGCAATTTCTCCTGAACATGCCGCATCGGGCCTCTTTGAATGTCGTAAAAACACCCCCTCGGGACCGGTAATTCACAGTACCTTTGTTATGTACAAACGATCAATCACAACAAAACCTTAATACACATGGTAACCACAATCAACACTTCCGAAACAATGAATATTTCAAAAGGCCGCCTTTGGACCGCCCGCATCATGGGAGGAATCGTCATCCTATTTATGCTTATGGACAGCACCTTCAAGTTCATGCCAAATGAAGAGGTGATATCTACAACTCAGGATCTCGGATTCAGCGCTCATCACCTGCCAATCATGGGCACGCTGGGCTTGTTAAGTATCATCCTCTTTGCCGTTCCAAGAACACAAATCCTTGGTGCAATATTCTTAACCGGATATTTCGGTGGCGCCATTGCTACGCATGTACGGCTTGACAATCCTCTGTTCTCACATATCCTCTTCCCGGTATATCTGGCCATATTAATGTGGGGTTCCGTCTGGCTTCGGTCAGAACTTCTGAGACAACTTCTCCCATTTAAGAAAGGCTGATTTACTCCCACTGCATGCAAAAAGGATTCGAACACCAAATGACTTCTTCACGATCTATCGGGAAGCCACATGGGAAAGAGATATCAGCCGGATGATCAGCCTCTACCACGATGACGTTACGATATTTTGATATGTGGGGCGACGCCGGATTTTCCAGAGGGCTGGAAGAATGGTCCGGCGTCGTCACCAAGTGGCTGACATCATTGAACGACGAAAGGGTATGTGTAACTTTTGACATGATAGAAATAAGGGAAGGTGATCGAGTCGGGTTCACCAGTGCATTGATAGAGTACAAGGCGCTCGCAACTGATGACACCGTCCTTCGGAGCATGCGCAACAGGATCACAACAGGATTCGTGAAGCAAGATGCACGATGGTTTGTAATCCATCAGCACATTTCAGCACCCGTCGACGCCGAACTCAAAGCGATTCTGTCTTTCTGAACCAAAGGGATAAAGCCCCCGTTTTTGTCCAGGCAGAAAGAATTAACTAGATGCACACCGTAAAATGCTGAGCCTTTGAAATTAACCTTCATTCCCGCTATTTTTGAAGGAAGGCAAGACTCACATGACTGAACAAATTCCAGCCGGAAACGAGTACAGCGTTTCAACAGACAAGTCCAGGCTCGACGTCGATGTTATTCACCAATTCCTTTCGACGAAAGCTTATTGGTGTCTGAATATTCCCCGCGTAACTGTTGAAAAATCCATTGAAAATTCGCTATGCTTCGCGGTATTTCATCACGACAAGCAAGTTGGCTTCGCAAGGGTAATCTCGGACTTTTCAACTATTGCTTATCTTGGTGACGTATTTATTGTGGATGAATATAGAGGGAAAGGTTTATCCAAATTGTTAATGAAGACAATCATGAGTCATCCCGAGCTCCAGGGCTTACGCCGCTGGATCCTGCTCACTAGTGACGCACATGGCCTTTACGAGCAATTCGGATGGACGACGATTGCTGACCCTTCAGTATGGATGGAGGTCCGGAACCCAAACGCCTACATCAGGAATACGCCATCCGTTGATACGATGTCAAACTAACACTGCACACCATGAAGAGCACTGCAAAACACGACGAACGAATTGCGAAAATCACCTTCGCTTCGGTGTATCCCATGTATATCGAAAAAGTGCAGAAGAAAGGACGCAGCAAGGAAGAACTTGATCAGGTAATTCAATGGCTTACGGGGTTCGATGCGAAAGACCTGAAGGAACACATCGAGAAAAAATCGACGTTTGAGGCATTCTTTCAAAACGCAAAACTCAATCCGAGTGCGCACCTTATTACCGGGGTGATCTGCGGCTACCGCGTTGAAGAAATCGAAAATCCTTTGACACAAAAAATACGGTACCTCGACAAATTGGTAGACGAACTTGCCAAGGGCCGAAAAATGGAAAAAATTCTGAGGAGTTGATCCGAGCGTACAGGATTTGGCTTTACAAGAGTTAAGATTAAGCCAGATTATTGAATTGAAGTAGATTCCCACCTTCCCCGAAAAGAGCGCGACTGCTGACACAAACAGAACACTTATTTCTTTCTTCGCTATACCGAGCCACAATAAATGGTGATGCCGCTATACTTTGACACCAGACGTCAGACGTTATGTATAGACTTGCGGGAGATTGTTATACATGAAACACGTACTATTCATTTTGATGGTCTGCTCCTTTGCAGCAAACGCTCAGACTCCATTTCACGAGCGCTTTTATAATCATCTCAACAAGCCGCCCAAAGCGATTCGCGCCATAGTAAAGGAGGACCCGGAGCTTGCAACGTTTCGGAAGTACAAAGACGCGCGGGATTCACTTTGCTTTCTATCCATCAGTATTACACGAGAATTTGAAGTTACTTACTTCGTATTCGACGGCAATGCCATTATATCGCCTTCGTTGATAAGCGGCAGACTCCTGAACAACTTCTTTCAGACTTCGACAAGCGATACATTAGAGTCAATAGCGAAGATTTCCCTTATCTGTACGAGGAATATTCCGTTGAAGGTCAGGAGGTCGTGGCGGTGTATTCGGATAGTAGGGTAAATGTGGGATATATGGTCATGAACTTCGAAGGCAGAAACGACGGCACCGTATTCCTCATGTATTCGTTGTTCGATGACAAATCGTTTGGTGAATTCTAAAAGCCAGATACATGCGCATCGACAGATTCGAAGTCTCCATTGGGGCTATGGTTCAACAAACTATCCAAACGCAGAAAGAACCTCGTTTTCCGAACGTGGGTGGATTACCCTGATTCGGGTCGCGTTACAGAAACGTACCTCCGTCCGGAAGAGTGGAGCTTCCTCATCAGCGAAATTTCGGTGATAGTTCGCGGGTAGAAATATAAATATTGCACCGACGTCTGCGACGGTGCACAGTGGTCCCTGGTTCTAAAAACTGATCTTATCGATCATAAAATTTTCGGATCCAATGAGTTCCCGGAGAATTTTGAGGAATTGATTTCAATCATTTGTCGTTTCCCAGAGATGGGAGATTTGGTTCAGGCTTGCGACCTAAGTGGACGTGATGGGGCGTGAATTTTCACTTCGCACCAAATTCAATACGCGTCCTGACGTGATCCTATAGTCAGTCTTTTTGTCAGTGTTGTTCGCTGGCTTGTTAAACATACGGATGCGCCCATATGGTGTCCGGATGGAATAGCCGAGGTAGTTCTGTCTAACCGCAACTGCTCTTTCTCCCGTATCTGTCCCGTATCAATCCCGTATCTGCCCCGTATTTGACCCGCCCTTTAATAGGTACGGCGAACCTCCGTGGCAGAGCCAAATCAGCCTCCTGGGGGCAGGACGTTGCACTGGGACACGGGTCAAAATGTCACACATTCTAGCCTTGAAACCGATGATTAGGGAAGCAAAGTGGGCGGGTGGACAAAGCAAGGTCCTGGTGCGGTTGCCAGTTCCTGGTTTGATCGTTAGGCTGTTATCTACATGGGTTCGCGTTGTGGGACCAGGGCTTCCAGAGACGGTTGCACTAGGTCAAAACTTTCCGGAATATTGAATCAGAAATCAGGTATGGTCTCCGACAAGACCCCAACAGGACTTCGACCGCGCGTCAGATGAACGGCTGAATTGTAGCTGTGCTTAAAGCACACAGATCTCACAGAGCCTTCTGGCCGTTGATTGTTAAATTCCTATATGCGACCTGAGTGTTGACATCTAAACAGAAACTGCAACAAGACGAGTGAGACAGCTAACGCGCAACTGGTAACAAAGCGTACCTTTCATAGCGAGTCTTTCATTCATGAAACTTGGAACTAGATTGCGCAATCAGGAACAAGAAATCAGAAATATCTGAAATCAGAAATCAGAAAGAGAGGCTGCCCTTTTGAAGACAGCCTCTTTTTCAACATCAATAACGTTTACTCATTTGCCGCGTTCGGTTGCAGCAGAGGATTGGCGTTCAGCGCCCTGTTTGGAATCGGGAAGATGGTCATGTCTTTGGAGTCTTGTGGCTTATCCCACCACTCGGCTCCAAAGCGATCCCAACGCACGAGGTCTGTTCTGCGATGGCGTTCGCCCAGGAACTCGCGGCCCAACTCATCAACGAACTCGTCATCGGTCAGCATGCCGGGGTTATTTGCATAGCTATGATCAGGCCAGATATCGTCAGGATAATTTCTTTTCCTCACAGCATCAAGCAAGTCGGCAGCCGCTGCTTTGTCACCAGCCCTGTACTTGCATTCGGCAAGTGCATAATAGGTTTCAGCAAGCCTGATCTCGGGTGCAGAATTGAACTGAAACAAGTTGTGCGTCAATTGAAGCCATGGAAACTTCAGCAGTCTTACGCCCGAATTTTCCTCACCTGTCGTTACGTGCGATCCTTTTGCCAGCCCTTCCGGTCCTTCTGAAAATCTTCCCACCTGATCAACAAAAACCAACGGCTCACCATTGTACTCTTCCGTTCCCGTTACCGGGACGTCTGTATAGCCATACCCTAATGCAGCATTATACGAATATTGAGGGCCCACCAGGAAAAATCCTTCGTAGTCGTCTGAGGTTGATGTAGTCGTAAATTGTTGTTTCCGTTTGTCACCATCAGCAAACTTCTCATAAGGCTTGCCAAGTTTGTACGTATATTCATTACCGTCCAGGTCGCGTGATGGCGTAAGGTGGATACCGTTCCAGCCTCCCCAGTCGTTGTCGAGGATATACCGCGCCTGATAATGCATCATGGAATTGTAGATCCAACCAAACTCGTAGTTATTTTTCGAGTGGGGAAACTCCAGAATGTTTTCGGGCGAACGATATCCGTTGATGCCTGAGCGGAAGGGGCCGCGATAGTCGGGATCAATCGAGTAGGCACCGTACTTTCCATCGATGATTTCCTGTGCCACCGCCGCACACTTATCATACATCGGCGTGCCAATCCAGGACTCTGCATTCAGATACAGCCTCACAAGGAGCGATGCTGCCCCGCCCTGATCCCATCTTCCGGCGCGACCGTTGACCGGCAAATACGGAAGTGATTCAAGTACTTCTTTCTCGATATATGCAAATACTTCTTCCGGGGTCGACTGGCCTTTCACTTCGCCGATGGATTCTACTATCGGTACAGATCGAAAGAAATCAATCAGGAAAAGGTAAAACCACGCACGCAGTGTTCTAAGCTCCGCAATGTGATGGTTCTTTTCTTCTTCCGTCATACCTATAGACGGATAGTCGAGTTTCTGAAGATCATTGATGATCAGATTGCACTGACCAATTCCCTGATATGGGCCAACCCATCCTCCGTATATGTGGCTATCATCAGCATTCCAGGCATGACCGTGGAGCCTGATCCAGTCTCCGCCATCGTAACCGTGTTTTCCTTTCTGGGTCCAGACAAACTGATCTGCTGTCAATTCAGTGATCAGCCAACGATCACCGTCCCATCCTGTCCAGTGGCCGTGCTCATAGGGCCGCGTGACGGCCGCAATAACAGAATTCTTATCCTTGTAATATGTGTCCGAAGTAAGGGTATCAAATACTTCCTCATCGAGGTTCGTACAACCCACTGCACATACGCAAAGTAGTATCAATAACAATTTATATTTTCTCATAGCTGGATTCGTTAGAATGTTACCTGAACACCGAGTGTGTAATTTCTTACAACCGGATAAACGTTAAGGTCACCAATACCTGGTTCGAGGCCGGTGAGATCCACAGTAGTGGGATCGAGGCCTGTATAGTTCGAAATGGTGAACACATTGCGAACAGTACCATATACCCTCAAATTGGAAATCACACCATCGCCAATCCTTGGCGACCATCCCAGCGTGAGATTATCGAGCTTGAAGAAGTCACCGCTTTCAAGGAAGTAGTCCGTGATCACCTTTCCGGATTTGATCGCCCCGTTTCTGTCGTATGCGTCTTTCAGGAGGTTAACACCAGGCTCGGCGACGAGGCCATAATACATCTGATAAAGGTTCAGAATCTGGTAGTCAAAACGCCCTCGGAAGTACAGCGTGAGGTCGAACTGCTTATAACGGAAGTTGTTGCCCCATGCTATTTCGTAGTGTGGTGAACCATGCCCAAGGTAAGCTTTATCTGTTGACGTGCCTTCCGTCGCTAGTATTCTGCTACTTCCTTCGACGGCATCTTTCCAGATCATGATGTTGCCGCTCTCATCGACTCCTGCATAGCGATAGCCGTAGAAGCTACCGATTTCCACGCCATCTTCGAGGCGTTGGGCAAAGCCCGGATTACCTGGCGAAGGCAAGGAACGCCGTTCCATGTAGCCTTTCGTAAACGTTCCATTGGAGAACTTATCAAGACGCGACTTCACATAAAACGCGGTGAGGCTTGTCGCGTAACGGAAGTCCCGCTTGTCAACCGCAATCCAGTTTGCACCTAATTCCAGACCGCGTGCGCTGGTGGTCGCTACGTTGGTGAAAATCTGATCGTGCAGATAAGGTGGAACAGGGGCATCGTAGTTCGTGATTACGTCTTCACTTCTGCGAATGAAAGCATCGAATGTTCCCTGCAGCCTGCCGCCGAACAAACCAAAGTCCAGCCCAATGTTATACGACTTTTGCTTTTCCCAACGGAGGTCCGGGTTAGGGTTGTTGGCTGGCCCGTAGACCTGTATCCACTGGCCTTCGTCGTTCTGCCAGCGTCCATAGCCCGTATAGCGCGACAGTGATGAATAGCGCGGAAACCCGGACCTTCCGTTTACACCATAACTCAGCCGCAGTTTCAGATCATCAATGAATGAAACATTGCGGAAGAGATCCAGGTTTGACAGGCGATAGGCAAACGCTGCCGCCGGAAATAACCCCCACTTGTTGTCCCGGCCGAACTTGGTATTTCCTTCATAGCGCAGAGACGCCATTAATAGATAAGTATCATTGAAGTTGTAGTTGGCTCTTCCGAAAAAAGCAATAACCTTTTCCTTGCTTCGCCAGGAGTCCATCCCCAGACGTCCTTCTTGCCGGTTCCACAATCCTGCATCGATGTTGTTGTAGCCGAATGCATCGGACGGGAAGTCAGCGTTTTCCGCATAGAAGCCCGAGTTGTTGAATTCCTGATAAGAATATCCGCCAAGAATCTTTATGTCGTGACTATTGATCTTCAGGCTATAGTTTCCAACCCATTCAAGGGTGTAGTCTGCCCACTTCTCGTTTTCGAGTCGCGCGCGTCCTGTCCTGTTATTATCAATGGATTCCTTTGATTCCGACGTATAGTATTCGCGTTTCAGTTCATCATGGCCCTGCCTTGCAATCTTCAGCTGCGTATTCAGATTCTTCGTCAGATCGAGTTGAAAATTGAGGTCGATAATTGAATACTCCTGATCTGCTCCGTTCTCGCGGGTCATGAGATCCTGTACCGGGTTGTACACGTCATATCCGAACATTAATGCGTAGCGGGACGGATCGTTTGGATCATATACCGGTAGCGTTGGATTCAGCTTCACGGCCTGCTGGAATACGCCATAGTTCGTATACTCTTCCTTCGTTGAACGGTATGACAAATTTCCGCCAACGGTTAATCTGCCATTGAGTGCGCGTTGCTGGAAGTTCGCGCGAATGCCGTACTCCTTTCTTTCTGATGCGATATCGATACCGGATTTATCGCGATAGTTACCGGAGATTCTGAAGGTGCTGTTTTCCGTTCCACCACCCACGGCAAGGGAATGATTCTGGCCAAAGTTATTGGTACGGATCAACTCATCGTACCAGTTGGTCCGCGCTCCCCGATCGGTGTCGCGTTGTCGTTCGACGAATTCTTCCGGCGACAGGATATCGGGTTTGACTGCAACCTGATCATGATCAAAGAAGCTGTCGTATGTGACGGATATGTTGCCGACTTTACCCTGTTTAGTAGTGACAAGTACCACACCGTTAGCACCCCGAGAACCATAGATTGCCGCTGCCGATCCATCTTTGAGCACGGTGATCGATTCAATATCCTGTTGTGCTACGTTCCGGAGATCGCCTCCCGGCATACCATCGATGATGATCAGTGGTCCGTTTCCTGCGTCGATCGACGCAGCACCGCGCACCTGGATATCAGTCTGCCTGTTTGGATCACCTGCTGCCGGATTTGAAATGGTAACACCTGGCACCTTGCCGTCGATCATCTGAATAGGGCTATTGAAGGCACCCGAAAGGAGATCTTTATTGCTCACAGTCGCTACCGCGCTGGTGAGATCCTTTTTTTGTTGTGTTCCATACCCGACGACGACAACTTCCTCGAGAGACACAAGATCTGCCTTCAGTTTGACATCGATGACTGTCCGACTTCCGACAGTAACTTCCTGAGACACGAATCCGATGAATGAAAACACAAGCACTGAGCTTTCATTGGGAACGTTGATTGAGTATACGCCATCGCCATCGGTAGTAGTGCCAAGTGTGGTACCTTTAACCACAACGTTTACACCAGGGAGTGGCATATCATCATTGTCCACGACTTTGCCGGTGACAGTTATCTCATCCGGGACGTAAGACAGAACGCCGGGTTCCCTGTCACGAAGCGAAGCTTTCGCAAATCCGAACCTGTTTGATTCGAATGGTGATCGCCGCACCTTTTTGAGAACAATCTGGGTTCCTTTTATCTTCCAGGTTACATCAGTATCTCTGAATAATTCGTCGAGCGCGTTCTGGATCAGCACATCATCAAGTGAGACATCTATCCGACGGTTTACATCCACTGCCTTGTGATTATAAAAAAACCGGTAAGAGGTTTTCCCTTCAATAGAGCTGAGAACATCTTTAAGCATCGCTGCCTGAAATTCCAGCGTGAAGGTCTCAGCTTTCGTTGTATCGGCTTGAACCTGCGCCACCTGCAAACACGTAATTAGCAACAGTAGCATGGCTATTTTTAGTTTTAAGCCCGAAAATCCTTCCATGGCATGGCCAGGGCCAGACCGTAAAGTATTTTTCATATCTTTACAATTGGTTAATAATGGTAGAATGTTATTAATCGAGCTTTGGCATCTATCCCTGATGCGAAAGCAAAAGTCGGTACGTGCCGCAAACACTGCCGACTTTCCATTTTGATCTTAGGTTGTATTCTTCATTGATAAATTTGGTTTAGGGTTAAGGCTTTATTCTTTACAGAAAAGACCAGATATGAACACCTTGTCTCCCCTGATCTGATAATCGATCCCTTCTGACGTCTTGAAAAGGTCGAGCACTTCCTGAAGTGTTAAGTTGTCTATCTTGGCAAAAAAGCGGCAGCTTAGCGCGCGCTCATCTTCAACTTCAAATTTTACATTGTACCATCGCTCAAGTGCGACGATAATCTCTGAAAACGGCTGATCTTCGAACACTAGTCGCCCTTCGGTCCACCCCACGCGTGCGTCGGTATTCGTCTGCCCGTCGATTTGAAGCTTTCGCGTCTTCTTATCGAAGACTGCCATCTGATTAGGTGCCAGGGCTAGTACCTCTGAAGTCTTATCCAAAGGAGATAGCGTTACTTTACCCTCTACCAGCGTGGTCTGAATAACGTTGTCGGTTTCGTAGGACCTGACATTGAATGAGGTTCCAAGCACTTTGACCAACACGCCGTTGGTGTGTACAAGGAAAGGTTTAGCAGAATCTTTTGTGACACTAAAAAAGCCCTCACCTTCCAGATATACTTCGCGCTGGTTTTGATCTTTAAATGATTTCGGATAAATCAGTTTGCTTTCCGCGTTGAGCCATACCTTGGTTCCATCTTCCAGCGTGATTATTGTACGCTGCCCTTTGTCAGTAGTCTGCCTGTTGACATCTGCTACTTTGAAACGTGGCGTTGATGGCTGGACAAATGTTCTTGTCAGATACGTGCTTACGATTAGCAGAAGCAAGCAGGCTGCGACACTATACCATATGGCGCGACTTGTGTAGGTGCGGGTTTGACGCGTATTTTCTTCAGGAATGAGCCGAACAGTCGGTGGTTCTGAAATCGCTTCGTCGATCCTTTTTTTCAGATTACTGATGCGCGACTCAAGAATGTCCTCTTCCCGAAATTCAAGTACTCTCAGAAATCTTATGGCTTCCTCAACTTCATATTGCTTTTCGGGATGCTGTGTGATGAAGACGGCCCAGAAGGTATCAAGCTCCTGATCAGGAGAGTACACCCACTTTTGGAAGCGCTCATCTTTGATAAAATCGGCGGCTGTGTAATGTTGATACTTCATGCTGTGGGCTTTGTACCTTCCCTGAACAGCCAGAAGCATGAATTCCGGTTTTTACACCAAAAAAATTGGACTTTTTTTCAGGTTTTGATGTGATATCGAAGAATATCGATTGCCTTGCCTATAAGGTTGTATGCAGCCTTGATGCTGATATTCATAATCTCGGCTATCTCCTGATATGAGACTTTTTCATAGAACTTAAGATAAACTGCCTCGCGTTGTCGCTTGGTGAGATGGGATAATGCACGCGCGAGGCGTTCCCGTTGTTCAACGGAAACCTGATCCTGAATAATTTTGAACTCCTCGGAGAACTCGACTTCGACCTCATATTGTTGCAAGGTGTTTTCGTCGACGGCGACTTCATTTATTCTGGCGAGGTTTCTTATAACCTTTTGCCGCAGACTTTTGAGGAGGTAGAACTTAACACTGGTTACTTCGGATATTGCATTCCTCCGTTGCCATAGCTCAACGAAAAGGTCTTGAATGGAATCTTCTACAAGGGATGTGTTTCTTGTGATTTTTGCGCCGTATGCATAAAGCAGGCGGACGTATTTTTCAAAAACATAGTCGAGCGCCTTCCGGTCTCCTTGTTTGAATGACCTCCAGATATCGGCGTCGATCTTTTCCTGACTTGTTCCAGTCTTATATAGATACAGAGGTTGGGAAAATGGCGATGCCTGGAGTTCTTCCGGCTTCAGCGTGCGCTCCATTCAGGTTTGGTTTGTTCAGGTTTAGGTAATTCGAAGTTATAGAAAACCTTTCAGTTTGCAAACGAACCAGCGAGAGCATGTTGGGAATGCCGATGAGCGGAAGACACATCGCACACACCCATCATTTGGAATGACATCCATTCGATACACTTTGTTGACGTGTATGCCAATGCGATGATCAGGAAACAATAGTAATTCCGTTGTGACTAGCTAATGAAGATCAACCTCTGCCATGCCCAGACCGCATATGAGCGGTGATAAAAAAAGGAAGGCATTAACTCCTTCCTTTTCAAATAATGGTACCAGATCACTTCCACGACCGAATCTGCTTTTCGTAAAGCTCCTCCGCGTGTTTGTCATTTTCGATGTGATAGCGGGAACTCACGTATTTAAACACTTTGCCTTTGTCGTCTTTGACGGGCATCACAGTAGCATCCACCCAGTAGTGGCCACCATCCTTTTTGCGGTTCTTGATAATACCTCTGAACGTCTTCCCTGCTTTGAGATTCGTCCACAACTTCTTAAACAGTTCCTTAGGCATATCGGGATGGCGCAGTATATTATGAGGCTTACCGATCAGTTCGTCTGCGGTATATTGAGCAACGGCACACAGCTTTTCATTCGCATACGTAATATTACCATGTAAGTCTGATTCGGACAGCAGCGTCGTTAAGCCCAGCACCATTTCCCGCAGGTGCAGTTCCTGGCGCATCTTTTCCGAGCTGGCATATTGCTGATTAAACACTTCCTGTGTGGCTGCCAGTTCCTCCATGTTTTGCCGCAGCTGTTCTTCCTGCGCCTTAAGCTCTTCGGCTTGCTGCTGGGATTCATTCAAGAGCTCCTCCGTTTTCTTCTTAGATACCGTCAACTCAGTGACGTCTTTCGTAAAGATCGCGATAGCATAAACATTACCTTCAGCATCGCGCATAGGAACATAGTTTACATCATAGTAGGCGGTGATGTTACCAAAGTTGTATTCCTGCTCAATCCTGAATGTCTCGCCGTTAAAAGCGCGGCGGTAATTTGCTTCGTAAGCGTCCGCGTCAGCACGGGTAGATGCCAGCCTGCTGATCGGAATACCCTTCTCAATTTTAATATCCAGCCCCTGATAAGCTGCCTTGAACGTAGCGTTAAAGTTGAGTATGCAGAAGTCCTTGTCCAATGTAACAATCGAATCATTTGATGCATTAATCAACCCAGTGACAAAAGCCTCCTTATTCTGAACTTCTGTCAACACACGGCTCATCTCCTCCTGCGTAGCGGCAAGCTCCTCCATATTCTGGCGCAATTCCTCTTCCTGCGCCTTGAGTTCTTCGTTCTGTTGCTGCGCCGCATTGCGCGCTTTCGTTATCTCCGTAACATCTTTCGCAATGATAGCAATGGTATTGATATTTCCGCTGCGGTCAAATATCGGAGCGTGCTTCGTAACGAAGTATAGGTCCTGTCCACCGACGGTTACCTTTTCCGGCTGTTCTATACTTTCGCCATTGAATACACGGTTGTATATCTTCTTCTTTCCTACTATGACCTCAGGATCTTTGAAGATCTCCAGCACATTAAAACCAACTTCAATCGGAAGCCCCATTTTGGTGAATGACTCCTGGTATGGTTTATTGAACATCACCAGCTTGAAATGACGGTCAATTGTCATGGTAGGGTCGGTAGTCACATTCAACAGATCATGCAGGTACTGTTGACTGTTTTCGATCTCATTCTTTGCCGTTGTAATCTCGGTGACGTCCTTGGCATAGATCGATACGGCATTAATTTCACCTTGTTCATTCCGGATCGGCGAAAAAGTGAATACAATGTATTGATCGATATCGCCAAAAACATAATGTTCATCCAATGAGCAACGCTTGCCACTAAATGCCTGCTTGTACATTTCAACGTGTCGCGGACGATCTTCGGGCTTAACAAGAAGGCCTATATCAATTCCTTTTTCAATGACAAAATCTCCCTTACTGAAATTGTCATATAGGGCCTTGTTGAAGTTCAAAACCTTGTAGTCGCGATCAATGGTGACAATCATATCGGTGGATGAATCCAGGATTTCCCTGGTGAAGCGCTCATGGCTTTGGACCTCATTCAAGATGCGTTGCATCTCTTCCTGGGTTGAAGCGAGCTCCTCCATGTTCTGGCGCAACTCCTCTTCCTGGGCCTTGAGTTCCTCATTCTGCTGTTGAGCTGCATTCCGGGCTATCGTTATCTCGGTAACATCTTTTGCAATAATGGCAATCGTGTTGATATTGCCTTTTCGGTCGTAGACAGGAGCATGCTTCGTCACATAATGAAAGTCATTGCCGCCTATTTTAAGCGTATCTGCCTGCTCTATGATTTCACCCTTGAATACGCGATCATATATCTTTTTCTTTTCAGCCATCACTTCGGGATCCTGGAATATCTCCAGAACTTCGAAGCCCACCGCAATCGGAAATCCCATACTCGTAAATGACTCCTGATAAGGCTTGTTGAACAGAACAAGCTTATAATCACGGTCAATTGTCATTGTAGGATCAGTGGTAACATTCAACAGGTCGTGCAAAGATTGCTGACTGTTCTCGATTTCATTTTTGACCGTCGTGATTTCAGTGACGTCCTTTGCATAGATTGAAATCGCATGAATTTCGCCTTTTTCATTTTGTATAGGCGAGAACATAAAGATGACATACTGGTCAATGTTCCCGTAAACGTAGTGTTCCTCCAATGAAACCCGTTTGCCGCTGAATGCCTCCTTATATTTCTCTATGTATCGTTGGCGCGCCTCTGGTTTATTCAGCAGGGTAATGTCGAATCCTTTTTCTACGAAGAGACCTGTCTTGGCAAAGTTATCGTACAAAACTTTGTTGAAATTCAACACCTTGTAATCGCGGTCAATCGTCACAATCATATCGGTGGATGAGTCCAGTATCTCCCTGGTGAACCGCTCATGGCTTTGTACTTCGTTCAGGATACGCTGCATTTCCTCCTGAGTCGAAGAAAGTTCCTCCATGTTCTGGCGCATCTCTTCCTCCTGCGCGCGCATCTCCTCCGCCTGCGATTGTGTTTCTGCCAGCAAGGCTTTCGTTTTATCGTTTGCACGAACGCCGGAAATTGTAGACGCTATGCTTTCACCGAGCTTCTCCACAAATTCAATCTGATATTTCTTGAAGAGGCTGAAAGAAGCTATTTCCACGACGCCATACACCTTCTCATCAAGCTTCAACGGCACTACCAGGATGTTTCGAGGAGTGGCTTCACCCAGGCCTGACGTGATTTTGACAAAATCCTCCGGCACCTCTTTCAGATAGATTGTCTCTTTTTCAAGAACAGCCTGACCGGCCAGACCCTCACCAACGCTCAGCTTTTTCTGCAAATGCTTCTTACGTCCATAGGCATAGCACGCTGTCATTTCGAGGAAAGGCTCATCAGGATTGTCATCATCGAGGAGGAATAGGGCCCCCTGATTGGCCTGCATATATGAAACAAGACTTTGCAGGATACTTTCCGACAGACTTTTTAATGTATCATTATTGCGCGAGCGGAGGATTTCAACAAACTTGGCCAGTCCTTCATTTACCCAGCTGCGCTCCTTTTCAGCTATCGAAAAACTTTTCATTTGATCTCTCATAGAGATCAGGGAACTGCTCAATTCAGAGGCAGTACCATTGTCATCCAGCTCAACATTGAGATTTCCTTTCTCTATCTCGCGAACAAACTGCGTGGCATTATCAACCGTCGCCTTCAGGGATTGGAGGTCATTGACCAGGTCAATCCACTCTTTCTTCTTAATGATTCTTCTTTGCAGCATACATCTTGTTTTGACCAAAAGTAGATTATTTCTGCGGCCCGGAAATCTGGCACCCACGATGTGTCCACTTTTATCAGTAAATTGTCCATTGCTAAAACAGGAAAAACATTACACACATATTTTTTGAAAAAGCCGTCACCATTTTTTATTCCATCGAGACATTTAGGTCGCGTAAACACGCCCTCGAACACTTTGATATCATCCACCTGAAAAACGATATGCAGGAAATCGGGTTTTCTTTAAAAGCCCATGCTCACGATTGCTACATGATCGTGGTCGTAACCAGCGGTGGCGGAACCCACACGATCGACGGCGAAGCCTATAAGGTGGAACCTCCATGCATCTTCTTGCTGAGCCCCGGACAGATACACAGCTATGAATTTACGACAGACATAGAGGGCTTTGCGGTCTATTATACAGTGGACTTCTACCTGCACTATGCCCGCGAACGGCATCTGGACAGAACTCCTTTCTTTCATTCCATTGAACGCCCGACTTTCATCCGCGCAAATACGCGGACCATAAAACCTGTGTTGTCGACTTTAGAGGAAATGTTATCCGAGTTTACCCAGGACGTCAATGGCAAAGAAGATGTACTTCGCAACCTTATTGACATTTTACTGATTCGAATCAACAGATTATGGAGTGGCAAGCCGGTCGCGACAAGAAAGACCTCGACCATGGTGCAGGTCCGGAAACTCATTGAATTAATTGAAAAGCACTACAAGAAAATAAAGACGCCGGGTGAGTACGCACTAATGATGAGCCTTTCGCCGAATCACCTCAACACATTGTGCAAGAAGACCCTGAACCGCACGGTCACAGAACTGATCCATGAACGCATTATCGTCGAAGCCAAAAGGCAACTTGCATACAGCGACTGGGGTTTGAAGAAAATTGCTGATAATCTTGGGTTCAGAGATTACTCCTACTTTTTAAGGTTCTTCAAGAAGAATACGGGAATGACACCCGACGATTTTCGCGTAAAATCGAATAAGCCCAGATAAATTGCAATCACCCTGCATGCCATGAAAATCCTTTCAACCATCGTCCTTATAGTTGTGGGCACCTTGACGTGTCTCTCACAGGTTCTTATATGGAGTGATGAATTTGATGCACCCGCCCTCGACGTGACTAAGTGGAATATCGAAACCGGCACAGGTATCAACGGCGACTGGGGCACGGGTCAGCAGGATGCGGCAACAGGCCGACGTGAAAACATCGCCATTGAATATGACATCGACGGGGCATCCGGCGGCGCCCTCCGTATAAGTACACGCAAGGAATCATACTCGGGTCGCAATTATACGAGTGGGCGGATCAACTCAAAAGGCAAAGCTTCGTGGGGTCCCGGCTATCGCATTGAAGCACGTGTTTGGCCGAAAGATGTCAGGTATGCCGGACAGGGATTTGCTTTCTGGATGATGCCTCAGGAAATTCCGCCAGGTTATGATGACCTGATGTGGCCCCAGGGTGGCGAAATTGATATCATGGAGTTCGCCGGATCATTCCCATCGGCAAATCTCGGCAGTGTTCACTACGCCCCCTCGTGGAACAATAATGAATGGGCTGCTGACAATCACTGGCACCAGGGATCGTACTACAGCTACGCAGATGGGCAGGTGCCCCTTCCTGCCTCGCAGTGGATAACGATTGATCTCGGTGAATCCGTATCACTGCGACGCGTCGTCCTCCATTGGGAGAATGCTTATGCAAAGCAGTATAAGATTCAGTTATCGACAGATGGCTCAGTATGGACCGACATTCATACAGTCACCAACGGAAATGGCGGGACAGATGAAGCGGATGTTGAAAATGAAGGGCAGTACTTGCGGATACTGGCCACGGAACGCGGAACGAAGTGGGCGTACTCCTTATATGAGGTAGAAGCATACAGTTATGCAGATGACGCAAACATTGCTTCAGGGAAGATGGTCACAAGTTCGAGCACGGAAGACGAAACACTCGGACCGGCGAACGTTGTTGATGGAGACTACACCACCCGCTGGGCAAGTGCGGATGTTGAGACCCCACTACCTTCGTGGCCTGCAGACGCGGCAGATCCGAATACCGGAGTGAACGGTTTCCACATCTATGGCATTGACTGGCACTCCGACCGAATTGAGTTTTACGTAGACGGCAACGTGTATCACATTCATTACTTTGATGACGGCGGTGCTTTTCGCCGTGACGGTCAGAACGAGAAGGGTGTGGTGCTCATCGATGATAAGCGTATTGCCAAAACGGAATACTCACACCGCTTTCCTCAGTGGCATCCATTCACTCATAAATTCTATGCAATACTAAGTGCTGGCGTTGGAGGCAACAACACGTATGGAGGAGCAATTGTTCCTGAGGCTGAGTTCCCGTGCGACGTATATGTTGACTGGGTTCGTGTTTACCAACTTGGCGATCGGGTGACGTCTGTTGAGGCGATGGAGAACGTTACTCCCATGGGGTATCCTAATCCGGTGTCAGACTACTATCACCTCCCTGACGTTTTGGATGGAACTCCTGTTACAATCGTCGATGTCCGCGGCACAGTGGTTCACCAGACTGTCGTTATCGCGGGCATGCTGGATGTCAGTTGCCTTCCGGAGGGGGTTTATTTTGTCAGATATATGAAAATGGAAAGGCTCGCTGTGTCGAGAATAATTAAGATATAGTTGGGAACATATCGAACTCCTCCATAATGCTTCTTTCTCTTTGACCTTCGTATTACCTATGAGTTTCATAACTATCCTGTCCCTGTTAGCTATTCTCCTGACCTCTGCAGCTGATTTCGTCAGATCCACATGCTTTCGTTTTCGGATTCTTTTCAAACCTATTATTGGGATTACAGTTGCGAATCCGGCTTTTAGGGGCACAATGGGGAGCACGTTATTACTACGGCCCATCGGGGCATCCTGGTTCATACGATGGTTTTTATGGTTCTTACGAAGCCAATATTGCATCCATCACCAATGGGGTGGGCTTACACAACTTATGAAACAATTGCAGGTGCCTATATGCTGTACCACGTGGACGGTCTCTTCAGAAAGATCAATCCGTCATGCATTTTTATCACAGGCATGGATGAAATTCAAATTGGTATCAACCCATCGTTTAAGATCCATAATTGGGTCCTCGCGGGAATAGTGCAGTAGAATTCGCGACGATGGTTATGCCGCCCTCGATTTCAATGCAGGAATAAAGTGAGACCAATGATGATGCACAGTACATAATAAAGGGCTACCCTCCCGGGTAGCCCTCGTACTTGTGGTAAGGTTGAGATACTATTAGAAGTTTGCCATCTCTTCTTCTGTGGCTGACATCTGGAATACGTTAACTACGCCGTCGCCTTCGCAGCTCACAACAAGTGTACTGCGTTTGTTCGGACTGTCTTTTGCAGGGATAAACAATACACCTTCAGGCGCATCGTTGGTTGCCAGTACCTGCAGATAGACTGGTGAGTTCGGAGACGTGATATCAACAACAACAATGGCGTCAGCTCTTTCGAGGCCGAGGAACGCAATTGTACGATTGCCGATCTTTCCAACGGCAAGGTTTTCAGGTTCTACACCCTTATCATCACTACGGCTGTCGTCGTAGAGATCAGGACGATGTTGCATAAGGAACGCTGTAAGCTTGTTACCAGAATCATATACTCTGTTTCCGTTCTGACCATTCCAGATCGTGAATGAACGGGTACCGAAGGTATGCAGTTCATCAAAATCACCATCGCCATCAGTATCGCCGTCGCGGTTCGTGATTTTTAGTCTTCCGGCTTCAGCCTTAAGGGCAGCGGCGTTAGGGAATTTAACCGGATCGAGCGCCACATCATTTATGCGTGCTTCTTCATTAAAAAGCTCTCCTTCAGCATAAGGCGGAAGCGCATCATCACTGGTAGGCCGCACCCTGCTGTCACCTTCGTTCACCGTAACGATGAAGTTGTTTCCTCCTACGCGGTATGATTCAATACCATCAGGCATAAAGATCCCTTTAAAGGGATAGTTTCTGAATACAATTGCGTTGTCGCGATCGCTTGGATCGAGTTCGTTTCCAGGAAGTGAATGATCAAGACGTCCCAGCGGAAAGATGTCTTCGATGCGTTTAGACATCAGGTTGACCTTAGCTATGCCGTTGTTTTCCTGAAGCGTAACCCACGCAGTCTTGCTATCTTCAGAAATAGCGACGTATTCAGGTTCTGTATCCTGAGCCAGTGTCGTGCCTGCAGGGCCTGAAATTCTGTACCCTTTGCTTTTCAATTGAGCTACGCGGTTGTTGAATGATGAAAATCCAAGTGTCTTCACACTGAAACCGTTGCTTACGTCAATGATAGAAATAGAACCTTCCGGATCTATAGTGTAATCTTCATTAGGTTCACCTTCATTAGCAGAGACGATGAATTTTCCATCGGGAGAAAACTTCACCATGTCAGGCAATGAACCCACCTGAACGACAGCCCTTTCAGAGAGGTCGTCAGTCTTCCATACCACCACGTATCCGGGATCAGTCTTCGGAGACGACTCAATGGCAGCTGCAAGAAGTCCGTTCTTAACAGACACGCTGTTCACACCAGCGCCATATACGCTGATATTAATGTCTTGTATGTATTGCAGATCGAATGGATCAGACATATCGAGTACATCGATAGCCTGCTTGACAGCATTGACAACAAATAGACGTTTTGTTTTTGGATCGTACGCTGAAATCTCTGCAGCTGTGTTACCTCCCTGCAATTGGATATTGCTAATCTGCGTAAACCCAGTCAGCTGTTCTGGGGAAGAGGGATGACCTGGGAAGTGATCGCAGGCACCGAAGAGCAACGAGGCGACGACAAATGCATTGATAGTTTTTTTGTTCATAGAGTTTTGTTTTAGAAATATGCTTTTAAGATATACGCTGTATGTACATCCGAGAAATAAGGTGACGTTCTGCGCAAAACCAACATGTAAGAACTCACTTCATGCGGACTGTTCCCGATTCCCCCGGAGATTTCCGGTCAACATCTCATTTCAAACTCCATCGCAAACGAGCAGGCACAAGTATAATCAATTCCAATCTCCCAGAAACCCGGAATTCTAAGGTACCCCAGCGGAGTTTTAAGCAATTTTCTTTTGTAAACCGACGGCAATAAAACTTACATCGTTTGATAAGACCCGTCTAACTTTTTGAATTTAATTAGTCGTTGATAAAAAGCGCGTTATTAACTGATTTCGTAAACATTGACCCATAACCACCCGAGATAATGATACCGGAAAAATAAGGGGCGATCGATGCTTGCAGCCTTCTTGTCTGTCCTCAAATCGAAAACTCTTTACACGAGAAAAGTTTCGCCTTCTGTTATAAAAAAAGCCGAGGTCGTGTCCAACTATCTTTGCTTTCACCGAAGGCGATCGAATATCGATTCGTTAAATATTTCGGAGAGAGAAAACCTAACCTATTTTTTTATGAAGAGATTATTTGGTGTGCTGCTGTTAGGCACAATCCTGCACACTGCATCTGCGCAAGAGATTACGCTTGACAACGACAGCATCGACTTTTACACCTTATCATTAGAGGAGCTGATGAACATCAGGGTGGTGTCGTCGACGAAAACAGAAATGAGTATGCAGAAGGCCCCTTCTGTAATCCGTCTGTTCACGAAGTCTGACATTAATGAACACGGTTTCCAGACGATCCGTGAAGTGCTGGATCAGGTTCCGGGATTTGAGATCCAGGAATACCGCGCAGGTCACCAACTTACCTGGGTGCGTGGCGTGCAATCGCGATACAACAACAAGGTACTCCTCCTCATTGACGGAGTTCCTATGCGCGATAGTTATTACGGAAACTTCAATATCGATGAAATGATTCCCATCGAAACCGTAGAGCGCATTGAAATTATCAACGGTCCTGGGTCTGTGTTGTATGGTACAAACAGCTTCTCCGGTGTGGTAAGCATCACCACCAAGCGTACCGGAAAAAATGTTTCCGTTAAAGCCGGGTCATTCAATTCGTATGGAGTTAATGCGCAGGCCGACTTCAAAGGGTTGTTCGTAAATGGAAATGTATTCAAGACAGATGGATTTTCTCCTGATTTGAATTCAGATGGAAGGGTACGCAAGCACGACCAAAGCGCATCGAACACTTCATTCCTGGCGAAATATGAATACAAAGGTCTGCAGTTAACGGGTAGCTACACGCACTACGAGTACCCTTACAGATATCGTGACTCAAAGAGCATGTATGGGTTCACCAGAAGTCCTATCTACGGTGCAGCCACCTATGGCTTCGACATCAACCGCAACGCAAGTCTTAAGTTCCGGGCATTCTATAATAAGTACGACTTCGAAATCGAGAAAACGAAATTCACGAACGCCACAAGTAACGAAATCAAATCGTTGGCTACTGAGTATCTGAATTCCACTATGTATGGCGGAGATGCAGAATTCTTTGCCAAGTTCACCAAGCACGAATTCATCGGCGGTATCAGCGTGCTGAATGATATGGCAAATGATATGCACGTAGCCACTGTGTTTCCTGAACGCGAGGTTGAAGACATGCTCGTCGACGGAAAGAGATCCTTTACAAGAAGCGCTGTGGGCTTCTTCATGCAAGACACGTACAACCTCTCCAGCGTGTTCGCACTTACCACCGGTCTTCGGTACGATGTACTTTCTGATTTTGAGGATCAATTGAATTATCGCCTCGGCCTTACGGCGTCATTCACCAAAAACTGGTACGGAAAGCTCCTCTATGGAACGGCATACCGGACTCCGTCTTACCGCGAATATCTTGACGTCGTAGGATACAACAACAACCTGGATCCTGAACATCTCAAGACCCTGGAACTTCAGTTTGGGTATGTCTCCAACAAGATTGACATTAACGTGACGCTGTATAATAATGACTACCGAGACTTCATCAATGAAGTGCTTGTTGACTCCATCCAGACTTACGGAGGCGATATGCGCGTAATCGACGACGAAGTATCGTTCAACTTCGACAGCCGCAGCATCACTGGCGTCGAACTGAACACGGTAATCAAGCCCAACCGGAAAGTCAGCATGCTCGTCGGATTGTCTTACAAGATCCGCGCTGTGGAAGAACAAGGCGCGTTCCGCACCAACGATATCATCTATACATCACAGGAAATGCAGTTCTCTGAGAAAGACCTTCTGTTCATGAGCAAGCTTACTGGTAACTTCACAGCGACGTATCACTTCAGCGATCGCGTTCGCCTTTCGCTCAGCGGACTTTACTTCTCTAACAGAAAAACACCTGCTGACTATCAGGCCGACGTTCCGGAAGCAGCTAAGAATGCCGGAAACGCAGACGGTTTCATCCGCCTGAACCTTGCCGGCTCTGTGAACATTTACAAGGGTCTCAGTGCGAATGTAAACGTATACAACCTGTTCGACGGAGATCACTTCTCTGGCCCTTACGGTGGCCAGCGTGATTATGATGCCCAGTGGACGGGTCGTATGATCAGAACCGGATTGAATTACAGATTTTAAACAGTAGTACGCAGTAGTGAAAGAATGGCCTGCCCTCGTGCAGGTCATTTTTTTTGGCAGCACATGCTCATACAAGTTCGCGCGTCAATGGTATTAGGCCGCCTTTTCATTCACCGGCCTGGAAGGGTCCAAATCCGCAGATCGGGTTAGTCGATGAGGTCCTCTTAGGAAAATATCAAAAATCTATCTATATATGCGGCTATCTGAAACTTTGCCCGGTAGTTCCGGCAGAATCTGGCTTTAATTAATAGATTATCCCGATGACACAAAATAAATCGTTGCTTACTCTCAAGCTCCTTGTGCTTGCTATACTGGTGTCAGCATGCGCAAATACGAAGAAGGTCAGGTATTTTAACAATATTCAGGATTCGGAGGTTAGATCCCGCTATGAGCACATGGAATCGGTAATTCAGAAAAATGACCTTTTAAGTATCCTGATCAGCAGCAGCGCGAACCCGGAAGCATCGCGAATATTTAACGGCATGTCGCCGGCACCCGGCGGAATTTCGTCAGCTGGCATGGGAAGCAGTGACACGCCTGCGCCAGGCTACCTGGTGGACAACGACGGTAATATCGAGATTCCCGTCATGGGAACCATAAAGGCTGCGGGCCTTACCAAAACGCAGCTAAAGGAAAGCATAATCAAAAAACTTATTGACCAACAGTTTCTGATTGATCCGATCGTCAACATTCGTTTGGTTAACTACAAGGTGACCGTTCTTGGGGAGGTGACAAAACCTACGGTAGTGAACGTTCCGGCGGAACGGATTACGTTGCTTGAAGCCCTGGGTATGGCTGGTGACCTGACGATTTACGGAAACCGCGAGAACGTAATGATCCTGCGGGAAGAAAACGGCAAGAAGATCATCAAGCGGATAAACCTCAACTCAACGGAGCTTCTATACTCTCCTTATTATTATCTGAAGCCCAATGATATTGTCTACGTGGAGCCAACGAAGGCCCGCGTTGCCAGCACCAGCAACACCCGCATTTGGTTGCCGGTTATCTTCAGTGGAATCACAGTCCTGGCGATTTCATTTGACCGCCTGACGCGTTAGGGTTCAGGCCGATTAGGTATACCAGCTTGTAGGAGCATCCTTAACTATCAGGATAGTTCGGGCGACTTCCTGAATATCTTGCGGAGTTTCGGAACTACTATATTCTGAAGGAGTTCCATTTCACTGGAGCGGCTCACAATGTGAAGTCCGAAATAAACTCCGGCGCCGACAACCATACCAATACCCACGCGTAGAAATGCGGGTGCATCGATCAGGTGGTCAACGCCATAAACCGCGCCACCCATGATTACAGCTATAATTGCTGTGGCTTTTACGTCGCCTAATTGTTCGATCAATGAATAGTTCAAAAGCCTTTTGGAGTATGCCGTGTTAATCAGGAGGGCGACATAAGCGGAGATGACTTCGCCGATAACCAGGCCTATGATTCCAAACTGCACGCCAATAGCAATGGCCAGAGCGATTCCGATTTTCTTATAGATCTCGAGTGCCAGTCCAAGGTCGGATCGGCCCAGAACGAGAAGCATATTCAAATTGATCGCGTTTAGATGGAAGGCTACTCCGGCGATGCAAAGCAGTTCAAGGAAGGGTACAGCCGAAGTCCACTTGGGCCCGATGGTGGCAATAATGAGCGGTTCAGCAAGTGCGGCCATCCCGATCATCGAGGGGACCATTACAAAGGAACTGATGCGCAGCACCTGCCGGTACCCCTTTTTCAGGGCATCTTTATCTGTGTTTAGCTTGGACAAGAGCGGGTAAGAAACCCGCTGAATCGTCTGGAACAAACTGGTTACCACCATATTGCTAAACGTGTTTGCCCAATGGTATGACCCGAGTGCCGCCATGGAGAAGAATCGCCCTATGACTACCTTCGAAAGGTGGGCAAAAGATCTGTCGAGAAAGCTCGTTGCCAGTATTTTGGAGCCGAAACCGAAGAGTCTTCGAAAAGACGGCATACTGAAGATGAGCCGGGGTCGCCAGTCCGAAATAATCCACAGAAATAAGGTATCGAGGAAGCTCATTAGCACGAACTTGGTCACCAGACTCCATACGCCGAATCCCGCGAAAGCCATAACCACACCGACTATCCCAGAAATAAGGATTGCCGCGAGACGGATCTTTGTTTGTGTCTTGAAATGGAGTTCCCGTTCGAGAAGGGTGCGCTGAATTATGGAGAATGACGCGAGGATCAGGTTTACTGACATTACCCGAACTATCGGCTCGAGAATATCCTGGTCAAAGAAGGATGCGATTAAAGGGGCACTGGCAAAAAGCACCGCATACATTAGGAGAGCGGCAGCGAGGTTAAAAAGAAACGTGGTTGACTTATCTTCTTCGCTAATGTCCTTCTCCCGGATCAGCGCAATTGGTAATCCACTGTAAACCAAGGTAGTTGAGATTTCGAAGAACACAAAGACCATAGCAATGATCCCAAAATCCTCCTCTGTCAGGAGCCTGGCAAGGATAATATTAACGACAAAGTTGATGAGTGTACTTCCAAACTTATCGGCGAGCACCCAGGCCATCCCGGACAACGACTTTTCAGTCAGCGATTTTGCCATAGGCTGAATTAACAAAAACTTAATCTATCTATTGAGGTCCCAATTTTCGGCTTGAGGTCCCAATTTTCGGCCGAAAGTACGCAATTAAAGTTCACGCCGTGAAAATAAACATTCGGGGCAGGTAAGGTTTCTTCGTTCCGGTGCCAGAATTGACCAGAGCAATTTGCTTTTAAGATAATTCTTTTCTAAAATTATTCTATAAAGCCCCCGGAACGCGGTGGCACCCCATTATGTTCGGTGGAACCTGTGTTCAAACTGGTTTTGACCTGAAAGCAAAATACTTGTTTAGCAAGGGTAATTCACCTGAAATAACTATTTTTGCAATACTGCAGATAAAAATGTTAGGAGTAAGTGAGAAATTCCGACATAGGGAATTGGGAAACATCTGCAACTAATACACGTAGACAATGAAAATTGGCCGGGCATATGTTTTAACATACGTTCTGGGCCGGAGATTGAAATCCAAAAGCAGGGCAGGGAAGTGAAGAATCAACATGTCGTGGGCAAGCGGTGAAGACGGCCCTTGTTGTGAAAGTGTGTGAAGAAGGTTTGAGGTTGGATTTTCTTACGGATGAGATAAATTTAGTCGTTTTGACTTTTTTTTGTGAAAAGCGTTTACAAAATGCGGTCGAAACGGATGAAGATAAAAAAAGCCCTTCCGGGTAGCCCTTGAGCCGCCCTGAAGGAACTGTTTGGGAAACGTCTTTTAGTTGGCAACCTTAATCTTGTTATGTCTGTAATCATTGAACCGCCCGTTCGGGAGAGAACGCTCACGCTAGATACTGAAGCGACTTCTCTTAAAAGAACCACGCAACCGGGGCATCCCGGTTTCTCATTCGATGACTTAATTCAATCGGAAAACATCACTATTCTCCGATCGGCAAAGGACATCGAAACGATGTCTCTCCAGAAAGTCCTCGACTCCAAATCCCCTATTGATGCCGACAGCCCCTGCATCTTTGTACAAGAGCAGATAAACAATGTCAGGTACATCAACAAGTTTTTCGAAAAGGCAAATCAATGCCTGCCTACCGATGGCCTGTTCATCGGATGCGTACAGACTGCTACGCTTCGAAAGAAGGCAATCTTTAAAAAGTGGGGCGATGCCCTTGGCAAAGTGGTCTATCCACTTGATTACATCGTCAACAGGGTATTTCCAAAAATCCCCTACATCAAGAAAGCCTACTTTGGGGTCACTAAAGGCAGGAACCGCGCGCTCACGGAAATGGAAATCCTGGGACGCCTCTATTCATGCGGATTTGCCCTCCTTCATAGGGTCCAGATCGGCGAGAATATATACTTCGTTGTACGTAAGGTTAAAGAACCTGAGTTTAACGTAAAGGCTACTTATGGCCCTATCATCACCTTGCAGCGCATGGGTGAAAACAAAAAGAAAATCAGGGTATATAAGCTTCGTACGATGTATCCTTACTCCGAATATCTGCAGCCCTATGTATATGAGCTGCGTGGATTGCAGGAAGGTGGTAAGATAAAGAATGACCCAAGGATCAACTCAATCGGCAACTTCTGCCGCAAATACTGGCTGGACGAAATACCGATGCTTTACAACCTGATCCGGGGTGACCTGAAGTTTATCGGTGTCCGACCGCTGAGCAGCCACTACCTGAGCCTATATCCGAAGGAGTTTCAGGAATATAGGAATAACTTCAAACCTGGATTGATACCGCCTTATTATGCAGATATGCCGAAAACTTTCGACGAAATCAAAGAGTCTGAAGAACGGTATCTCAGGGCATATGAAAAGAACAAGTTCAAAACCGATCTGAAATATCTGTATAAGATTCTTTACAATATCTTCATTCGCGGTTCGAGAAGTAAATAACAAACCCCAATGGTTGCGTTGACGCAAGACGTCACGCGGATGACAGCCCGGGCACGTCCCACCAACGTCCGGGCTGTTCATTTTTTTGTCCGATCAGGTTTGATGGCAACATCAACCTACTCCCAGCTCCATCAAAGTGAATCCTAACCCAAAACAGCAAAACGAAAAGTATTATCTTTCGACCAACGAAGTGATGAACGAAAAAGATTTTACTATCTCAGCTTACCGGTCTTTGCTCGCAGCGCTGAAAGAACAGAATTATACTTTCCAGACCGTATCCGGTTTTATCGACAATCCCGCAGATCGAACAGTAATGCTTCGCCACGATGTAGATGCCCGCAAAACCCATTCGCTGGAGTTTGCGAAAATTCAACATCGCGAAGGCATCGTCGGCACGTACTACTTCAGGATGGTACCTCAGAGTTTTGATGAAGGTGTAATCCGTGAAATCTACAACCTGGGTCACGAGATCGGCTACCATTATGAGGATATGGCGTTCACCAACGGTGATCCGCATAAAGCCATCAAGCTGTTTGAAAAACATCTGGACAAACTTCGCCAGGTCGCCCCTATCCGGTCAATCTGTATGCACGGAAGTCCCGCGTCGAAGTTCGACAACCGCGACGTCTGGAAACATTATAACTATAGGGATTTTGGTATAGAGACTGAGCCGTATTTCGATATCGACTTCCGAAAAGTCTTTTACCTAACGGATACCGGAAGAAGGTGGGATGGCTTCAAGGTGAGTGTGCGCGACAGGGTCGAAGACCACTTCGGCATATCTTTTCACTCGACACAGGAAATTGTCAAGGCTCTGAAGGCAGGCCAGTTTCCTGAAAAGGTAATGTTCAATTTCCATCCTCAGCGCTGGACTGGCAACATGCGCCTTTGGTGGCAGGATGCGGGTGTCCAGCTTATGAAGAACTCAGCGAAATACTGGCTGATCAAATGGCGTGAAAAGAACAAGAAATAAGAGGCAGCGCCTGATTGCGAGATCAGGATGCTAATTTTTCTTGCCGTAATTATCAACGAAGTTTTTAAGAAAACCCGTCACATCAATCTTATCAGCAAGGAGTCGCTTATGCCCTTCGGCAAAGCGCGTACGCTGCTGTGGATTTGCCAGGATCTCTTCGCCTTTTTGAATTGCTTTCTTTATATCGGCCTCGGTCTCAGAGAAATTAAACACTAATCCGTACTTCTTCTCCTGCTCCTGTGTATAGTCGCGGGAAGTAGAGTCAATGTATACTGCAGGGACGCCCAGCACGGCTGCCTCCGAAGCCATAGTTCCGCTTTCACCAAACACGAGGCTTGAATGGGCCATGAAGTGAAAGATGTCAACAGGGTTTATTCTTATCTGATAGGGTTCGAGCTCAGGAGGCAATTTCTTTTCAGATGTAATCAGCACCTTTCCATACTTCGAGAAAGTTTTGGCCGCCTCAATCTTAAGCTCCAGGGTCATCCCTGCATGGTTGATATCATGCGTGGCATTCCAGGACACAAAACGGATCAGAATGATCGGTTCACCAAGCTCAAAGCCATATGATTGCAATATATTCGGATCCGCCGTAAACCGTTTTGGATGCAGATATGCCAGCTCGTGATACCCCGGATAGATGACTGTTTTCTTTCCGAAATGCCTGGAGAATGAATCTGATACCAGGATTGCTTCTGTAAACGGCTTATAGAGAACAATCTGTTCCATATTCCCGGTATCCTCGAATGAAATGTGAGGCTTCCGAAGTATTGCCGACACATGCGCCGCATAAAAAGAACCGTGGCTCAGGAAGTAGTCCGGCTTGAAACGACGCGCTACCGTTAACAACTTCGAATTGAATTCCGCCATTCCAAGGAGCTTTCCGACAACGCCCTTCTTGGCTTTGCCGAAAGATTCAAACGGCAGATTATATTCCTTGAGCAGTTGGATTGTCATATCCTTCTCCCGACAGGTGAAGAGGATATTGTCACCCCGTTCCTGCACCTCACGTGCAAAGCAACGGAACAGGTGCACGTGCGCGGGATGACCGACATCAAATAAATAATTCACGTTTCTTTCGTTTTGTGTTGGATTCCGGGAATACCCATGCAGCAACCTATAAACTACCGAATCAGTCGCGGGAGGCAAGGATAGTTTCTCCGGCGTACGTCTGATCTTTCAGCTTGACGTGAATCTTATATTCAATGGGAATAATAACATCCACCTGGCTTCCAAACCGAATCATACCGAGCCATTCGCCCTGCTTGACCTGAGCTCCCTCCTTCACGTAAGAATCTATACGGCGAACGAGGCGCGACGCAATCTGAACGATTCCGATCTTAACATCGGGATTGGCTATCACATACGTATTGCGTTCGTTTTCTGTCAGGGCGTTATCATCTTTAAGACTCAGAAACGATCCGTTGAAATGCTGATTCAGGATAATCCGACCGTTTATAGGAGCACAGTTTTTGTGAACGTCAAACGGCGTCATGTTAATGCCGACTAACCAGCAGGGCTTATCGAGAATATCCGTCTTGGTTAACTCTTCCAGGCGCGAGATGCGTTTGCCTTTGATTGAAACGGGGACCTCACCTGCCTCCACGCGCGTAATGTAAATTACATTGCCATCGGCAGGGCAGACGATTTCGTTTGCTTTTGCTGTGATCTTCCTCGTAGGAGTTCGCCAGAAGCGGATCATGGTTAACGCAAAGGCGAAGCCGACAACAAACCCGGGCACCAGAATAAAAACAACCCAATTCCAGCTTTCGGGGATCAGCGAATTCAGCAGCCAGGCCACCAAAGCTGTCGCAGCGATAACGACCGCATTGTCCTGATAAAGGTATTTCAGACTAATGCGCGTCTTGGTATGGAGATAATAATAAAGCAGCGTACTAATGATTGCAGCCTCAACGATTTGGAGAATAAGCATTTTATGTTCGTGTTAATTCCGTTTAAAAAACAAGTATGGGGTCATAATAACATACAGAATAGCCGGTACCGGATCACGCAACGACCACACTGCCGATTCTTTAGGCAGTTGCATTGTCTTCCAGTATTCCGAAAAGCTAAGTCGCCCTTTAAGCAACTCACCGAGTACCACATAAGTATCGGTTACCCGTTCAACCCAACCCACGTCAGCGCGCCGGCTGAGCACAGGCTTGAGTTCTTTACCCTCGAGGTAGTCGACCATCATGGACAGCAGATCGATATTCAATTTGTTGGTCATCGAATGCCATTTCCAGAAACGCGGGTTTATCTCAATCAACCGATAGACACCTGTTTCAGGGTCGAGCATGAACTCAACTTCCGAAGGCCCAAAATAATCGATTGCCTTGAGGAAGTCTATGCCCATCTGTTCTAGTTTAGGATTATCGACAGATCTGGCGTAACAGGTCGAGATGCCAAAGTCCATGGGCTTCTGCCGGATTCGGTTTGCGACGAAGCCGCCCCACGCCGTTCCGCCGGCAAAAAAAGAACCGAATGAGTACAGACTCTTGGCTCCGCCTGTGAGAAACTGCTGAACGATGACTTCTTCAGGGGGAATGATGTTCAAAATTTCCTGGTAGCTCTGCACGAGTTCTTCCTCGTTCGAGCAAAAGAATACCTTTTTCCCTGTGGCTTTATGGAAGGTATACATCACCGCAGGCTTGATGATAACGGGAAACCGCACTCTCTTCCCAAGTTCCTTCACTTCCTCAAGCGTGTCGGGGAAATGGGTTTCAGGAATCGGAATACCCAGCTCCATCGCGGAACGGTACGTATGCCTTTTGTTGAAACAAAGGAGCACCACATCCGGGCGCGGAATGGTCAGGAAATAACGTTCCCCGAGCGCATCGTAATGCCTTGCCATCAGGCCGATAAGCCAGTCGTTGGTTGCGATGAGCATGGTATCTTTTACCCCCACCGGTTTTTCCAACAGCATTTGTATGAGATGCTCTTCATCTCTGAAGAGCACAAAGTGCTTGCACGTATTGGAATAACGCGTAACACTGGCACCATAACCGTTATAAAGCGTTACTTCAAGCCCTTTTTTCGCGGCCATCCGGGAGATACCCAGTGCCTGTATGTGGTTTCCAAGAATATAGACCTTTTTGATCTTTTGCATTCTGCAATGATATTAGCCTTTCGTTGATTTGTTGCTGGTTGTGATCAAATCATAAATTTCTTCCAATTCGATCTCTTTTGGAATCACATCAAGTTTTTCCGATGCATGTTTTTGCCCATCGCGTGCAATTCGGGCCCGGAAATCCGGATCCATTGCGAGCCGTGTCATGGCAGCCTGAAGTGCGCTGACGTCCTTCTCCTTCACGAGCAGTGCATGGGCTTCGTTCTCAATCACCGATGGTATTCCCGCATGATAGGTCGTAATAACGGGGAGCCCGGACGCCATTGCTTCGATAACAGCACCCGGAATTCCTTCTTTGTCGCCTGTAGGTGACGTTACACTTGGATGGACAAAAACGTCGGCATCGCGCAGATAAGCCCGGTGCTGGTCAGAACCGTAATTAACATGGCCGTGCAAGAATATATTTGAAAGCCCGCTTTTTGCGACCAGCTCCTGCAACGTCCCATATAAGGGCCCGTCACCGACAATATGCAGTTCGACTTTTTTATCGATGTCGGCAGACATAGCTTTAAACGCTTCGATAAGATACGAATGCCCCTTCTTGGGATGGAGCCCGCTGATGATAAGAAACTTTATGACATCACCCTTTTTCTCTTCCCGGGTTATCGCAAACTGCTTCGATTCGATGCCGTAATAATGGACAATAATTTTATCCTCGGGGCATCCCGCGCTAAGCAGATCTTTCTTCATGTCTTCGCTCATCGCCAGAACTGCCTTCACGTAAGGATTGTGGAAAACACCGTTCTTCAGGAGAGTTTTTCCATATCCATAAAACCTGCGTGGGAATTCAGTGCAGTCATATCCATAGAA
Source organism: Bacteroidota bacterium (assembly GCA_023417065.1). Classification (GTDB taxonomy): domain Bacteria; phylum Bacteroidota; class Bacteroidia; order Cytophagales; family Cyclobacteriaceae; genus Ohtaekwangia. The sequence goes on from JAEZGH010000025.1 coordinate 107,455, forward strand.
CGACACACAGGCGGGAATCTTCAACTCTCGAATTACATCGGCATACACCAGACAGTCCACGCCGTAGTGAACGTGAAGCACCTTGGCATTCTGCTTTTTCACAAATTCAATTACCCGCTGTTTCGCCGAAGGGGTCAGCTTCCGGGTGTATTTGTAAAGCTTCGACCCGAGCCCCGGACTAATGGGATTCAGGGTTGCAGCGCGTTTATGCAGTTCGTCATGAAAGGCACCGGGTTTGGGCTGTGTATACACCAACGCAGGCTCATACCGCTGATGATAGACGATCTGATTTCGGATGAACGATGCCGTGGAAGGCAGGCACCATCTCATAAAATGAACGACTTTGTTCATAGTTCGCAAGTTACGCTATCAGTTGTTACTGCACACGAGAATGCGCTACCGCAGTTGCTATATTTTTTGACTATAATGCTCATGTCATTCCTGATTACTCGGGTCGCTACATACTCAATCCTATTGAACGATACCACCATTGAAGTGAAGCTATCTTGATTTTCGTTTTCGGTGACAAATCCTGCCTTTCGAAAAATGTACCATCGCTAAATCCTGAATCACCAAACAATTTCTTCTTATTATCCTCAAGCTGTTTCAGTGCAAGCGCTTGTTGAAAGCTTAGCGTTGTCGCAGAACTGATCATCTTTTTATTTCGGAAGTACTCCCATGCCAGCAACGGAACGCCGAGAGGATTCGTAAGATGCCCCGGGCGGTAGCCGTGGGTACTTACAATTTTGCTCAACACCGGATTTTCATTTATGATGGATCCATAAAGCTTGTGAATGCGGATGTTCCGAACCAGGCTCTTTTCCTGCGAAAAGTTGTACACCCAGGGAAATGGAGTCTCCAAAAGCCGGCTAATAAACCCGATGTCAAAGAAAGGATGAAGATTATCTTTCCAGAACCGCTGAATCTTGGTTTCCTTCCTGAAATACTTTCGCACACCCACCATAAGCAGGTAGTAAAAGAACTTTTCATTGGAAGGAAGGGTATTTGAAATGTAAGGATGACGTCGTACCATTTCAATCACCTCCTCCTGCGTCTCCTTATCGGAAAACGGCAGGTTTACACGCGAATCACTCATTTCCTTGAAAATGGCCTGCATTGTTGATGCGGGATCGTTCGATGTAAGAAGAGCAATTGAGTTCGTATCGAGGAACAACCCGCGACTTGACGGCGTTTTGATCAGTTCACTCCCAAATAGACCAGTAAGGATGCTGCTTTTATCGGTCAGAAAATTCGAATAAACGTAAGGAATATTCGCGTGACTGAATTCCGCGGCACCATCACTCAGAAGTACGGCAAGGTTGCTATATGCAGGGAACGACGATTGGTATTCGTCCTCGAGGAAGATCGGCACATACTTTAATTTCATCCGCTCAGCGATCTTTTGCGGGATGCTTACATCCCAGCTTTGTCGCAGCCCGTAGCTGAAGAATGTTGACTCGTTTACCGGTCCCTGAAGCAATGCGAGAATGGACCTTGAATCAAACCCCCCGGTTAGGGCAATAGCAGTTTTCGCGGGACCTTCATTGTATAACTGAACGTTCTGTGAAAGCACATCCCTGACCAGGGCAGCGCCATCTTTCCTGCTCAGGACCTTTCCACGCAGGTTGAACTCCTGGAATGGATCAAACCATTGCGAAACGCTCACCTTCCCATCTTTTGCAAGAAGAACAGAACCCGCACCGAGTTCGCGAACGCCCTCGAGGAAGGTTCGGTCATCGAGCGTGAAGTCGAAGAGATAAAGATCAAGTATCGCGCGGCGATCCGGCTGAACGCGTGTTCCCAACTGCATCATGCCATTTGCAATCGCGGTAAGGGATGTGGACAGCAACAGGTTTCCCGCATGCGTGGTGTAGTAAATCGTTCTTATGTTCAGCGGATCCGTAAAGACGTAGACAGCCTTCTGGCGGAGATCTGCAACAACAATGGCAAAGCTTCCCTTCAGGTCATGGATCATCCGCTCACCCTTCGTACGAAACTGATCAACTATCTGTTTAGGGGTAAGTCTGCGCCCGTCGGCACTGGCTTCCCGGAGGTAACAGTTACCGTGAACCAGAACAACAAGGCCGGCGTCCTGACACGCTGCTTCCTCATCGTTTCGATGCAACATCCACCAGCGTGACGGATCAACATCAAGGCGGCTTTCCCGCACTTGAATCTTTTCATTTCCACGGAGATGAACAAACGGTTGCTGTATAGCTTCAGCTACGTTATTTCCAACAGGGACTAAACCGAATAAATCAACCATGACGGAATATCTTTCTCATTTTTTTCCGAAACATGTCGGCGAACTCATACATAATCGGAGTAAGGTCATTAAAGGCGAACAGCACCGAGACGTGAGGTTTGAAAAAGTTCGCGAAATAGCCGTGAGCACGCCCTGCCTTAAGAAACGAAAAGAAATCGTTCGACTCGTAAATCCACAACACGCCATTCTTTTGAGCTACGCTATCAACCTTCTCACCTGAAAGGAGTCTGACCACTGCAAGCGGGAAGTTCACACCGCTTGCAATCGTTAATGCAATTTGCTGATTGAATCGTCCGATAGTTGGTTCCATGATCAGGAAGCGATCATTGCGCTCATCGTACTTAAACTCGACCGAACAAAACCCTCTGACATCGACTGTCTTTATAAACTGGTCAACCGCGGCAGCGAGCTTCGGATTTTCCATCGTGACCGCCAGCGACGTCGTGCCATAGGACACTGGCCATTGACGAAGCTTCCGGGCGTACATCTTTCGAACAACTTCGCCGTGTTCATTGAAGAGCAAAAAGCAGAAGTACAATTGATCGTCCGCGCCCTCAATAAATTCCTGGGCGACCATCGAAAGGTAATTTATCGGCTTTAGCTTTTCCGTAAGGGCGTTCACCTGGCCTGCATCCGCAACCTTTACCGCGTGCATGAGGTATGGCTTGACGATAACGGGAAATTGTATGCGCTCACCAATGGAAAGAAGCCCCGCTTCATCAGTAATGTATTCCGTCTTCGGAATCGGAAGCCCTGTATTTTGCGCGAACTCGGAGAACTTGACTTTTTCCATCAGAACGTCCACGAGTGAAGACTCAGGAAGCAGGAAGCGATAATACTTCAATAGTTGTTCCTGACTCCTGCTGATCTCAACCACTTCATCATCGCGGGTAAACAACAGAATGGGCTTCGAATCAAGCTGTTGACCGAGATTTAATAGACCAGCGACTACTCCTTCGGACAATACAATTTTTTTATCCGGGATCCCGGAACGTATTGCTATGTTATCCTTTCGTGAAGTAGAAACAAGCCAAATAGCATATCCTTCCTTTTTAAGTGAGGAGCAGGCCCGGAGCGTTCCCAGAGCGGTTATTGTATTTCCTAATACGATGACGACCTTCTTCACGCCTCGTTTGTGTTCAGGAAGTTTATGTATTCACCTACCGTACACACCAGAATTTCACTTCTGCGTTTGTCAATATGACTAAACAGTTCCGGCATAATCTCTTTCACAAAAACCGTAGGAAAGGAAGGGTGAAACCAGAAGTTACAAACCGTGTTGGTTTCGATGGCGCGGTCTACGATAGTCTTGTATCGTTTGATATGATATTTGATGCTCCAGTCAGGACGATACGTAAACTCCATCGTGCGCTGAAGCTCCCACAAACCATTTGCGTGTCTTATCGGGTATCCAAGAATATTACCGGGATCAGTCTGGAAGGACGTAAAGCCCAGCTTTGCTAGACTGTCGAGATTTCCGATAGTATGCCCCGGATGAACAAACGAACAAAGCTCCAGTCCCTTCTCACCTGCAAGAGCCTTACATTTATTCAGTTCAGCCTCGAACAATTCAGGCGGGCAAACGTGATCACGACAATCAATATGCGAAAATGTATGGCAACCTATTTCATGTGCTGTAGATGCATTCAGAACTTGTTCAATAAGATCAGGCCCATACCATTCGGGAGCTTCGGCCAGGTTGGAGCATGGATCGTACTCAAACCAATGCCGTCCCTTGAAATCCCAGTACTTTCCTTCATAGGCGGCAACTGCCGGAATATCTGCATGCACTTCCTCACCCTCCGCTGAACATGATTCGAGAAAAAGATGCCCGACCGTTGCCCATGTAATGGGTACGTTGTTAGCATCGCAAACGTCAAGGAGAGCCGGCAAGTTGGCGCGCTCGCGTCTGGCCAGGTCAAGTGCAAACTGTAGCGGATCGGAAACCGAATTATTGTAACGCGGAGCCCACGCCAGCTCAAAATCTGCCGTGATCGTAACGACACCTCTGTGCGAACCTGGGATGAACTTCCTGCCATCAGGTCGCTTTATTACTTTGGGGTTGTACCCAAGAGCAAACTTCAATTTCGAGAGTTCACTTCGCAGATTCATGCAGCCAAATATTTACAGTTTGTCATATATCGCATTTAACGATCTTACAAAATTATCAAAGCCGTACTTGTTTCGGAAATGTTCCGGGTTCACTCGTTTCCGCAAGTCGGGAAGATGATCAATTACATTTTTCAAAGACTCAAACAGATCCCTTGGATCACCTGTTGTGAAATGATGGAAGTACTTGCCATTTTCACTCAGTTCCTGGAATACAGGTATATCGGAGGCAAGAACTACCTTGCCTGCAGCAGCAGCCTCAACCAATGCGATGTTGAATGTTTCGGAGAAGCAACTCATCACCACGAGGTCAAAATGAGGCAAAAGCGCGCTTGCGTTTGAAATCCGCCCCACGAAGACGATCCTCCCCTTGTCAAGATCCGCAGGTGTGACATATTTCTGTTTCAGCCTTTCACTGATCTCGCTTTCGCCACCGATGAAATAGAAGTTCACGTCGGGGAGCAATTCTCTGATGAAGCTATCATAGGCGTGGAACAATGTTTCGTGGTCTTTGCCCCAAACGAAGTTTGCGACCATCACCACGTTGATTTTGCCAGCCTGGAGTGGTTTCTTAAGTTGATCAGGTAAAGGCACCGACTTTCCGTTTCCATCCGGGAGCGACACGGCATTATGAAGTACCTGAATTTTTTCTTCACTGAAGCCGAACTTGTCCACCAACTCCGTTTTTGCCGCGTGGGAAACAGTAACGATACTGGCGAAGCGTTGGCTCAACATCCGTTCGAGACGAAAGAAGATGTTTTTGCTGGAGAACAAGAGGTGAATCTGGTGCACGATCTTAAGGCGCGGATTCCACATCTTGAGCACGACGGCGTAGCAAAGCTCAATAAGCTGATGTGTATGGATTATTGATATGTTTTGATCCTTTACAAGCCGGCGGAGTCTTTTCAGGACCGACAGATCCAGAAAGCTTTTCCGATACCAGTGGTATAAGTGATTTCCATGCTGAGGCACTAGTTGGCCGGCGAGACTTCCGTTCTTAAGCAGCACGAAGTGAATATTAAAATCATCCTGCTCATAGTTGAACAGGTTCAGCAGAAGCGTCTCAGTTCCTCCCGGGTCAAATGAGGAACGCAAATGAAGGACATTTTTACTCATCCGAAAACTGGCTTCTTTATTACGGTTTGGGTCTATTGCGGGATGATATTTCGATAGTTTTTCAGTCTTTCATTGCTCATGTTAGAGCTTGCTTTCACCCGGGATTCCTGACTGCGAAGGTAAATGAGCGCTGCGAAACTGAAATAATACCCAATCACCATACCCTGGTGTGGCTGGGCATAGAATGCAAATTGCTGGCTTGTCACTGAGTGGATTAGAAACCACCCCAGGAAGAAGATCTGGAAGATCAGTAGTTGGTTCCTGTTTGGATGATCTTTTGGCAAGGAGGCGTATGCAGAGAACATTTTCACCATAAAAAAGATGATAAAGGAGAAAAGTGCGATCGCGCCTATTATCCCTGTATGAAGCAAAATATTCTGGTTGGCCACATGCATATCACCGTGGCGGAAGAAATCATTCGAGAAGCCAATGCCCGTGAGTGGAGACTCAGCCCATCGTTTAAGTACCAGTGGTGAGCGTTTCTCCAGACGTACCAGAGTACCCCCTGCGGTGATATCGCCACCTGCCAGCGCCTGCAATGTCATAAAGCGATTCCAGGCGTTGTCAACCTGAATTGTGACAACAGGTATTGAGTACAGCAGGGTCAGGAGAATAACCGACATTGCCGCTATTTTCAACGTTTGTGCAGGGCGGATTTTGGAAACGAAGAACAGGAAACATACTGATACCAACAAAAAACCAAGTATCCAGCCACGGGTCGCCGAAAGGAAGATCGAGAGAAACAACGAAATGATAACGATGAACATGTACGTGTTTGAAAACCGCTTTTCTTTTGATCCAAGCGCAAGGAAAGATCCAAGCGTAGTGATGAGAACAAGTCCATCGTTAAAGAATCCGCGATAAGCAATGTCCTTTGTGACTATAAAAAGGTGGCTGGCCTCCGCCTGAACACCCCAGGCTAAAGCGGGGCTTCGTCCGTTCTGAATGGTGAATACCTGCGCAAAAAGGACAGTAAACGTAATCGGAAACAGGTAGTGAAGGATCTCCCAATACTGTTTTTCGTCCGTCATCAACTTTGGAAGTGCATACAGCAGGAACATCGGAAGAACGAATTTGACAATCCGGAACTGAATATTAAGCTCAAGCGAAACTCCCCATGCGTAGCCCTGGATGACCAGGAAGATCATATAGATAAACAGAATGACAAGTCCTTTGGAGAAAAAAGGCTGGAACCCGCCTTCTTTAACGCGAAGGGCTTTCACGAGGGCAATAGCGATATACAGTTGGCCGGCCTCCACTGCAGGCAATCCTGGCAATATCTTAACAAGCTGCTCGAAATTGGTGAAGTATCCTACGATTCCATCCTGCATGATAAAGAAGAACGCAAACCAGAAAGGCTCATTTCCTTCAGAACGGTAATAGACAACGAGGACTGCGATAAAGAAAAGGGTAGTGAGAGCAGGCACGGTATAGTGAGAAATCACCACAGCCACCAATATCAGAATGAAAAATCTGATAAGTTTTTTCGTCATTCCCGGTTGCTCACTCATCCGAATAGATACTTAGCTGGTAAATACTCTGCTAACAATCTCCGTTTCGTTCCGTTTTCCCATGAAGAGGTGATCTATCATGCGACGCACCATTGCGTCTGTGGAATAGTTTGCAATAGCCACTGCGCGCATCTTCTCTACAACGCTCACTCTGGTTGCGTCGTCCTTCAGCCAGTAGTCGCACAACTCGGGCACTTCGCCATAGTCTCTGATCATCGGCACATCAATGCCCGCGAAGATGCGTTCCATGTCGGCGCTGTACTCGCAGAGTGGCAAAACTCCCGCGCCGAGTGCGTCGAACACGCGTGCATGTATCCCGTTGAACAGCGACGGCACCTGCTCCATCGGAGCAATCTTGCTGCAATTATACACGAGATTATTGAAGGCAGGATCGAACCGCTGGTGTACGATTACGCGCTTTCTCAATTCCGGAAAATAGCTAAGCCACCGTTCAGCTCCTCCACCTCCACTAAGGTAAGCCTTGAGGTCATAATCCTTGAAGAGGTTTAAAAACATAATGCGCTTATACCCCCAGTTAATCTTACTCACATTACCGATGAAAATAAGCTCAGAACGGTGTTTTTCCCGCTCTTCATCAGTGAGCTCCAGCTTGTGGTATACGTCTTCCGAAAAGCCCAGAAAGTCGAGAACGACGTTTCGTATACCCATCCGTGCAAGTTGTTCCTGCCAGAAAGAGTCGGGGCATATCGTGTAGTCAGATGAGAAAAGAATATGCAGATTGGTCAGACTTGTGTGCGTGTACAGGGGGTGGTCACCAAGAATGAAAGCAATCTTCGTTCTGCCTTTAATCTTCTCAAGGAATTCCGGCTCAGCCAGCTGGTTGTTATAAATCAACACAACGTCCGGTTTGTACTCATTGACCATTTGCAGATACCCTTCGTTGGTCTTTCTCCGGTACGGCTTTTCCCATGTTTTCATCTTATTGGGAAGACTCACAAATCGCTTAACGAACTTGTTCACCCGTTTTGAGAAGAAATCTTCATAGTCAACCGTTTTCACTTCCATTCCATTCGCACGGATTCCCGACTCAATCGAATGAATGAATGGGTAGCGTTTAGGTGCAAGAAAAAGACATTTCATCGTTTAGATTCTACTAATTCTCTAATTCATTAAATCTTTATGTGAACTCGCATTGCCGGGTTCGCTCTTTCGTTGGATCGGCCGGGCAGGGTTTCCAACTACTACTGCTCCTGGGGGAACATCCCTCAGCACAACAGCACCTGCGCCAACCACCGCTCCTTCACCAATGGTTACCCTTGGAAGCACAACTGCACCGGTGTAAATGTCGGCATTTTTTCCCACGCGGACGACACCCGCGAGGACAGCCCCTGGCCCCACCGTTGCTCCATCCCCGAGTATACACTCGTGATCCACTGAGGCGCTCGTATTAACTATACACGCCTTGCCTATAATAGCATCGACACACACAGCTGCATTGGCGTATATCTGGCTTCCCTCCCCAATGATCGCTCCGGACGCAACAAATGCAGTGCGGTGGACTGCAGTCATTGGTTTAAGCCCGAAGCTCTTCAGCTCATCGTGAATCTTCTGACGTACCGCGCCATGCCCGGGCCCGATGCTGACGATGAATGAAGGCCTGTCGCCGCTAAGGCCGCTCAGCCACGGCTCAAGGTGTTCGCGTGTGCCGAGATATGGAATACCGCGGTACTCTTGCTCAACCCAGGGATTGTTGTCGAAAAAACCGACAATGCTGTACTGATCCTGCAACAGGTCGCAAAGCACCCTGAAGTTACCGGTACCGCCCCAGATCACTACTTCGGGCTTACTCATTTAAATGACTTTACTCCGTCAATTACATACTGCACCTCTTCATCAGTAAGATCCGCGTGCAGGGGTAGCGTTATGAAACGCTCGGATTCAGCCTCTACAAACGGACAGTTATTGCCCCAGGGCTTAAACAGCGGTTGAATGCTCAGCGGAGTGTAGTGACATCCGGTGGAGATACCTTTTCCTTTCAGGTGTATCATCAGTTCGTTCCTCCGGTCTGCGCGAATTCCAAACATCTGATAGCAGTAATCCTCCGGCTGGAACGGCAGAAGCGGCTCAACACCGGCGACACCCTTCAGTCCATCGAGATACATTCGGATAATCTGCGAACGCCGCTTATTCATCGCAGGCAGCTTACGCAGTTGCGCGAGCCCAATTGACGCCGCCAGGTCATTCATGTTGTATTTATAACCCAGGACGTTGATTTCATAGAACCAGTGCATCGCATCGTGATTCGCTGCAGTATAAGCCTGCGCTGTTTTCCAGTTATCCTTGTCGATACCCACCCAGCGCATCGCCTTGACGTCTTTCATAAGATCTTCGTCGTCGGCGACCATCATACCACCATCTCCCGTTGTCATCAGCTTTTTTTCCTCGAAGCTGAAACAGCCAATTTCTCCCCAGGCACCGAGTATTTTTCCTTTGTAGTTGGCACCCGCTGTATGTGCGCAATCTTCAATTACTTTTAAACCGCGCTGTGCAGCCCATGGCATTAGCTTCTCCATAGGAACCGGGTGACCCGCATAGTGTACCGGGATCACAGCCACGCAGTCAGTGGTATATTTCCTTTCGAGGTCTTCAAGATCCATCCCCAGTGTGACCGGATCGCTGTCGACAAAAACCGGAATAAGTCTGTTATAGAGTACGGCGGTGGCTGTTGCCGCGAATGTCAGCGAAGGCACAAGTACTTTCTTACCCTCAGGGAATCTAAATGTAGCGAGAGCAAGGTGTAGCGCTGCCGTTGCCGAGTTCACGCCTATAGCTACACGGCGGCCGACGAACGCCTTCCATTCATCTTCGAACTGATTTACACAAGGTCCCAGGCCGATCCAGGAGCGTTCGAAGGCAGCTTTGATCATTTGTAATTCATCTTCCCCAACGGAAGGCTTGAACAATCTGATGTTCATAATCGTATGGCGGTATGTTGTTTAATAAATTCTTTTAAGGTCTGATTCTTTTCATCCTTTGCTGACAATATGGGGTTTTCCACGGGCCAGTTGATGCCGAGATCAGGGTCATTCCATAACAAGCCGCTTTCGTGTTCGCGGTTATATACGTTGTCAACCTTATAGAGGACTTCACTTACTTCCGAAAGGGTGCAGAAACCGTGTGCAAAACCCCGCGGAATGAATATCATCTTTTTGTTTTCTTCCGTGAGTTCAATTGAATCCCACTGCCCGAAGGTGGGGGAATCCGCGCGAAGATCGACGAACACATCGAGGATAGCTCCTCGTATGCATCGAACCAGTTTCGTTTCACTGAATGGCGGAAACTGAAAATGCAGTCCGCGGATAATTCCTTTTTGTTCGCTGCGGGAATGATTCTCCTGTTTCCAGGGACGCGCAATTCCTTCCTTTTCAAAGATATCATTATCGTAAGCGCGCATAAAGAAACCGCGATTATCAAGAATCGGCGCGAGCGCTATCTCAAAGACTCCTTCTAGTTTTCGTTTCTTGATTTCCACAGCGACACGTATTTTGAAATTTGTTCACGCGACAGTTCACCTACGTCACGTGTCTTATATGACATATACCATTCTGCCGTCATGGCAGCTGTTTCTTTAAGGTCAAGAACCGGTTTCCATCCCAACTCATAGATGGCTTTGTTGATTTCCAACATGAGGAGGCTGGCCTCGTGAGGCTGATCAGGATTTGAGACATCCTTCCATCCCAGGGAATCGAAATGTTTGAACAGGGCATCTACAATTTCGCCAACGGTCACAATATTGGTCGCGTGTGGACCAAAGTTCCATGCGTCTGCATATCGCTGGGGATCCTGCAGCATCTTACTCGCCAGCAGCATGTAGCCGCCCACGGGTTCGAGTACGTGTTGCCAGGGCCGTATCGCCTTTGGACTACGAATTTCAAGCTGACGCCCACCTTGTACGGCGCGAATAATGTCAGGAACGAGGCGGTTCTCAGACCAGTCACCTCCGCCGATCACGTTACCAGCGCGCACAGAAGCGATTGCCGTCTGACCTGGCTTCGAGAAGTATGAATTGCGATACGAAGAGATCACTATTTCAGCTGCGCCTTTACTTGCGCTGTATGGATCGTGTCCACCCATGGGATCCGTTTCGCGGTATCCGTGCACCCACTTCTTGTTTTCATAGCATTTATCTGACGTCACCATGATTGCTACCTCCACGCCGGATGTGTGGCGGATGGCTTCAAGCACGTTTGCAGTACCCATTACGTTAGTCGAGAATGTATCGACGGGGTCATCGTAGCTTGTCAGCACAAGCGGTTGCGCGGCGAGGTGAAAAACGACCTGCGGCTTTTCCTTGGCAAAAATGTCCTTCATCCTGTCGAGATCGCGGATGTCGGCCCGGTAGTCCTTCAGTGATTTACCAACACCGCTAAGGGTAAAGACATCCTCGTCGGTCTTCGGATCGAGAGCAACACCAACAACATCAGCGCCGAGCATATTAAGCCAGAGCGAGAGCCATGCACCTTTGAATCCGGTGTGGCCCGTGACAAGTATCTTTTTGCCTTTAAGTTGATCCAGGTTCTTCATCAGTTCCACAGTTTCCATTTTGCTTCACCGTTGCGCCACATGGTGTCCAGTATACGGCGGTCATTGAGCGTATCCATAGGTCTCCAGAAACCGTTGTGTTTATAAGTAAACAGCTCACCGTTTGTTGCCAGGCTTTCGAGGGGAGCGCGCTCAAAAATAGTCGAGTCGCCTTCGATATAATCAAAGACTGAATACTCGCAGACAAAGAAGCCCGCGTTGATCCAGGCTCCGTCGCCTTTAGGCTTTTCGAGAAACTTGCTGACCTTTCCGCCTTCCTGAATATCAAGTGCGCCGAAGCGTCCTTCCGGCTGAGACGAAGTCATTGTAATGGCACCCCCATGCTGCTTATGAAACTCGATAAGTGCATTGATATCGATATTTGAAAGACCGTCACCATAGGTAAGCATGAACCTTTCACCTGGCTCAAGGTAAGGCTTAGCCCGGAGCACACGGCCACCGGTCATGGTTTCCAGACCAGTGTCAAGGAGGGTCACAGACCAGGGTTCGCTCGGGTTGCTATGAATCGTCATCTTGTTTTCAGCAAGATTAAAAGTCACATCGCCGTGGTGCAGGAGGTAATTAGCGAAGTATTCTTTAATGAGATAGCCTTTATATCCACAGAGGATAACAAAGTCGTTATACCCATAGTGCGAATAAATTTTCATGATATGCCAAAGGATCGGCTTGTCTCCGATTTCGACCATGGGTTTGGGGCGAACCCCGGTTTCTTCGCTAAGGCGGGTACCGTACCCTCCTGCCAGAATGAGCGTCTTCATGTGTTTCAGTATTGCGAGTTCAACTTAGTTTGCTTACGGGGTTCGTTCCCGTCAACGTGGATATTTCTCTTTCTTGATTTTGCGCCGAACATATTTATGAGGGCACCAACACCCGGAAAATAGAAAGGTGTTAGTCCCAACATTTTCCATTTCGTTTTGAGATCAGCCTCGTTTCTGTAAAGCACCGAGAGGAGTTTTCGAAACATCACCACCCTCTCTTCGGTTGACGGTTGCCACGGCCTGCACTTCTCAAACTGGATTAATACCTCAGGGATGCGCTTGAGCGTCTTCTGCCTGTTAATATGGAGTTTCGCAATTGAGCTCGAAGCGCTGGCCGGGTGGCGACGATAATGTGTGGACCTCTCGTCCATGAACCAGATTTCAGCCTGACTTGCAATATGCAGCCAAAGCAAATAATCATAGCTTGTGTATCTCCTGTCAGTGTCGATTTCGTAGTTGGCGAGAAACGACCTTCTGAAAACCGACGTGGAGTTGTTTATGAAATTGTCTTTGAGAAGCTCTGAAAAAATTCTCCTGCTCCGATACTTATTTCGAACGTTTTGGTATTCGTCATTTTCGGGGATTGTGCCGTCACTCAAAATGATCTCGACGTCAGTATAAACTGCCCCGCACTGGGGATTTGCATCCAGGAAGGTCACCTGTCTGCTGAGTTTCGTTGGATCGACCCAGATATCATCGCTATCACAAACGGCGATGTACTCACCTCTGCATGCCGCGAAAGCGCGGGCCGTGTTCCCTGAAATACCACGGTTTACATCCGAAGGCAAAACCCTGACAACATCCGGGAATCGCTTGGCATAAGAATCGCAGATTTGTCGCGTCCTGTCGGTGGAGCAATCTTCAGCAATGACCAGTTCAATCGGAAAATCGACCTGCTGACTGAGCACTCCATCAATCGCGGCCTCAATGTATTTCTCCACGTTATAGGCCAGCATGGATATGCTTACCTTTGGAGCTGGAGCTTTTATTTGCATGTTGATCTGCGACAGGGGTCAAGTTCTCAATTATCAAAATACCCACGGCTTTCAGGCACTCGGCCCTCAACCATGATCAATGGCTATTTGTATTCCTCCCTTCTCCTCGAATCAATCTTCCAAATAGCCTTTACTGCTACCATAGCCGTATCCGTAAGGGCCTACACCACTTCTGTTCACGCCGTTCAATACCACGAAAGGTCTTGGTAGCTTCTGGTTTTCTACGATATCTTGTATGATCTGCAAGTGCGGTTTACGTGTTACGCCTGAACGCACCACATACATTGTTGCGTCAGCCATGTCTTTAATTTGAAGGGCATCTGCAACAAGACCCACTGGCGGAGCATCAAGAATCATGAAGTCATATTCCGCGCTCAGTTTCGCGATAAGATCACGGAGGCGCGGTGAGAGTGTCAGCTCACTCGGGTTCGGCGGCTTCGGCCCGCTGGCGATAAAGTCGAGGTTTCGGTGCAATCCCGAATTGCGAATAATTTCCTTATGATTAAGGCGCGAGTCGACCAGATAGTCAACCACCCCGGCACGGCGCTCTGTATCTTTAATTCCCAGGTAAGCTTCCTGTTTCGGTTTTCTCAGGTCAAGTTCGACGATGATCACGCGTTTGTTGGTGAGCGCCATTGTCATGGCCAGGTTTATACTAATGAACGACTTTCCTTCACCCGACAAACTCGATGTAATCAAAAGTGATTTGAGATCCTTTTCAGGCATAATATAAGACAGGTTCGCACGCAGCAGGCGGAACATTTCCGACACCACGGTGCGGCTATCTTTTTTGACCACGACTGTCTCCTTCTTCTTACTTTGAGAAAGCACCGCCGCCACAGGAGCCGTCGTGGCTTCTTCAATATCCTGCTGGGTCATCACCTTGTCGTTAAGGCTTTCCACCACAAACGCGATTCCGGAAGGCAATGCTAATCCCAGGAAGATGGCTATCAGCCATACTTGTGCAGCTTTAGGGGCTGCAGGGATGGTACTTGCCGCAGCAGGTTCAACAATTTGTCCGGCAGGCGTTGTGGCCTGTTGACGGATTGCTGACTCTTCGCGTTTTTCCAAAAGGTAGAGGAACAGGTTTTCCTTTATATTCTTTATCCTTTCGATTTCAATCAACTCCCGTTCACGACGCGGAAGGTTTGCCATCCGTCCGGAGAGGCTTTGCTTCTGATTCTGAAACGAATTCACGGTGATTTCGAGGTCACGACGCATCGACTGGATGTTCTCTACTATCGTCCCGCGAAGGTTTTGGATTTGCTTTTCGATCAGTTTCAATTCCGGGTGCCCCAGCCCCATGCTGGCGCGTTTCCGTTCCCTTTCAGCGAGGATCTCGTTGAATTGAGCAATTTGTTGGGAAATCGTGAGGTTTTGCAGGGCGAGGTTCGTAGGTACGAACTCGAAATTCTGGTTCTTCGCGAGTATCTCTTCGATCGTACGAAGAATTTCAAGCTGAACGTGGGTCTCGGAGATTTGCTTGTCGTAATTCGCAAGCTCATTCATCAGCATGCTTCCCTGCGTGCTGAGTTCCATCACGTTGAACTGACGCTTATACGATTCTACGTTTTGTTCAGCCTGCGTCAGCTCCTGGTTTATCATGTACACGCGCTCATTTATCAGCTCGATTGTGCCCTGATAAACGCTGTTCTTGTCGTTTACGGTCTTCTGATTATAGGCGGCGATAGTTGCGTTGAGGATGTCCTTCGCACGTTGATGGGACTCGTCCTTAATGCTTAACTGGAGTGTACTGGATTTGTCACCGACGATATCAATTTCGAGGCGCGAGTTGAGGTTCCACGCCATTCCTTCCTCGCCCATGATTTCCAGCTCGATGGTACCGTTTACCAATCTGTCGGCGATATAGGTGAGGGTAAGGTCGCCGGTAGGGGTTTCAAGTTTCTTTCCAAATTCCCCTGAGTAAGTACCCGTTTCTGTTTCAAGCTGATACTGGCCATTGGAGCCGAGGATAATGTTTCCGAGAAGGCCGGCGTGTTCGTACGCGGGTTCCCAGTTCGCCACCTGGACAGGCGAATTTTTATAAAGCACCCTTCGTTTGTATCCGTCAACGTTGACGTAGTTGTACTGCAAGCCCAATTTTCTAACGACTTCCCGAAGAATGATCGTTGAACGAAGCACCATAGCTTCGTTTTCGAGGTTTTTGCTCATGCCGCCCATACCGAGTTCGGCAAAAATCGCCTCCTCGGTCAGACGTCCTCCTCCGGATTTTTCGTCCTGTATCATCAACAGGGCAATGGCTTCATATTTCGGAGGCGTAACATAGAGGTATGCATACGCGGCGAAAAGTGAGATCGGCAGTATGGTGATGAACAGATACCAGTAGTTAAGACCCTTCGCGATGACTTTCTGAAAATTCGGTTGATCTGCCATAATTGAAATGAGTGATAATCTATTCCCTGCTTCGCTTAAAAATGCTTTGCTAAACTTTTCGTGTAAACGTTTAGTCGAAAAATCCTATAGTACGTGAATAGCCTTGTTGGAGAGATTGATGGCGCAACTTTTATTTCCGGGCACAGCTTCGCCCCTTCGGTCCCATGACCTACACCTAAAAATTCGTAAATTGTTGCCCACCAACTAATTGACACCAACTATTAGCTTCCTTCGAAGATATTTAGAAGAAATGTTTACCAAAAGTGAACGTTCCAACTGGTCGATCCTGATCACAACTTTCTTGCGCCCTTTCACTTCGATCAACTCGCCGGTCAGACCCATCAGTTTTCCGCTGATCACCTCAATCGGATCCCCAGGTTCAAAGACTTCAGCAGAAATCTCCAGATCATCCCCATCCGCCAGGAGTCTCCTTATTATACTTATCTGGTATTCGGGAATCACCACCGGTTTTTCCGCGAAAGAGATAAATTTAACCACTCCAGGGGTACTTAAGACGCTAAGGTAATCTTTCGGTGCAATCTTGACAAAAACGTAAGATTTTATCAACGGCTCCTCTACGCTTTTTTTCCGGTCACTCCATTGCCGCAACTCCCTTTTCAAGGGCAGATATGCCTCGATCGACGTTGCGCTGAGCCAGTTACGAATTCGTTTCTCAAAATTGGACCTGGTATAAACGGCATACCAATTGAACGAATTGTGTTCCATGTTTCAACGGTTTCAAAAAACTGGCTCCGCCCTGCGTTTTAAGGACGAAACTCCCCGCACAAATTTGACGTTCTGCTGAACACAATTATCCTGAGTAGCAGAT
Source organism: Bacteroidota bacterium (assembly GCA_023417065.1). GTDB lineage: Bacteria > Bacteroidota > Bacteroidia > Cytophagales > Cyclobacteriaceae > Ohtaekwangia. The sequence goes on from JAEZGH010000025.1 coordinate 123,996, forward strand.
TAAAACCCCTCCAGACTTATCGACCTGTATTCACGACGAAATCGCTCCCCGGGAAGTGATTTCAATCCTTAAATATAGCAATAATCGCCGATTTAAAACCGCCCGGTAGGGCTTCAGGGGCCGGAAAGGCTTCCCAATGTTCAGGAAACAATACACAGGTGAGTCATTATCAATTAATTATGATTTACCACCGGGCGCGGAAGCGGTCGTGGCTGCAATTTGCGGGGTTTAACCCGATGACGGCTATTTTTTTTGCGACCACCTACTGGATTTCGTGCCATTCCGCCCACTCTAATCCGCCAGGCAGCGGTTCGGGATTGAATTCCAGGTGAATGACACGGCGGCTCTTCTCGCTGGTCACCTTTGAAGATGCGTGCAAAAGCAGGGGCTTCATAACCTGAACTCCGCGGGCTTCAACCTCGCAAACATAGGGAACACTATTCTGCGTGATTACGCGGATTTCTTCGTCACTGAGTCTTTTGTTGTGCGACCCCGGTATGACCTTTAGTGCACCATTGTTTTCATTCGCGTCGTCCAAATGAATCCTTACAGTGATCGTTTTCTTGAGACAGTCTTCGGGAGGAATAACACCCAAAGCGCCGCCCTTCCGGGTCCAACCCGTGAAACCATCTGTTTCTTTCTTCTCCTTAGCATTGATAACGACGTCCTGATGCCAGGTGACATACCAGTTAGCGCTCACGCTCTTGTCAAAGAAGACTGACTTTGTCAGTTGCAGCCTGGGATCAATAGCTCTCAGCATCTGTTTGAGGTTGTTGTTAAAGACCAGTTCTTTCAACTTCGGAACCTGGTTCAATACATCCCGGATAGCGTGCGCTTCGGTCTTCCCCTCAGACGTCAGGTAGTTATGTATAGCATTCCGGATAACGTTTATTTCCTTCCTCGTATAAACATGATGCAGGATAAAAAATCCTTTGTGCCGAAGCTTCTGAAGGCTGTTTTGAATTGTGGCGCTGTTGAACTCATATTGATAAAGATCCAGCGCGTGTTCAAAGGTTTCTTTGATGCGGCGTTTCAGGCGCTCCGGTGCAATTATCTTAACCCGGTCACCAAAGCCAAGCAGTTCGCGCTCCAGTTCAAAATTCAACTGCACCTTCATGCTGAAGACAGTTCCTTCCGGCGTCGTTTCAACAACTTCCTGCGAATGATGGATCGGTTTTGTCAATATATAAGGAGCTGCCTTGTGGTCTGCGAGCAAGAGCACCTTCGATGGCTCTTCATTTGGGTTAACGGTAACACCAAGCACATCGTTAAGATAGGTTTTCAAGTTGAAATCGTTCCGTGGCAGGTACTTCACGTCACATTCTCCTAAAGTCAAGATACGATCCAACGCTAGTGTGAGGATGGGCGCATTCCGCTTTCTCACTCCAAGAACAAACCACCTGTTACGATATTCTTTAAGATAATACGGGTGGAATGGAAATGTATCCGGCCTGCGCGCTTTAAACGACTGATAACATATTGTAACTGTACACTTTTTGATGATTGCCTGATACAGCGTGTCGATGTGCTCCAGGCCCCGGAGATTTTCATTCTTTTCGAAGTCAATGACCGGCTCCTGATTCGTTTTTGCTGAATGGATTTTATTTTCCAATCGCTGAACCATGCCACTGAGTTCCTGGAAGTGACTGAAGCCTTTGAACTGGCGCAGGATTTCAACTACTTCAGTCAGCTTTCCCAGGTCCTGGTCTGTTAATGGGATGTTGGTTATCGAATAGTCGGGATCTTCATAGGTGTAGTATTTCTTTTCAAGAACGATAATCGGAGCATTGTAACCGAGTTTATCACTGCGCATCATCTGGATATCCATCTGAACGGAACGCCGGCTTACGCCTTTGTCAATTCCTTCATATTCGTAAAGTGCTTCAGAACACGCTTCAATGAGATCATCAAGTGTCCACCTGCGATGACGGTTTCTGAGGCAGTTGTCGATCGTACGATATCGGATAAGCGCGTTGCGATTTACAGGCATCGGAAATTTTTTTTTATAGAAAACGTATTTTTCCTGAACTGCGCAAAAAGACTGCGCAATTACCGACCACCTTTGAATCATCATTACGCGATAGATGATAAGAACGGCAACCCTCCCCTTGAATCCGCAAGGGGAGGTTATTAAAAGCTTCAGGAGTTTATTGACAGGAATGGCTGTAGCTGATAGCCGAAACTTGTATAAGATATTCGTCCTCCTAAAAGGACAAAAGATCTTTCTCTGTGACTATGTCTGGAGAAAGCGGGGAAAAACAAAGCTTAAGACTTGATGAGCGTTTCGAATGGCGCCATAGTGTCGTACTGCGATGTAGTGCGATATGCTGCTGAGCCGATGTTGTCTCCCACAACTTGTAAGGCGAAGGTTCGAATCCTTCTCCCGACTAAAGCGGGATAACTCAGTTTGGTTAGAGTAACAAGAAAGCTGCGGGTTCGAGCCCCGCCCATTGTAAAGTGGTAGCTCAATTGGTAGAGCAAATGGATTGCGGATCCATGACTTCGAAGCTGAACCCTTCTAAAAAGGTTTGTCTCTGAAAGTAGTTCGGGGCAGATCAGATCAAGTGATTTGAATCGCAGGAAACAAAACACCGGATCAGTCTTTCGCGAACCTGAAGTGCAGGGATACCGGATGGTACGTTAGCCAGCTTTTCCAATCACAAGCCCGTTATAAAACGGGATACCGGCTGGAAAACCTGATTGATCTTACCAACCTTAACTGAACTTCCGTTCACGCGGGACGATGTGCATCGAACTACTTTTTTTAATTAAGAAAGAAACTGTTGAACATAATTCATATACGATGAAAAGGGTAAGAATCAACACTGGTAAAATTGGTCTGGTGTTCAGAAATGGTAACTACAAAAAGGTAATCACCGAAGGCGCATACTGGTTGCTCCCGAATGAAAGCGTACACCTATACGGCCTCACGCGACCATTCTATCCTGTCATCGACCTGAATATCCTGTTGAAGGATGAGCAGCTTACTGATATGCTGAGCGTGGTGGAGGTGAAAGACAACGAGATCGCACTGCAGTATGAAAATGGTAACTTCAAAAATGTACTGGGTGCCGGAAGATATGCCTTTTGGAAAGGTGTGACTGAATACACTTTTACGAAAGCTGACTTGTCGAAGATTGAGATCACCGAGGACATCGACGCGAACACGCTGATGCGAAAGGAGGTTCTACCTTTCGTGCGGGTGTATGTCGTAGAGTCCTTCGAAAAAGGTATTTTGTTAATTGATGGTAAGTTCTCAAAAGTGCTCGACACCGGAACCTACTACTTCTGGAAAAACGCTGTAGTAGTCACCGTAATGAAGGCCGACCTGCGTCAGCTACAATTGGAGATATCCGGTCAGGAAATGCTAACGAAGGACAAGGCCGCCCTGCGGATGAACTTCTATACGCAATACAAGGTAGTGGATATCATCAGGGCTTTGATTGAAAACAAAGACTACGAGAAGCAGCTATATATCCTGATGCAGCTGGCCCTGCGTGAGTATGCAGGCACGCTTACGCTTGATGAACTTCTGGAGAAGAAGGATTCTATTGCAGCGTACGTGTTGACTACATTGAAAGACAAGGCCGCGAAGCTAGGTGTTGAAATTCGTGATTGTGGCGTTCGGGACATCATCCTGCCTGGTGAAATGAAAGAAATCATGAACCAGGTATTGGTTGCCCAGAAGAAAGCTGAAGCGAACGTAATCATGCGGCGTGAAGAGACGGCATCCACCAGGAGCCTGCTCAACACGGCTAAGCTGATGGAGGATAACGCGATGCTGTTTAAGCTGAAGGAAATGGAATACGTTGAGAAAATCGCGGACAAGATCAACAGCATCTCACTGTCCGGCGGCAATCAGATTGTCGATCAATTGCGGGATATCTTTATCCCGAAGAAGTAATGTTTAACCAGAGGGCGCCGCATCTGGCGCCCTTTTTTATAATATTTGGCGAACAAAGAAAATGAATCTGACAGGTAAAGATCTTAAGCAAATAGGATTTGCAGAAGGCAAAGCGCTGGGACTGGCACTGAGCCTTGTAAACCAGTTATTTCCTGAAATGAACCAGGAAGAGAAACTTGCTTTGCTGAAACAAGTTTTGAACAACCCTGAATCGTTCATCAGCGACCCGGCGTTGACGTCGCTGGCGGCGGTGCTTTTAGCCCCTGCTGATGAAACAATTTCACTTAACGTGGAAGGTAAGTCATATCAGATCTACGGTGCGGAAGCCATTGAACAGGGTGCGTTGATGCAAATGGAAACGGCGATGAAACTTCCTGTAACAGTAGCGGGTGCGTTGATGCCCGATGCCCATCAGGGTTATGGTTTGCCGATAGGGGGTGTACTGGCTACGAACAATGCCGTTATCCCTTACGGCGTAGGCGTAGACATTGGCTGCCGAATGTGTCTCACCGTCTATGACATTCCGACGGAGCGTCTCCAGGAAAAAGCAGCAGAATTCAAAAAGCTGCTGATCAACAACACGAAGTTTGGACAAGCTACCTTCAAGAAGCCAAAGGATCATGAGATATTTGAACGCAACGAGTTTTCTGAAATAGCCATTGCGCGCCAGATGAGAGACCGCGCATGGCAGCAAATCGGATCGTCGGGTGGGGGTAATCACTTTGTCGAGTTTGGTATCGTCGAGATCACCAACGCGATCAATGAACATAACCTGCCTCCGGGGAGATATCTTGGTCTGCTGTCACATTCAGGATCACGTGGGTTGGGTGCCAATATCGCACGTCATTACACCAAACTTGCGATGGACAAATGCAGGCTTCCTCAGGAGGCGAAGCACCTTGCGTGGCTGGACCTCGACTCAGCTGAAGGACAGGAATACTGGCTGGCAATGAATCTCGCCGGCGATTACGCTTCGGCGTGTCATCATCAGATACACGATCGGATAGCTATCGGTCTGGGTGAAACGCCCCTGGCGATGATTGAGAACCATCATAATTTTGCCTGGAAGGAGAACGACGCCAAAGGGCATGAAGTGATTGTTCATCGCAAGGGAGCTACTCCAGCCGGAAGAGGTGTGCTCGGGATTATTCCGGGTTCGATGGCAACGCCTGGGTTTATCGTCCGTGGCAAAGGATTAGCTGAATCAATCAACTCAGCTTCGCACGGCGCGGGCCGAACGATGTCGCGAACCAAAGCAAAGCAGACGATTCTGCCCGGACATGTGAGCAAGTTTCTGAAGGAAGCAGGCGTCGAATTGATTGGTTCAGGGCTCGACGAGGCGCCGATGGCATACAAGGACATCCACGAGGTAATGAACTACCAGCGAGAACTCGTTGATGTACTGGGTTCATTTATGCCCAGAATCGTCCGGATGTGCGGCGATGAACGTTTCAAGGAGGTGGATTAATGACCTTATTTCTTTGACAGATCCCGCAGATCATACGGAGAACGCACAGGATTGACTTTACAGGCTCCCAGGCATGGTCAATGGTTACCCTTGAGTTTTAACCGGCAACAGAGATCCGGCAACCGGCAACAAGTGCCCGCACACACTACGAAGCACCAAGCGTTACAGTTATCTTCAAGCGTCATCCTTGAACCCTGAGACTTGATTTGACTTGAACCTTCCCTCTACGGAGCTGCACTTCAAATCGATTGTCCCAATCAAGAAATCTGGAATCAAAAACCGGAAATCTAATCGGAAGAGTGGAGAAAGAGTGGACAAACCCCGGAAAAATGACCTCGGATGGGCGGGGCGAAATGACCAAAAATCGTGTGTCTCCCTTAAAGATTTTTAAAAAAAATACGTGGATTTGTGAAACCCGGGGTATATAGACGCTTCGTATAGCAATAATAAACATCTGGTTATGGCTATTGTTGCAAACAACGATCTTACGCGTGGGCTTCGCGGCCGAATTGGCAAATGGTTGGTTTTTCGGGTAGTCCGCGGAAAAACTATTGCAAGTCGTGCTCCGCGAAAGCCGGATCCACGGAAGCAGAGTGCTGCGCAACGTCAGACAAGGAGCACGTTCAGAGAGGCTTCTGCCTGGGCAGTTCGCATTCTGCTGGAGCCTGGTAAGAAACAATACTATTCCGATATGGCGAAGGCTCAGGCTTTGCCAAATGCATATACCGCCGCAGTCAGGGAATACATGCGTGAGGTGGCTGCAAAGCGGATGGAAGACCAAATTAATTCGTTGTCGGCAGACAAGGAAGCGAACATCGACGAGCAAGGTGTATCAATCTCATCTTCACCCGAGCAATGCATACCATCAGAGACGATGATTCAAAACGTTAAGCGACCTGTTTCACGTTTGTCGAAAGGCATTTGTTGTACGCAACAACTCACGACCATCAGAAGTAATTATGTGTGGAAGGAAATCAAGTATCCTGTTAATAATTCAAACCTGCAAAGCGAGTCCCCATTGCTTACATCAAATATGCATCGATATGGGAAAATGACGCCCCGTGCGATGCCTCGGGCCTTGCTACCTGAAAGTTACTTTCACAGATCGCAGGGAAGAAGGTTCAGATTTAACGCTACCGTTTACCGGGAGTCGTCACCTTGAGCCCTTATTTCAAACTACCAGAAGTAAATTCAAAAACAGAAAGCGACACCCTTTGGAGGTGTCGCCTGCCTTGCGGCCAGCCTACTTCGTAAATTTTACCTTTTGATCAATATTCTGCGCGATCTTCCTTCCCTGAATCATGCCTTCAGCACAGGAGTAACGATAATGTATACCTCCATACAACCTTGAGATAGAAATCTCCATGGCCATTTCGTCGAAGGAGTCAAAGTGTCGTGTACCAAGGTTTTCGGGACCATTACCGAGATCGGCCATCACCCCTTCATAACTCGCATCCTTAAACGACACCTTGTTACCATAAATGGTAGATAACGCATAGGCTACACTCGTGCTGAACACCGCGTGATTGCTTGGAAAATCGGGGAATCCAGGTGTTGGCAGGTACGACTTCCATTCCGTTTCGGCATCAGGCATGATCAACTCCCGGATATAGGAGAACGGGCGCTCCTTCCAATGCTCGTACTTTACTCTAAAAGATCCTGTGCTTGCGTCAAACAAGGTGATCCCCGTCTTCGCGTAAGTCAGCGCTGCCTTTTCCAGTGAAGGATTCAGTTGTTCCAGCAACTGCTTCAGCATTGAGATATAGTGTGCACCCGCGGGATATCCCGGATTTGAATCGTTGTAATACTTCGCGATGCGCTTCTGCTCATGCATGAGGTTCTGTGAAACCTGATATACTTCCATCATATTCGCGTAGTACTCAGAATTCGGATCCGCACTATAAGGAAGCGGAGGCAAAACCGTGTTATCAAGACTACCCTGGACCATCAGGCGATTGAATCCCCAGAAAGGATTAACAGGAGCTGCGCCGTTTTCCGATACCCATATGCCAGCACCGGTTGGCTTCTCAACAGATGCCGGCCAGTTGGCACTGTCGCCTTTCGACCATTCGAAGATCAGTGCAGCGACAGTCTTGCCAAACGCGACAGACCGATTGAAGGTGGCATCATCCAATCCTATGCGATACTGACTGTTCAACTCGTCTTCCAGGTTGTTTACAGCGTCGGCGTTGTAAGCTGAAGTTGTTCCGAACATAAATCGCGTCATATCGGCGAGAACTGCGTTGGCGACTATCGGCCAATGATACGATGCACCCGGTTCGGCCACTGGCATCACCGGCATATCGGTAAGTTGGCCATGCATCGTTCGATACGAAGGCATTCCGGGTAGCACCGACTCATATAGCGCAACACCACAATAGGCCATGTATCGCGAAGGATTAAAGCCAAACGGATTGCCCGACGGCGTATATAGCATTGATGTCTGAACGCCGAGCCATTTTACTACGACATC
>JAEZGH010000027.1 GCA_023417065.1 Bacteroidota bacterium
GGCGTGTACAGTCGGTGAGGGTGTAAAGGTGGGTGGAATCACGCCCAGTGGCAAGTTGGCGAGATTGATATTACAAGCTATATATTGCGGCGCAGCACTTACCCAGCCGATTGGCCCATTCGGTGGCACCTGAATCCGGATCCAACTCGTATTGCTGTTGCGGTTCAGCGGGATGACCACTGCCTCGCGCGCCAGTGCGCCTAGAGGTGGCGCATAGTTCGTGCCAGGACCAGGCCGCACATTCAGCAAATTCGCCACCACCACACAAAGCGGCTGTTGATTTCCTCCGCTGGCGCGCGTCGCGGTTGCAGTGGGCCGGACGGGGGTGTTAGTAGGTTCAGGTGGCAATGTGCCCGTTGGGGTTATGGTCGCCGTGGGTGCAGGTTGGGCACGCTCTAGCACCGTAAAGGTCAGCGTATAGTCGCCACGATCACGAATACTCGCTCCGGCAGCCATAATCACATAATCGCCACTGGCAGGCAAGACCAAATCTTCGATGAGGACTGTGCCGTTCGTGCCGTTCATCTCAACCAGGCTCTCGGTTGCCCCTGGTTGATAGATGGCGACAAAGGGCACAAAATCACTACTCGTCATCTGCACGGCAACCACATCATGCATGCAGCCGCGGAAAAGCCACTCCTCGCCCAACCGCGTCTCGACCATGCCTGTCACCACGTCGCCATCGCCCAGCAGCCCTACAATTTGCTCACTCCCCACGGTGGCAGGCGCGGCGGCGGCAAGCGTCAGCGAATAGGCGCCCCGGTCACGAATACTCGCACCCGCGGCAATGATGGTATAGGGGCCAGATTCCGGCAGGGTAAAGCCGCCAATCGTGGCCGCAGCATTAGGCCCTTCCACGCCCGCTTCTGTCAAGCTGTCGCGCCCCACTGGCCCATACAATTCTAGATAGCTGCCAAAGAGCGCGCTTTGCATGGTCACAGTCACCACATCGTTCACACAGCCGCCAAAAACCCACTCATCCCCCAGGCGATCCACAACTTCACCGCTGCGCGTCTCGCCATAGTGAATGGTGAAGGGGGCTTGTGCGTGTACCGTTGTCACTGCCCACCATAGAGCAAATATTGATGGCAGCAACACCAATGCCCACCACCCGGGCACTTTCCCATTCCTGTGTGCGAACATGATCATCTCCTTCACAATTCGGGATGAGCGGCTTGTGTGAATTAGCAATAGGCCGGAAGCGATGTGCAAGAGGAAGCTGCGCCACAACGCAGCGATGCTCTATTGTGGATCGATCCATGCAGGGTGTCAACTGCCGCCGCAGCATCAGGGGTAGGGAGTCGCATGGGGCAGAGAGGAGAAAGGCAGCCCAATCATGCGAAGGGTAAGCATCCAATGCCCTAGCCGGAGACTAAAGCCTCCGGCTAAGCGCGACGCCCGCTAAAGCGGGCTTAGTGGATGCAACTGCTCCTGTACACTGATCCGCCACCAAGCCCCGTTCACAGGGCGTTGCACGGTAGCCGGAGGGCAGATGCGGCACATCAGGTAGCGTGATTAATCATACAGGACATAGAGTTGTTCAACATTACAGCGAGAACGCCTGCTGTAACATCTACTGTAACATCTACTGTGCGGGTTGACCTGTGCGGTTGGCGCGGCTGCGCGGCGTCAACTCATACCATGGTTCATGTCCATTGAAGAAGCGTTCAAGTTCGTCCACCACCAGCGGAAAGAAGGGGCGAATCTTGTCACCTGTGACCCAGCCAATGTGCGGGCTGAGAAAGACATTGGGCAGCGTCAAAATCTCATTGCCCGCGGGAATGGGTTCGGGATCAAAGACATCCAGCCCGGCATAAATGTCCCCTTGCTTCAAGCGCGCAACCAACGCTTGCGAATCAACCACCGGGCCGCGTGAGACATTAACAAAGGTCGCACCGGGCTTGAGCAAAGCAAATTCACGCGTGCTCAACATGCCTTTTGTCGCGGGGGTCAATGGGACAAGACAGACCACCACATCACACTTACTCATCACATTGTCGAGCGAAGTCTGCACAAAGCCCAATGCCTCGGCCATCTCACGCGGCAAATAGGGATCATGTACCCAGATCTCTGTCTCAAAGGGGTGCAACAACTTGATCAATCGCCGCGCCATATGCCCCCCACCGATCAAGCCGACGCGCTTGCCCGTCAATTGCCCCGGCACCTTCACCTTGTCATAGCGGATCTCTTGGGCCTTGCCCGCTACAATGCGCTGGAAGAAATCGCCACCGTTGCGCATTGCCACCAAAATCAACCCCAAAGCCCACTCGGCTACAGGATAGGATGAGCCGTGGGTGACATCTACAGTGCGGATCTTGCGTGTCCACGCGGCGTCGAGGTCGATGCGCGAGGCGAAACGGTCACCTTCCATCTCGCCAATCATACGCAATTTCGGCGCATGATCCAGCACCTCACTCGTCAGCGTGGGCGCACCGTGGCAGACCACAATGCCGTCGAAGTCGGCAATCTTGGCGGACAAGGCCGCGGCAGCCGCAGGATCATTGTTGGAGTCATAGATGCCCCCACCTTCGCAGGGGAAATAC
>JAEZGH010000103.1 GCA_023417065.1 Bacteroidota bacterium
GGGGAAAATTCGGTAAAAATAAAGCGGGGTCATTTCTAACCCCGCTTATTCATGGCAGATTAAGTTTCTTCACAAAATCACCACGAAAAGAAGTATTCGTTTCTCCGGGCAGCACCCAGACTTGAGCCTTGAAAGCTGAACCTTGAACCTACTTCCTCGTCGCGATCCGGTACAGCAGCAACATCAGTGCGACGAAGAACAGGGCTCCGAGAAGTTGATAGCCGCCGTCGCCGAAGATATTCGCCATGGCGTGTTCGGCGTTGAGACTGCTCATCAAGCCTGGCAGGAAGACGACCATGATAGCAGCGACTACGCCCATAAGCGCGCCACCCGCGACAAGGCCGGTTGCGAAGAGATTGCCTTTGCTTAGTTCAGTTTCAGCGTCAGCCTGATCCCGTGCGCCCGACTTCCAGTCAATGTAACCTTTAACAGCACCGCCAGCGAAGATAGGCAGCGTTGTAGCCAAAGGAAGGTAGAGTCCGATGGCAAAAGCAAGTGCCTTGATGCCACAGAGTTCCATGGTCACGGCGATAAACACCCCGGCGATGACGAATTGCCAATCCAGGTTAAAGGATAAGATGCCCCTTGCGAGTGTAGCCATAAGGGTAGCCTGGGGCGCAGCGTACGTCACACCTATCGCGTGTTCGATACCCTGAGCTTGCTGTTCCGGTGTCGGGATATCGAGGACCTTGACGACGAGGCCGATAACAAGAGCCGACACGATCGCGCCAATGAAAAGAGCGTATTGTTGATATTTCGGAGTGGCGCCAACAAGGAAGCCACTCTTGAGATCCTGTGAAGTAGCCCCCGCGTTGGCGGCAGCGATACATATCATTCCCCCAACTACAAGTGCCATGGGTTCATAGAATTTGCCCGACCATCCTACGGCAGTGAAGATAAGACAGGTGCCCATCAGTGTGGCGATAGTCATTCCTGAAATAGGACTGTTACTCGATCCTACCAGACCTACAATCCGGCTAGCCACCGTTACGAAGAAAAAGCCGAATACGATGATGAGCACACCCATAAGGAGCTTCTGAAGTATACCTTCTGCCGGAATCATCGGCAGCAACGCGAGTACTGCAATAAGGACAACACTGCCGACGATGACGACTTTGAAAGACAGATCGCGGTCTGTACGTGCAATGCTGCCTCGGTCAGTTTCTCCAAGTGAGCTGACGCTTTCGCGGAAAGAGCTTATGATCGTAGGGATCGTTTTTAACAGCGTGATGAAGCCCCCTGCAGCTACGGCACCCGCACCAATCTGTTTGATGTAAGCGTTGTAGAGCGCCGCAGCGTAGCCCGTGAACGTATGTGTTGTTGCGTCCCAGCCATAGCGCTCGAGAGGCAGGTTAAGCTTTGTCAGCTGCGCTGCAACGAGGTCGGGATTTACCACTGTGGCGAGCAGAGGAATTACGGCCCACCATGCGAGTACTGACCCCGCTACAAGTACACCTGCAATCTTAGGTCCGATGATATAACCGACGCCGAGGTATTCGGGCGTGATCTCACCATTGATTGTTGCACTCGGCCAGAACCGGTTTGTCACTTTCGTGACGAACGCGGGTGTTTCTGCAATCACATGAACGATCTTCTGAAGGATAGCATAAAGGAAGGCAACACCCATGCCCATGAAGGCGGTCTTTGCGAACTCGCCTCCTTTTTCACCAGCCTGAAGTACCGCAGCGCATGCCGTTCCTTCGGGATATGGCAGGGTTTCATGTTCCTTGACGATAAGCGATCGCCGTAGCGGGATCATCATAAGGGTTCCCAGCATTCCACCAAATGCGGCAAGGATAGTAATAGTAAGGTAGTTGAAGTAATCCGCGCCGACGCTCATGCCGTCCTCTCCTGTCGACAGAAAGAGGAACCCCGGCAACGTGAAGACTACCCCTGCGGCAATTGATTCGCCGGCAGACCCAGTAGTTTGTATGATGTTGTTTTCAAGAATCGTCGTTTTAAGAAACTTCCTTCCCAGCGTAATGGCAATCACAGCGATAGGTATCGACGCGGAGACGGTGAGACCCGCCTTCAAAGCCAGGTAGACGGTGGATGAGCCGAAGAGTATTCCGAACAACGAACCGAATACAACGGACTTCCAGGTGAATTCGGCTACGTTTTGTTCAGGGGCCACATAAGGGCGAAACGCTTTTTTTACTTCCATAAGTTAGGATCGGTATTAGTGAATGTTACCCATCAGACGTCGGATGGGCTTGTTCAGAATCAAGACTATGATGGCGGCAACCAGGGTTATCTTGGCAACGAGGCCAAACAAACTTCCCAGTAAGGTCGGATCAGCAGCGATGGCGTTCTTGTCGAACTGTCCGGCAAACAGTCCCGCCACAAGGTTTCCGAACGCAAGGGCGGTAAAGTAAATCCCCATCATTTGTCCGACGAGTCGCTGTGGTGACAGTTTCGTCACGGCGCTCAGTCCGATGGGGTACAAACATATCTCTCCAAAGGTATGAAACATGTAGGTGAAGATGAGCCATGTGGGGAGTGGTTTTTCGCCACTGGCGACGACGGCAGATGCTCCTACCATCAAGGCAAACCCTGCGCACATGAAGAATAACCCGAGGGCGAGTTTCACCGGCGTCGACGGATTCAAATTTCGCTTCGACAGCCATACCCAAAGCCAGGCAAACACGGGTGCGAAAATCAGTACAAATCCGGCGGTGACAGACTGAAACCAGCTTGCCGGGATTTGAAATGTGCCGATCATCAGGTCGGTGTATCGGTCGGCGAACAGGTTCAACGAAGAACCGGCCTGTTCATAGGCGGCGTAGAAAACTGTGGTGGCCACGAAGAATATTGCGATCGCAGTGATCTTCCTTTTTTCGTCCCTGTTAAGGTTTTCGAAAAGCAGGATGTAGATAATATACAGGGAAACTGCTGTAAGGATAACGTAGCCCGACGCCTGCGCAAAGGCCACCGGATTTATCGTTATCACTCTGGTGTAAAGCAAGGTGATGAAGACTGCCAGCGCAGCACAGATAATGATGACGGCAAGTCTTACGCGGTTATAGGCAGTGCGTTGTTCGGGAGTCTCACGCTTTGGCGGTCCACCGGCTTCACCGAGATAGCGCTCTGAAAGTTTGTATTGGATCACCCCTGCTGCCATTCCTATTCCGGCGACGCCGAAGCCATAATGCCAGTTGATTTGTTCACCGAGATAACCCGTAATAAATGGAGCGATAGTGGCCCCGATATTAATACCGAGGTAGAAGATTGAGAAACCTGAATCGCGCCGGGCCTGGTCGTCGGAAGAATACAATGAGCCTACAAGGCTACTGATATTAGGTTTGAGCAGTCCGGTGCCGACAACGATAAAGAAGAGCCCCAGGAAAAATGTTTCGGTAGTCGGGATGGCCATACAGAAGTGGCCCAGCGTGATGATACAACCACCGTAGAACACGGATTGCCGCAGCCCGAGAAGTCGATCTGCAATCCATCCTCCGGGAAGGGATAGCAGATAGACGAGCATGGTATAGATACCGTATATGGCGCCTGTTGTCTTTTCATCCATGGCGAGTCCGCCTTCTTCGGCCGATGCTACCATGAACAGGAAGAGAAGAGCGCGCATTCCATAATAACTGAAACGCTCCCACATCTCCGTAAAGAACAGCGTTGCCAGGCCTCTTGGGTGACCAAAGAAAGATTTCGAATTATTCATGAAGGGCGACGGCTAAAGGATGAATGGACAACTGCTCCCGGCAGGGATGTAAATAGGAGGCGCCAGTAGTTGGCGATGAAGTTATTAACCAGCATCCAGGCAAGTTTAGGTTGACCAACGCCGAAAACGTTGATGCGCCTAAAATAGGTGCTAAAAATCGGTTTTCGCAAATGGGCTAATGGAAGACGGCTGGTTTTTTCCGGGAAAGGTTAACGACTGTTAGCTCTTCACAAAAAAATCTTTCGCATATCGGCGATCTGAAAAATTTTATTTACCCGGAATCGGGTATTGCAAAAGCATATTTCCTTATCCTCTCATTCCCAAAATAATGCTATGCAAACGTTTGAAACGTATTGAATCGAACTATATTTGCATAACTCATTAAACCAAACTGTATGCTCGAAAATGGAAGGAAGCCGTCCAACGGATCGCTTATTGATATCGGTTTTTCCGACGGAAAAGCCTGGTGGAATCTGCCCCCCAACGAACTGCAAAAGATTGCCATTGAAAAAGAAGGCGCCGTAAGAACGGCCGCAGGTGCAATCGCAGTCAACACCGGTGAGTTTACCGGTCGCTCTCCTAAGGATAAATTTACCGTAAAAGACGGGATCACTGAATCTACTGTCTGGTGGAATAACTTCAATATCCCTTTTGATCCCGCAAAGTTTGAGTCGCTGCAACGTAAGATGATCGCGTACCTGAATGGACAAGAGATCTATGTACGCGATGCCTATGTGTGCGCCGACTGGCGTTACAGGATGAGCGTCCGCGTAGTTAACGAATACGCGTGGTCAAACCTCTTCGTCAGCAACATGTTCATTAATCCCGAGGAGAAAGAGCTGGATAACTTCTCGCCCGAATGGCTGATCATCAACGCGCCTGGTTTTCACGCCGACCCCGCAGCCGATGGTACGCGACAACATAACTTCTCCATTATTGACTTCTCGCGAAAGGTAATCCTCATCGGCGGAAGCGCTTATACGGGTGAGATCAAGAAGGGTGTATTTACTGTTTTGAACTTTGTTCTCCCGCATTTTAAGAACGTCTTGCCCATGCACTGCTCTGCCAATATTGGTGAGCATGGCGACACAGCCATTTTCTTCGGATTATCAGGCACCGGGAAGACCACATTGTCTACTGACCCTTCACGGAAACTTATCGGCGATGATGAGCACGGCTGGACACCCGATAATATCATCTTCAATTTCGAAGGAGGTTGTTACGCAAAAACCATCGACCTGTCGGAAGAAAAAGAACCGGATATCTTTCACGCCATAAAGGAAGGCGCTCTTCTTGAAAACGTAGGATTTCGCAAGGGAACCAATGAAGTTGACTTCCGTGATGCATCGATTACTGAAAACACGCGGGTGAGCTATCCGCTGGATCACATTGGCAATATTGCCCGCCCATCGCTCGGCAAAAATCCGACGAACATATTCTTCCTGACGTGTGATGCGTACGGCGTGCTCCCCCCTATTGCGCGACTGAATCCCGGTCAGGCTGCATTTCACTTTATATCAGGATATACCGCGAAAGTCGCCGGAACGGAAGCCGGGATCACCGAACCAACCATGACCTTTTCGGCGTGCTTTGGTGCGCCCTTCATGCCACTGCATCCTACTGTCTATGCCGAAATGCTCAGTGCAAAGATGAAAGAGTCAGACGTCAAAGTATGGCTTGTAAACACAGGGTGGACGGGTGGTCCTTATGGTGAAGGAAACCGGATCAAGTTGAAGTATACCCGCGCGCTCATCAACGCAGCGCTTTCTGGAGAACTGTTCAATGTGGAGTACGACTACCACGATGTATTCGGGATTGCCTATCCCCTGTTTTGCTCGTCAGTCCCTGGTACGGTAATGAATCCGCGGGTTTCCTGGAAAGACCAGGACGCGTACGACCAGAAGGCGAATTTTCTGGCGGAAGCATTCCTCAAGAACTTTGAGAAGTTCGCCAGCTATGCGAATGAAGAAATACTCTCCGGCGCACCCCGTGCAAGGACACACGCATAATCAACCCAAACCTAAACCTGAGACTAGCCTCCCCAAATGGGAGGCTTTCTTGTTTATTTTTTCGCGTGTGAAATAAGCTTTCCTTTTTGACCGTCTGCCCGATTCGTCGTATCATATAACGACTGACGCATGGGTTTGAACAGACTATCCGAAGCGATTATTGAAAAAGCGAAGCACGGCGATGTGCACGCCTTCCGCATTATCGTTGAGGAACACCAGAACTTCGTCTACTCGGTAGCCTTCCGCTTTGTCAACAGCACGCGTGATGCGGAAGATATCGCTCAGGAGACGTTTCTCAGACTGTGGAAGCACATGAGCAGATACGATTCCGGGGTCAGGCTGACGACATGGCTTTATAAGATTGTTACCAATGTCTCTCTGGACCATCTTAAGTCAACACAACACCGGCGCAGTTCCATGGAAGTCGATCTCAAACCAACGGAGCAGATGATTGCTGCGCTGAATGCAGATCAGCCGCTGATCGACGAAGAGCTGCGCCGTGCAGTGGCTGCTGCAGCCGAGTCGCTTACGCCTAAACAAAAAGCGGTGTTCGTCCTGCGCGATCTTGAAGGACTTGACGTATCGGAAGTCAGTGCGGTCCTTCGGATGAGTGCCGGAAGTATCAAAAGCAACTTATGCCTCGCGCGGAAAAGGATTGCCGAGGTCCTTACTAAGTATTATAGTCACGTTAATGGTTGAAGTTATGAAGTGTGAAGAATCGGAAGAACTGATCTGGATTTATGATGTATTGTCAACAGCGGATCGCAGTCGTCTCGATGAGCATGTTGAGCACTGCAAGTACTGCTCTGCCAGAGTGCAGGAGTGGCAGCGAAGTCATCGGCTGATCCAGGGTGCCTTTCCTCGAATGGTGCCCGAGCATTCTGCAGCTTTCACACATCGCGTGATGGATGCGATTACAGCACCCAAAGAGCAGCGTCGCCTGCGGTGGATGACGCCTTTTCAGGTGCTCAGAACGGCTATGGGGATAACCGCATTGGTGCTTGTGATCTCTTTTGCCTATGAATTTCTCCGGCAACCCGAACCTTTCGCTCACGCCCCTGTTCCTGCGACGGATGCAGTCGTATTGAATACTTCAGATTTCCTTGAAATCAAAATGCAGGAAGGACGGTCTGCCGGATCAATTTTCAGTTGTGTAAAAGTCTGCCGTGACGACGCAGCCTCCGCATCATGTGAAGACTGCGTGAAAAAGATTAAAAATTTCGCTTTATGAAAATGAACAACATTATTACCGCCTGTGTTCTTGTTCTCTTCAGCGGTGGCATAATGTCGTGTGAACAGCACGCTGCGATGGAATCCATCGTACACGAAGATGGTTCGATAACGCGAACAGTTATGATTCAGGATGTGGATTCATCGAAAGTATCCGAAAACATCTTTGGTGTGAGCCGTGAGTCCGGATGGGATGTCAGCATGAGTCCCCTGGAAAAAAATAAGTACAACATATTATTCACCAGGACATTTCCATCCGCTGAAGCTGCGAACGCACAGATGAACCCGGATGATGAGGCGCGATTCAAGGTCAGGAGCGAGATAAAAAAGGACTTTCGCTGGTTTTATACCTACTACAAGTATTCGGACACATACATTGCGCTGAACCGTTTGCATGGCATTGATCCGGAAGACTATTTTACTGCGGAAGATTATTCTTTCATCGACCGCTTGCCGGGGGAAGGTAAGGCCATCAGCAAGGCCGACAGTTTTTTCCTGAGTAAGCTCAATGACAGGATTTATGATGACTTTGCTGCACGCGGATATTACGAGGAAAACTTTGCTGCACTACTTCGCGCGCTGGAAGAGGTAAATATTGCTCCACATTGGATCGACAGTGTCCGACAAAAGAAGAGCGCCTGGTTTCAGGAACTTCTGAAGAGTGAGACGCTGGACGATGATAATTTTTTACACATTACTGAATGGCTGAATATGCCCCTGGATAAGCAAGCATTCCAGGAGGTGTACAAGAAGCATATTCAGGACTTTGAGCGCCGCTCAGATTTCATGGCACATGCAGCATCCACGCAAATCGTTCACAGTATTCAGGTTCCGTGGGCTCTTACCGCCACGAATGCTGACAGCGTCGCTTCAGGTCGTCTGTTTTGGAATCCGCCTGCGGTGAAGTACGTGCTGAAGGATTATACGATGTGGGCTGAAGGACGATCGTTTAACGTGTGGGCTGGCGCGACTTCGCTGATCGTGATTGGTGTAGCGCTGTGGATGTTCGTTCGGCCGAGCAAAAAAGTCACCATAACTTAATTTGCAGTCGGCAATTTGAGGAACATATAACCTTTCACAGAAAATATCAGCCAGTAGTCGTCAGGTTAAGTCTGGCATAATTTTTCTATACCGATGTTTGTTCAATATCAATAACGTTAATCCAAATAATAAGACCTATGAAGAAAACTTTTTTAGTTCTCGCCTGTGTACTGGGATCATTTACCATTTTCGCGCAGGTGGAGTCATCAAATGAGGTTACTACTGACTCTTCGCAAACCGCGGCCAGTGCAGATGCTAACGCTCAGGATGGTATATCAGATGAAGATTTGCGCAAGTATGCTATACTCATGGATTCCATTGACGATATGAAGCAGTCGCTGCTGAAGAAGATGGGTGACATGGTGAAGAACAACGAAGGCATGACCAACGCCCGCTACAATGAATTGTCAAAAGCAATTGGTGATGAAGCAAAGCTGCAGGAATTAAAAGCTACCGAAGAGGAAATTGCGTTCATCAATCAGGTGAATGAAGCAAAAACGCAGGGCACTGAAAACATCACAGAAACTTTTCAGACGATGGCGAAGGACTTTATCGGAGTAGAGACGTATAACGAAGTGAAGAATGCACTTGCATCCGATAGTGAAGTAAAAGCCCGCTATGATCAAATTCTCGCCGAAGTAGGCAGTGAAGATGGTGATAGTGCGAAGGCTGAATAATATCAGACCGAACGCTTAGAAGAGCCTCGAAAGAGGCTCTTTTTTTATCCGTCAAAACGCATATTTTTGCAGCTTACTTTGCTGTGCGTATGCGTGAAACCCTTGTCAGATGTCTTATTTGGTTATTTTGTCTCATTTCCCTTCCCACTGCTGCTCAGAACTCCGCTCAAAATACCGCTGACGCAAAAGATTATATCGTCGATTTTCTTAACCAATATCTTCAGGATTCAGCTGAAGTTGATGCTGCTGTGCTTCATGCCGAATGGGCGGACGCCAGAGAACATGCTGCTCCCCTTACGACCAGCTTTAGCAGCGCATGGACTGATTGGTCAGTAGTTGAGAATTATGCTTTCGGCATCGACCGTGGTACAATTGCTATGATAGCAGACTTGAATGCATTACATCCGGCTTTTCGCGATAAGGTAACTGAACTGATCAGGCTGTGTCGTCTTAAGGGCATTGAAGTGGCAGTTGTGGAAACATTCCGCACTCATGCGAAACAAAATGAGTATAAGGGCATGGGTGGCGGCACGTACACCAACTCTGTCGGCGGGCGCTCGAAACATCAATACGGGCTGGCGGTCGACATCGTGCCCATCGTTAATGGCAAGCCGCAATGGAAGAATCAAACGCTGTGGCGCAAGGTCGGCGTAATCGGCGAAAGCCTTGGCCTTCGTTGGGGTGGTCGTTGGAAGCGGCCTTATGATCCTGCGCACTTTGAGTGGAGTGGTGGACTCACCAGTAAACAGCTGGCCGAAGGAATGCTCCCTCCTGTCTCAGAAGATGCTTACCCATGCATTTACGAAGACATTACAGACCTTCGCGCACGCTGGAAGGAATGGGAAGCTTTCCAGTCGATGAGTTATTGAGCTCAATCCCATTCGTGCACTTTGGTAACGCATGCTCGCCTGAGCTTGCTTTTTTCCAGTGACATTTTTACCTTAAATGGAATAATTTCCGCACAACTTGAAATCAGAAGGGCATGTCGGAGTTCTCATACTTGGTTATTGATGTGTATTCTCAAAAAACACATGAACAGGGCACTACCTATCAGCTATAACCAATCTTTTTTCCAGGCATAGCCAGGGCCACTCAGAGAAGCGGCAGATATCCGACGGGTTAATCAGGACTTTATCAGGACTTCATACTTTCCTGCCAGGGACTTCGTAGTTTCCTGCTGAGATCGTTATGTATAAATCAACAATGAAGTTATCGTAAAGCAAGAACATCACATAGATGGACACGTTTTATGCTTCATCTATGCTTCATTTATGCTTTAATTTTGCTTTCTCTTTGCTTTGCGCGGCAGGTCCCGCCGGGGAAACGCCGAAGTCCGGTCAAGGACCTTTTAGGCGCCTCTGAAATTCGGGAAAACTGCCTGGGAAAGGATTACCTAAGATAATACATTTGGGAACCTGGCGCAAAGAACAGAAACCCCAGAACGGGCGACCTTATTTCTACTGAGGTCAGGGACGACGAATCAATCCCGTAAAATCCTCATTTCAACGCGACGGTTCAGCGCGCGGGCTTCCGGAGTCATTTCGTTTCTAAGCGGCTGAGTACCGCCGAACGCTTTTGTTTGAATACGCTTTTTTGCAACGCCTTTTTCAACCAGGTACTTCTTCACCGCCTCTACCCTGTTTTTCGAAAGCTCCATATTCATCTTTGCATTGCCGACGTTGTCGGTATGTCCTTCCAGCTGGATTTCGATAGATGGATTTGCCTTGAGCATTTCAGCAACTTCATCCAGTTCGCGATACGACTTTTCATCGATCACTGCCTTGCCCTGCGGGAAGATCAGGTTGTTCAAAACGATCGTTTCGCCTTTCGACGAAAGCGCGATGTCACGAATTACGCGGTTCTCGGAGTTGATATCCTTCGGGTCGACAATGACCGTTCGCGGATTGTATCCCTCCGCCGAGGCAGTAATCTGATAACGGGCAGTACCAAATATCGAGAAGGTAAACGTGCTGTCCGAAAAGCGGCCAAAGATGCTTCCGGTTGGAATGCTGCTGTACCGGATGTTTGCCTTTACTCCTTTGCCTGTCCGGGCATCGGTTACTTTTCCAACGGCAAGAATGTCGGATTGACCAAACGCTGCAGACAGAAGCAGGGAAAAAATGAAAATCAACAAGATCTTCTGCATAGTTGTTTTCTCCATGTGGGACAAAGTTAATGATATGGGATGAAGGAGCAATCCCGGTTCTGTCAATGTCTGCCACAGGCGATGTGTTGATTTATTTGCATATGATTTGTGGACCGCGATTTGTATAGGTATGAAAGTCTATACTTCTCAAACACGTAGTCATGAAGCGAATATTGGTTTTACTCATCCTGATACTTATGATCCGTCTGTTGGGTTTCGCCCAGGCGATTGAGTCTCCTCCTGAAGGAAAGTCAATGATCGATTTCTATTTCGACCCATCGCTGTCTTCGGGTGAGACGCGTTTGTTCAAGGGGCAATCATTCGTCGGAAGTTTCCGGGCAGGGTCTTACGCATCCGTTGTGCTGGAGCCCGGTGATGAACTGTTCTGGACAGATCGAAATGGTTCGTCGTGGATGGAAGCAAATGTCGCAGCTAACAAGAGGTACCTCGTAGTCGTGGAAAGCAGTGGGCAGTCCGACGCAGCCACTATCCGGTTCACTCCGCTGAGGGATGGAAGTCCACGCTACTGGTCGATATGGCAGCTCCTTCGGGGACAATATCCTCTTGATAGTTCAACATCGAGGCCAGGTTCCGAAGGGGACATGAAGACCATTATTTCATCGGCGTGGTCCGCCTATCGCGACAAGAAAATTCCCGTGGTGCAGATATCAACGCTTGCGGCAGATGAGAACGTGGGCAATTCACGCTTTGCTGTTCCGCCTATTTCGCACTGAATGACGGTGTAAAAAGCGTTATTTTTGGGCATGTCAAGGTTTTG
Organism: Bacteroidota bacterium; assembly: GCA_023417065.1. Taxonomy (GTDB): domain Bacteria; phylum Bacteroidota; class Bacteroidia; order Cytophagales; family Cyclobacteriaceae; genus Ohtaekwangia. Next base: position 11,555 of record JAEZGH010000103.1, read on the forward strand.
TTTACTGATCCTGTTCCTGACCTGCGCGGGTACACTTGCTGCACAGGGATTTCAGGCTCCGTCGAAGGGGAAAGCTGTCGTCTACCTGGTTCGTCCCACCAATTACCAGAGGGATATCAACACGCTGGTTTTCGACGGTGATAAGTTCATTGCCGACTTTCAGGGAACACAGTACTTCCGTTATGAATGCGAACCGGGAAAGCATGTCTTCTGGGTATCGGCTGAGAACGTTGACTTCGTGGTTGCTGATTTAAACGCTGATTCTTCCTATGCGATCTTCATAGAAACACTCGCAGGATCGATGATGCCAAAGGTGAAGGTTAGTCCTATGCCTCCCACCCACAAGAAGTTTCACATGGCTAAATGGCTGATTACAAATAAGGCTCCGGTTACAGAAGATAGTGGCGTTGTCGATGCGGAAAACGAACGGATGGCGGCCTTTATTCAACGGACGATGACGCAGCTAAAGCAGTCACCTGACTTCAATTCGCGCGATAAATATCTTGGTCCCGGTGGAGAACTGGAGATCGGGAAATATCAATAACCCGATCTCCAATGACCATTAAAGGTCGAATTCAATAGTCTCTCCTACATTGAAGGCCTTGCCGCCAGTCTGGTCTTTGCCTTTCGTTTCTTCAACGCTCTGCCCTACTTGCGTTTCACTTTCGCTTTTTTGGGGCTGACTTTGGTTTTGACTTTCCGGCTGGTTTTGACTTTCCGGGCTTTGTTTTGGAGCTGCTCCGAAGAGGCTTTGTTGTTCGACTTTGACTTGCCTTTTTTGGGGGCTTTGACTTTGCTGGGGACTTTTTGGCGCCCCCCCGAAGAGGGCGACTTGCCCGTCTTCCTCGATTGTTGTCGGGGGCTGGAAGGTTGCTTCGTCGACTTTTTTTTTTGGCGACTGAACCTCTTCATCAGATTCGATCACCTCTTCAGCTTCTTCTTCTTCCGCTGCGGGTTCTTCATCCTGCACTAGCGAGACCTTCGTTACTTTGTATTCCGACAATCGGTTTCCGATTGCTTTCCAGCCTTTCACTTCCACGATGTCTTCGAGGTTGACGATTTCCGTTTTCTTCGTTTTGTCTTTACCCTTCACCACCTCGACCTCTACTTCGGGATTTTCCCGCGTGGATACGGCAACCAGACGCGAGCCGATAGCTTCGGAAATGAATCCAAACTCCTTGTCGACAGTTGACGTTTCGATCATGAAACGCTTCACGATGTATTGCTTGCTATCGCCGTCAACGTAGACTGCAGAGACCACACGTCCGGGATTGTATTTCTCCACAAGGAGCGTTTTCTCAGGATCGTAGCGGTTGGTGAGGTCGTAATTCGTGATTTTGTACGATCCGTTCCGCATGAACGCGATGATCTGATCGTCGCCGTCGAACTTGCCAAGTTTCTTCCCACGGCCATCGCGGTTGAGTCGCCCGGCGGCATCGTCGTACCAAAGATCGAGCTTGCTCAGCGTCGAACCCCCCGCTTTGAAGAACTCAACCTTGCGCATCGGATACTTTGTAATGATATTCCCCTTTGCACCGCGACCCTTCACTTCAAGTTCCGCGAAGTCGAATTCAAACACCTTCTTACGTGCGGTACTCGACTGTGACAGCTTAACCTGAACGGTCTCAGCTTCTCCGTTCGGATTGCCGCTGACGTAAAATATCTTTGAGTTCGGTGTGCCCTGCGTCAGGTCGTATTCCTTGTCGCGGATTATGCCGGGGAGATTGAATCGCTTGGCGAAACCTCTTCCGCTCTTCGGATCGTTGTAGATCACGTTGTATACCATCCGGTCGTCGCCTTTTTTCCAGATGCCCGCGTAAAGGATGTCCTTACCCATGAACATCTTCTCCTTCACCCGCGATACGAGCATCTTGCCGTCCTTGCGGATCGCGATGACGTCGTCAAGATCGGAGCAGTCGCAGATGAACTCATCACGTTTCAAACCGTAGCCTACGAATCCGTCGGCGCGGTTGATGTACAGCTTCTGATTGTTGGCAATAACTTCAACTGCGGTAACTGCCTGGAAGCTCTTGATTTCGGTTCTGCGCTCGCGGCCTTTGCCATACTTTTCAAGCAGGCGCTGATAGTAAGCAATGGCATAATCCGTCAGGTGTCTGAGGTTATGCTGGGTTTCTTTCAACTGTTTCTCGAGATCCTTCATCAGCTCGTCGGCCTTGAAGGAGTCGTAACGCGAAATACGTTTGATCTTGATTTCGGTGAGGCGGATGATATCCTCGGTGGTTATCTCACGGTAGAATTTCTTCTTGTGAGGCGCCAACCCTTTGTCGATGCGTGCCAGCACGTCTTCCCACGTTTTGGCCTCTTCGATGTCGCGGTATATTCTGTTTTCAATAAAGATCTTCTCCAGGGATGAGAACAGGATCTTCTCCATAAGTTCTGCCTTCCTGATCTCCAGCTCTTTTTTGAGGAGGTCGACAGTCTGTTGCGTGTTGTACTTGAGGATATCGTTCACCGCCATGAAGTGCGGCTTATCCTCAACGATCACGCATGCGTTCGGAGAAATGCTGATCTCACAATCGGTGAAAGCATAAAGGGCATCGATTGCAATTTCGGGCGATTGTCCCGGCTGCAGCTGAACTTCAATTTCAACTTCGCTGGACGTGTTATCGACTACTTTTTTGATTTTGATCTTGCCTTTTTCGCTGGCCTTCACGATGGACTCCATCAGGGAAGTGGTCGTCGTCGTGTACGGTATCTCCCTGATGACCAGCGTTTTTTTATCAGCAATCTCGATCTTCGCTCTAACCTTGATCTTACCACCTCTCAAGCCCTGGTTGTACTCGGAGAAGTCCGCAACACCCCCTGTAGGAAAATCCGGATATATCTTCGGCTTTTTGTCCTTGAGAATGTCGATAGATGCTTTGATGAGTTCGATGAAGTTGTGAGGAAGGATTTTTGTGGAAAGTCCTACCGCGATACCATCGACACCTTGTGCGAGAAGCAACGGGAACTTCACAGGGAGTGTTACCGGCTCTTTGCGCCGGCCATCGTACGATAGTTGCCACTCCGTTGTCTGCGGGTTGTAAACTACATCGAGGGCAAACTTCGACAACCTTGCTTCGATGTAACGGGGTGCAGCGGCGCTGTCACCCGTGAGGATATTTCCCCAGTTACCCTGGGTTTCAATGAGGAGGTTCTTTTGTCCGAGGTTTACGATCGCCTCACCGATAGCTGCGTCACCGTGTGGGTGATACTGCATGGAGTGACCGATGACGTTCGCGACTTTGTTAAAGCGCCCGTCATCCATTTCCTTGAGAGAATGCAGGATGCGGCGTTGTACGGGTTTCAAACCGTCTTCAATACGCGGCACCGCGCGCTCCAGGATTACGTACGACGCATAGTCGAGAAACCAGTTTTTATAAAGACCATCCAGAGCGATTGAATGAACGGCGTCCCCGTTGTTGTTTCCATTTCCATTGGAAGGGACGTTTGTTGATTCAATCTCCGGCTTATCTGTTCCTTTTTTCTTGCTCATAGTTTGCTGCCAGGCAATTATCTCAAAACGATTTATTCAAATTAAGCAACCGCACCTTCGGGCTGATCCTCGAGTTCAATAACCTCTTCCGCTTCGCTGTCGATCTTGTCGAGTTCGATGCGCAGGTTGTCGATGATGAACTCCTGTCGGTCCGGTGTGTTTTTACCCATGTAAAATTCCATCAGTTGGTGCAGGTTCTGGTCGTGAAGAAGTACAGGTTGCAGTCTGATGTCTTCGCCGATGAAAGCTCCGAACTCCTTTGGAGAGATTTCACCAAGTCCTTTGAATCGGGTGATCTCCACCTTTCCAAGTTTTTTGATCGCGGCCTGTTTTTCTTCCTCACTGTAGCAGTAGATAGTTTCTTTCTTATTGCGAACGCGGAAGAGGGGTGTTTCCAGGATGAACACGTGGCCTGCCTTCACGAGGTCGGGGAAGAATTGCAGGAAGAATGTCATCAGCAGAAGCCGGATGTGCATTCCGTCGACGTCGGCATCTGTAGCGATGATAACCTGGTTATAACGAAGTCCGTCGAGGCCATCTTCAATATTAAGGGCGTGTTGAAGGAGGTTGAACTCCTCGTTTTCGTACACCACCTTCTTGGTCAGTCCGTAACAGTTCAGCGGTTTTCCGCGGAGACTGAATACCGCCTGAGTTTCGACGTTCCGCGAAGTGGTGATAGAACCGCTGGCGGAGTCTCCTTCGGTGATGAAGATCTGGGAGTTAGCGCCCTTTTCGCTTTTGTCGTCAAAGTGGAACCGGCAATCGCGGAGCTTCCGGTTGTGGAGGTTCGCTTTTTTGGCCCGTTCATTGGCGAGTTTCTTGATCCCCGCGATTTCCTTGCGTTCACGTTCGGATTGGATGATCCGCTTTTCGAGCGCGTCTCTGATTTCAGGGTTTTTGTGCAGGAATATCTCCAGTTCCTTTGCGACGAAGTCACCGACATAGCTTTTCACGGTCGGGCCTTCGGGAGCCATATTGAGCGAGCCGAGCTTCGTTTTTGTCTGAGATTCAAAGACGGGTTCCTGAATTCTGACGGCGATAGCCCCTACGATGGAGGCTCTGATATCGGCTGCATCGTATTCCTTTTTGCAGGCTTCGCGTACGGCACGAACCACGCCTTCGCGGAATGCCGCGAGGTGAGTTCCACCCTGTGTAGTGTTCTGTCCGTTTACAAAGGAATAGTATTCTTCGCCGTACTGATTTCCGTGGCTGAGGGCAAATTCAATATCTGTTCCTCTTACGTGGATGATCGGGTAGCGGAGTTCGTCTGACGAGGTTTTCTGGCGAAGCAAGTCAAGGAGACCGTCTTTCGAGAAGAATTTGCGCCCATTGTAGTTGATGGTAAGCCCGGCATTGAGGAACGCGTAGTTCCACATCAGGTCATCCAGGTATTCCGGGATGAAGTGATAATGCTTGAACATGGTGTTATCCGGTTCGAATTCCACCAGGGTTCCATTCTTCTCGGTGGTTTTGCCGGGCTTGGGGTCGTTTACGAGAACACCTTTTTTGAACTCGGCAAGCTTGGTTTGTCCATCGCGGAATGCCTGTACCTTGAAGTAGTTGGAAAGGGCATTAACGGCTTTGGTACCGACACCGTTCAGGCCTACCGATTTCTGGAAGGCTCCTGAATCGTACTTCGCGCCGGTGTTGATTTTCGACACCACGTCAACGACTTTACCCAGCGGGATGCCACGTCCGTAATCGCGGACGACGACGCGCTGATCAGAGATAGAGATGTCGATGGCCTTGCCATGGCCCATCATATGTTCGTCGATTGAGTTGTCGACGACCTCTTTTACAAGGACGTAGATACCGTCGTCCTTTGACGAGCCGTCGCCAAGTTTACCGATATACATTCCTGGACGGAGGCGGATGTGTTCGCGCCAGTCCAGCGACCGTATACTGGATTCATCATATTCAATCGAAGCTGCAGATTTTTCTGTTTTCGCCATACGCTAGTTTGATTTGTTGCGGAGTTAGGCTTAAAAAATGAACTCAAACGTTCAAAAAATGCCGACTAATCACGAATAAAGTGATTTTTGCATTGACTTCAACTCAGGCTCTTTGCTTCGGAGTTCCAGAATTGGCTTAACTCAAATAATGCAACAGGTTAATGATCAATTCATTCGACGACCCTAACTAAACGGTCGGTTTAGATAAAAATTTTCGAATTACGACCCGGAAAGGCCAGAATAGTCCCCATGCAGCGATCAGAATAACGCTTGCAGAAATAAATGGACCGACCCGTTCGAAGTCGAATCGCTCGGTGGCGTTGTAAGCACTTACAAAAAACAGGGTTACGACAAAGAAGATATTTATCGTTACGATCAAACCGTGAAACCAGGCGCGCATACCCTCGTCATGTTTATTCAGGGTTTTCGTTACGTAGACGAGCGCGTTAGTCAGGGTAATGATGGCCAGTGCCAGATAGAAGAATGCTTCCCGCGAAAGCGAAACGACCTGCAGTCCCTGCTGGAACAGCGATACGTCTTCGGGAAGGGATGCATAAACCGTGAGGAGCGCGGCTAATGCACCGAGTGATGAAACAAACCACACACCGCGCAGAATCTTTAGTACCATGTTTCAGATTTTCGGGCAAAGGTAATCGAAAATACCACTTTGGCCCGGCAGAATTCAAATATTCTGACCCGCACCGGCCCCACCCCGCCTTTTGCCAATGCACGGGAAGTCGTACCTTGTAGAACGTCACCTGATGAGCTGAGCAATGGACCTGAATCCCATCGTTTTATCAATTCCCGTTTTCTTTATCCTGATCGGAGTCGAGCTTCTGATCGAGAGGTTGACCCATCAGAAACTTTATCGCCTGCAGGATGCCATCGCCAACCTGAGCTGCGGAATCACCTCCCAGCTGTCGGGATTATTCCTGAAAATCTTTGCGATTGGGATCTACCAGTTCCTGTTTGAAAACTACGCCCTCTTTTCTCCCGACCGCTCGCAATGGTGGTATTGGGTCGCGCTGATACTGCTCGTCGACCTGGCTTACTACTGGGCACATCGCATGAGTCATGAGGTGAACCTCTTCTGGGGTGGCCACGTCGTTCACCACCAAAGTGAAGAGTATAATCTCAGCGTTGCACTCCGGCAGAGTTCGCTTCAGGTGATCTGGACCTTCGGCTTCAGCCTCCCGATTGCTTTCCTCGGGTTCAAAACATTAGATTTTGCGCTTATTTCAGCCCTGAATACACTGTATCAGTTTTGGATCCATACTGAGGCCATCGGCAAGCTCCCGCGGTGGATAGAGTTTATTTTCAACACTCCGTCTCATCATCGGGTGCACCACGGGCGCGATCCGAAGTACATCGACAAGAATCACGCGGGGTCGCTGATCATCTGGGACCGCGTGTTCGGGACCTTCCAGGAGGAGGAAGAAAAGCCAACGTATGGCGTCACGACCCCCTTGAACAGCTGGAATCCGGTGTATGCGAACTTCAGCCATTACCTGGCCATGCAGAAAGATCTGGCGAGGATCCCGACGTGGGGCGACAGATTCCGCTACCTTTTCAAGAAGCCCGGGTGGCTACCCGATTACCTGGGGGGATATCGGCCCGCACCTGAGATCGATAAGGCCAGTTACCGGAAGTATGACCCGCCCTCCACCCTGTTGCTGAATACCTACGTTCTTTTCCAGTATGCCATCTGTCTGGTTGGCACCGCCGTTTTTCTATTCTCCGCGGATGGTCTGCCACTAAAGGTGCAGATTTTCGTGGCCATCCTGATTTCTGTGATGGTCGTGAACTGTGGCGTGCTGTTTGAACAACGTCAATGGGTAAAATGGTCGGAATGGGTGCGCATCTTTTTGTATACGCTAATGCTTTCCTTTTTTACCTTGCGACTTGATTGGCCCGAGTACTACCATGTCGTTTCACTCCTGTATTGTTTCATTTCTTCGTGGTGGTTCTACCACGTACAAAAAAAATATGCGCATCTTCAAATGGCATCACCTGCTGGTTAGCGTGGTTTTGCTCGTATCCTGCAGTCCTGATAAGATATCTCTGGACCACTTCGACGCTCAAGCCTGGCGAAACGACCTGAAAGGCTGTAACGGCGCCCGAACTCCGTTAGCCGAGGTAATCCTTGCGCAGAAAGACAAACTTCTGGGATTGAATGAGATAGAGGTCGTCAACGCACTCGGGAAACCGGATCAGCAGGAGATTTACAAAAGACACGAGAAGTTCTACTATTACTTTGTGGATCCTTCGGCGGACTGTGATGAGCCGCGCACGCCGGCCCGACGTCTCTCAATTCGGTTCAATGCTGTTGGCCTTTCAAAAGAGATCGTTGTGGAGTAGCAGGTCTTGCCTGCCGGCATTTTCGGAACGCTACGTCGTACTAAAATGACAAGGGTCAAAGGTTCGCGATGTTTCCATCGGCCTTCGACCCTTAATTCAGTATCCTATTCTAATCTACTTGAGATCCAGTGAGATGCCTCCGCCGAGGAGCGCACCAAGGTGATCACCACCGAGGAATTGTGGCTTCTCACGTTCAAGCAGGTTGCGTCCGTTCAGGTAGACATTAAGTGCCCGGGTTACGGCGTAGCTGATTTTCGCATTCACGAGAACCGTAGAACCACCATCCACTTCAACACCACCCTCAGTGTACCATGTCTGATTGCTCATCAGGTAGCTATTGAGGTTCACGTTCAGTTTGTCGTGTGGCTTATAATTGATATAGAAACCACCGTATGCTGCAGGCGTATAGGCATGGCGGCTGTTGCTGTATGTCACGGCAGGGAATCCCATTCCAGGCTGATTTGTACTCAGCTGAGGGTCGAAATCGGAGCTTGGAAGATCTTCAGTGCGTGTGGTTTGTAACGTAATGAAGGGTTTGATCTGCCAATCTGTACTGGGAACAAAGTTAAACCCAATGGTTGCACCGTATTGTGTTGCAGTAGTCGGAACGTTGCCGAACTCTACAAGGAAGTCGGAACTCAGCGACGGCGGATATTCCGTGAAGCCGCGGATGATCGTGGTCGTTAGGTTGCTGATTTCCTGGCGGAACACATCGACGTCAATGTGGAAGTTGGACGTGAGGCGCCCGCGGTAACCGAGTTCCACCATCTTCACCGTGAGGAGATCAAGGGATTCGTTACCAATCTGAACCTGATCTACGTACGCGCCCCCACCCAGGTGGAATGAGTTCGGCGAAATGAGGTTTAGTTTATTATATCCAACAAAGGCGCCACTGTTCGATTGTGTGACGGCCATCCTGATGAGGTTGTTGTCGTTAATCTTATAGGTAGAAGCCAGCTCATATGCGAGGTAAAGATCATCCGGCGCTGAGAACCTGTCTGCGCGCAGGGCTGCGATCACGCGCCACTTGTCGCTCACGTTGATATCTGACCGGATGAAACCGGATACAGTGGATATCGCCTGGCGTGTACCGTTGAGAAATCCTGCTCCGGCTTCGAAGCGGTAATCCTCGTCACTGAATACAGCATTTTGGAAATTGATACCGGGAACGACACTGACCTTCTTTCCAATCCTGATGGTGTATTCAGCATTGATGTCCGTCACGTTGAAGTCGTACGAAGAGGGAATGGCACCCATCTGAATGTTGTCGCTGCCGTTGATGTATGACGTTCTTACGTTGAAGTCCCCTACCCGCGCAGCGAGGTTTGCATAAATAGAATTTGAACTTGTGGTATTGAGGGTTGTTCCGAAGCTGCTCAGCAGGTTCCGAAGTGTAGTGTTTTCCTGGAGACCGACTGAAAAGTCAATTTGTGTGCGATCCGCAGGGTTGTAACCGAGATATATATTCGCGCCAGTCTTCTTCATCGCCTGGCTCTCGTCAGGGAATTTGCTGGCAAAATTATCAATGAACGCTGGTCCTGACGTGTACTCGCCAGTGGCAGTCTGATAGAAGCGTTCGTCAAACCTTGAGCGATCCTGGTGGTTAAACGAAACCGCGGCATTCAGCTTTTGCGAGATCTTCTTTCCAACGTACGCGTTGGCGACCAGACTTTGAGGTGATGCGACCTCAACGTTTGCTGTAACCTGTGCCTTGTCTGACTGGACACGTCGAGTGATAATATTGACGACACCCGTTACAGCGTTTGGTCCGAAAAGCGGTGCTGAAGGTCCGCGCACGATTTCTATCCGTTCTACGTCGGCGATGTCAACAGGAAGTGCTTCCCAGAATGTACCGCCGAGGTTGTAGTTAAATGCGGGGCGGCTATCGATCATCACCAGGGTGAACAGGTTGTTCTTGGTAAATCCGACACTGCTGCGCAGGATGTTGTCGAGACCGCGGATGTGAATATCATACACGCCATTGGATTGTTCTCTTACGATCAGGCCGGGAACGAGTCTGAGTGCTTCCATGATCGTTGAAGCACCTGATTTTTCGATCTCACTTCGCGTCAGCGTATAGCTTGACAACGGGGCATCGAACGTGGTTTCCTGCTTTTTGCTCGCGGAGTGAATAGGGATGTTCATCAACTCCTCGAGCGAAAGCTCGTACATGTCAGCCGTTGTTGAATTTGCTTCCTGAGCGACGGCGACCGATGACACTCCAAGAAGGATACTTACCAAGATGGTTCTCATAAAAAATAACGTTAGTTTGAGACGTGCTCCTGCCAGGAGGGATGGGTAGTGGCTGTTCAGAAGTCAGTCAAATAAATAACAACGCAAGATTAGCGAGGGTCAATCACAGAATATTAACATACTCAGATCATTACATGCGTCCAACAGGTGGGCGTCGTTATTGTTGGATGTTTCGACATCCGTCGTTAATAATATTCTGTGAATCCCGCGGGAGTCGAGGAAAACATTCCAGAAGTTATTATATTTAAAGAATTTTATTCCGCCATTTCTCTGTTAAGGGATGGAATAGCATGCTGAATAACCTGGTAGGACCCAAAAGTTCGGTATCACTTTTTGGTATTGCCCGGAAATCATACACCGGATTATTCGGGTAATGTTGTTCGGTGGCTTCACGTGATTATGCGGTGAGGCTGAGGTCAGGTATCGTTTACGAAGACGTCATTTACACACCGGCAGGCGTCGCATGATGCATTCGTCGCAGGTCTAAGACCTGAAGCATTGAAATCACAACTAATCAGGATTTGAACGAAAACTTAGCAGCACTATGCAATTTCACCAAAACGAGTTATTCCTACTGTACAACCCGGAAACCAGCAAAGGGAAGCAAACCAAAGCGCTGGCAAAGTCGATCTGCAACCATATTAATGAAGTCAATGTGCTGTGTGAGCGGCTTGGCCCGACATACTGGAAAGAAGTTGTCAATATGCTGGGGCTGACGCCGAAGGAACTACTCGACCGGTCTCATCCAGACTATCAGCGCATGGTTGCGGGAAGAAACATTACGATGACTGGATGGCTTGACGTACTTATGCACAACCCACACCTCCTTGCCGCCCCCGTGGCGATCTACAATGGCAAGGCGGTTTTATGCAATACTCCTACTGACCTCTTCAAGGTCGGCAGACCTGTAGAACGCACGCTTTCGAAAGTGCTGCCGCATCTGAGGCAGCACTGAATTTCTGACTTTTGATTTCTGATCAGGGCGGTGCCGAAGGACGGTGAGGACACGAGTGACTATTGAACTGCAGCATTACGAGGAGTGCTCAGGTGAACGCACTCGTCCCGGCGGGACAGGTCCATACGGGCACTGTCACCTTAATTTCGATTTCTGATAATAGAACGGTTTGCGGTATTAATAATATGCACCTGGGGGTTGCTGCAGGCGGATCGAGTACGGCGGGAACCTTTGCCGCCACGCGCCGGCCCCCTCAGCTCAGGATTCGGTTAATTGAACAATCCATTACTACTCGCACTCAGCCTCGCTCTCAAACTCAGACTCACGCTGCCGTATTCGAAGACGTGCTCACCGAAGTAAACAGTAGATGACATTAATATCGGAAACCGAATTACCCCCTTTCCAAAGCAGTTCATTAAACGTTGAGACTTGTGCCTTCGAGCGCAGCAGTTTGAGTTTGAGCTTGAACAGGGAATATACCGGTAACAGAGAACCGGCAGCGGGTAACAAAAGCGGCAAACGTCACGGTTACCACAAAGCGTGAGCCTTGATTTCCTGAAACCTGAACTCGACCTTCGGTCGAAATCAGAAATCTGGAAATAGCGATTATCTTTGTCCGTTAACCTGAACGAACAATGGAGAAAGTCGCAGTTATTGGATCGGGCACGATGGGCAACGGTATCGCGCATGTTTTTGCGCAGCATGGCTTCAAGGTCGCCCTAGTAGATATTTCAAATGATGCCCTGAAAAAGGCGTTGGCCACTATCGAAAAGAACCTCGGGCGTCAGCTGGAGAAAGGAACCATAACGGAGGACATAAAACGCGCGACACTCGAAAATATCACCACGTTCACGCAAGTAAGTGATGCTGTGGCAGACGTGACTCTTGTAGTTGAAGCTGCGACTGAGAATGCAGATCTTAAGCTTGCGATATTCAAGGAGTTAAGTGATAAGGCTCATCCCGATGCCATGCTCGCAACCAATACCTCGTCCATCTCAATAACCCGTATTGCGTCCGTCACAAACCGACCGGAAAAAGTGATTGGCATGCACTTCATGAACCCTGTGCCCGTGATGAAACTCGTGGAAGTGATTCGCGGATACAGCACCAGCGATGAAGTGACTGCTCGTGTGATGGAACTCTCGCGCGCACTTGGAAAGATCCCCGTTGAAGTGAATGACTATCCTGGCTTTGTAGCCAACCGGATTCTTATGCCGATGATCAACGAGGCGATTTACTCGTTGTACGAAGATGTTGCCGGCGTGAGTGAGATAGATACGGTGATGAAACTGGGGATGGCTCATCCAATGGGGCCGTTACAACTGGCGGACTTCATCGGTCTGGATGTGTGCCTGAGTATTCTGCGTGTGCTGCACGAAGGCTTCGGCAATCCGAAATACGCGCCTTGTCCCCTGCTGGTGAACATGGTTCAGGCCGGGCATAAAGGAGTAAAATCAGGAAGTGGCTTCTACCAGTACACCGCCGGAAGCAAAGAACTTGTCGTTGCTCCACAGTTCCGCTAGAAGCCTACCCATGAAGACAGACTAACATCAATCAGATCACTGCTTAGTTTTGAGCAGGTCGCGGATTTCTGTCAGTAGAACAACATCAGCTGGTGGTGGCGGCGGAGGTGCGGGAGCGGCTTCCTCTTTCTTGCGCAGCCTGTTCACACCCTTAATGAATAAGAACAAGGCGATGGCAGTAAGCAGAAAGATGAAGATAGCCTGCAGGAACTTGCCATAGGCGATCGTAGCATCTCCAACCTGAAAACCATAGCCGGAGAAATCGTGACCACCCGTGATGATACCGATAATCGGCATAAATACGTCGGCGACGAGAGAATTCACAATTGCGTTGAAGGCCGTGCCGATTACCACACCGACGGCCAGGTCGATTACGTTGCCCCGAAAGGCAAACTCTTTAAATTCCTTTAACATACAGGCTTAGATTTATATTACTAACATAATGTAAGTTTCGCTTTAGAATCAAATAAATTTGCACAAAAATAGTTAGCTATATTCAAGTCCAGTAAGACGACGATGGCAAAAAGACAAGAGAAATCTTTGGAGGGCAGACAGAACGAATCCGTTGACCGAAAATCCGACCTCCAGAATTCGGGTTCAAATCCCGGATCATCAACGTTCGATGAAAGTTCAAGCAAGCACCCCCCGATTCAAACGCCACTGCAAATCCCGGGAATAGCCCTTTTTTACTATTCCCCGGCCTCGCATACGATGCTGTGGTCAGGTAATTCACATAAGGTTCTTCAATTCAGGCAGAGCGCACAACTTCCGCACGATAAAGAGGCATTAATCCGTTTGGTAGACCCTGCTGATCGCCAGGCATTCGAAGAAGGGTTTGACAGGGTGATACGTGCACACACAGAATGGACAACAGAAATCAGGCTGCGCATCCCGGGAGGAAGTTTTTTCTGGGGACAGCTGACGTTGGGGCCTCGTCCGGAGAATGGTGATACGGTGCAGTTCGTTGGAAGCATTCAGGATATCACCTCGCGGAAGATCACCGAGTATGAACTTGCAGATTGGAAAATGCGCGACAAGTTAGTCTCCGAATCTGCAGGAGTGCTCATCTATGACTACGACGTACCGTCGGGTGAACTCGTCTGGAGTGGCAATATTCAACAGGTTCTGGGGCTGCATCACCATGAACTCGATCATCTCGACAAGTGGGCGGCGCGCCTTCATCCGGATGATCGCCCCGATACCATCCGACTTCTGGAAGTTTCCCAGCGCGAGCTAATCCCTTATGACGTTTATTATCGCCTGAAGGTGGAAGGCCGCGACTATTGCTACATGCACGATCGCGGATTGTTCATCCCGAATGACAAGGGCGAAGCGTTTCGCATGCTTGGAATCGTCAGTGACGTTTCCGAACGCGTGAAGGCGATGAAGTCGGTGGAGCAGAGTGAAAAGAGTTACCGCGAGCTGTTCAACTGCGTCGGCGAAGCCATCTACATTCAGAATTCTGACGGAACGTTTCTCGACGTGAACCGCGAAGCCTGTGCAATGTACGGCTACACTAAGGAGGAAATGATTGGCAAAGCGCCTGACTTCCTCTCCGCCCCCGGCCTTAATGATTTCGAAAAACTCCGTGACCAGATTACTGCAGCGTTGAAAGGCAATCCTCAGAAATTTATATGGTGGGGAAAAAGAAAGAATGGCGAAATCTTCCTCAAAGAAGTGAGGCTGACGCGTGCCACGTATTACGGGGCCGAGGCGATCATCACCACCGCATGGGATATCACTGAAAAAGTTGCAGCCGAAAAATCACTTCAGGAAAGTGAAAAGCGCTTCCGACGGATGATTGAAGACCTGAACGTAGGCGTGATGCTGCAGGGACCTCATGGCGAAGTGCAGATTGCCAATCGCGCTTCCCGTGAATTGCTGGGCATCACCGGCGACAACCAACAGGGTGCGTCGCTTATTGGCGATGATACTGAATTCATCACGGAAGGAGGTGAAAAGATATCGCCGGCAGACTTGCCGTGGTCTGTCGCTGCCAGAACGAAACTGTCTGTCCGCGGCGTTGTGGTAGGCCGGCGAAGCGGAGAAAACCCGACGAACTGGTTACTGGTAAATGCCGAACCAACGCTTCTCGAGCAGGAAAAACTGCTTCATGTACTTATTACGCTGACTGATATCACAGACCGCAAGCGCACGGAGGAAAGCCTTCGCGAAAGTGAACTTCGCTTCCGGACACTCCAGGAGGCGTCATTTGGTGGAATTGGTCTTCACAACAAAGGTGCAATCATGGATTGCAACCAGGGGCTTTCCAACCTCACAGGATTCTCGTACGAGGAACTGATTGGCAGCAATGGACTTGAACTGGTTGCTCCTGAATATCGCGATTATGTCGCCGGCAAGATCGCTGCGCGGGATGAAGGCACCTATGATGTTGAGGGCCTTCGCAAGGATGGTAGCCGGTATTTCCTGGAAATAAGAGGCAAGAATATTCCTTTTGGTGACGGACTCATCCGCGTGACGGAGTTCAGGGACATCACTGAGCGCAAATTGTCAGAGGCAAAAATCCTCGAGCAGAATGCGCGCCTTCTGTCGATGACCGAAGACCTGAAACTGAAGAATGAACAGCTGCGCGAATTCACGCAGATTGTTTCGCATAACCTTCGCGCGCCGGTGAGCAACATACTGGCACTGCTCAACTTCATCGACAATGCCACTACGCAGGAGGAACAGAATGAATACATCGGACTTCTCAAGGAAGCGGGAACGACTACGCTGACGACGCTTCAGGAGCTGAACGAGGTATTGCAGATCAAGCAGGATAAGAAGATCGAACGTCAGCGGCTGCGCTTTGAGGATGTATTCAACCATGTGAAGAACATGTTGAACGCCAAGATCGCGGAAGTCAAGGCAGAGGTCATTACCGATTTCTCCATGGCTCCCGTTATTGAGTATCCGAACATATACCTCGAGAGTATTATGCTGAACCTGCTCAGCAATGCCCTGAAGTACACCTATCCCGGCAGGACACCTCAGATACGTATTACCACGACTACAGGTCAGAATGACACAATTCAGCTCGCCATCAGTGATAACGGTGCAGGCATAAACCTGAGCCGCTATGGAGAACATATGTTCAAGCTGCGGAAGACCTTTCACAAGCATCGCGAAAGCCGGGGTATCGGCTTGTTTATGATCAAGAATCAGATCGAAGCCATGGGTGGCGAAATCTCGGTGTCGAGCGTTGAAAATGAGGGTTCCACTTTTTTCGTTACCTTTAATCAGAATATTTCTGAATCATGAGTCGTAAGCCTCCGATAGTGGCCCTCGTGGATGACGACAAGATCTTCCAGTTCACCGCGTCAAAGATGATACGCGGTCTGCAACTGACTGATCAAATTCTTCAGTTTGAAAACGGTGAGGAGGCCCTCAAGTTCCTTGTGGAGCACGCGGACAAGTCGGATCAGCTTCCGGACTGCATCTTTCTGGATATCAACATGCCATTCGTCGATGGATGGATGTTCCTGCAGGACTACTCCAGCCTCAAGGATAACCTCTCCAAAAACATTTCGATCTTCATGGTGAGCTCTTCCATCGATCCGCGGGACATACACCGCGCGCGGGCAATTCCCGACGTACGTGAGTACGTAACGAAACCTGTCTCTACAGAAAAATTCAGGGAGTTGTTGCAGCGCGCTGAAGCGTGATCACTTCACGATGTTCAGCGGATTTCTGAGGTTTGAATAGCCCGTCAGTTCTACGCCGGCAGACCCGATAAACATCTTGGCATCGATCTTCAGCGGAATGCGATTTTTGTCGTCCGAGAAGTAAGCAGTGATTGAGTTTTCCCCGTCAAACAAGCTGTTCTTCGGCATTACCGGAGTGAATACGAGCGCGCGGACTTTCCCGACCTTTAGCTTGACCGTGGTCTTGCCGCGGTAGATGATGTTCATGTTATAGAATTCGTCTTCAAAGAATCCCGATACATTAACCGTGTCGTTTACCTGCAGGTTTGAGAAGTCAAGGATGCGAAGGTAAAGGAAGCCAGCGATCATGTCTCGGACATTTGCCGGAGCGTCGTAGTATTTGGGCTCTTTCATCTTGCCATCGCGCCCCATCGTCTTCACTTCGATTCGCCGATTATTGTGGTCGAAATTGGTCCACTCATCCTTGCGATACCTTCCTTCTCTGATCTTCCGGTAAAACTGATGAGGTACAAGAGCGGCCGTGTCGACGTAAGCGCTAAAGCGGTCGTCGACATCTGCGACCCAGTCGACCATACCTACGGTCTTGCCCGTGACGTCGACTTTGAAACAGTATCGGTCGTTTACTCTGTGATAATCGGGATGGATACGAGCGCTGCCGCGGCCTACCGTAAAGAAGCCATAGGTCATTTTGAAGTCGATAACTTCACCGCGCTGGAAGCTTTCGTTTCGAACAAACGGCAATTTTTCTGTGTCCGGCTCCTGGGCGAAGCCACACAGAATGAGAAAAATGAAAACGAAAATGCCGGAAAAAAGTCTCTTCATACAGCGTTCTAAAGTTACGAATTCTGCGCTTAACGTTGTTAACGTAGCATGATTTCAAAGGATATGCCAGATAAAAAATAACTTTACCAGCTGTAAGAAATCCGGCGTGAGTGCCGGATTTCCGTTGGTTTCCATCCTTTAAACGGCGACAGAGTTGTCGCGCAGGGCGTCGTTCAGCGACGTCTTCTTGTCGGTGCTTTCTTTCCGGCGGCCGATAATGAGTGCGCAGGGGACGTGAAACTCGCCCGCAGGGAACGTCTTCGCATACGAACCAGGGATGACTACTGACCGTTCAGGCACGTAGCCTTTGTATTCTACTGGTTTGTCGCCGGTAACATCGATTACTTTGGAACTTCCCGTCAGTACAACATTGGCGCCCAGCACAGCCTCACGGCCTACTCTCACCCCTTCTACCACGATGCAGCGCGAGCCGATAAAGGCATTATCTTCAATGATAACGGGCGCAGCCTGAACAGGTTCCAGCACACCGCCAATACCAACACCACCACTCAGATGTACATTCTTGCCGATTTGGGCGCAGCTACCTACCGTGGCCCAGGTGTCTACCATCGTGCCCTCGTCTACATAAGCACCGATGTTCACGTACGAAGGCATCATGATCACGCCTTTGCTGAGATATGAACCATATCTCGCAATAGCATGAGGTACAACTCTCACGCCCAGTGACTTATAATCTTTCTTAAGTGCGATTTTGTCGTGGAATTCGAATGGGCCGACCTCGATGGTCTGCATCTGTTGAATGGGAAAGTAAAGGATTACGGCCTTCTTCACCCACTCGTTTACCTGCCATCCTCCGTCTTTCGGCTCTGCGACCCTGAGCTCCCCTTTGTCGAGCTTCTCGATGACGCCACGGATGATTTCCTGAGCGGATGATTGTTGCAGCAGGGAACGGTCGTCCCAGATTTTTTCGATTTCCTGTTTCAGATCCATTTGAAAAGTAGTAAGGTTTATGTTCAGTGTTAAATGATGCAGCAATCTGTGTTACGCAGGATTCCGCTATTTTCACGTGCGACGAATATCACTAACGGCCCTGCTTAACCGGCATGCAAGAAATGAAAAAAAGGAGAATAGTCATTGCCTCGGTTCTTAAACCTGTCGATGACACGCGCATGTTTGAGAAGCTGGGGCGGACCCTTGCCCGGGTGGCCGAAGTGCATATCGTCGGATTCCCGGGGAAGGCGACTCCTTCAGATGGCATCGCCTTCCATCAAAGTGGCGTATGCAAGCGGCTGAGCCTTCAACGGTTACTCCAGCCGTGGAAGGTGTTTTTCCTTCTGCTGCGGCTGCGCCCTGTGGATGTGATCATTTCGACACACGAGTTGCTATGGCCCGCGGCGCTATATAAGTTGATCGCCGGTGCCGCTGTTTATTACGATCTTCAGGAAAACTACTGGCGAAACATCGTTTATGGTGAGGCCTTCCCGAAACCAGTTCGAAGTCTGCTCGCCGGGTATGTTCGTTTGAAGGAGCGCTTGCTGCACCCGATGATAAAACGGTATCTCGTGGCAGAGCGGGCGTATCTGGACGAGATGCCCTTTATCCGGTCAAAGAGCGTGCTCCTGGAAAACCGTTATTATGGTCAGGTGAAGCCTCCTGAGCCTGGCAAACGCGGAAGGCGCCTCATCTTCTCGGGAACACTGAGCCGTTCCACCGGAGTATTTGCAGCCATCGATCTCGCGCGGAAGCTTCATGAGGTAGATGACGCGGTCCGGCTTGCGATCGTCGGCCACTGCTCCCGACAGACGGAGTATCAAGCATTGCTCGCGGAAATCAAACCATATCCCTTTATTTCCCTGATTGGTGGTGATAAGCTGGTGCCGCATGCCGAGGTTATCCGCCACATCCGCGAAAGCGACTTCGGGATCATTGCCTATGACCTCTCGCCGGCGACCGAAAACCGGATTCCCACCAAGTTTTACGAATATCTCGCCAACGGCGTCATTTTGATGACTCCCCCACATGCTCCCTGGGTCGGAACGATCCGACAATACCAGGAGCCAATTATCTTCGATCCAAAGAATCCGGATATTGATCTGATTATGAGATGTGTACAGACGAGTCAAATCCATATACCCGCCTCATATTCCGGACTGTTATGGTCAGAATCAGAACCCTTTTTGCTGGAACTCTTCCCCCCGCTTGCCAGATAGGTTAAAAAATATTTTTAGACAGCCCTAAACTTTTAATTAAGTAAGGCGTACATTTGAATATGTTAAGCTTTACGGAGGAAAACTATCTCAAAGCCATTTACCGGCTTTCCGAGGGAGGAACACGCGCCGTCCTCACCAATGCTCTGGCAGAAACCATGAATACCCGCGCCGCCTCAGTGACGGACATGGTGAAAAAACTGTCGACGAAGAACCTCATCTCCTATGAGAAGTATTATGGCGTGAAGATCACGCGTCAGGGGAAAAACGAGGCGCTCATGGTAGTGCGTAAACACCGCCTCTGGGAAACGTTCCTCGTTGAAAAGCTGAACTTCAACTGGGATGAAGTGCATGAAGTTGCCGAACAACTAGAACACATCCAGTCGCCCCTGCTGATTGAGAAGCTTGATGAGTTTCTTGGACATCCTTCTGTTGATCCGCACGGGCACCCGATACCAGACAAGAACGGGCGCATCATTGAAGTGAAACACGTACAGCTAAGCCGGCTCCCGGTGAACAGGAAGACATATATCCGTTCTGTTACCAATGGCTCGCCCTCCTTTCTGCAGTACCTCAGCAAGATTGGAATATACATCGGAGCCAGCGTGACCATCCTTGAGCGCGTGGAGTTCGATGGCTCGCTGGAAGTTCACATCGACGGAAAGAGCCGGGCTTTCATCTCCCGGGATGCAGGTGATAATCTGATGGTGGATGAATAACCGAGTGCATACCATATCGTCTCGAACGATCAGAGTAGCGCTGATTTTCCTGGTGGGAATACTGTGTTCGTCCTGCACAACCGAAACGCATAAAAAAGAAGGAAGACTGCTGGTGGTAACGACTACCGGACTGATTGC
>JAEZGH010000155.1 GCA_023417065.1 Bacteroidota bacterium
GTTTCCGAAGGATGTTATCGAGCGCGCGGCCCAGTTGGCGGCTTACAATTCAAAACGAAAAACAGAAACGCTTTGTCCGGTAATCGTCACGCCAAAGAAGTGGGTTCGCAAGCGAAAGGGTGATCCTGCGGGTGCTGTTGTCGTCGAACGGGAGGAGGTCATACTGGTCGAACCGAAATTGAACGCTGATTTCTGATGATTCTGATTCCAGATTTCTGATTCTGATTGACCATTACTTCGGAATCAGTGCTCAAGCAGGCACCTGTATACCTATTTATAATCCCATGTTCATTAGAAAAAGCCGTCGGCCAATACAGGATTTCCTCACCTTGATCTGTCCATTTTTGGGTCATTTTTCCAGGCTTTGTCCACTCTTTCTCCACTCTTCCTATTAGGTTTCAGATTTCAGATTACAAATTCCTGATTCTTCGTGATAGTACCATGCTGAAGGATCAGCGTTCAAGCAAGCACCTGAATATCATTTTCAAGTCACACATTCCGTCAAAAAATCATTTCAGCCAACACAGGATTTTCTCATCTTGGTCTGTCCGTTTTGTGGTCATTTTCGCGGCTTTGTCCACTCTTCCTCCACTCTTCCTATTAGTTTTCTGATTTCAGAATACAAATTCCTGATTCTTCGTGATAGTTACCATGCTGAAGGATCAGCGTTCAAGCAAGCACCTGTATGTTATTTTCAAGTCACACATTCCGTCAAAAAATCACTTCAGCCAACACAGGATTTTCTCATCTTGGTCTGTCCGTTTTGTGGTCATTTTCGCGGCTTTGTCCACTCTGCCTCCACTCTTTCTCCACTCTTCCTATTAGATTTCTGATTTTTCGTTCCCGATTTCTGATCCCCAACTCTGTGCATTTTCTGCGCGATCTGAGGGATCCATGAGAAAAACCTATCAAGATCCTCATAGTATCCTCAAGCAGAGCTCCTATCCACCGCCTTAATGCGAAGGGGGTGCAACGGTCCTGACGCGGTCTGGGCTACCCAAAGCGCGACAACACCGCGGCAACACCGCTGCACAGAGCAGGTTACCATGAGGACTTCCCGAAGTCCCTAGCAGATTTTGACCTGGTCCCTGTAAGTCTCAGACATTTAGGCTTAACCCAAGGTGTGCGGGGATATTCGACGCAGAAAAACAATTTCCGGACTAAACGGGTAGGTAATTGATGGCTTATGTGTTTATGAGGTAGACATAACCATCGTGTAATCAGGAAGAGGAACGGGGAATCAAGAATCAGCCTTCTCTGTGGGGGGAGAAGGCTGAAAGGAGATTATTTCACTACGTTTATCTTGAGGGTATTTGTCCGGGCCCTCTCGTGGATTGGCATACTTGCCAGGAAGATGAACTTATCTCCGGACTGGACGTGACCTTCATTTTTTAACATAGCTTCAACGTCGGCGATTGTATCGTCGGTTGAGTCAGTCTTGTCGTAATGATATGCGCGTGTTCCCCAGACGAGATTCATCTTATTAATGAGGCTCTTGTTGCCGGTAAACACAAAGATGTTGGCATTGGGACGGTGTGACGACGATTTGAACGCCGTGTAACCAGAGGACGTCATTCCGACGATAGCTTTGGCGCCCACGTCCTTTGCAAGTTTACATGCAGCAAGAACAAGGCTGTCGTTAACATAAATCGGCGAAGATGAGTCAACTTCGCGGAAGCGGAAGTAGATATTCGGGTTCTTCTCGACTGAAGCGATGGTTCTCACCATACTGCGGATTACCTCGATAGGGTATTTTCCTGCAGCCGTTTCTGCTGAAAGCATAAGGGCATCTGCCCCATCCATCACGGCGTTGGCAACGTCGTTGGTTTCGGCGCGTGTCGGGCGCGGGTTTTCGATCATGCTTTCCATCATCTGTGTAGCAACAATGACGGGTTTACCCTGGCGATTGCATTTTTCGATGAGCATTTTCTGAACCATCGGCACCTCTTCGAGCCATATTTCGACCCCGAGGTCACCACGTGCAACCATAATTGCATCGGTGGCAGCGATGATATCGTCGATGTTACTCAACGCTTCGGGTTTTTCGATTTTAGCGACGATCCGGGAGTTTGACTTATTTTTTTCAAGGATCTCGCGCATCGAAAGGATGTCGGCAGCCTTTCTTACGAAAGAAAGAGCGATCCAGTCAACATCGTTTTTGATACCGAATTCGAGGTCTTTAAGATCTTTATCAGTCAACGACGGAGCAGATACTTTAGTGAACGGGAGGTTGATACCTTTGCGCGACTTAAGCGGTCCGCCGTAAACAACTTCAGTGACTACATCTTCATCGCGGATTTCACGGACTTTAAGTTCGATTTTTCCATCGTCGACGAGGATTACATCTCCGGGTTTAACGTCTTTGGGAAGGGTTTTATAGGAAGTACTGGCGATTTCATTGTTACCCAGGAGTTCGCGGGTTGTGATAATCAGTTCCTGTCCGCGTTCGATGACGACGTCGGGCTGCATTTCATTAATCCTGATTTTAGGACCCTGGAGGTCTTGCAGCAGGGAAACGGTCGTCCCCATTTCCTGATTTAATTCTCTTACAGCCTGAATGACTTTAAGGTGATCTTCGTGGGAGCCGTGGGAAAAGTTCAGACGAAAAACATCAACCCCTTCTTTGATGAGCGCCCGGAGCATCTCTTTGGAGTTGGATGCTGGACCTACAGTGGCAACAATTTTCGTCTTGTTGTACGATGTTCTTTCTAACATAGATTTAGTATGGCGTATTGAGTAGTGACTCTAAAAAAAGCAAAAAACCGCATTGATCAGAAGATAAAATTGGATTTAGACTTCAGACCTTCCATGGGAATGGAGCTTACGAGCTGAACGACCGGTAGTGTTTTCAGTGAATCGATGAGTTCCTGATGGGTGTACGGCTCTTTCATGGCTGCCAAAATTATAAAATCAAAATGAGGAAATTCAGGTATTAAAAAATACTTTCCGGGATCATTTTCAGAAGGGCGGTTTTTGAATAGTTTCAAACGATTGTGGGCCGTCTGATGGGCATAAAATGGGAAGGATTTTTCCTCGTTATTCCGGAATCCGACGACCAGATCGGGCTGTTTTACAAGGTTTATGTGCAATAATTGATTGATTTCCCAGGCAAGTCGATAACCTTTAGCCACTGTTATGAGGCCTATTAGTTCGAAGTCGAATTCATAGTCGATGATTAACCTTGTCTTCTTCATATGATCGTGACATGCGTCAACACGAAGTTGCTGACGCATGTTTGACGGTGGTAAAAATAAGGTGATAATGTGCAAAGAACCATCGGAAAGATCGAGTTAATTAAATGCTAATGGTTCATGGACAGGGTCTTACTGACAGAATTTACCAAGATCAAAAAAGTTTGACAATATTGCCGCAAATCTCTTTCTTTGCACTGATTTTTAAATCACTAAACATTAAAAACATGTCTGAAATTGCACAAAAGGTAAAACAGATTATCATCGAAAAACTTGGCGTTGAAGAATCTGAAGTTACTCCTGAGGCCAGCTTCACAAACGATCTGGGCGCTGACTCTCTTGACACCGTAGAACTTATCATGGAGTTCGAGAAGGAATTCAATATTTCCATTCCAGACGACCAGGCGGAAAACATCTCCACTGTTGGCCAGGCAATTTCGTACCTGGAGCAGAATGTTAAGAAATAATTGATCACTGCCTCACTACACCCCCATCTCATTACACATGCAATTGAAGCGAGTAGTCGTTACAGGACTTGGTGCACTTACGCCGATTGGAAATACTCTGAAAGAATACTGGGAAGGTCTCAAAAACGGCAAGAGCGGCGCAGCCCCGATAACACGCTTTGATGCATCTCTTTTCAAGACGAAATTCGCCTGCGAATTAAAAGATTTCGAGATAGGTAACTACATGGACCGGAAGGAAGCCCGTAAGATGGATCCTTTCGCCCAGTATGCTATGGTGGCTGTTGATGAGGCTATAAAAGACTCAAACCTCCCTTTGTCTGATCTCAATCCCGACCGCGTAGGCGTAATATGGGGATCAGGTATAGGGGGGTTGTTGACTTTCCAGGAAGAGGTGAAGTCGTATACCCGGGGCGACGGTACCCCGCGGTTCAATCCCTTCTTCATTCCCAAGATGATCCCCGACCTGAGTGCAGGTCATATCTCCATCAAGTATGGCTTCCGCGGGCCGAATTATGTTACTGTCTCTGCCTGCGCGTCATCTACCAATGCATTGTATGATGCCTTCACGTTCCTCCGTCTTGGAAAAGCGGATGTGATCGTTTCAGGAGGTTCTGAAGCGGCGGTATGCGAAGCCGGTGTCGGTGGATTTAACGCACTCAAGGCGCTCTCCGAACGCAACGACTCTCCTACAACAGCTTCCCGACCTTACGACAAGGATCGCGATGGCTTCGTATTGGGGGAAGGTGCAGGAGCGCTGATCCTCGAAGAATACGAACATGCAAAACGTCGCGGCGCCCATATCTATGCGGAAATCGTAGGCGGTGGCATGTCGTCCGATGCTTATCACATCACCGCTCCCCATCCCGAAGGAGCAGGTATTATTCAGGTAATGCTCAACGCTCTCGATGACGCTGGCATAACCCCGGATCAGGTCGACTACATCAATACACACGGAACATCGACACCATTAGGTGACATCGGGGAAATCAAGGCGATTCAAAAAGTATTTGGTGAGCAGGCTTACAAAATGAACATCAGCTCTACCAAGTCGATGACCGGACACCTTCTCGGAGCTGCGGGAGCAATTGAAAGCATTGCCTGTATCATGGCTATCAATCAGTCTGTCATCCCTCCTACTATCAATCACTTTGAAGACGACCCGGAACTCGATCCACGTCTGAACATGACCTTCAATACTGCTCAGCAAAGAGAAGTAGAGGTTGCGTTGAGCAATACGTTCGGCTTTGGCGGTCACAATTTCAGCGTGATCTTCCGCAAGCCGCAGGACTAATTCTCAATTGCGTATTTCGTGATTGCTAACGTTGCGCCCGGACAAATCCGATTGTTTGAAAGTTTTCTCGTAAATTAGCAGTGTAACTATCATTCATTGAGAGACTTTGGTTTGGAAGATTCTTAAAATAAGGAAGGGCAAGGTTAAACCGGATGACGCGCTGATCAGAGCAATTAAGAACATTGCCGGTATTTCACCATCAAACATTGAATTATACCGGCTTGCCACAGTTCATTCCTCCATCGCCCGGGAAAACGGAGCAGGATTCAAAGAATCCAACGAACGCCTTGAATACCTTGGCGATGCAATTCTCGGCGCTGCTGTCGCTGATTTCCTGTTCAAGAAGTTTCCCTATAAATCAGAAGGATTTCTCACCGAAATACGGTCGCGCCTCGTCAATCGCGAAAGCCTTAACCTACTGGCAAAAAAAATTGGCATTGGAAACATTGTTCAGTACGATCAAAAAAATGCCCACCTTCAGCAGGTAATTCTCGGCAACACATTGGAAGCCATTGTCGGCGCTATCTATCTCGATAAAGGATATCTGCGGACCAAGAAGTTTGTAATCGACAAGCTGATCACCCCTAACTACGACCTTCAGGACCTTATCAATTCAAACTCGAATTACAAGAGCCGGATCATCGAGTGGGCACAACGCGAGGGTAAAGAAGTGCGTTTCGAAATCGTGAACGTGAAAAAGGGAAAGAACCACAAAGAGTTCACGGCGCAGGTTATCATCGACCAGGATCCGCGCGGAACGGGCTACGGCAACAGCAAGAAGAAAGCAGAACAGGACGCAGCCTTCAAAACCTGCGAGATGCTCCACCTCCTCGACGCGAACGAGTAGCATCCCAGCAAATCCTTTCCGCTCGTTGCTTTTACCGGGATAATCTACATCTTTGCCCACCATCAACTTCAATGTAATCGTTTATGGAAGCCATCCGCATTGCAGGCGCTTCGGTTAACCAGATTCCGCTCGACTGGAAACACAACACGTCCAATATCATCGACGCGATAGCGGAAGCCCGCAAGCAGGAAGTAAAAATCTTGTGTCTTCCGGAGCTATGCATTACCGGCTACGGTTGTGAAGACTGGTTTCTCAGTGAATGGGTTCCTGCGCGCGCACTTGGGGAACTTCGTCAGATACAGGCACACTGTATTGATATCACCGTTGCTGTCGGACTTCCCTTAGTCTATGAGGGCAATGTATACAATGCCGTTTGCGTAATCAGCGACACACGCATACTCGGATTTACGTGCAAGCAATTTCTCGCGCGCGACGGCGTACACTATGAACCGCGCTGGTTTCTTCCATGGCCTGCAGGAAAGGTGGTATCCTATCCAATCGACGGCCTCGATGTTCCGATGGGCGATGTCATTTACAAAGCTGGCGGTATCACCTTTGGTTTTGAAATTTGTGAAGATGGCTGGCACAAGACATCACGGCCGGGCTACCGGCTGCGCGACCGCGGCGTAAATCTGATCATGAACCCAAGTGCAAGCCACTTCGCTATGAAGAAGTCGCTGCTTCGTGAAAAAGAACTTGTCATCGATGGTTCTCAACTGTTCAATTGCGTCTATCTGTTTACGAACCTCCTCGGCAATGAGGCAGGCCGGATGATATACGACGGTGACGTCATTATTGGTCAGTGCGGAAAAGTACTGGCCCTCAACAGGCGCCTTACGTTTAGAAATTTTGTATTGCTCTCGTGCAAAATCAATTTCGGTCAACCTGAGAAAAGCGAGTGCATAGAAAGTGACGACATCAAGGATGTCAACGATGAACTGACGCAGGCCCTGTCACTCGCGTTGTTTGACTACCTGCGCAAGAGTCGTGCGCGCGGTTTTGTATTGTCCCTGAGTGGTGGTGCAGATTCGTCGTCGTGTGCCGTCTTTGTTTCTGAAATGGTACGTCGTGCTTCGACGGAACTGGGATGGCAGAAATTCTATTCGACGCTGAACCTCACTTTGCCTGAAACACCATCCTATGAGGACGCGATGAGCAAGCTTCTCACGTGTGCCTACCAGGGGACACGCAACTCATCAGACCGGACACTGAACGCGGCGAAGGCGCTGGCAGAATCCATTCACGCCAATTTCCATCACTGGACAATTGATGATGAGGTGACCAGTTATACGACCAAAATCGAGGCGGCAGCGGGAAGAAAGCTTGAATGGAAGACGGATGACATAGCGCTTCAAAACATACAGGCGCGTGCGCGCTCACCGATTATCTGGATGCTGGCAAATATCCGCGGAGCTGTGCTACTAACCACATCCAACCGAAGTGAAGGTGATGTGGGGTATGCCACTATGGATGGAGACACAAGCGGAAGCCTCGCCCCTATCGCCGGACTGAGCAAGCCTTTCTTGCTGCAATGGCTGCGATGGGCCGAAGAGAAACTTGGTTATGCCGGGCTGAATCCCGTGAACAATCTCCAGCCCACGGCCGAATTGCGACCGCAGGATTCAAACCAGACTGATGAGACGGACCTGATGCCGTATACAGTGCTGGTAGAAATTGAATCATACGCTATCCTTAGGAAACAATCACCTCTGGAAGTGTATGAATCCATGAAGGGCTCATACGACAATGCATCTCTGAAGAGGTATATCACCAAATTCTTCCGGCTTTGGGCAGCGAACCAATGGAAGCGCGAGCGTCTGGCGCCGTCGTTCCATCTCGACGATCTGAACGTAGATCCGCGAACCTGGTGCAGATTCCCGATCCTTTCGTCCGGATTTGCGGAGGAATTAGAGGCACTAAATAAGGCGTAGAGTTTTAGTTCAACCGTCGGCCAAACTGGAGCGACAGACAGAATTCGACCGTCGAAAAAGAAGGCTCGTGAAAGTGTTTTCCGTCTGTTACGGCCGAATAACGCACACCTCCACGAAGCATGTGGTTACCTGCTTTTTGCTTGATACCGGCCCCCACAACGAAGCCAGGTGACCAGCCGGATAGCTGATCGAAATGATTTGTATCGGTGATCGATCCTCCTCCGGACAACTGTGTCGTTTGTGACCAGGAACTCTTCTGGTCAAGGACCACATGATTTTGCATTCCTGCATCAATAAAAAAACGTCTGCCTTCGTAGCGAACAAAAAGTGGCAAACGCACCATCGAGAACGACAGCGACAGATCGTGTTCCGACCCATTAGAGAAGGCTACTTCATGCTCATCAACTTTGAACAAGGTCCCTTCGACAACAATACGCAAGCGTTCATTGAGACGCGGGATAAAAGTTGAAAGGGAAACTCCATACGCCACGCCAGAAGAGTGGAGTCCAAGATCGCGCAGGTTCTTCTTCAAGGTCATGTCCATCGATACATAGCTAACCTGAAGCCCCACATTGAAAGCCGGTTTAATTTTGATTGCTTTTGGTGTCACATGGGACGCGCCTTTGCAGGTATTATACCGGACAAATGCAGGCACCAGCGACGCGTTGCTTTTGTAGGCCTTTTCCAGCTCCTCAAACTGAATGTCGGGACAATCTTCCATCATGACTTTGAGTGAACCAAGTCCCCTGTAACTATTCATGGTTTGGCCGCTGGCGGAAGTACGAGTCTCCTTTGAGATATCGGTAAGCACGTTATCGCCTTTTTTGTGAGCGAAAAGTCTCTTGCCATAGCTTAATAACGACAACTCCCCCTTAAGCTCAACGACGTAAAAGCCCCTTATTCCCTGCGGACCCTCGCCAGCCATCGGCCAGCTTTCGTAGAAAACTTTATCATCGAGCACGTAGCCTCTTATCTGGTCGGGAGAAAGGCGAACCGTTGGAGCATCCGGTCCTGATTTGAAGGAACAAGACAGTCGATTCCGTAGGGCCGACCTATTTTCTATGAGACCGCGTACCGTATCACCAGCGGCGTTTACGTAATAGCCGCCGACAAAATTGGTTTGAGCACAGACCCTGCCGGGGAGAATTGAAAACGCATAAATAATTGCAAAAACGATAATATGGCGCATGACTATAATGATCTCTAAACGTCCGACAATATAAAAAATTATTGGTGGTTCGGCAGCCGGAAAAGTCCGGTTGTGGCAAGATATCCGGCAATATCGGCCTCAGGAAAATCAACTTACTTCACCATTTTATATATTTGCCGCTTATGGGTATCCTGAGTTACATCATCTGGAACGGTAGTCCGGAGATTATTGGAGGTGGCTCCTTCGCTTTACGCTGGTATGGATTGCTTTTCGCGCTCGGTTTTCTTATCAGCCAGCAAATCCTGTATTACATCTACAAGAAGGAAGGAAAGCCTCAGAAAGATGTCGATACCCTGACCATATATATGGTTATCGCCACCATTCTGGGGGCGCGCCTGGGCCACGTAATCTTTTATCAACCGGAACTGATCACCGAAAATCCTCTTGGCATCTTCCTTCCGTTTGAATTTAGTCCGTTCAGGTTCACAGGACTTCAGGGATTGGCCAGTCACGGGGGAGCCTTTGGTATCCTGTTCGCCCTGTGGCTCTACAGCAGGAAGAAAAAAACCGGGCAGTCTTACTTTCAGGTGGTCGACCGGATTGTGATCCTGGTGGCGCTCACAGGTGCCCTGATCCGCCTCGGAAACTACTTCAACTCGGAGATCATCGGTCTTCCTACAGATAAACCGTGGGCAGTCGTGTTTGTGAACAAATTCACCGAGACCATTACCAACAAGAATGTTGACCGCCATGGTTTCGTAGAATCTGTCGAATACGTCGCCGACGATGCCGTCGCCAGTCCGGGGAAAGGACTCGTGCCGATGAACATTTACCTGTTCTTCAAGCGAGGCACTTCAGAAGCTGACGCCCATAACTTTGCAGAAGGTACCGCGGTAAACATTCTGGACAACTACGTTGAGGAGTTCTTTGATACGCGGTCCAAAATGCCGTCTATCGACGTCGTCAGGCAGGAAGACGGCACCGTTGCAGCAAAAATCGCCACGCTGGGCATCGCCCGTCACCCCGCCCAGCTGTACGAGTCCATCGCCTGCGTAATTCTGTTTATTCTCTTATACCTGATCTGGAACCATTATCGGGAGCACCTACCTCCGGGACGCCTGCTGGGAATTTTCCTCATCTGGTGCTTTGGCCTGCGGTTCGTTTTCGAATTCCTCAAGGAAGTACAAGTTGATTTCGAAAAAGGTCTACCGATCAACATGGGCCAAATTCTCAGTATTCCGCTGATTATTGCGGGGATTGTTATCCTGGTGATGTCGTTCCGAAAAAAGGCATCCTGAAATCCGGATTTGTAAAAAAGTAGCGTTAAACTTGTAGTTGGGGGAGATTTAGCGTTACTGATGTTATCCTTTCTTGCATGTTTCATCCTTACTTTTTCAGGTAGCCCCGGGCCCGACCTCGCTATTCCACTGCCCGAAGATTCGATCAAACGCCCGAAAAAGACGGAGCTTCAACGCGACAGTACAAGCCGGTTCGTCCGGATTGGACGGATTTTCCTCGTAGGCAACCGGATTACCCGCGACAGGATCATCCTCCGGGAGCTTTCCGTTAACGCTGGTGACCTCATTTACAGCGATGACCTTCCTGCTATCCTCGATCGCGACCGAAAGCGCCTGATCAATACACGCCTGTTCAACAGTGTCAACATAAGGGTACTTGAGCTTGAAGAGGACCAGTGGGATTTGCTGATCGATATGAAGGAACGCTGGTATACCTTTCCATCGCCGATATTCGACCTAGCAGACCGGAATTTCAACGAATGGTGGCAAACCTACAACCACGACTTCCGGCGGGTGAACTACGGGCTGCGCCTCTATCAGTTTAACATGCGCGGACGAAATGAAACACTTCGCTTCGTCGCGCAGTTTGGTTTTCAGCGGAAATTTGAACTATCGTACCGTATTCCCAACCTCGACCGCGACCAGAAACACGGTGTCGCCATCAATCTGAACTATGCCGAGGCCAAGAACCTCGCTTATCAAACGGAAGGTCATAAGCTTGTCTTCCTTCAGAGTGATCGCATAGCAAGACTGAACCGCGGCGCAGGAATCAGTTATCAGTTCAGGAATTCCTTTTATGAGACCCACAATGTAACGCTTGAATACAGGGAGAATAGCATCGCGGATACGGTAGCCTATCTCAATCCCAACTTCCTTGGAGGGGAAGGACGTACTTTCCAGCGTTTCGGCGGTCTCACGTATCAGTTCACGTCAGACCATCGCGACTACGTGGGGTATCCACTCCGCGGGTACTACTTTCAGGGGTATATGATGAAAAGTGGTCTCAGTGAAGGCGACGATCTGAACAAGCTTGAGGCCGGCGCAACCTTCGCCAAGTTTTTCGACCTGAAAAATGACTTTTACCTCTCAAACAACATCATCGGATTTATCAGTACACCCGACAAACTCCCCTACTACAACTACGGTGCATTGGGCTACCGTTCTCAATTTATCCGGGGTTACGAAGTCTATTTCATTGAAGGTCCAAGGCACATCGTGAACAAGACCACATTCAAGAAAAGGATCTTCTCACGTCACTATCACTGGAGTGCGATGCCACTCGATCAGTTTCGCGATATCCCGATCTCGATTTACCTGAAAACGTACGCCGACTTCGGCTACGTGGAAAACTATAAGAACTACGAAGCCGGTGAGCTGCTCACCGGAAAGCTGCTTTCCGGTTTTGGCGGAGGCGTTGACATCGTTGGATCGTATGATGTTGTGCTGCGTTTTGAATATACGCTTAATGGAGAAGGTGAACGGGGATTCTTTTTTCACCTGAAGAAGGAATTCTAACCCCGGTTTATGTTCTACAACGAGGGACCAGGGTGACACCTGCACTGCCCATCTCTCACTCTCCCTCTTACTCTCAAACTCGCTCTCAAACTTCCGGTTGATACGAGATTTTTTTATCTTAGCTAAGTAATTTAAAATTAACCGTTGTGTATTATTTATTCCTAAGCGCACTATGCGTTGCGCTATGGCAATCATGTATTGCCCAATCTTCTCATCCACTTATTGGAGCACGCGTTAATGGGGTTGGCTATGCCGCCACATGCATCGAAGACCAATGGTCTCTGTTCAACAACACTGCCGGCCTCGCTGGCGTAAAAGAAACGCAGGCGGGAGCATCTTATGATGCAATGCCGGGGTTCCCGTCGTTCAACAGAATGGCTGCTGTTGTTACAGCTCCCCTTTCCATCGGATCAGTTGGACTCGGGTTCTTCCGATTCGGTGACGACCTCTACCGGGAGCAATTCATCCATGCCGGATACGCAAATAAATTCGGCATGGCATCGCTGGGCGTGCGCGCGAGCTTTATTGACTACTACATTGAAGGCTTCGGTCGCAAAGCAGTCGCAAGCTTATCCGTCGGTGGCATGCCTGAAATAACGCCGTGGCTACGCGTTGGCGCCTGTATCATGAACGCCATTCAGCCAGAGATCGCTGAAGGCGAAAAACTCGGCACCTTTCTTATGACAGGACTGGCACTGCAGGCATCAGAGAATGCAACAGTTCTGGCAGATGTCGAACACGAACTTGGATACACGCCTAAGGTCAAGATTGGACTCGAGTATGCCATCCATATGAAGTTCATCGTCCGAACCGGGTTCAATCTTAAACCCCAGGCAGGATTCTTCGGTTTCGGTTTTCGTCCGAAGAAATTTCACCTTGACTACGCATGGTCATATATGCCTGAACTTGTTTCACGACACCAGGTTTCGTTCACCCGCCTTTTTCAAACTAGGAAATGAGAGCAGTATTGACCCTGACCCTCCTGCTGTCGTTTCACTTGAATGCGCAGGTAAGCGACGACGCAAGGCTTGACGAGTTCGCTGAGAACACTATTCCCGTAACGGAAGACAATGCCGAGAAATCGGAAAGCCTTGAACCTTATACCGAACTTCGGGCGCACGCAATTGATCTGAATTCCGCCACACCAGAGCGACTGCGCGCATTAAATATGCTTTCGGAAATACAGATAGCAAACTTCATGCACCATCGTCAGGTCCATGGTAAGCTCATCTCTGTCTACGAACTGCAAACCATCGATGGTTTCGACGTCAATACCATCAACCGGTTGAAGCCACTGATCATTGTGAATGATCCGTCGCTGCAAATCAACAAGGATCTGTTAACGCGTATAAAGTCTGAAAGCGAAAGTTATTTTCTGCTGAGATATGATCAGGTTATTCAGAAAAAGAAAGGTTTTACTTCCGCGGCGTCGGAGAATCACCGGTTTGACGGACCTCCGGGGCGGATTGTGTGGCGCTACAGGATGACGCGCCCCGGTGATTTCAGCTTTGGCATCACAGGCGAGAATGATGCAGGTGAAAAATTCAGGTGGGATCCTTCAAATAAAAAATACGGCTTTGACCACGTCGCTTTTCATCTGCAACTCCAGAACAAAGGCATCATTCGAAATCTGATCCTCGGGGATTTCCAGGCGCAATTCGGGCAGGGACTTGTCTGGGGCGGAGGAATCGGATTCGGCAAAGGAGCTGAAACCGTTATCAATACACGACGCCCGAATGTTGGCTTTCTTCCCTACACTTCCGCATATGAAGGCGGAAATCTGCGCGGCGTGGCAACAACCATCGATCTCGGCCGCTATCTGCGCGTCAGTGGAATGTTTTCCCGAAATAGCCGCGATGCTTCGATTGAAAGCGACGGCGAGGAAGAAACAGTCACATCGTTACAGTCTGCCGGGCTTCACCGCAACGCGTCAGAATTGGCAAAGCGAAAATCAACCCATGAAACTATTTCAGGTGTGGTGTTGCAGTTCGAGCGAAATTTATTCAGCGCAGGTATCACCTTTCAGGACGTCAGATTCGAGTCACCTGTATTCCCGGCAAAACGCGTTTACAACTATCATGTATTCACCGGAAAGCAGAATCAAAACGCAGGAGCATTCCTCAACTTCAGTCGGAATAACTTCACCTTCTTCAACGAAATGGCATCAACACTACCTGGCGGAATGGCACTAACACACGGCGTGCTGATGAGCTTATCCAACCGCATTGACGTATCTGTTCTCTATAGGCGCTTTGACAAGAACTATCAGTCCTTCTATTCGCACGCCTTCGCTGAAAGTAGCCGGCCTCAGAATGAAAGCGGTTTCTATTGGGGTTTCAAATGTCGTCTTCCAAAGCGTCTTACCTATAGTGGTTACTTCGACATGTTTCAGTTTCCAGGACTGCGGTATCGGGTGTATTCACCATCCTTCGGAAATGAATGGTTTAGCCGGTTACAATGGCAACCCTCGAGGACGACGACAGCCTTCGTTCAGATACGTGGCGAAACCAAGTGGCGCAACGACTCACCGGCGTCTGAGACAGTTTATGTGCTTCGCAAGTATTCGAAGACCAACTTTTGGATCAGCCTTGAGTATCAGCCATACGCCGGCCTGCGAATGAAGACTCGGTTTCAGGGAAGT
Organism: Bacteroidota bacterium; assembly: GCA_023417065.1. Taxonomy (GTDB): domain Bacteria; phylum Bacteroidota; class Bacteroidia; order Cytophagales; family Cyclobacteriaceae; genus Ohtaekwangia. The sequence goes on from JAEZGH010000155.1 coordinate 14,332, forward strand.
ACGTTCAGGATGGGTGAAAGGCGAACCTCAGGATACGCGATGCTGCAGGATGCCGTCTACCGCAGAGGGAAAGTGACGCTGACTGGAAGGTATGCGCTATTTCACACTGAAGACTTTGACAACCGCCAATACGTCTTTGAAAATGATGTCTGGCTTTCCTTTAGTATGCCGGCGTATTACGGAGTTGGCATGCGCAGCTATGCCATGATTCAATACAAAATAAACAGAACGTATGCAGTATGGTTACGCTACAGCCACACCCGGTTTCTCGACCGCGACAAAATTGGCAGTGGCGCCGACGAAATTGAAGGTGATACTCAAAATGATGTTAAATTTGAGCTCCGTATTAAATTTTAAATTCCGCCGCTATGCACGCAGTAGATCAGATTACACCCGAGGTATTGTTACTTATGTGTATAGGCGGCATCATCTTCGTCCTGATCTTCCGGGCTATATTCCGGAAGCGGTAGCGTGCTTTTCCAGATAGCAGTACGCCCGCCGCGGCCCGTCGAATTGAATGCGCGCACTTTTACACCTTCAGTGGCAGGAATGTCTCCTGTATACAAGGGACTTCTGGACGTGGGTGCTTTGCCATCAGTCGTGTATCTGAGTATCAGTCCGGGAAACTGAATATTCGCTTTGAGTTCGCCGCCTTCGACCTTTATGCCGGGAGCAGGAATTCTATATCGATAACCTCCCCGATACCAATCCAGCCGCGGCAACTCGCGTTTTCCGAGGACATGGAGGAAGTGTGACCAATCTTCTGCAAACGCTTTGCGGCTAGAACCCGTTACCACGTCGCCGCTCCATGAAGGGCTTTGGGACCACGCACGCTCTGCCAATGCCAGAAGCCTGGGCAGCAGCATATACTCTAGTTCGCTGGCAGTAGCAACGGTCTGAGTCCATAGTACTCCCTTTATCCCAATAATATTAGATCTGCCATAGTCCGTCAGCGGATCGTCGTGCTTCCGCTCACGGTACCCTGCCAGACTGACGAGCTCGTTTGTCTTGTCGGGATTCGTCGCCATCCCGAAGCCGAAAGACCTATTGATATCGGCATAACCATCGGATTGTCCCGGCTCGTCATAGACATCCTCATAGGGAACATCGAAGCCAAAATCGGGCCTGGGCGTGAGCACCACTTTATACCCTGCGTTTGCCATTCGCCGGGCCAGGCAGTCATATTCTTCAGGAGACTGACTTTGGCAGAGATCAACAAACACATTGCAATGGGCAAACTCCGGATCTGGCGAAAAGCTGTCGTCCTGGGTTCTGTCACCTATGCTCGTCCCGACATCCTGCCATCCGTAGAGAGTAACATTCCGTGATTTCAGGATGCGGTGAACGCGCCGAAAGAAATAACGCATCAGATCGTCGGAGTCTTGAATGTCCGGATCGCCATCCAGCTGCAACAGCGCTTCTTCGCGACCCTGCCACGCGGTGGAAGATACATCATTGCCACCAACGTGAAGCGCCACCAAAGGAACCCTTGCTTCTTTGTAGATAGTGACAATTTCATCGACGACCTTTTCAATGAATCTGAATGTTGACGGCAATCCCGGGTCCATCATATTTCCGGAGACAGCTTCGTTAACGTTCGCTGACGTTGCATGTAATGCTCCAAGAAGGAACTCATTAGCCTCGGCAGACTTACCATCTTCCATCAGTTTGTGGTAGCGGTGATTCATCGAAACGATAGCTGCGTGCGAGTGCGATGGCATAGCTACTTCCGGTATAACCGTAACAAAGTTCAACTTCGCATAACGCAAAATATCAATGAAATCCTGTCTTGAATAGTATCCATTGGCACTTGAGTTCTGCCAATCAGGTCCGGAACCAAACGCGGGCGAAAGGTATCTTTCTCTGTCAGGATGATGGCCGCGCCGGCTTCCGGTTTCGGTTAGTTCGGGAAGTCCGCGTATTTCAAGTCGCCAACCTTCATCGTCTGTGAGATGGAGGTGTAACACATTTAGCTTGTAAAGAGCCATCACATCAATGATCTTCAAGACCTGCTGCTTCGTTTGAAAGTTTCGCGCGACGTCAAGAAGAAGACCACGATAAGCAAAGTGCGGGCGATCCATTACTTCGACCGAAGGCACAGCTACAAATCGCTGGACGGACTTTAAGGCAGATGGCTGAATCATCGTCTTGAGCGACTGGATAGCGTAGAACGCTCCTGCTGGCGACGACGATGTTATTTCAATTCTGGCTGGGTTAACACTGAGTGTATATTCCTCAGGTCGTGTGTTGCCCTTCCGCAGAATGATTCGGTTACGCCCGTCACCGGGCTTTGGGTTTAAGCCTGGACTGGCACCCAGATAAAAAACTAACTCTTCAGCCAGATACTCTCCTATTTCCTCGAACCCTGGATCGGTTTCAATCGAAGTCAGCTCAGTGATCATAAAAAGTCCGGAGCGTTCTTGGTAGGCAAAAGGCGTCGGGAAGATTTTGACCAGGGATTGATCTTCCAATTCATCGATGACGGAATTCTTGCGGAACCTTTGTTCATTAGGCTCAACATTGCCGGATTCCGATGTTCCTGTTAGATGAGGGATAAATGAAAACGATTCAAGTGGTATCCCGACATCAGGTTTATCGTCCCAAACCAGGTAGAAGCCGCGGGGCGCATCACTGTTATTCCGAAACGGTTTTTCAGACGTCAGATAACCACGAACTGATTCATCCCTTTCCAATGCATCAATTCCTTCAACGCAAGTCGCGCGATACAGGTCGCCATTGATATGATCAACGCGAAGTTTTCCTCCCCTTGATACGAGGTGAATGCGCGAATTAAAGAACAAGCTCCATCCCTTTGTAAGCAGGGGCTTATTCGAATGATTGGTAAGTGTGAAGACGACTTCTGTTGCTGCGTTATTTGCCGGGGCATATGGCTTTACCTCCCAGGTAACGGCCAGTTTTTTTACTGGTGTTTTTTGCGCCGACGACCAATGCGGCATGAAAAGCACCAGACAGATCAGAACGGAGTGAGGCGGCTTCATAAGAGTAAGTTACTTAAGTTAACCCGTCGTTCAGCAAGAGTATGCCTTGAAGATGATGAAAAATTCTATACCACCACGAATGTGGAAAGCGAGCGGGCGAGCTTAGTTTGAAACGCTAATCTGTGCTAAGAGGTGCTCATAGATAATTAAAACTCCTGTTGGTTAAATCCAGAAAATTATATATATCTTTATAAAGTTAATTGACAAATCTTTCCCAGGCCCTTCGATAAGCCAGTTGAATCGTCAGGATAAGTTTATCAGTTACGTTAAACAATTCACATTCTTTATTAGTAGTACAAATGAACATTTACGTTGCCAACATCCCTTTTAAGGCATCCGAACAGGAATTGAGGGGATTATTCGAAGAGTATGGCGAAGTTTCTTCTGCCAAGATCATTATGGACAAAGTTACGCAGCGCAGCCGTGGTTTCGGTTTCATCGAAATGGCGGATGATGCATCAGCACGTCAGGCAATCAGCAGCCTGAACGGTTTCAATTTCCTTGGCAAAACACTCGTCGTAAACGAGGCCCGTCCCAAAACTGACTCTCCTCGTCCGGGTGGCGGATTCAGAAACGGCGGAGGTGGCTTCAACCGCAGAAACGAGTACTAGAATAATTGCAAATACAAAAGACTGTCGAAAGGCAGTCTTTTTTTTTACGATGATGGCAACCTTGACCGATTCGGTTTTTTTTCGTAAACTTTGTGTATTGAAGATGTTTTTGTTCACTTAAACCATAACAGCGGAAAACACTTTTACCAACTTAACCTAAACCGAGGGCGTTCCGGACAACGGAATGCCCTTTTTTTTGTTTTTTAAACCTATCTTTCCGCTTTAGCAACGCATGTTCATCATTGGTGTAGATATCGGTACAGGCAGTACGAAAGCTGTAGCGATCGATTCGAACGGAGTAATACTTGGCTCCTCGCAGGTGCATTATCCAACCATTAGCGGAGAAGGCGGAATCTCCGAGCAAGACCCCGAGCGCGTCTGGCAGGCATTCATTGAATGTCTGGCCCGCCTTGTCAACGACGTACGCGTGCCTCCTCATGCCATTGCCCTGAGCAGCGCGATGCACAGTTTGATTCCTGTAACGGAAGACGGCATTCCGCTGGCCAACATGATGACGTGGGCCGACGGACGGAGCAGTGAAATAGCGATGAGACTTCGCAACACATCTGCAGGAAGAAAACTGTATGAAGAAACGGGCACACCGCTTCATGCGATGTCTCCCCTGTGTAAACTCATCTGGCTTCGCGAAAACAGCCCGTCATTATTTCAGCAGACCGCCAGGTTCGTTTCCATAAAAGAATTCATCTGGCACAAACTGTTTGACATTTGGGAAATTGATTACTCGATTGCCTCAGCAACGGGACTGTTTAACATAAACACACTGGAATGGCACGTCGACGCACTTGCTGAGGCAGGCATTACCGTCGACAGATTGTCACGACCGGTGAACACCACGACCTTTCGCACCTCCATTGACAATGCTCTCGCTCTAAAAATTGGAATTGCGACATCAACCCCCATCATGATTGGGGCAAGCGATGGCTGTCTCGCCAACGTCGGGTCGTTTGCCGTTGAGTCTGGAATAGCTGCGCTTACCATCGGAACGAGTGGCGCCATCCGTGTCACGCGCGACAAACCCGCGGTGAACTGGGAACAGATGACATTCAACTACAGGCTGGATGAAAAATATTTCGTGTCGGGCGGCCCGATCAACAACGGTGGCGTTGCCTTGAAGTGGTATGCACAAAAATTACTCAACCGCTCCCTGGATTCAGCAGCTGCATACACAGAGCTACTCGGCGCCCTGACTGCAATCCCTCCAGGATCGGATGGGCTTATTTTTCTGCCTTATATCCTGGGAGAAAGAGCTCCTATATGGAACAGCCACGCATGTGGTGTATTCTTTGGTGTAACAGCACAACATCACCAGCAGCACTTCACCAAAGCCGTAATTGAAGGTATCTTGTTCTCCCTTTATCAGATCATGAAAGGTATCGAAGGCGACGGCGTGCCGATAAAACAAATTCACGTAAGCGGAGGATTTGTCAAGTCGCATGCATGGGTTCAATTACTGGCGACCATCTTCGGCAAGAAGGTTGTGCTTGTCAATCGCGATGACGCCTCAGCCATCGGCGGAGCTTTCCTCGCTTTCGACAAACTTGGAATTGCGGGCACCTTTAACAAATTCAGTTATCAGGAAACCATTACTTTTCTACCCGACGAACAAATGCATAACGTGTATAACACCAAATTCTTTCCAGTCTACGAACACCTGTATCGTTCGCTGGCGATAGACATGCAAATCCTCCACGATTTAAAATCCGACAACTAACATTCTTAATCATTTAACGCAAAAAATATTACCATGCAGATAGGACTAATCGGACTGGGCAAGATGGGATTTAATCTAGCCCGAAACATGAAGAGCAAAGGACATGATGTTATTGCCTACGACATAAACGAAGCCGCATTGCGCGGGATAGAAACGTATGGAGTCAAAACCGTCACTTCCCTGAAGGAACTCGCGGAAAGTTTGTCATCCAAGCGTGTCATCTGGCTGATGATTCCGGCAGGTAACCTGGTCGACACAACTATCGAAACCTTGAAATCTTATTTGAGCGTCGGAGACATTATCATCGATGGGGGAAACTCAAACTTTCATGATTCAGTAAGACGTGCGCGTGAACTTGAAGCAGTGCAGATCGACTACCTCGATTGTGGAACCAGCGGAGGTATGGACGGAGCACTCCACGGTGTGTGCGCCATGATCGGCGGCAACCGCTTCGCATTTAATTACTGTGAGCCCCTTTTCAAAGATATCGCTGTACCTGATGGATACCTTTACTGCGGACCGAGTGGTTCAGGACACTTTGTCAAGATGATTCACAATGGAATCGAGTATGGCATGATGCAGGCGATCGCCGAAGGGTTCGAAGTAATGCACAAAAGTGACTTCAACTTACCGCTTGAAAAAATCGCCAAAGTATGGAACCATGGCTCAGTCGTCAGAAGCTGGCTCATGGAGCTGACAGAAAACGCTCTGCGGAAAGATCCCGGACTGGAGTCTATCAAAGGTGTGATGCATTCTTCCGGCGAAGGCAAGTGGACCCTTGATCATGCACTCGAAAAACAAATCGCTACGCCGGTGATCGCCCTTTCACTGCTTATGCGCTATCGTTCACATGAAAGCGATACGTTCTCCGGGAAGGTTGTTGCCGCACTGCGCAATGAATTCGGAGGGCATGCGGTCGAAAAGAATTCCTGATTTCTGATTCCAGATTTCAGATTCCTTCAATTAGAAATCAGGAACATTTCAGTTCGATGATGGTGATTTCAGGGGGCATGCCGATCCTTCCGGGATAGCCCAGATAACCGAAACCGCGGTTCACGTACAGGTATTGGTTGCCTTCCTGATATAAACCCGCCCATTGCTTGTAAACGTATTGTGATGGGCTCCATTTCAGATCGCCAATCTCAACTCCGAACTGGAAGCCATGGGTGTGACCCGCAAATGCTACGTCAATATCCGAATACCTGGGGCGAACCTGAGCATCCCAGTGGCTTGGGTCGTGCGACAACAACAGTTTGACGGGAGCATCCTCGCAGCCGGCATAAGCAGCCTCCAGATTGCCGTATTTGGAAAAGCCTCCTGCACCCCAGTTCTCAATCCCGAGTACTGCAAGTTTCTCGCCTGATACTTCAACGAATCGATGCTCGTTCAGAAGGAGATCGAAGTTCAGCAAACGGTGGCCTTCGAAAAGGTCCCGAAGATTCTGCTCCTTAGCCTGCTGACTCGGCCATTTTTTGTAGTCGCCATAATCGTGGTTACCTGTAACAGAGTACACGCCCAGCGGGGCGCTGAGCTTACTAAAGACATCAATATATTCGTTCAACTCAGACGCTTCATTGTTAACCAGGTCGCCGGTGAAGAATAAGATGTCCGGCTTCTCGTTCAACACCATCTCAACGCCACCCTTAACGGCAGTTTTATTGAAGAAACTTCCCGTGTGAATATCAGACAACTGGGCGATGCGGATCCCATCGAACGCTTTCGGCAGCTTTGGCAGATAAATTGTCTTGCGACGAATACGATAATCGTGCGCGCCGCTGATAACACCGTAGGCCATCGCCGTAAAAGGAATGGCTGCAGCGGCAATCGCTGCCTTTGAGAGGAATTCCGACCGGCTAATCGGTTCACCTGGAAGTTGTCCCTCTGCTCCACGGTAAAACAGTCCCGCGATCCATTTGACCAGACGTTGGAAATCGTCGACTATCAAAACCACGACGGCAAGCAATTTTGAAAGATAAACAGCAAAGATTCCGGTTAGCCAGAATGACCTTGCTTTATGCGAAAAAGTGTCCGGATCGCCAAGAACGTAATAGCCGATGACAATGGTGAACACGATGGTCGGAATCCAGAACGCATAGCGGACAATCGGCTTGGCGACGGACGTCCAGTTTTTGGAAATATTAAGAATAGCCTGAAAGACATAAAAATCAATCACGAGAAGGATCAGAACTACAAGGAACCAGTACATAAATCTGTTGGACATAAAAAAATCGTCTCAGAATACTAAGACGATTTTTCACGCATTTTAGTTTGGCATCAAGATTTCGCCACCTTCAGGTTCACACCTGTTTTGCGATTGATCCAAAGCAGGCCCTTTTCGGTAAGCAGATACATTACAGGTACCACAACCAGCGTCAGGAATGTGGCAACAATAAGCCCGAAAATGATCGTCCATGCCAGCGGGCTCCAGAACATCACACTATCACCGCCAAGGTAGAAATCAGCATCGTACTGTCCGAAAAACTTCAGGAAGTCGATGTTAATCCCAACCGCGAGCGGAATCAGTCCGAGGACTGTTGTAATGGCTGTCAACAGTACAGGACGTAACCTTGTGCGGCCGGCCTCCTTGATCGTTTCAATAATCGCATGAATATCCTGATCTGTCTGTCCGGTTTCCTCCGCAAGACGTTTTCGTTTCAGCTCAATGAAGTCAATCAATACAATCGAGTTGTTTACAACAATCCCTGCAAGGGAGATGATTCCGACCATCGTCATCATTACGACAAACTCCATTTGAAAGATGATAAGTCCAAGGAACACGCCAATCGTGCTGAATAAAACCGACGTCATGATAATCAGCGGAGACGTCAGCTTGTTAAACTGCGCAACGATGATGAGGAAGATCACAAAGATGGCCAGCAACAGAGACTGCATCAAAAATGCCATTTGCTCATCCTGCTTTTCCTGTTCACCGGCAAACTTGTATTCGTATCCCGGAGGCATGTCAAACTCCTGGAGTGCATCTTTGATGTGGTTATTAATCTCGGTAGCGTTATAATTTCCGAGGACGTTGGAACTAAGCGTTACGATACGCTTTAGATCTTTGCGTTTAACATTGCCATATGTACTGCTCAACCGCGTATTGGCAACCGCCGAAATCGGCACCTGATGCATCTGGCCATTGGTCTGATCGCGGAACGTCACACTCTTGTTGATGAGCGCATCCATGTCGTACCTGTACTTATCATCCATACGCAACTGGATCTCATAGTCATCTTCACCTTCCTTGTACTTGGATATCTCCTTTCCAAAGAGGGACGTTCTGAGCTCATCGGCAACTGCATAAGTCGAAAGACCGAATCGGCGGGTTTTTTCGCGGTCAAGATCAACGATCAATTCCGGCTTACCTGTTTCGATGTCGTGTTTCAGTTTTTCAATCCCAGCAATGCCTGATTCATTGATGAAGTTCTTCATCCTGTCAGCGATGTCTACCAATGTTTTGATGTCGTCGCCGGTAATCTCGATTGTGATAGGCTTACCTGCAGGCGGACCATCGACGTTTTTCGCTACCGTTACGGAAACACCGGGAAATCCCGATATGCCATCGCGGATTTTTCCCATCACTTCCTCAGTGCTTATTCCCTCGCGGTATTTGAAGTCAACGAAGTTCACCGTAATCCTCGCCTTGTGAGGTGTATCAGATTCGCCAATGGAGGACATATCGTTAGGATCGCCCGTCCCCTCCCCTACGTTAGCAATAACCGACTCAACCGCAGTCTTGTAAGGCTCGATGATTTCAATGACTTTTCGTTCAATTTGCTTGGTGAACCTGTCCGTAGCATCAATGTCGGTTCCTGTTGGAAACTCGATAAACACATTCACATACTTAGGTTCATTCTCCGGGAAGTATAGTGTCTTCGGAGGGAAGATTCCCATAAGCATGAACGAAAAGATCAACATGAAGAATGTCCCCACAAATATCCAGACAGGGTTTCTTCTTCTTAGCGCAAAGTCAATAGTGCGATTGTAACGCTCTTCTACCCACGGCAGGAATGATCGCTGAAATCTGATTGACGCCGGAGTGAGCACCCACACATTCAGGATCATCAGGGCGGCATATACCACAAGGATATTTCCCAACCAGTATATTCTGAACGCGAAGATAAATAAGAGCCCAAGCACTGTAATGATCACGGCATCTCTGACTATACGTGGCTTGTTGAATACTTTTTCACCTTCAATCTTCATATACCGCGCGATGAACACGGGGTTGATAACGAGCGCGACAAACAATGAAGACGACAATGCCACGATCAACGTGATCGGAAGTATTTTCATGAACTCACCTTCCAGACCGGGCCACATCGCCAAGGGTAGGAATGCAGCAAGCGTGGTAGCGGTAGATGATATAATGGGAAGAGCCACCTCCCCTACGCCAAGACGTGTTGCATCCCACAGCGAATATCCAAGCTCACGGAGCCGGTACACGTTTTCTACCACAACAATACCGTTATCGACAAGCATACCAAGAGCCATGATCAATCCGAACAATACCATCATGTTGATGGTCATCCCCATGATTCCTAGTATAAGGAATGTCATAAACATTGACATCGGGATCGCCATACCCACAAACATCGCATTTCGGGTACCAATGAAGAGCAACAAGACGAAAACCACGACGATTACACCGGAAATGATGTTGTTCTCCATACTGCTCACCATTTCCTTTGTAAAGGACGACTGATCATTTGTAATACTGACGTTGAGACCCGGTGGAAATCTGTTGGCTTTGGCCTCGTCAAGAATCGCAAATATTTTTTCAGTTGCAATAAGCAGGTTCTGACCACTTCTCTTTACAACGTCGAGCATGACGACGGGCTTCTGTTCCAGACGCGCGAAACTCTTCCGGTCTTTATAACCGTATTCCACTGTAGCCACGTCTCTGAGGTAAACAATATTGCCCTTCTCCTGTTTCACAATGATATCCTCAAGTTGCTTGGGATCTTCATATTCACCCACGACACGTATAGCGCGGCGCACGTCATTATCAAGGATATTTCCTCCCGACATCGTGAGGTTTTCAGCTTTCACCGCGTTTTCAATGTCAGCGTAGCTTACCATGCGCGCCTCCATCTCATACGGATTCGCCTTGATTTTAACCTCTCTTTCCGGAAGTCCGCGAATTTCAACTTTCGAAACTTCGTTCAATGCTTCAAACCGATCCTCCAGATACTCGGCGTGCTCCTTCAGCTCTTCAAGGGAAAAGTTTCCCGAAAGGTTGATGTTCATGATCGGGAACTCCGAGAAGTCCAGTTCAAACACATTTGGTTCTTCGATATCACTCGGAAGTTCCGGCCGGGCCTTGTCAACGGCATCCTTAACCTTCGTAAGAGCAGACTCAACAGGTGTTTCCGGATTGAACTCCACAATGATGGTGGTATAATCCTGCACCGCGCTCGATTTAATATGATCTACTTCTGAAATCGCATTGATTTCTTTTTCAATCTGGCGTGTAACAAGATTCTCCATGTCGACAGGGGAGTTTCCGGGATATAGGACCCCCACGTAAATGGTAGGCTGTTTGATTTCCGGATAGCTGTCCTTCGGAAGATTCTGGTATGTCACGATCCCCACCACCACGATAATGAAGGTGAGGAAGTAGACCACTACGTTGTTCTTCAGCGATAAGGTAGTAAGCCCAAACTGCTTGTCTACCTTTTTTGTATTTTCAGAGTTGTCGTTATTCAAACTCATGTTTTTTCGGTAAGGGTTGATTAATTGGTAGCCACTTGTCCAATTTCTTCGGGTTTGGCGATGGCTACATGAACGCCTTCTGCCACATCGCGGAATCCTTTGTCGATTAACTCTTCATCACCATTCAGTCCATCAACAATTTCGGTTTGCCCTGAATAAGTCATTCCGCTTTTCACCCGAATCTTCTTAGCAACGTTAGTCTCGTCCTTCTTCTCAATAGCATAGACATACTCGCCCTGGTCGTCACGAAGCACCAGCCGCGTTGGAATGGTTACTGCATCTTTTTTGACGTAGTCGGTTATCTGCAGGATAGCAACCTGGTTGGGACGCAGGTCAAGATTAGCTTTCGGAAGTTTTACATCCACGCGGAATGTTCTGTTTTCAGGATTTATCACTTCACTGATCGCTGCTATAGTTGACTCAACGCTCTTGTCCTGAATCGGAAATTGCACCTCAACCCTGTCGCCTGGCACAACCTTTCCAAGAAAACGCTCAGATACTTCGGCTTCGATGTACATTTCGTCAGGTGAAGTGAGGCGAACCAGCGGAATTCCCGGACTTGCCATTTCACCTTCGCGGGCAGGCACTTCATCTACAGATCCTGAGAACGGAGCGCGTACACTTGCCTGAGCTACCTGTGCCCTTGTGGTCGCAAGTCTGCTCTCAAGCGCCTCCTTATTGTTTTTTGCCTGCAGATATTGAACTTCCGTTCCTATCTTCTGTTCCCATAAACGGGCCTGACGCTCGTAAATAGTATTGGCAAGCTCGAGCTGAGTTTGAAGTTCCTTGATAGAGTTGTTCAATATGTCGGCATCGAGTGATACCAGCAATTGTCCTTTCGAAACTGTCTGACCTTCGCGTACATACACGCGGTCAATGCGCGCCGGAATCTCCGCGCTCATCAATACATTGCGCTTGCTCTTTACCGTACCCCTGACGTCAAATTTGTGCTGAAATGTATTTCGCTTGGGAACGAAACTTGAAACGAGTATTGCTTTATCACCTTCGGCCTTGAGTTCCGGATCGAGTTCCTTTAGCTCTGCCTCCAGTGTATTGATCTTCGTACGAAGATCCTGATACTCTTTTCTCGCTTCAGCAAGTTCTTTTTTCTTCTGCTCCAGTTTCGCATTGTCGTCCTGCGAGCAAGCAGTCGCGGTGAGGACAAATAATATGACCAGGTAATTTGATTTCATCGTGAAACGGCTTTTAGGGAATAGATTATTTTTCATAGTGGGTTTGGTTCAGTTTTCCATAGGCCTTGTCGAGGTCAATCTTCGCAACGATTGCATCATACAACGAACTGTAATAATTTATCTGAGCCTCGCGAAGCGCAGCCTCAGCTTCAACCACTTCAAGGTTTGAGCCCACGCCCTGTTCGAATTTCAAACGAGTAACACGGGCGATGTTTTCGGCAAGCACGCTGTTTTGCTTTTGCGCTTCTGCTGTCTCAACGGCACTTAGGTAATTGGAGGCTACTTGTTTTATTTCGAGATCGATGCCCGACTTCAGATTGGCAAAGCTGTTATCTGTCTTCTGCAGTTCAAGCTTGGCTTGTTGTATGCGATAATTCCGCTGGAGGCCGCTGAACAGCGGAATATTGAGCGTAAGACCAAACGCCGAGTATGAATACCACTTGTCAGGACCTACAATGCCGTTGTCAGGCATATTCGTATTAGTGGTAAAAAGTCCTGAGATGTTAGGCGATTGCGTCTGGTACCCCAGGTTAGCGAACGCTGACAAACTCGGCAGCCCTTCGGCGTATTTGTTCTTGAGATCCAGCTGCTGAAGTTTTTTGTTCGCTTCCAGCAGACGGTAGTCAGAGCGCTGTGAATAATCCCAGCTCGCTGAATACTCATTGAGAATATCGGCATCAATTTCCAGCGACGAAATATCGCCTTCGATGTCGATGTTTTCCTGCATTGAATAATTCATCTGAAACTTCAATAACTCCAGGGATATTTCCTGAAGGCGCAGGAAACGGTTACGCTCGACCTTCAGATTGGTCAGCGTCACATTAATCCTGTCGACGTCGATTGCCTCAGCAAATCCGTTTTCAAAGAGTGCCGTCGTAGTTTTCAGCAGGCTGTCAACGCGTGCGATGTTGGTTTCAAAAAGCCCGATACGGTCTTTATTAATGAGACATGAGTAATAAGCTTTCGAAACATTTTCAACAACTTGCTCGCGGGTTTGTTCTGCGCTTTTGACTGCGAGGTCGCGATACGCATTGGCGGCTTGCAACCCTACCAGGTATGAACTATTGAACAGCAATTGATTGACTCTGACACCTGCATCGCCGCTGCTCTTAAGCTGGAAAAAGTTTTCCATAGCTATCACGTCTCCATCATTTCCCGGAAATTCTGCGGTGATGGGGTTGTCGGACGACTTCTGTCCGAAAAAGCGGGGCAACTTCTGATTATGTGTAAGTCCAACAGAAGCATCGATCTGAGGCAAGCCGATACCGCGGGTTTCCTTCACACGGCCGTCGGCAATCCGTTCGTCGAGCTGCGCATTCTTGACCAGCGTGTTATTTTCCAATGCATATTGTATGCACTCTTCCAACGTAAATGTTCGGGTTGATGGGTTCTGTGCATTGATATCAACGAAATGGAGAACCATTGTGCACAAGATCAGGTAGCGTTTCATACAGATTATACGGTATAGGGTTGAGGGTTCTTCTGTTTATATTTCTGATAGAGCTTCCGGCCCTTGTCGGTAAAGAGGCCGTGAATGTAGTGGTCGAACAATTGGGCCTGAACTTCAGCGAATGAAAACCGGTCGCGGGGGAACAGGCTGTTGTCGAATGCCATCTGCACCTGCTCAAGACGCATGATGGCCATGATCTCAAGGTTTAAGTCATCGCGGAAGTAGCCTTCCTCAATGCCTTGCCTGAGACTTCGGATGATGTTCTCACTGATAAAATCTTGTTTAAACTTTAACCATTCGATCCATGCTGACTGATGATATTTCTGCATATCAAAGAGGACACTCGGATTGATGTTCTTCATGTTTTCTTTCAGGCAGTATGAAATCTTCACCATTTCCTCGACAGCATTTTTCGAATGATCGGCGATGTGTTCGAACTGTTGTTTCTGCCGAAGCATATGGAGCTTGGCGACAGAGGCGACTACTTCGTCCTTATCCGCAAAGTGCTGATAGATCGTTTTTTTCGAGACGCCAAGGTGGCGTGCTATGTCGTCCATTGAAACGCTGCGTAAACCATATTTCATAAAAAGGTCGTCGGCGCCTTTCAACAGTTTTTCTTTTTGCTCTTGTCCTTCCATGGCGGCAAAACTATGGAAACAAAATAAATAATAAAAGTTTCCAGTGTTTCCTTAAACGCAAGGGTTACGGCCAGGTTGTGAAATGCTGCAGAAAAAGTTATGAAGTGTTGAAGTTTTCGGTTGAAGGCACAGTTACGATAGCTAAGACGCAGAGCGAAACATTTTATTTTTATTTAGCTCCAAATTCCTTTGATGTTGTGCCTTACAATTCGCTGCGATGTTCAGGTATGAGTCTACCGGAACCGTTGGTTAAACACTCATCGTTTGAGAGCGTTTATCAATCGTTTGAAGTTTCAGATGTCGATGATTGTTCGCGTTCCCACGAACACCACTTCTCCTTCATCTTCTGTTTGAAAGCTTCGCGTTCAGCGGGATCCAGTGACTGAAGTTTTTCCTGAAATTTTTCGCGCCAGTTTGAATGCGATACATGACCGTGGTTTCTATGGCCGCGCGACCAGACTCCCCAGGTGAGAATCTTGCTTAATAGTAAAAGTCCAAGTGACTGCAAATAGGATATTTGCGGACCATTAAAAAGATCCGGTACCAGCCAGTTCCACAATACCATCGTAATTCCCCCCAAGGCCAACAGGCCGACCAAACCCGCCAATGCACACCGCCAGAAAAATGTTCGTTTGTTCATCACCAGTTCATTTTAAATATCCTCATACAATCGTTGAAGTCTCTTGCGCAAGGCTAGAATAGCATACCGTTTCCTGGAAAGTAAGGTATTTATTGATATGCCCCGCTCTTCCGATATTTCACGGAAGCTTCTCTCCTCTATCTCATTCAATATGAATATCTCACGCTGTTCTGCCGGAAGTTCGTCAAGGGCTTCCATGATTGCTTCCCAGATAACTTCTCTGAAGAATGAATCTTCGGGAGTGTTACCCAGGTCGGGAAGGATATCCTGAAGGGTAAGGGGTGCTTCGTCGTCGGCACCGGAAGCCCGTTCAAGGTCTGTCCGTTGAGGCCGACTGGCATCCCGTCGATACCGGTCGATGATCTTGTTTCTCGCCACCGAAAATAGCCAGGACGTCACCCGGTCCAGCGATTCGATAGAATCAAATCCTGCCACGAACTGGTAGAATACATCCTGAAGAATGTCCTCCGCCTCCTCCGTCGAAGAAACCCGGTTCCGGATGAAAGAAAGTAACCGGTCTTTCTCCTTCAAGAATGTTTGTTCTTTAAGCTGCATGGCAAAATCCATAGGAGCGCGATTCAAGGTTTGATCCGTAGACGATCTGTAGCGACTATTATTTTAATATCAGAGAAAATAATCATCCATTCAACCCCGGCCGATTCCCTATATTGTGGACCAAAACTATGGAAATTGAATGGAATGGCATCCGATTGTTTTATAGCAAAACGGGAACTGGTCCTGAAAATCTGCTCTTGTTTCATGGTTTTGGTCAGCATCGGACAGTATTCAACGATCTTACCCATCAAATAACTTCCCGGTATACCTGCTATTCATTTGACCTGTTTTTTCACGGCGAAGACAGTCATACACGCTATTCCAAACCCATTTCCACTGAAGAATGGAACGCGTTGCTGTCGGCATTCCTGACACATGAAAACATCCGATGTTTCTCGATGCTTGGGTTCAGCATCGGTGCCCGACTCGTGTTGAGTGCCATTCCCTTGTTTATGACGCGCCTTAACACTGTTTATCTCATCGCCCCTGAAGGAATTACCACCAACATCTGGTATCGTCTGGCTACTGCAACAAAACCGGGCCGTTACGTGTTCCGGAGGTTCGTGCAGCGCCCGGGATATTTCTTCGCAGCCGCTGAAGGCGTCGAAAGAATGGGACTGCTGCCAGCCAAAGTAGGGCGATTTGCGCGAAAGATGATGGAAAGCGATGCCAAACGCAGGCGCGTCTATGATACGTGGATGATGTTGTCGGAACTGAAAACAGATCAGCAGGAACTCATTGAATCACTGAACAACGCCAGCATTCGGGTGGTCATAATTCTTGGAAAACGCGACCGGATAATCCCCGCTGCGCCAATCCTCGAGTTTGCGAGAAAACTACGGCAAAAGGCCGTCGTTCATCAGATCAATTCAGCACACGTACCCATGATCCGGAACGTTTCGAAAGACTGTGACAAAATCTTTATATCTGGAAGTGATATCCAATACTAATCTGAACCGGTGCCGGATCGGATAAATTGATAATATTCGGATTCTTCTTCAGATCGTCCATATCGTCCCTGAATTCGGCAGACCGAAGCGGGAACGACAACCCGAAATTCCAGAAATTCCGGTTCTTCATACGCAATTCAATTCCCCCGCCAAATGTTGGCCCGTAGTACGTCCTGTTCTTTTCGCTGAGTCCATCGATAACAATTACAGCGTTATAGCCATACATGCCTGTAACATAGGGACATACTTTATTATCGGGCAGAATACGAACCACCAGTCCCCCGTTGTAACCGGCGCCATTCAGGTTGTAGCCAATTGCGCCGAAGAGCGACACGTATTTAACCGGCGCAAACATTAGTTTACCACCGATCCCGCCGTAGTCAAAGCCCAACCCTATACCGATGCTAACATCGATGTCAAGAGATTCGCGAAATTCAAAATTTTCATCGTATTGATCTTCGTCGACATTATCCGACTGGGCAAAAACTGTTAGCGAGGGAAAAGCTAGTAGCAGAAACCAAATAGCCTTCTTCATAAACGGGGTTATCACAACACGAAAATACTCCTTTTTCTTTTAGCGCCGGGGAATACATAAAAAATCGGCATGAATAACACTAAAAAGTGTACTTTTGCGGCATCTTTTAACTCGCTAGTTCCTCATGATTCTATTCTTCCGTTCCAAGGCCGACATCGTCTTCGCTGTTGGCGTAGTACAGTCTTTGCCAGACAATGACATTCAGAAACTTAGCTGGCTTTTCGGCGGCGCGGAATTGTTGCCGGCAACGGAAATCGACAGCTTTTTTGTTGGTCCGCGCAAGGAAATGATTACACCCTGGAGTACGAATGCGGTGGAAATCACCCAAACGATGGGAGTACAGGGAATACAACGCATTGAGGAATTCTTTCCGGTAGCCGGCCCTGACGCGACTCACGACAGGATGCTTCAGCATTTGTATAACCGGCTCGATCAGGATGTGTTCACCATTTACCACACACCGGAGCCCATTGTTGAAGTTGACGATATTGATAGCTACAGCAAGAAAGAGGGCCTCGCGCTTAGCCCTGAAGAAGTTGCTTATCTTGAGAACGTAAGCCGCGAGCTGGGACGGAAATTAACCGACAGCGAAGTGTTCGGTTTTTCTCAGGTGAACTCCGAACACTGCCGGCACAAGATATTCAACGGAACCTTTATCATCGATGGCACGGAACAACCTTCAACACTGTTTCAGCTGATCAAAAAGACATCGAAGGAAAACCCGAATTATCTGGTGTCTGCATACAAAGACAATGTCGCCTTTATACAGGGACCGCTGATCGAGCAGTTCGCGCCGGCACGCCAGGATGTGCCTGATTATTTCCGCGTAGAAAAGATTGAATCGGTAATATCACTCAAGGCTGAGACACACAACTTCCCTACTACCGTAGAGCCGTTCAACGGAGCAGCTACTGGTTCAGGTGGGGAAATCCGCGACCGTCTTGCTGGTGGAAAAGGTGCGCTTCCTCTTGCCGGAACAGCCGTATACATCACATCGTATCCACGACTGGAGGGTGGTCGCCCCTGGGAGAAAAAATTCGAAGAGCGCAAATGGTTGTATCAGAGCCCCGAAGAAATACTTATCAAGGCTTCCGATGGAGCCTCCGACTTTGGTAACAAGTTCGGTCAGCCACTCATCAACGGCAGTGTCCTGACCTTCGAACACTTCGAAGAAGGTAAGCGATTCGCATTCGACAAAGTCATCATGCTTGCCGGGGGCGTAGGCTTTGGGAAAGCAAAAGACAGCAAAAAAGAAAAACTCGAAAAAGGCGACAAGATCGTTTTGCTCGGAGGCGACAATTATCGCATTGGAATGGGCGGCGGCGCCGTGTCATCTGTGGCTACAGGTGAATACGGAAACGCCATCGAGTTGAACGCAATTCAGCGATCAAATCCCGAGATGCAAAAACGCGTTATGAACGCGATCCGCGCTATGGCGGAAATGGATAACAACCCTATCGTATCTATTCACGATCACGGTGCGGGCGGGCACCTCAACTGTCTGAGTGAACTGCTTGAAGATACCGGTGGCGTTATTCACATCGACAAGCTTCCCGTAGGTGATCCTACATTGTCGGATAAGGAAATTATCAGTAACGAATCACAGGAGCGTATGGGGCTTGCTGTGAGGGAAAAAGACATCGATATCCTTCGCAAAGTTTCAGAACGGGAGCGCGCTCCTTTTTATGTTATCGGCGAAGCCACCGGAGATCAGCAGTTTACCTTTGAAAAAGCCGGACAGGAAAAGAAGCCTGTGCATTTTTCACTCCGCCACCTCTTTGGTTCATCGCCGAAGACAATCCTCGTCGACGAAACGGTAAACGAAACGCTTCAACCCCTGCAATACGATGCCTCAGAAATTCGCGAGTATATCGCACAGGTACTGCAGCTGGAATCGGTAGCTTGTAAAGACTGGCTCACGAATAAGGTAGATCGCTCTGTTACAGGTAAGGTGGCTACGCAACAAACATGCGGACCTATCCAGCTTCCCCTGAATAACGTGGGCGTCATGGCGTTGGATTTCACGTCGCATAAAGGTGTTGCTACAGCCATCGGACATGCACCTGGCGCTGCCCTTATCGATCCTGCCGCGGGCAGCAAACTGGCGATTGCTGAATCGCTGACCAACATCGTATGGGCTCCCCTCTCACACGGGCTTCGCGGTGTATCACTGAGTGCCAACTGGATGTGGCCCGCGAAGAATAAAGGTGAAGATGCGCGATTGTACAAAGCGGTAGAAGCGGTAAGCGAATTCGCCATAGAGCTTGGAATCAATATCCCGACAGGAAAGGATTCTCTTTCCATGACGCAAAAATATCCCGATGGAAAAACGGTCTACGCTCCAGGCACAGTGATCATTTCTGCAGTTGGTGAAGTTGAAGATATCCGTCGCACTGTAACACCGGTAGTTGCTCCTGTCGAAGGATCGAAGATCATTTACATCGACTTTAGCAACGATTCGCGTAAGCTTGGCGGAAGCGCTTTTGCACAGATTGTGAATCAACTCGGCAATGAGGCTCCCACAATTCGCGATGCAGAATACTTTGGCAAAGCCTTCGAAGCAGTTCAGCAACTCGTCGGAGACGAGAGCATATATGCAGGTCACGACATTTCCGAAGGCGGTCTCATCACGGCACTGCTCGAGATGTGTTTCGCTATTCCACATACAGGCATGACGTTGAATTTGCAGAACCTCGATCAGGATCTGGTAAGGGCGCTCTTTGCAGAAAACCCCGGCGTCGTTGTACAGGTGAAAGACGAATCTCGTGTAGTCGAAACGTTGACCAAACACGGCATACGATACAGCATTATCGGATTCCTTTCCGGAGAGCGCAAGTTAAGTATCCGTCATAAGGACGGCGTGCTCGCACTCAACATCGATGAACTGCGCAACGACTGGTTCCGCACCTCGTATTTGCTCGACAAAAAGCAGCGCAGTCCGGAACTCGCTGAAAAGCGTTATCGCAATTACGACAACCAATTGCTTCACTATAAGTTTCCGGAGCATTTCACAGGACGTTTCAGCGATCTAGGGCTTACACCAAAACGAAATGATAAGTCCGGCATCCGCGCTGCCATCATTCGCGAGAAAGGTGTCAACGGCGATCGCGAGATGGCCTACTCACTATACCTTGCTGGCTTTGATGTTAAGGATGTGCATATGACAGATCTGGTTTCAGGTCGTGAAGATCTTTCCGACGTCAACCTGATCGTCTTCGTCGGAGGATTTTCCAACTCAGATGTACTCGGTTCCGCCAAGGGATGGGCCGGTGCATTCCTGTACAATCCGAAGGCCAAGCGGGCACTGGAGCGCTTCTATCAGCGGAATGACACCCTCAGCCTGGGTGTGTGTAACGGGTGTCAGCTCGTCATGGAGCTGGGCCTGCTGTATCCGGACTGGAAAGACCACCCGAAAATGCATCACAATGCGTCGGGACGATTTGAGTCGTCGTTCCTGAACGTCAGCATCCCTGAAAACGACTCTGTGATGTTCAAGAGTCTGGCAGGCTCAAGACTTGGTGTATGGATAGCTCATGGCGAGGGCCGTTTTGAACTTCCTGAAGACGGATCGTTCTATCGGGTTGCAGCGAAATACAGCTACGATGAATATCCGGGCACGCCTTCGGGGTCGAGCTTCTCGGTCGCGGCGCTTTATTCGAAGGATGGGCGTCACCTCGCGATAATGCCACACATTGAACGTTCGCTGTTCCCCTGGAACTGGCCTTATTATCCGGAAAGCCGGAAAGGCGATGAGATCTCTCCGTGGATCGAGGCGTTCGTCAATGCGCGTGATTGGATCAAAGGCCAGCGCTAGAAACAAAAGGGACTGAAGGACTGTTTCTACTCGGAAGTTTTATTTATATTCCGCTTCCATAACCTTCGGACCTATGAAAAGAGTGCTACCGCTTTTGATGCTCGGTGTCTTGTTTGCGTCGTGCCTGGGATACAAGGAACTCCCCGTTGAATACGATTACAGTTATAAGGGCAACTTCAAGAAGTATCGCACCTTTGATATAATGCGCCCTGCTGGTCCTGCGGATTCATCTATGACGAATGACGTCATCGAAAAATCGATTATCGCGCGGATGAAATTCCTGGGCTATCGTCAGGTGGCCAACAAGCCACATCTGATCATAGGGTTCAAAATGTTCAACGACAGTCTGAAATTCAACGGCTATAACCAACCTGCTATTGAGGAATGGATCCGATCCCAGAAAGAGGATCTGGAATATGACCAGCAGAAGTTTTACCTGCGGACGGGCACGCTGCTGATTCAGTTTTACGATCGCCGCCAGAACCGGTCTATCTGGCAGGGATATGCCACCACCCAGTACGGGTCAATAGACTTCAACAATAGCCGCCATTTGCGGAATGCGGTTATTTCGATCCTCGACAAATACCGCTTCTGGGCGGAAGGATTCATCGAAGGCACCACAATTTCGCAGGAAAATGATCTGTAAATTTTTCGCCCGGTTTTAGAAATCTTCGAAACTTATTCTACCTTTGCAATCCCAAAATAAAGGGTCCCACGCTGGATTGCCGTTATTTTGGCGTGATTGTCCGATGGTGTAACTGGCAACACGCCTGATTTTGATTCAGGAAAGTCCAGGTTCGAGCCCTGGTCGGACAACGGAAATCCCCCCGAGAGGTCGGGGGGATTTTTAGTTATCGGTTGAATGGGTTTTTCAGTACCTTCGCTCCTGTTCCTCCCTTAACACTAACCTTGTAAGCATGGCCGTAAAAATTTTCAGCGGAAGAGCAACTTCTTACCTGGCAGAAAAAATTGCCAATGCATATGGCGAACCGCTGGGTGAAGTTGATTATCAGCAGTTCAGCGATGGCGAAATGTCCCCGTTCATTCGTGAATCTGTCCGCGGCCATGAAGTATTCATCATCCAGTCTACTTTCCCGCCTTCCGACAACCTGATGGAATTACTGCTGATGTGCGATGCCGCCCGACGCGCCAGCGCCTCCAGCGTAAATGTTGTAATTCCTTATTTCGGATATGCACGGCAGGATCGGAAAGACAGGCCCCGCGTAGCTATCGCCGCCAAACTTCACGCTAACCTGATCTCTGCCGCGGGTGCAAGCCGCATCATGACCTGCGACCTCCACGCGGACCAGATTCAGGGATTCTTCGACATCCCCGTAGATCACATGGACGGCTCGTACATTTTCGTCCCCTACCTCAAGTCATTGGGGCTGGATAAGATCATGTTCGCGTCCCCTGACGTGGGTGGCATCAAACGCGCCAGAAGTTTCGCCAAGTTCTTCCACGCCGACCTCGCAGTCTGCGACAAGTATCGCAAGGAAGCCAACAAGGTTCAGTCGATGCGCCTCATTGGTGAAGTCGATGGCATGGACGTCATCCTCGTCGATGACCTCGTTGATACAGCCGGAACGATCTGCAAGGCAGCAGCGCTGCTCAAAGAGAAAGGTGCGAAATCCGTCCGCGCCGTATGTACTCACGCGGTGCTCAGCGGCAACGCATACGAAAATATCGAAAACTCAGCCCTTGAAGAATTGGTCGTCACCGATACGATCCCGCTGAAACAACAAAGCAGCAAGATTAAGGTGCTAACCGTGTCAACTCTGTTCGCAAAGGCGATCCGGAAAATTCACGACAACGAATCGATCAGCTCGCTGTTCATCAAACTTTAGAAACTAATTACAAATCATAAACAATTAATACCATGAAAACTGTTGAGATTATAGGGTATAAAAGAGCAAATCTCGGCAAGGCAGCTTCACAACGTTTGCGCGAAGATGGTCTTGTTCCCTGTGTACTTTACGGAGGAAATGAACAAATTCATTTCTATTCTCCGATGATCCTTTTCCGCGAACTCGTTTACACTAACGAGGCTCACTTCGTACATATCAATGTAGAAGGAGAAGAATACCAGGCTATCCTTCAGGAAGTTCAGTTCCACCCGGTAAGTGAGATCATCCTCCACGCTGACTTCCTGCGCATCGCAGAAGACCGCAAGATCAAGATGAACATCCCCATTCGTTTTGTTGGACAAGCTCCCGGCGTGGCAAAAGGTGGAACGCTCGTCAAGAAGAGATCTGCGCTGAAAGTTCACGCTTTCCCGAAAGACATGCCTGACCACATCGATATCGACGTAAGTCAGCTTGACTTCCACCACGCAGTGAAAGTTGGAGATGTGACCATCGAAGGGCTTACCTTCCTCGATCCTGATCAGGCTTCAATCGCCGTAGTAGAAGTTCCCCGCGCAGCGAAAATGGCTGCTGAGGAAGCTGCTGCCGCAGCTGCAGCTGGTGGCGATGCTAAAGCAGCTCCTGCAAAGGCTGACGCGAAGAAGTAATTCTTCAATAGATCATTTTATGAGGTCATCTTCTCCAATGAAGATGACCTCTTTTTTTATCCTTCATCTCCGTGACCTTATTGGGCGTGTCCCCGCCGGAGCGAGTTACACAACGGCAAAGCCGTTAAGATAAGTTCTGCATCGCGGGCCGTGCTTTCCGTTCCAAGTCCTCCCCCGGAACCCGCATCATCCACACACATCCCCCGGGGTTCGGGCTTTCCACTTCAATCACTCACGCGGCTTCATATCCCGCTTTCTGTGCGCTGTTCGTTCTTCGTTCCTTCGCCTCGCCATGGTTTCGCAGATGTGTTATTCTCCGTACCTTTACCCCGCAAAAGCATTTTTGACAACAGCACATACGAAATGAAGTTTCTCATCGCGGGGCTCGGCAATCCCGGTCCAAAGTACGAACTCACACGCCATAACATCGGCTTCCTCACACTCGATCAGCTCGCCGACGAACACAAGGCTGAGTTCAAAACTGAGCGTCACGCTGAGCACGCCGAGATGAAATACAAAGGCAAGACGCTTCATCTCATCAAGCCCACCACCTACATGAACCTGAGTGGAAAGGCTGTAGCCTACTGGTTGCAGGAACTGAAAATCCCGAAGGAGAATGCGCTGATCATCGTCGACGATATTGCCCTTCCATTTGGCACTTTGCGTATGCGCACGAAAGGCAGCAGCGCAGGCCACAACGGACTGAAAAGCATTGAAGAGACACTTGGTGGTCAGGACTACTCCCGCCTTCGCTTCGGCATAGGCAGCGACTTCGGCAAGGGCCAGCAGGCCGACTATGTATTGAGCAACTTCTCCCGCCAGGAGCTCGACGCCCTCCCTCCTATCATGACAAAGGCAAATGAAATGGTCTTATCCTTCTGCACGATTGGCGCAGCAAGAACCATGAGTCTGTATAATTCCTGATTTCTGAGGGGAACAAACCGGCAACAGTCAACATTTTAAACAAAAACGGCCATGCCGCCAAAAAGGTCAGCATGGCCATGGATGGGCTATTTTTTTTGTTGTCAGAGCAGTTCACCAAAGCGTCACTACGGCGCAGTGGTACCCTTTGCCTGCCCTTCTTGCACAGGAGACACGATCACGATGACTTCATCCTGTGGCTTTAATTCGATTTTCTCAAGACGTCCATTGAACGACTCACTGGTCTGCTTCTCTGAATACGCTCCTGTTGAAGGTGTGTAATACTGAATTTCAACGGAGCCTTGATTTAAATCGGATATAATAGCATTCCCGGAGACTGTCTTTGCAGAACCATTTAGCAGATAGATGAAATATGCTTCACCGCATTTCGCACCATATGATTCAAGACCCGGCGCAGAGACAGAGATTTTTTCAAACGAGCCCTTTCCTGCTGCGAGCATCCGGTCACTGATCTCACGCACATGCTTAAAATATTTCGTCATGCCGCGCTCATCAAAGAATTCCCACCACCACGTCATCGGAAGGATAGGCGTCGGACTGAACATGCCGTACCACAAGCCGCGTTTGTAATCATAATCAAAGCCAGGACCGCGGTCATGCGTAACGTTGTCCCAGTTCCAGTCGTAACCAAATTCACCAATCACATAAGGTTTTTTGTGCAGCGAAACGAACTCATCGATCGTAGGCGCGATCTCATGTGTTTTGTTGTAGATGTGCTTCTGATTGAAATCAAGATTCGGAAGATCATTCATCCCTTCGATCTCGCGGTGTGAAACGCTCGTTGTAATGAGGTGATCATACGGATCGACTTCTTTCAGATAAGTACTCATCTCATCGTGCCAGTTCTTGATGATATCATGACTGATCAGAATGCTGTCGTGGGGTGTGGCTGTAAACACCGCGTTGTCAATCTCATTGAAAAACTCCCACGCTGCAATCGACGTACTATATCCCCAGCGCGCCACGATGTAGCGCAGACGGTTCTTGTACTTTTGTTTAGAGGCATCGTTCGTAAAGAACTCTTCTGGCGTATTGGCAGTACCACCATTCTTTACATTGTGCGAGTTAAACTTCCAGTAACCATCCTCCATGAGAGACCCGTGCGCGTCAAACGACAGCATCATGTACAAGCCAAGCGAATCGCTAAGGTTGACAAGTTCATCCATGCGGCGCATACCGCCGTCGTGGAAATAGCCGTCAGAATTGGTATACCTATCAGTGTCGTTTACGACAGGGAAAGCCAAAGGAAGATTCCATACGCACATCCAGGTACGGAAGAAATTTGCGCCGTTTTCAGAAAGCGTCGGCAAAAGGTAATCGTACGTCCATTTTTTGTCTTCGAAAGAGCGGGATTCCCAGCCCACATTTTCACCAATTCCACGGAAAGGTTTTCCTGAATCGAATTTGAATGTCCACAAATCATTCGGATGCAAAAATCCGTCTTCCGACGAAGGCGTTGACTGAAACTGCCCCTTCTCGCTTGCAAACGTCTGCTTCCCGCCGGTAGTGAGAACAAATTCATATTGATAAGCACCTGCTTCCTGAGGAGCAAAGCGCGCCTTCCATCCACCTCCGGGAGCAATCGGATCATAGTAACACGGCAAAACCAGTTTCTTTCCCGACGGAGCCGATATCACCATATCCAATTTTACCTCATTCTGATCATAGGGATTTTCAAACTTCTGGGGGATATCAATAGAGAACTCCGCTTTCTCATACTGTCGGACTGCTGCCGTTTCCAGTTTATGCTGTATCACATTGCCGGAACAACCGCAGAGGACAACCAGCGCTATCGACAGAAAATTAAGATATATCTTTTTCATACTCTTCGCGATCATTGAATAACTATAGACTTTAAATATTCTCTCCGCCCGTCGGCATATTCGATCACTACCAGATAGGCACCCGGCTTAAGTTCGGGTGATGAAACACTACCTGTGAGCGTTCCCGACGTGGACGAAATTATGGTTGCGTGCGCATTGTAAATGGTCATCCGCGAAGCCGGCTCCGTAAGGCTGACGATGAACTTCCCGCGCGCAGGATTGGGATAGAGGGATATTTTATTGAACTCAGTGTGCACCGAGGTTACCGGTCCCGTGTGAGGTGTCATCTCGAGGATAACGGACTCGCGGGATTCGAGCGAGATTCCAGAAGTAGTAACGCGCCCCGCAGCTGTTGCTCTTACTTCAAAATCAGACCACTGACCTGTTTCCGGATTAAACTTGCGTATGGCAAAAACACCATCGCCAGCAACAGGAATGCGTATACGTTTACCGTTGACCGGACTGGCCGTATTGTTCAGTAGATAAACATAATACGATTCGCCTGAGCGCGCCCCAAATGCCTCAAAGCCTGATCCGATTACGGCTACAGTGACTGACTCAAACTCGCCATCACCGGCTTCAAGCATCTTGTCGGAAACGTCGCGTACGCGTTGGAAGTAGCCGGTGGTTCCTCTTTCATGAAAGAACTCCCACCACCACGACATCGGAAGGATGGGCGTTGGAGCAAACAAGCCGTACCACAATCCGCGTTTGAAATCATAATCTAGTTCATCGCCAATCGCCGGACCAATGTTGTTCCAATCCCAGTCGTAACCAAACTCACCGATCACAAACGGTTTGCGGTGAGTGTTCACGCCCTCTTTAATAGCAGCAGGCAAGCCTGAGGTGTTTTTGTAGATGTGCCTTTGTACGACGTCAATGTTTGGAACAGCAAAGAGCCCACCAAGCTCGCGATGAGAAACACTGGTTGTAACAATGTGATCATACGGATCGATTGATTTGAGATACGTACTCATCTCATCGTGCCACGACACGATGGCGTCTGTGGGAATCGCGAGACTGTTTTCCGTTCCGTTGTAGGCCGCGTTGTCGATCTCGTTGAAGAACTCCCAGGCACCGATACTGGTGCTGTAGCCCCAGCGCGCCACAATGTATCGCAGCCGATCCTTGTATTGTTCCCTTGCTTCAGCAGAAGTAAAGAACTCGGTTGGCGTAGCAGCAGGCCCGCCGTTGGCTGCGTTGTATGGATTTATGCTCCATCGATCTCCTGTTTGAAGCCCACCATGCCAATCAAGGGTAAGCATCATATACAGGTCGAGGTTCTCACACAATTCTACCAGTTCATCCATCCGGGCGATGCCCTCGGGATGATAGTATTCGTCTGAGTTCGTGTATCGCCTGGTATCGACAACTGTGCTCCATTCGAGGGGAATATTCCATGCTGACATCCAGGTACGGAAGAAATTTCCTCCGTGTTCAGAAAGTTGGCTTAGCAGGTAGTCATAGTCATGCAGGTCATTTTCCCACACGCGGCTTTCCCATCCTACATTTTCTCCGATTCCACGGAAAGGCTTGCCGGAGTCGAAGCGAAACGACCAGTTATTGTTCGTTATAAGAAAACCATCCCGAGTCCCTTCGGCAACGGTGAGCATAGCAGGCTCCGTTGTAAACATAAGAACACCACCGATGCGAAACTCAAAGTAATAAGAGAACTCGCCATTCTCACGCGGCGAAAAACGAGCTTTCCATACCGCCGTTGGAGATGTACCCGACTCGTAGTAGCAGGGAAGAACTAGGTTCGCGCCTGATGGTGACAAAAGCACCATATCAACACGAATGTCGTTTGAACGATATGGATTGGTAAAGGCACCGAGAGTCTCGATTGTGAACTCAGCCTTTTCATACTGGGTGGCCGAACCTGGACCTTCAGTATTTGTGATAATCAACTGTGCTTGCACCGTACCTGTAATCAGGCACAACACCACCAGGATGATCCACAACGGATAATCTATTTGCTTTTTCATGCTGTACCTGTTTTGAAGAAGGTATCGCAGCGAAATCCGCTGCGATACTTCTTACCCTAACCTAACCCAAATGAGATTTTTGCTTATTGTCTCTGGACGTCAATCCAGAAGAACCGTGGACGTTTCACGAACTTGTCGTAGTCACTGTAAATGTTGTCCCAGTCGTCAGTGCCACTGACGGTAAATTCAAACGCTTCGTCGGTGATGGTTTTCTGATATCCATTACCAAGATCAATTGTAGACGCACCCTTCAGCCTTGCTGTGGCTGTGCGTCCATCTTCAAATTTGAAGATGATTGTATTGTTGCTGTAGTCGTGTTCCCAGATGCCCGTTCCCGCAGGGATCGTGCGATACAGGTGATTTACGTCTGTTTCCGGACTTGCAAAAAGGAAGTTGGCATATTTTCCATCGGCACCTGCGTCATTGACTACAGTACCGTAGGTTTTGCCATCCTCAGTTACACCGGTAAACGTAAAGGTTAGTGTGTTATCGTATTCAGCTGACGGGCCGCCTTCATTCGGCCACACCCAGGGTTTGTCAGTAAAATCGATAACTCCGCCACCGCCATATTCAGGGCCTGTTCCTCCGTAAAGTACAAAGGCCTTTATGGCGAACGTTCCGAGCACAGGCTCAACAAAAGGAACAAGTTCAATCGTCCATTCGCGGCGCTCACCGGACTCTGCAATCACAGTTACTTTCTGTTTATTATCGTTAGCGCCGAAGTCAAGTGAAGTTCCTTCTGCAAGATCCGTCTTCGCTTTATAAGAAGGCATGATGCGCATCTTTACCTGCGACAGATCCGTACCTTCTTCCATCAGCACGTTGACATAAGCAATGGAATTCACGCGGTCAATCTCGGCAGGTCCAACCTGCACCAGATCACCTTGGAGGGTTATCGCTTCGATAGCGCGCTCGTGGCTGACCACGTCGTCGAACGGATCGCGTTCGCATGCCGTAAGAAGCGTCAGCAATGCCATGCTGAGACTTAATATTTTGAATATGCTTTTCATAAAACTTCTAGTCAATTAGAGGATTGGTATCACGTTCACGTTGTGGGATCTCAAAGAAGTAAGCCGCGGTTTCGATAGTCTTGCCGTATTGGTTTTCAAGAACCTCCTCCATCGCGTGCGTGCGGCGAAGGTCAAAGAGACGGTTACCTTCGAAAGCCAGCTCCCATGATCTTTCCTGAACGACAGCTTTCCTAAAGTCTTCAACAGAAAGTCCTTCAGCAAGGTCATCAAGGCCTGCGCGGCTTCTAACCTGATTTATGGCTGCGTATCCTTCTGCATCAGGACCACTTGCTTCGGCAAACACCAGCAAGACGTCTGAGTAACGAAGTACCGGTGTATTGACACTAGTCTGGTCTCCCACGCGTTTCGGGTCGATATACTTCCTTGTGAATGGCCTGCTGAAGTCACCGACACCCAATGTTCTCGGATTGCCATTCACCCATACAGTAGAAACGATCAGCTCAGTTTTGCGTTTGTCATCAGGATCGTAGCTGTTGTAATGTGCAGGTTCCGTCAGGAAGTGGTTCCACCCGGACGCAACTGATACGCCGTCCTCAAGTTGAAATACAGCTCCGTCGATATAAGGGATGAACATCAAAGGCAGCTTTGAATAGTTGCCTTCAAACTGTCCGGTACGGTCTGTTGACACACTGAAAATATGTTCAGGTCCATTTTCCTTTTCCACGTCCCAGATTGCAATAAGGTCGTTGTCGAAGCCATAGACCGTCTGTTCATTCAAAACGCGGCCTGCGAACGCCTTTGCCTGTGCGTACAGAGCGTTTGCGTCCGAGACGAATTCATACCCTGGCGAACCAGTGCTTTTGGACGATGCCATATGGAGATACACTTTTGAAATCAGTCCCCACGCCGCTACTTTGTTTGCACGACCTTCTCTCTTCTGGAAGTCGGTCAATTCAATTGCACTGTTGAGATCGTCAATGATCAGTTCGTAAACTTTCTCCATTGTCGAAAGTGGAGCGTCTACCTGTTCTGTGGATGTCACGGGTTCAGTGCGAAGAGGCACTGCTCCGAACAATCTTACCAGGTTGAAGTAGTGCAACGCGCGCAGAAAGTAAGCTTCACCTACGATCTGATTTCTTTCGTCCGCATCCATATTTTCAATAGACGGAACGTTAGCGATGACAGCATTTGAGCGGTTGATTCCGATGTAAGCATAACGCCAGGTGGTTGTCACCTCTTCGTTATCGGCGCGAACGCGAAGTTCGTCCAACTCGAAGTTTGATGCACCAGCATCAGGCTTGAGGGTAAGCGTTTCTGCAGGCAGTTCCGTAACCGTGATAAACGTCCGGGAATAGTACTCTATCTCTGGAAGAATGGCGTAAGCATACATTAGGGCAGAGTTCGCATCTTCCGCACTCTGATAAAAATTCCCCGTTGAAGGAAATCCGTATGGTTCCTCCTCGAGCGAGCATCCCGCTGCAAAGCAGCAGGTGAGAACCATGATGATATATTTCTTGATATTCATAATCAACTGATATTATTAGTTAGAATCCCAGGTTTATACCCAGTGAAAATGCTCGTGGGCGTGGATACGATCCCCAGTGCTGACCATTTTCAGGCACTTCGGGGTCAAAGCCAGGATTGAACTTCGTGAACGTGTAAAGGTTGTTTCCGGAGAAGTATACACGAAGGCTATTGACTCCCGGAATCAGACGCTCAGGGAAATTATATCCCAGCGTAACGTTTTGCACGCGAAGGAATGAACCATCGACGATGAACCAATCGGAACCATAGTAACCACGCGCTGCATGCACTTTGGGATACTCGTTCGTCAGGTTGTCCGGAGTCCACCGCTGCAATTGCTTACTAGGCGAGAACTTGCGGAAGTCGAATACATCGTTACCGTGCACACCATACAGCTGCGCAGACAAATCAAAACGCTTGTACTTTAACGACGTGTTGATGCTGTAAATGAAATCAGGATTCGGATTCCCTATGACGGTTCTGTCATTGGCATCGATAATTCCATCAGGTACGCCGTCAGGGCCGGAGATATCAAGATACTTGATCTCACCAGGCTGTGCCATGTCGCCGGTCAAACCTGCTTCAAGGCCTTCTTCCAGTGTCTGGATGATTCCAGCAGTTTTGTAACCGTAGTAGGCATTATAGGGGTGTCCTACAACCAGCGCATTGATCGGAGAACGAAGCATCTCGATTGAGCTTCCATTCCATACGTAGTCGTCGAAACCAGTGTTCACAACCTTGTTACGGTTTGCAGTGATGTTTCCTCCGACAGTCCATACGAATT
Organism: Bacteroidota bacterium; assembly: GCA_023417065.1. Classification (GTDB taxonomy): domain Bacteria; phylum Bacteroidota; class Bacteroidia; order Cytophagales; family Cyclobacteriaceae; genus Ohtaekwangia. The sequence continues at coordinate 45,705 of JAEZGH010000155.1, forward strand.
CATCTTTTGAAATCACTTCACCGTTTATACTAAGTTCAACTCCACGGTTTTCAACTTCACCGTCGTTAATCCACAACCGGTCATATCCTGACGAAGGTGAGATATATGATTGACGAAGGAGGTCAGACGTATTCTTGATGTAGTAATCCAACGCAACCGTTACACGTTGCTCGAGGAACCCGAGGTCAAGTCCTATGTCGAACTGAGAAGTGGTTTCCCATTTCAGACTTGTATTGGGCACACCGCCCCAGATTTTGTTGTAACCATCCCAGTCATAGATACCAGGACCATAACCGATCTGGAAGTCACCACCGGTGTAGTATTTTCCGTTGCCAAGACGATCCAGTGTCTGATACGGGCTCAGTCCCTGGTTTCCGGAGATACCATAGCTCATGCGGAGTTTTGCTTCAGTAACAGGTTTTACTGACTGCAGGAAGCTTTCTTCGTGCAGTTTCCATGCGAAAGCGGCTGAAGGGAAGAACGCCCATTTGTTGTTAGCACCAAACTTCGAAGAACCATCGGCTCTTCCTGTAAGTGTTAACAGGTATTTGTCATGAAGTGAATAAGATGCACGGCCAATCCATGAATTCAATACTGATTTGCTCAGCCAGTTTGAAGTGATCTGATCCTGTGCAGCGTTCATGTTTTCATTCTTCAGATTATCATTCACGAAACCATGTCCTTCCAGGCGGGAACCTCGTGAAGACGAAGTTTGTGTCGTGAACCCCGCCATGAACGTCAGGAAGTGTATGTCGTTAAAATCCTTCTTGATCGTGAAGTAGTTCTCGTTAAGGAACTCATTTCCTGACCAGTTGTCAATAGCGCCGAAGCCTACGAACTGATAACCGTTATACGTCACATCACGCGGCTCATACCAGTCGTTGATTGAATTGCCGTATTTATTACTAACCTGTGTTTTGAATGACAGCCAGTTCGTTATGTTATACGTAAGAGAAAGTGTACCCAGAACGTCAATCGTTTTGCTTTCATTCAACACTTCATTGGCATATGCCAGCGGGTGACCAAAGTCAAGCGGATTGATTTTAAAGTATTCACCTGCCTCATCGTATACCGGAAATAACGGTGAACGATCCGCAGAAGTACCCCCACCCTGGCGGTTAGTATGGGTCACAACGAAGTTTGTCCCCAGGCTAATTTTCTTGTGGATCTGTTGATCTACATTAACACGTGCGTTGTACCTGTCGTATTGGTTTTTAATCGCAAGACCTTCTTCCTTGTAGTAGTTTCCGGAGATAGAGTATTTGGTTTTATCATTCCCTCCATCGGCAGACAGGGTATAGCTTTGTGAAACAGGATTTCTGTACACCAGGTCAGGCCAGTAAGTGCGGTGAGGCCATTTTGGCTTCGAAGGGTCTTCGCCGCGAAGCTCCGCGACTGAAGGATAATAAGTGCCGAGATAATCCGCTCCTACATACAATGGTGCGAGTCCTGCGTTTATACGTGATTCGTTGTCTATCACGGCTACGTCAACAGGATCTGTCCATATGTCAAGTTTGTTCGGAAGTGTAGACACGGTAGTAAGTGTGCTCAGATTGATGCGTGCCTGACCACTGCGTCCTTTTTTGGTGGTGATCAGGATTACACCGTTTGCACCACGCGATCCGTAGATCGCGGATGCAGAGGCATCTTTCAGAACTTCAATGGACTCAATGTCTTCGGGATTGATTTGCTTGAGGTTACCAGCATCGCCCCAGGGGAAACCATCTACCACCATAAGGGGACTGTTGGATCCGTTGAACGAGCTGAGACCGCGTATACGTATCGTGGCTCCGGCACCGGGCTCACCTGAGGTTGTAATAACCTGAAGACCAGCAGCTTTTCCCTGAAGAAGCTGGTCGACAGATGCCGTCGGCGTGCGATTGAGGTTGTCACCTTTCACCGTAGACATCGCTCCTGTCAGATCACTTTTCCGTACTTCACCGTAGCCGATAACGACTACTTCCATTAGGGTGCTGATGTCTTCTTCAAGTGTAATTTGTAAAAAAGACTCGTTACCGATCGTTACTTCTTTCGGCTGATATCCAACGAAGGAGAAAACCAGCACATCCTCAGGTTCGCACACCAGATTAAATTGCCCATCGGCATTGGTGGCGGTTCCCCTTGTGGTCCCCTTAATCAGAACCGACACGCCGGGAAGCGGCATGCTCGTTTCGTCGATGACAGTTCCCGAAACACTCCGGGATTGCGCAAATCCAAACCACGGTATGGATATAGATACCGCGGTGAGGAAACATAATAGTCGAAATCTCATCATAGCTTTTTAGGCTTTATTTAGCAGGCCAAAAATGGCCTTTCCGGCCGTCCGGAGCTTGAACTATAGTCCGGATTACTAGAACTTTCACTCGTTTGCAGAAAATTGAATACCGTTGCGGTTTCGTAAGCGTGGGGAAACGTGCTAATTTTGATGGGTTATTACCACGCAGAGGGCAATGAGAAGATTGATTACTGGGATACTCCTTTTGGCCGCACTTACGTCTTTCGGCCAGCACCGCAACTATAATATTTATAATGTGTCTTCTGAACATGGACTCCCGTCCAACGATCTGACACACGTTTTTCAGGATTCCTTTGGGTTTTTGTGGATTGGCTCTTACGAGGGGATTTTTCGCTGGGACGGATATGCGTTCAAAAAATACAGACATAACGAAAAAGACAGCTCCAGCCTCGATCACAACATCGTATACGCGGTGTTTGAAGATTCGCAACGACGTCTGTGGGTTGGCACCATCGACGGGCTTAATCTTTATGACCGGCTCACCGACACTTTTGTTAAATGTCAAATTGGCCAGATCGGCGAAAAGATACCGGTAAACGCGATCCGGGAGGACTCCAAAGGAAAACTTTGGTTAGGAACTTCCAGTGGTTTATGCAAGTACGAACATGGTAAAGGCTCTGAATGGTTCCGCGATGAAAACTTTGACACCATCTTTTGCCTTACAATTGATCTGGAAGACAACATCTGGGCCGGGACGTTTAACGGCGGTATCAAAAAGTTTTCACAATCTACCCAGTCGTTTCGGCGATTCAATGAGGTTACCGGGCGTAATGCACTGAGCAGCAATAACATCAAAAGCATCTTCGCCGACAATCAAAACCATATCTGGGTCGGTACAATGGACCAGGGCGTGAAAGTGCTCGACACGGAGGGCAACGTACTCCGGACCTATCAGCATCTTTCCGAAAACCCGGGTGCAATTGAAAATACCGTCAATTGCATCTACCAGGACAAAAACGGCAGGATCCTGATCGGTGTGGGCCGCGAGCCACTCTATTATATAGAGGAATCGACCGGCAATCTAAGAAAGCTCTCTGAGTCGGTCCTGAACGCAAGCCCCCATTCATTTGTCTCAGTAACCTCCATAACCGAGGATACCTTCGGGAACACCTGGTTTGCGACCACAGGTTCCGGCTTGTTCTACACTAACGTGAATAAAAACGTCTTCGGAAACTATCTTCAAAACCTGGATTTTTTCCGGGATCTGAAGTCTACAGTAATCACATCATTTCTGGAAGACAAGAAAGGCAATATCTGGATCGGCACCGAAAGCAGTGGTTTCCTCAGGGCCAATATGCGCGAGGGAACCTTTAAGGCATTTTCGTCGCGGACTCACGGCCTGAGCAATGATGCAGTGACGGACCTGCGTGAGGACAGCGACGGCAAGCTTTGGATCAGCACCTGGAACGGCGGAATCATGCAGTTTGATCCTATAACAGAATCGATCCGAACGTTTATCCACAATCCTGACGACCCCAACAGCATTCCGCTCAATGACGCGAAAGTCCTCCTCCCCGACGATTCGGTAATATGGGTAGGAACGCATGGTGCGGGCCTCGCCGCATATCACAAGAAGCACGGTCGTTTTATTCACCACCGGAACAATGACGTTTTTCCATTCCAGATGAATGTGCCCGGATGGATAAACCACCTTTTCAAAGATTCATTCGGCAGATTATGGATAAGCACGTATAGCGGATTATTCGTTTACGACGGCAAGCAGCTCGCGCATCACGTTCACAGCGCTGAACCGTCAAGCATCAGCAGCAACTCGGTGAACATGGTCACCGAAGACCGCTTTGGCCGTATGTGGGTTGCAACCGAAGGTGGTCTCGATGAATTTGACACAAGGACACAAAAATTTATTCGTTATCGTGACATGCTGGATCTTCCGGAGTCTGTGAAAAGCGTTATCATGGACGATAACGATAAGCTCTGGATCAGTACGAACGAAGGTCTCGCTTCTGTCGATGTGGTATCGCGGCGGGTGAAACTCTTCGATGCCAGCGATGGCCTTCAGGGAAACACGTTCTTCCACAAAGCCGTCCTTCGCGACCGCAAGGGCAGACTTTACTTCGGCGGACCAAAAGGCTTCAATGTATTTCATCCTTCTGAACTCAGGGAATTTAGACTTCCGAAATACTTTTATACGTCAGAGCTTTACATCTACAACGAAGTGCAGCAACCTGGTCGCGACAACAGCCCACTGGAAGTAGTACTGCCCTTCACTGAAAAGCTCGTCCTGCGCCCGGATCAGTCGTTCTTCACGATCGAAATCTCAACCGTAAATCTGTATTCGCCGTCAAAGACGCGTTACGCGTACAGACTTGAAGGATTGAATGACACATGGATTCCATTGCAGCACGAACGGAAAATAGCTTTCACGGAGTTACCACCTGGTGAGTATACGCTGAAGGTTCGCTATACAGAAGTAGATGGATCGTGGATCCCCGCCGGCAAAGAACTTAAACTTGAGATCCTTCCTCCCTGGTGGAAGACATTCTGGTTCAAAGGTGTTCTCATGCTCCTGCTGTCGGGTTCAACGGCACTTGCTTTCTTCCTTCGCGTAAAATCAATTCAGGCGCGAAACCGGTTCCTGAAGTCCGAGGTGGACAAACGCACTTATGAACTCAGCGAGGCTAACGCGTTTCTCATTGAACGTGCCGAAATGATCAAGCTTCAGAATGAACGTCTCGAAGAATACAACCAGGAAATCCTTCGCCAGTCAGAGAAGATCCTGAATCAACAGAAACACATCACTGAACAGAACCAGCAGCTCGAGTCGACAGTCGACGAACTTCAAAAGCTCAACCGCACGAAAGATCAGCTATTCTCCATACTTGCCCACGACTTAAAGAATCCGATTTCCGCCCTTACGGGGATTTCTGATTTTATGAAATCGAATTTTTTGAAGCTGAACAAGAAGGATGCGATGCAGTACCTTGACAGCATTCACAAGTCATCGAATGCTATTTATGATTTGCTGATCAACTTGCTGAACTGGTCGCGTACGCAGTCCCGTAACATTGAATACACACCTGTTCCCGTTGCCATTCGCGAAGTATTTCAGAAGAACCTTATCCTGCTGGAACCACAGTTGAACAATAAGCACATCTCATTTGAGATCGACGAACCAGCGGAGTTAACGGTCTTTGCGGACTACAACATGCTTGACGCTGTCGTCAGAAATATCCTGAGCAACAGCGTGAAGTTTACTGAGTACAACGGCAGCATCAAAGTGGCCGCATCAATGCAGGGCGATTCAGTTGAGGTAAGAATCGCAGACAATGGAGTGGGAATGACGCCGGAGCAACTTCAACGACTTTTCAGTCTCGACAAAAGCAACATCTCCTCAGGTACCGCTGGTGAAAAAGGTACGGGCCTCGGACTGGTAATCACGCGTGAATTTATTCAGATCAACAAGGGAACAATCCGCGTGGAAAGCTCTGTCGGGAATGGTACGGAATTCTTCATCACGCTACCCACCGGACAATCCCTTTCAAAGAGTGTTTTGAAGGTCGAGCAGGTCGATCCACCGTCAGGCGCAGCCCCAGACTTCTGGGAGGCGTTCCCCGTCGATAAACTGATCAAAATCCGCGGCAAGAAAGTACTTATCGTTGACGATAACGCCGAGTTACGCAGCTACCTGAAGATGTTATTGTCAGGGACCTTTGAGATTTTCGAAGCCGGAAACGGCAAGGAAGGACTGGAACGCGCACTGGAGATTCAGCCTACGGCTATCGTTACCGATTTGATCATGCCTGTCATGAACGGCCTTGAGTTTTGCCGCCAGATCAAGGAACACACAGCAACGAGTCATATACCTGTGATGCTATTAACCAGTCAATGGGAAGAGCAATCACAGCTCTCAGGATATGAGGCAGGTGCCGACATCTACCTCACCAAGCCCGTCAAGAAAGAGCTCTTCATTCAGGTTATCCTGAACTTCATCCAGAACCAGGAGCGCCTTCGTCAGAAGATACAGGAGAATATTCTCAGCAGTCACGAGTTCCAGGTTGATGAGCCTTCCCTGAACAAGCTCGACGAAGAGTTCCTGACGCGTCTTGTGTCGTTTATCGAAGCACATGTCAGCGATGCCAGTCTCGATGCGCGAATCATCTGCGAGGAATTTGGTATGAGTCGCACTGTTCTGTACGCCAAGATCAAAACCCTTACCGGCCAGAGCGTAAATGAGTTCATCAAATCGATACGCCTGAAACGAAGCCTGGTACTTCTGCTCGAGGGAAGGCTGAACATCAGCCAGATCGCACTCGAAGTCGGCTTCAACAGTCATTCCTATTTTGACAAGTGCTTCACCAAGCAGTACGGCGTAGGCCCGAAAGAATACATTCAGAAAAAACGCAACATGCGCGTCGTTTGACGGGCGTCTGAGACTTGGATTATCCCTGTCAGATCAGTTCGGTGCGCTATCCCGGATCCCGGCAAAGAAGGCGGGCTCTGGTCATAGCGGTATTTTCATTTCACAACAACGCGCGACCTTAATGCGATTTTTTGTATTTTACATAACCCTATCAACAAAACATGAACCCATGGTGACATCTGCAGAACGAAATATTCTCGTCACCAACCGGATTGCACGAATCCTCGGCACACTTGCGTTAGCGACATTAGTCTACCTGATCTACACCTTCGGAATTAACGTCAACACACCCATCATCCTCGGCCTCGCTGCCTTTTTCTTTGTGATACCGTTGATCAACAAAGCTGGCATGGACAGGATTGCCCGCCTTCTGGTCTGTATCGTTCCCGTAATCGCCCATATGGTGGCCGCTATTCTTGCCAAAGTTGTTGAACGCGGTCACACGGACATCCTGTTTTACGATGCGCGCTTTATCCTGCTCATCTTCTCCATCATCCCCTGCCTGATTTTCGATACACGTGAAAAGTGGTTATTGTACGGTTCGCTGGCATTTGTTCTACTGTCGTTGGTCATGTTCGACTACCTGCACGAATTCTTCGGCGTAGGATATTATCAGCTTGGGTTTACCGGGAGGTCATATTATTATATCAACGTTATCACCGTAGTAACCTTTATGGGCATCGCCGGCGGGGGGATGACACTCAAGCGCGCTATAGAGCGAGCCGAAAAGCAAAATGAGATCTTCCATAAAGAGCTTCAGGCCTCGAACCGAAGGCTGCAGGAAACGCTGAATGACGTTGAAGCGCAGAACGAAGAGATCATCGCACAAAGTGAAGAACTCGCCACGAGCCAGGAGTCACTGGTAAAGGCAAACCGTACGATTGAAAAACAGAACCAGGCCCTGGCTGTACAGGTGAATGAAGTGAATGCAAAGCTTCAGCAAACCAATGAGGAACTCATCAAACACACCAATGAATTGCAGCAGTTCTCATTCACCATCTCACACAACCTGCGCGGGCCGACGGCACGACTGCTGGGTCTGGCGCACCTGCTGAAGACAACAGGAGAACTCGATGCAAATAGTGAGATCAACGAGATTGTCACCCATATTCAAAATTCTGCACTAGACCTCGATAACGTAATCCGCGATCTCAATGCTATCGTGGACATACGGCACGCGCTGTACGACATTCGCGAAGACGTACAATGGAATGACATCTGGGAAGATGTGAAACGCCAGCTGAAGATAAGTGGCTCATTTGAAGCTGCACATTTCAGTGTTGATTTTTCGCAGGCACCGAGAATCTTTTCAGTTGTACCGATGCTTCGTAGTATCCTTTATCACCTTGTAAGCAATACCATTCGGTTCAAGTCACCGGAACGACCGCTCAGGGTAACTATTACCACCTGGAAGAAGGATAGCTATGTAGTGCTTGTAGTCCGGGACAACGGACTGGGAATCGACCTGAACGCATTTCACCGCGACCTCTTCAAAATGTACAAGCGGTTTCACAATCACCAGGAAGGGCGTGGACTTGGCCTGTACCTTATCAAGTCGCAGGCTGAATTACTGAATGGCTTCGTCGATGTGAACAGTGAACCCGATATGGGAAGTACGTTTGTTGTACACCTTCCCGACCCTGGCAGGCAGAGTTAGTGCTACTCTTTACTGCGCCTCCGGCAAACGCGATCAGCTCACCTGGGAGCCCGGGGCAACCCCTTCTGAAGGCTGCAGCAAACGCAACTTGCCGTCGGCGTCTTCAGCCATCAGGATCATGCCCTGCGATTCAATGCCCATCATCTTACGCGGTGCAAGGTTAGCAATGATTGTAACCTGTTTACCGAGAATTTGCTCTGGCGTATAGTGCTGCGCGATTCCACTCAGTATCGTGCGCTGATCCAACCCAGTGTCTACGCGCAACTTCAACAGCTTGTTTGACTTCTCCATCTTCTCTGCGGATATCACTGTGCCGACGCGGATATCAAGCTTCGCGAAGTCGTCGTAAACAATTTCCGCCTTCAAAGGCTTGAGCGCCTGAGTAGATTCCCCTTCTGCTGGCTTTGCAGGCACATCGTTTTTTTTCAGTCGTTGAACCTGCTTTTCAATGTCAGCATCTTCCACATTGCGATACAACAACTCAGCCTTACCCAGCTGGTGATTTTCAGCGAGAGGTTCAATTAGTTCCTCCTTTTGCCAGAATTCCTTCCATGCAGTTTCATCGCCTTTAACATTCAACTGCTTCTTCAAAGACGCTGCGGCATCTGGCAGGAACGGCTCACAGGCAATGGCAATGTTGCCAACTACCGTAAGCGAGTAATTCAGTATCGCGGCAACGGCCTCCATATCCTCCTTGGCAAGCTTCCAGGGTTCTGTGTCGGCAAGGAATTTATTTCCTATACGAGCCAGCTGCATCATCTGGAACTGTGCCTCGCGGAACCGGAAGTTTTTTAACGCATGAATCATTTCCTTCACAGCGTTATTAAGATCCGTGTGTGCCTGTTCATAGACAGCGAGAATCTTCTTACGGCGATCTGTGGTGCCTTCAAGCGATTTTGCAGATGGCACTTTACCGTCAAAGTACTTCCATGTGAGCACCATTACGCGGTTGACGAAATTTCCGAAGATGGCGACCAGTTCAGAGTTAACCTTCTGCTGATAGTCCTTCCATGTGAAGTCCGCGTCTTTCGTCTCAGGCGAAATTGAGTTCAGCATATAGCGGAGCTCATCGCGGCGTCCCGGAAAATCCTGCAGGTATTCATGAAGCCATACTGCGTGGTTGCGCGAAGTAGAAATTTTGTCGCCCTCCAGATTGAGAAATTCATTAGCCGGTACGTTGTCCGGAAGAATGAAATCGCCAGCTGCCTTCAACATCGAAGGGAAGATGATACAATGGAAGACGATATTGTCCTTGCCGATGAAGTGAATCAAGCGCGTATCGGGATCCTTCCAATATTTTTCCCAGTCGTTGGGGAGCAATTCTTTTGTCGCCGAGATGTATCCGATGGGCGCGTCGAACCACACGTACAGCACCTTTCCTTTACCTTCGGGCAGCGGCACAGGTATACCCCAGTCGAGGTCGCGTGTGATCGATCTTGGCTGCAATCCCTGATCAATCCAGCTTTTGCACTGGCCGTATACGTTCGTCTTCCAGTTGTCGCGATGACCTTCCACCAGCCATTCCTGTAACCACTTCTCGAATTTGTCGAGAGGAAAGTACCAGTGTTTGGTGGGTTTGAGTACGGGGGTTCCGCCGGATACAGTAGACCTGGGGTTGATGAGCTGACGCGGGCTAAGACTGGTGCCGCATTTTTCACACTGGTCGCCATAGGCATCGGGGTTTCCGCAGTTGGGGCAGGTACCGATGATATAGCGGTCCGCGAGGAAGATACCTTCCTGCTCATCGTAATATTGATCAGACGTTTCTTCGAGGAAGAGTTTCTTTTCGTGGATGTTGAGAAAGAAGTCCTGCGCTGTTTTGTAGTGCGTTTCCCCTGACGTGCGCGAGTAAATGTCGAAGGCGATGCCGAAGTCGGCAAATGTCTGCTTCATGAGATTGTGATACTTGTCGACGAAGGCGCGCGGGGTGACGCCGGCTTTCTTGGCGCCCAGGGTGATGGCCACGCCGTTCTCATCGGAGCCGCAGATGAAGATCACATCTTCACCCTTGAGCCGCAGGTACCTCACATAGGTATCAGCAGGGAGGTAAGCACCGGCGATGTGGCCGATATGAAGGGGACCGTTGGCGTAAGGGAGTGCCGCGGTGACGGTAGTGCGCTTGAACTGTTTCATAGGATCAAAAAGGGCAGGTCGCGGGGACCATTTTTCTTCAGGGGCGAAGGTAAAAACGTTTGGTATGGATACAAACCGGTGGCGCCGAAAAGCGGCAAAAAGGGCACCTGGAATCAGGAGTAGCGTTTGGCAGGCTCAGCAACGGGCTTGGCAGGCCACTCGTCCGGCGCAGGTGGCGTGGGCGGGAAGATTACATAGAACTCGGTGTAGCCCTCGGGGGTGGTGAGCAGCCCGACCTTGCCACCAATCTTGGCCGTCGCCGTCTTGACGATGTACAGTCCGATGCCCCCAATCTCAGATCGCTCCGAGGCGCGGAAGAACATCTGGAACAGCTTCCCGGGGTTGGATTCAGAGATACCGATACCGTTGTCGATAACGCGTGCTTTCACCGAGCCATCACCCGTCGGCGCAATGTGTACCTCGACGAACGACTTCACCTGATCGGACTCATCATAAAACTTGATGGCGTTGTCGATCAGGTTTTCGAGCACGATGCGCACCAGTTCCTTATCGGACTGGATTTCCATTTCTGGGCCGGTGGCGATATTCCGACGTATTTCAATTTTCTGCGGCAGCCCCTTCTTCTTTTCCAGCAGCATGATCTCACTGATGATCCTTGGGAAGTCGATCCGTGATATGGCAATTTTGGAGTTATTGATCTGGTTGACGATGAGGAGGCGGGTGAGGATGGAGTTGAGACGTTCTGCGGTGACGTCGAGTTTGCGGAGGTAGTCTAGGGCAAGCTGGTCCTGAACGTCCATCAAGGCTACGTTGCACATGCCCTTAAGACTCGCCAGCGGCCCCCGGATGTCGTGCGAGGTTTTGTAAATAAAGTTGTCGAGTTCGTCGTTTACCTGTTTGAGTGAGAGGTTGACGCGCTCAAGGTCCATTGTCTTTTTCTCTACTTCCCTGTCGAGGTCTTTGTTTTTGGTTTCGAGGAGCAGGTTCTGTTGCTGGATCGTTTCCTTGGCTTCAGAGAGCTGAGCGTTGACCTGCTTGGAAACACGGTTCGAACGCTGAAGGACAAGGATCAGGAGCCCTGCCAGGATAGCGATGATGGCGATGGCAACATTGAGGTCGCGATGCTGGCGGATCGCAGCCTGGTTGGAGGCGATGGTTTTGATGTTTTCGCGCTGGGCGAAATCGGTCTGGATCTTCGCGATGTTTTCGATGAGCCGTTCGGAGTAGATGCTGTCTTTGAGTTGAATATATTGCTTTTGGTAGGACGATGCGGATTCGAATTGCTGAAGTTCATTGTATGCTTTTGAAAATTCTCTATAGGTTTCAATAAGTAACTCATTGTATCCTCCCTCCCGTGCCAGCTTCTCGCACTCCTTCAATGGGATCAATGCATCTTTGAATTTATTTTGCTTTATGAAAATATGGGCAACGTAAATCAGGTTCTCTGCCTGAAACCTCAGAGACGGCAAGCGCCTCGCAATTCCCAAAGATTGATTAAAGTATCCCAGGGCCTCTTCATAGTCCATTAAACCATAACTAGCCACTCCTTGCCCGAACTTACCTTCCATTAAGATCTCGGGGGCACAATTCTCATTACAAGAATTGAATGCTTCTTTGAAGAACTTTCTGGCATCTGAAAAACGTTTTAATTGATTGTAACATAACGCAATGTTGATCTGCAACCTATCTAAATCATATAGGTTTCCCGATTCGAGCCTATTTTCCAATGCCCGGTGATAAAATGAAAGCGCCGGCTCATAGCTCTTAAGTTTAAAATGAACCAGGCCTATATTGTTTAACGACATACTGATCTGAAACTTATCACCCTCCGCTTCCCGAAGTGCCAAATTCTCATAGTGAATCTTTAGTGCTTCGTCGTACTTTGCTAAAAAAGTGTACGAGATCGCAAGACCATTTAAGATGATCCGATGCTCGCGCTCAAAGTTATTCCGCTTAGCAATCGGCAAAATATCGTTAAGGATTTCGGCTGCTTCATTTGGTCGATTCAGTCGATTGAGTAACATTCCTTTCAGCCTTCCACTTAAGACGATCCTTGCAGAATCCCCCAATGTCGAAGCAAGTTCAAATGCTTCCTGCGAATAGTTAAGAGCTTCTAAATATTCGCCCTTACCTGCTACTACCACGGCAAGGTCGGTCAGAATTTCAAAACGATTAACACCCGTAGCGGAGGGCACGAGCAGCCGGAGACTATCTTCAGACTGCGCCTGAGAAAATACTCCAGTGCTCAGGCTAGTCAGGAGGATTATTATAGCCAGGATTTTCTCTTTGGAAGCAGCTATTTCGTACACGGGTTATTAAATAAAAAGCATCTGAAAAAAATCAGTTCAGACCTACGCCAATTTTGACTCACAAGTTAATCACAAAAAGAAGTCAATCCTAAAACCTAAATACTTAACCGTAAATCCTATACCTAATGAAAAAATTATTCTACATCCTCGCAATTGCAGTAGTAACCTCAGTTTCATTCACTTCTTGTACTGAAGAAGAGATTCAGCCCCAGCTAGAACTAAAGAATGGAGGCGCCAATTACTCAGAGGAAATCAAGAAATAAGCTTCATCATTATTAAAAAATCACTGACATGAAAAATAAATCAATACTTCTCGTAATCAGCTTTTGTGCCATCGTAACCTTGTCATTCTCATTCGTTGGCAACGACCAGAAAGGACAAGTAACATCAAAAATGAATCCTGCAGCTCTCCAGTCGGAAGCACCTCTCGGAGGTTTCGTCCTGGAAGATGGTCTTGAAAAATAGGCATTTTTTGCCGCCCGTCGAACATCTTCATCCTAATTTTTTTGCTCCGCAGAGGATTTATGTCGGAAAGGGTCTGAGTTTCAATCGGCATCACCGAGAAACAAATGGTCACAATATGGCTTCTCCTGCACCTCAAGGCTTGCGTTAAATGGCCGAAAGTAAAGGGTTGATAATGTGACTTATTTTAAAATAATATGATATTCACAGGTTTGCCGATAAAATAGCCGCCAGGCCGGGCGACAAAAGGTAATTTAACCGAATGACTGTAAGTTTGATGAATGGTTTCGATGATTATAGACGTCAATTTTTGAAATCTCAAGCTTAATGTCGATCGGCGATAAATTTCTATCTCATGTAAGCGACCTACTTAAAGTATCACTTTAAGTTCATTTTTTAACAAAACAAAGTAAAATCTTACATCGAAAAAGGCCGGATTTGGACCTGTTTTCTGATCACCCTGGTCACCTTTTTCGCGTGACATTTTTGGCAACAGCCACCGTTTTCAGCAATTTTTGAGATATGTTCCGATTCTTCCGTAAAGACAGACTTTCCGCTCAGGCTTCCAAAGAAGTTATCGAAGCCACTGATGCCATAATCACGGAAATGGGCACCGAAATTCACGATGACCTCATTCAAAAGCTCTCCATCATCAGACTACACCTCGATAAGCTCGAACGCTCTTCATTCGATCCGTCTGAAACGCGTGATATCACGCAGAAGATGCGCGCTGACTTCCAGCAGGTAGTGGATTCGGTGCGCCGGATATCCCGGCGCCTTGCCCCCGTAAAGATGGAGGGTGACAGCCTGGAGACTCAGATCGAAGCCCTCTGCCAGAACATGGACACCCCAGGTACCGTCAGGATCTTCCCTACCTTCGTAGGTGAAGCACGAAATCTGGACGAGGATACAGAGAATCACGTGCTGAGGATGATCCAGGAACTCATTCATAATGCCTTCCGGCATTCCGCAGCCTGGCACGTCTGGGTACGCGTAATCTGGAGGAAAAATGAACTGGATATCGCCGTCGAGGACGACGGGTCGGGTTTTGCACGTCTGCAGGAATTCATCGACAGGTTACAGGCACGACACAATTCACTCAGAATACGAGCACGCTCCCTGGGCGCTACGATTAGTTATAAACAAGGTGAGAAAGGCCTGCTGGCGGAGATTAAGATTCCTTACAGTTCACAATAATCCATTCCGGTAGGCGAAGGCGATGAGCGCAGCCGTGTTGAGCACATTCGCTTTTTTTATCAACCGCGCCCGATAAGTTTCTATCGTGCTCTCGGTCATCTTCATGGTTTCAGCAATTTCCTTGGTCGTGTTGCCATTGGCAATTGCTTTAAGCAGTTCTTTCTCGCGGGCAGTGAGCGTCACGGGAGGGAGCTTATCCCACCGATGCGCATTCTTCTGAATGATACTTACAACTTTGTTGGAGTAGTAGCTTTCGCCTTCCAGAACGCTCAGGACAGTCTTGCGGATTTCCTCGTATCCATCGAGCTTATAAACAAGGCCATTTACACCTGACTTCAACAAATTCAAAATGACCTCGGTGCCGTCGAGGCCGGTAATCGCGACAACCTTAACTGTTGTATTTCGTTTGCGCACAAGGTTCAACAATTCCAGACCATTAGTATTTGGAAGTTTAAAGTCCAGGAGAATGATATCGATGTGTTCACCAAATTCCTTCAGGAAACTATCCTTGTCTCCCGCCTCATACACCTTGCGCGTAAAAGGCTCGTCTTCGAGCAGCGACTTCAGATATTGACGAATTAGAGGTTCGTCATCAACAAGCAGTATGTTCTTCTGTTTCATGTTTGGCGATCCAGTTTTCGGGACAAACCACATGTCCGGTTTTCCGGATCAATTGCTATTTGCCCATCTATGTTCAAAATCACTTTATTAGCTTTAATTCGTTGTTACGATAACAGATGTATCTAGCAACACGTTAGCTTCAGACCAGGGTATCCAACTCTCCTTTTGTGTCAAGTTCCGGAGGGGCCCTGGTCTTCTTCTAAAACCCTTCCAAACGTCTCTTCAATTCCACGAGCTCACGTTGAATAGCCCCGAATTTTTCGAGCGTCTGTTCATCCGCAGAGTGTTTCGATACCACAATGCAGACACCTAATAGTGTAGCTACATCGGCCTTCATTCTTCGTAGCATTGCCTTGGACTCCAATTGCCGCGTTACGATTTCCTTTTGTTCTTCACTAATCAGCAGCTCGAGTTTTTCAGTAGAAGCTTCAACTTCATTAACGAGACTTTTTACCGCGATCTTTTTGCGGCGAACTGCCCGTACCAGCATTATGGCAACAATCATTCCCAGTACCACGCAAATCACGCCCAGAATGATGAGCCGTTTCTTCTTCGCCATGGTTTCAGCTGACAACTCAAGGGCCAACTGCTGTTGCTCAATCAATTCAAGATTATCCCGCTCTTCGAAGTTTATTTCGAGCTCGGCTAGTTTTGCCATAATTTGCTCGTTGTAAAGCGATTCCGACAACACAATGAGCTTCGACTGATAGTCGGTCTGCTCCTTTAACTTTCCAAAATGCGATGCGACGAGAATTTTCTGTCGATAAACCTCCGCCAACACGCTTTGTTCAAACCCCGTCGCAAGTGTTTCCGCCTCACTCAGGAATTCATCCGCCATTCGATAATTTCCCATTTCGATTTGGGCGGCCGATAAACGCACCAGAATTCCTGCCTCCGACCTCCTGTCCTGCAGGTTCCGCGCTATTGCCAGGGCCACATTCAGGTCAGTCAAGACCTTCTGAATCTCACCTTTTTTCAGCCATGCAATCCCCCGGGCATAGTAGGTTCGCATGACTATGTTCTCGTCGCAGTGAGATTGGCAATCGGAAGATACCTTATCGAAACAGTCCAAAGCAGATTCGATATTCCCCAAATCCACCAGCGCAAGACCTTTGTCAATATGCAGGTTTGGCGCGATGGTGTGATTGTTCATTCCAGAAATCAGTGAATCGGCGGTAGTATAATAACCGAGTGCACGATCCGGATCGCCGAGTCTATAGTACAGCTTTCCCAACGCGGAGTATGCATTTGCCAAGAGAGGTCTTTCATTGTCGCGCTCCGCAATCCGGATTGCGTCCAGCAGGTGATACAGTGAGGAATCATACTTATCAATCAGCAGGAATTTCATTCCCTCTTCCAAGTGAAGTATCCCTTCATTCGATTTTTCGTCACTCAACGAATTCCGGGAACTTACCAAAACAGAATCTGGAGCGGACACGGATGTCTGAAAAGCGGTGATCGTAACCAACAAGACAAGCGAAAAGGCCGCTATACTAAAGGGTTGTTTTGCGGAACTCATATTTCCTCCTTCAGATATGTCGATACAATTTCATCAAAATGTTTAGCAACAGGTTCTGACCCGAATGCATGGCTATTTGCATCCACCAACGCAGTCAAATCGTGACAAACTTGACCGATTCTCCCGCTGAGTTCCGGGAGATGATCATTTATCCCGGTTGCGTTAGCTCGCCATGTCGCGCCCGCGCGTAGCCGTTTAAAACGGTTGTTAACCTGGACTTCTAGAAATCTTTGAGCCTGCCAATGCAAGTACAGTCCGCGTAAGTACAGACCAACAATTGAAAAAATTAGAAAAGCAATTACATACAAGACAATTGTTGCAGCTTTCTGATACGAAGCAGCTTTTTTTCGCTCTTCCAGTTCTACCTTCTGAAAGGCAATTGTCTGGTTGTTTCGCTCGTTGTACCAATATCCTTCAAGTGACGCCACCGCTTTTTCGAGCTCAATATTGTAAACCTCCTTTCTCAACGGAATATATTTAGCCTGGTAATGCAAAAGCATGGGAATATCCCGTAAACTTTCAAATACGTTAATCTCGCCCCTATACGCGTCAAGCAATATCTCCTTTAAGTCACTCTCCGCAGCGATCTGCTCCGCCATCGATAAGAAGCTAGATGCAGAATCCAAAATCCCTTTTGCAATAAACGCCTTTCCGAGATAGAGCAGGTTGTCGGCCTTCATACGCATATGTCCCTGTTCCCCACTACGCTTCAAAGACCTAAGAAACATCTCCCCGGCCTCATCCAGATTTCCAATTTTTAAATGGGCAAATCCTGCTGCAAATTCCAAATGCAGGAGTTCATTTTCGGCCCCAGTTGTAAAGTGTGCGGCGCTGTCGCAGTATGTAAGCGCAACTTCCGGATGTCCTAACTCAGTCAGGCACAGGCTTGAATTCATGAGTACATTAAATCTTATGGCGGGGTCGAATTTTTCATACTTTGCGGCTTCGAGGAAAAATTCTATCGCTTGCCCGGGCCTTCGTATCTTATAATATAGCAAACCAAGGTTATGCAGTTGATATCCTATCGAAAGACTATCCCCTAGCTTTTTCGTGAGCATGAGATCCTTATGGAAAAATTCAAGTGCAGACGAATACCTTCCTGTGAACAGATAAACTTTCTGCATTACATGATACATTGATTCGACATAATCATCGACGCCTTCTAACTTTTCAAATGCAGGAATAGCATTTTCAAGCAAATCCTTGACCTCCTCAAATTTCAACTGCTTGTAGAGTACAATACCTTTGTTGCTTATTGCCCGGGCCAGGATTACACTGTCTGTTGATACTTTCATCGCCTGATTTATATAGTCTAAAGACTCATCATCCGGAACCAGGATACTGAGTTCATTCAGAAGGTGGCCCTTAACATCACCAGAAGCCTCACGAATAAGCACCTTCAGGGAATCCAGCTTCTCCCCAACCTGAATCGGTTGCACTTCAGATCTCAACGCTACTTGCGATTGAGCACAGAAGAATATCTGAGACAACAAAAATATTATCAGCCAACGCTTCATCCGATCAGGATTAATACTATCGAATTTAAATCATAAAACTTCATCCAACGAACAAAAGCATTACAAATCAGGCCGGATTGATGATGACAATAGAACCGCTGAACGACGAAGTGAATCAACATATTTTCCTCGTCGTCAATCAATTTCCGACCTGTCAATAAGCTCGCGAAGCCTAATAATTTCTTCAGAAAACATTTTCAAATCAGCACTACCCGTATCCGCACCACGTTGCAACATTTTCAAATTAAAAAGGCCTTCAAAAGTTGCAAGGCGCTCTCTAATTCTCCGCCGCAAGTCAGCTGCCATAATATTTAATTCCGCCTCATAACGCAGGCTCGCGTTATATTTTTCTTCCAGTGTACGAGTCTGTTGGAAAACCTTCCGATCCAGTTCCTGGTTCCACTGACCCCTTCGGTTTTTAGACCAGGCAATGAAAACGATGATGACCAATATCAGAATTATTGCTCCAATCACTAATACTATGAGCGAGCTTCGATTTCGAATCATTTCTTCATAAGCCGCCAGTGTAGCTTTCTGCTCCGCGAGCAAGCTCTGGTTTTGCCTATTCTCGAAAGCAGTCTTGACCGCACCTATCTTGTTATACAAGTGATCATGATACAGTTCGTGAGCAAGATCTATATATCTTTCCTGAAAGAAAACCTCATTATCAAGGTTGTGCAATTTCCCAGCAACCAGTGCTTTTTCACGATAAACATTGAGAAGGACCTCCTTAAGCCCCGCACCAATAGAAACAGCCAATGCTTCATCAAGCGCCGCGTTCGCCATCCCAAGTTTGTTTACTGAAGTATAGACACGTGCGAGATGAAGCTGCGATTCTGCCTGAAATCTTAAGTCTGATTGCTCTTTGGCAATCTCAAATGATGAAGATAAACGCTCGATAGCCAGGTCGTATTTCCTGAGATCAGAAAGCGTCTTGCCCTCCGCAAAAGATACCACCAACTCAAATTGACGAGGGTTTTGCAAACGTGAACTTTCAGAAATTTGCCTACCCCTCTCATAATACCCCCATGCCGAATCATACTTTTTCATTTCAGAGAAAGTCAACCCGATATTGGCATATGCATATGCAACTTCGGAATCTCCGAAATACTCCAGAATCGCGGCTGTTTTACGAAAATATTCCAGCGCGAGTTGATTCTCACGGAGTTTATAATACGCAAGTCCAATATTATTATAAGCAACGCCAAGTTCTTCAGGATCCCCTTCAATTTCACGGTATCTCATGGACTCAAGTATATATTCAATTGCCAGATCGTAGCTCCCCATAAACAAATAGGTCATGCCGTATTGCATCGTGATATATCTAAGATGCTTAGAAAATCCTTTTTTCTCGGCCACAGGAAGTGCTTTATCGAGGAGATTAAGGGATGACTGTCCTTTTCCAATTTTCAAGTAATATCCACTCCCTACCAATAATGTTCTTACGTACTCAAGGGAGTCTGGAAATTTGGCGCTCTCCAATAGCAGATCATTAAAGACTTCCTCAAATCGCGAATCCGATTGTGCAACCAGACTCTTCATTTCGTTAAGACGCAGATCAAAGGCATTTCTATCTGGTGCCATTGAAGAATTCTGCTCACAGGCAGACGTTAGAAATACGGAAAGCACTATTACGACTCCTGACATGAAGGGCAGGATCTTATCACCAATTTCTAAACTTATGGACACGTATCGCCGAATCATTTTGGGTCATGGTTTATCGCTTGGATTACTGGATTATCGCCAACATCACCGACTGCAGCACGTGCTCTCAGATTTAGCGCAGTGAACCGGTCTGTCAATTGTCTAAGACGTTCCTCCTTCAAATTGCGGCGCTCCTCTGATTGATCTATCTCCCACTCCAGCCTGTCTTGCCGATCTTTTACTTTGGCCTTCAACAACCTTCCAATTTCATTCTTACGTTGCAGCTGATGATAATTCAATCTAACCAGGACAACCAAAAGAATCAGAATCACAACACCGGCAGCACTAGTCAGCCACTGATAAAAAAGAATACTTTTTTGATAGGCAATTCCTTCCCGCTGCACATTTATTTTCTTCTGTTGTTCCTTCTCCAGAAACTCTCCCTCCACTCTTGCTATATCCAGCGCCAGTTTCGTATTGTACAACTTCTCTCGATTTTCAATGAATCGTTTCTGATATGCGGCCAGGCGCTTCTTATCCGATAAGGCCGAATAAATCACCATAAACTCATTGATCACATTAAGCATCATGGCATTATAATTCTCCCGTTCGGAAATTCGCTCAGCTTCCAGCAGGAAGGCTTCGGATTTTGGCCATTCTTGTCTTTTGGCGGATATGCGTGCCAAGTTCAATAAGTTTTCTACTTCCATACTAAGGTCTTTTTCTCTCCGGGAAATTGACAGCGACTGCAAGAACTGCATCTCCGCAGCCTCCGGATTTGTTAAATCAAAAAGTCTCCCGTATACAAAGTGTAACATGATACTATCTTTTGGTATAGAGCCAGTTCGACGCATCAACGTCTCAGCTTGCTTTACATTTACCCACACTTGTTCAACTGAGTCGATTTCAGTATATGCAAGCGCGATATTCAGAAATGACGTTGCATTAGCTGTGATCGCATTTGCTTCTTTGTAATATCGTATTGCCGTCCTGCTGTCGTTGATCTTATAATACAGCATACCCATATTGTTGAATATTTCAGGATGCATTTGCCTAATAGAATCGAGGGATATCAGAGGAATTATTTTGTAATAGCTTCTCAAGGCAGAGCTATACTCGCCTCGAAAGGTCTGTCCAACAGCATTCAAACTATGAAAATCCACGACGTCTGCATTTCGATTATGCCTTTCTGCGAATCGAATAGCAGGGAAAAGCAAAGAATTCAATTTATCATATTGCTGATTTCGGGCTAGTAGCAGCGCCTTTGTTCGTATCAAATCAAGCCACGTGAGACTGTCCGGTGAATTTAAAAGGAGTTCATCAACTGAGTATAAAAGTGAGTCATGAATTGATCTCTTACTACTCTGATGAACGTTATTACTGGAATATGCAATTGTATCACAGCCATCCTTACCTGCTTCATGAGAAAACGATAGGGAGAGCGACAACGTTTGCAAATGCACGCAACAGATTATCTGCGACAACAAAAATATTATCAGCCAACGCTTCATCCGATCAGGATTAATACTATCGGAATCAAAATATAAAAATCAGTCAATAAATTAAAATGATAGACGTTGAATCCGCATAGATGAGCCGACAGATGGCTAGAAAATTCTGACCCAAGATCTCACATGTAGAATGACTTAATCGCTATCTCTGGTTAACGTATACGATTTGATGGATAAAGCCAACAGAATTTTGTGCGCATCAATTTTCATTCACTAACATTTGATCAAACACACAGAGATACATCAGAAATTATTGGATTTTTTTCCTACCTCATGATATCGACACCACTGAACATCAGCGTCTAACAAAAAACTTGCGGTCTACCTTATTTTTCAGGCTATCGCCGCGCCGTGATTTTTCCGTTCTTGGCCTCGTCGTTGCCAATAGTTCCGGGTGAGTCAAGCGAACCCGAAAAGCGCCTGGTCAGGGCCGCAACGATTGGGGTAAAGAACTATCCGTTGGCAGTAATACTATAAGGGGCAGTAATCTGCCCCTTTGAATTTTCTGCAGTCGTCAGTCGTTCTGCTGCTCTTGCCCCCTGCATTCTCCATTTATTTTCGATCAGTTATGGTGACATACAGAGGCATTCAACTGGCCTCCCGTGATCGGACACACGCTTCACCTGGTCCACCCACTCCTTCCACTCACTCCAGCCTTCCATGCGTCGTTTTTCCTGGGCGTCATTTCATTGCGCCCGCGCCTTCCCAATATTGACATTCCTTGACACCATATTAATCCCCCTTCTTCTCCTTACTCCAATCGTAGATAAGCCGTACCTATATAGTACGGGTTATATACGGGACAGATACGGGACAGATACGGGATATATACGGGATATCTCTGGATTTTCAATATGAGAAAGTGGCCAGAAATGGGCAGCTGTCCAGAACAGGGCATCAGCAGATCGACCAACGCAGCACTGGAACAATTATTCAACGCCGTGCATGAGTATAACGCCGTCCGCTATCAGATAAAAAAAATTGGTCCTGCGTATCTAACTACGCGGCCTTTTTGCGATAGAGCTTAACTAGAAGGCTTAATTAGTAATCCGCGGTACCCTACGCGTGTTCATGTACTTCCTTGTGCGACATACGCGGTTTCAACTGGAGCACCTGAAACATCTCGGCGTCCTGAACAACACCAGGATTGGGCGTCGTGAGAAGTTTGTCGCCGGCGAAGATGCTGTTGGCACCGGCCATGAAACACAAGGCCTGCTCTTCGAGTGTCATACGCACCCGCCCTGCACTGAGGCGTACCATCGACTTCGGCATGAGGATGCGCGCCGTGGCAATCATGCGCACCATCTCCCATACACTCACTTTCTCCTGGTCCTCCAGCGGCGTACCTTCCACAGGCACCAACGCGTTCACAGGCACACTCTCGGGATGCTCAGGCAGTGTGCTGAGCGTATGTAACAGTCCGATACGGTCCTGTTCCTTTTCACCAAGTCCGATGATACCCCCGGAGCACACCGATATGTTTGCTTTAAGCACATTCTCGAGTGTCTCAAGGCGGTCTTCGTAGGTTCGGGTCGTGATGATTTCCTTATAGAATTCCTTGCTGGTATCGAGGTTGTGGTTGTATGCATACAGTCCCGCGTCTTTCAGCTTCTGCGCCTGTTCTTCTGAAAGCATGCCCAGTGTGACACACACTTCGAGGCCGAGGCCGTTGACGCCCTTCACCATGTCGAGCACTTTGTCGAAGTCGCGGTTGGTACGCACTTCGCGCCACGCAGCGCCCATACAAAAACGCGTGCTGCCGTTGTCTTTTGCTTCTTTCGCCGCAGCAACAACTTCCTCCACATCCATGAGCCGCTCAACTTTTATGTCAGTCTTATAGCGCGCCGACTGAGGGCAATACGAGCAGTCTTCACTACACCCGCCGGTCTTCACCGACAGCAGGGTACATACCTGTACTTCCTGCGGATCGTGAAACTGACGGTGTACGGTCGCGGCCCTGTACATCAGTTCCAGCACCGGTGTATTATAAATCTCCGCGATCTCCCCGCGGGTCCAGTCGTTGCGTAACGTGCTCATTGTAGTTGGTCTGTTTTTAAAATATAAAAGCTACTGCAGGCGGAGTTCAAAAGGCATACGCGCCTGTTCTCCCTGGAAGGTTTTCACCTTTTGCAGTGATTCATAATAATGATAGAATTCGCCGAGTTGTTTCTGCATCGCTTTTGCGGTAGCCTGTTCTTCAGTGCGTTCAAGCCATTGTTCCAGGAATGTCTTCGGCTGAGGGAAATATTTGACACGATAGTCGTCGGCAACGCCTGCAGCTTCGGCAGCTACGCGCACGGCGTCTTCAAAACCTCCTACGATATCGACGAGGTTGCGTTCCTTCGCCTGAGCGCCGGTCCATACGCGACCTGATGCCACTTTCAGAAGTTCTGACTGAGGCATGTCGCGGCCTTCGGCAGCTTTGCGTGTAAAGGTATCGTAGTGTTCATCAAGGTTCCGCTGCCAGTAGTTGCGCTCGCCTTCGGTCAGAGGCCGCGTGATAGTGTACATATCACCGTACTTGCCGGTGCGAACTTCGTCGAAGGTGATGCCGAGTTTGTTTCCAAGGAAACTACTCATATCAAACATCATCCCGAAGATTCCAATAGAACCTGTGATGGTATGCGGCTGCGCAACAATCGTATCGCATGCCATCGCCATGTAATAACCTCCCGAAGCGGCATAGTCGGACATCGACGCGATCACAGGTTTCGCCTGACTGGCAAGCTGTATCTCGCGCCACATCATATCCGAGGCACGGAACTCACCACCGGGACTGTTAATCCGGATTACGATGGCCTTGACTTTGTCGTTCTTACGGGCTTTGCGAATTTCCTTCACGAAGCTTTCACCGGCAATCACCTGATCCTGGCCCTGGTCTTCACCGGGCATGATAGTTCCGTCAGCGACGAGCACAGCGATCTCATTCTGCGACTTGCTGAAGGTGCTGTAACTCTTGCGATACTTGCCGTACTTCACCAGTTTGATATCTTCTTCGCTTTTGACGTCGAGGCGTTGGCTGAGGTTGGCGCGGAATTCGTCGTCGTAATACAGTTCGTCGATCAGTCCGAGTTCTTTGGCAATGCGCGCATTGCGCACCTGCATATTGTCGGAGATCTCACGCAACTTTGCGATATCAATCTTGCGGGCCTCACTGATCTTCTGAAGCATCACATTATTAATAGCATTGGCAAGTTCAGTGAGCTGTAATTCGTTTTCAGGACTCATCTTTTCGAGCATAAATGGCTCGACCGCGCTCTTGAATTCGCCCACACGAAATATCTGCGGACGGATTTCCAGCTTGTCGAAAAGGCGTTTATAGAAGGAGACTTCGATGGTAAGTCCGTTGAACTCAAGGTCGCCCTCAGGATGCATGTAGATCTGGTCCGCCGCAGTGGCGAGGTAGTATGCGCCTTCTGAGAAAGTCGTGTTGTAGGCCACGACCCATTTGCCGCTTTGGCGGAAATCAATCAGTGACTGTCGAATTTCTTCTATGGTACTGAATCCGGATTGCGTATAGCTGCAGTCGAGGAAGATACCTTTGATTTTATCGTCTTCTTTGGCTTTGGCGATAGCCTGCTTCAGCTGCAGCAATCCAACGCTTCCGCTGGCGACGCCTGGAATCGGCAGTCCCGCGAGGGCGTCTTCGCGCTGCATTTCGGTAATCGGCCCGTCCAGTTTCAGATGCAGGACAGAGTTGTTTGCGACAACCACTTCTTTCTCAGAAGCGAGTCCGCCGATGATCCCGAGAAATACAAAGAAAACAATCAGGGAAAAGATGACTAATGCAAGGAGACAAGCCAGCAAGCTTCTCAAAAAACTCATAGATTTCAATTTGGGTTAAAAATACGCATTAAGGTACCGAATAAAAAAACGCGGGTGTGATGACTTTCTTCATTCCGCCGGACGTTGATATTCGCTTTTCGGTTACTTTGCACTTGTAAGTACAATTAACGAGGCCAGCATTACAGTATGTACCGTGTTTTTCTTTTACTAGGAACAAACCTCGGCGACCGACTCCAAAACCTTTCAGCGGCGCTGCAGCACATTGATGCACGTGTTGGACCATTGGTACGCAAAAGCAGTGTTTACAGTACTGCGGCGTGGGGGCATACAGATCAGCCCGACTTTTACAATCAGGTAGTAGAAACGCTGACGCGGTTGCAAGCTGAAGCGCTGCTTCAGGAGGTGCTGAACATTGAGCGCGACATGGGCCGCGTGCGGATCAAAAAGTGGGGAGAACGACTCATTGACATCGACGTTCTTTTTTTCGGCAACCTCCACATCCAGGGCGAGACCTTGACGGTGCCCCACCCCCAGATTCCCAATCGACGGTTTACACTAACCCCTCTGGCTGAAATAGCAGGTACAATGGTTCATCCTGTGTTGAATAAGACCATCGACACCCTCCTCAAGGAGTGTACTGACCCCCTGCCGGTGACAAGACTTGAATTATAAGCTCGACACCTCTGCCTGTGGAGCGATTTTCTTGACGAGCCCCTGAAGTACCTTTCCAGGGCCGCATTCGATGAATATCGTCGCACCATCAGCAACCATGTTCTGGACGGACTGTGTCCATCGAACCGGTGCAGTAAGCTGGTCAATGAGATTCTTTTTGATCACAGCGACGTCGGTCGCAGGCAAGGCAGTAACATTCTGGTAAACAGGGCAGATAGGCTGACTGAACTGAGTACTTTCAATCGCAGCAGCGAGTTCTTCACGGGCGGGTTCCATCAGCGGGGAGTGAAATGCGCCGCCAACCTGGAGCGGTAGTGCGCGTTTTGCTCCGGCCCCCTTGAGTTTTTCACACGCCAGCTCGATTCCTTTGTTGGACCCTGAGATCACGAGCTGCCCCGGACAGTTATAGTTTGCGGCTACGACAACGTCCTCGATACCGGCACAGATCTCTTCGACAACTTTGTCATCGAGGCCAAGGATGGCAGCCATAGTGGACGGATTCAGTTCGCAGGCACGTTGCATGGCCGCGGCGCGCTTGGCAACAAGGCGCAGGGCATCCGCAAATGACAGTGTCTTATTGGCGACAAGCGCAGAAAATTCACCCAGTGAGTGGCCGGCTACCATGTCAGGGGCAAACGTCTCATTTGAGAGAGCGGCTACCACACTGTGAACGAAGATCGCCGGCTGCGTGATCCGGGTTTGCTTTTGCTCGTCGGCAGAGCCGGTAAACATTACGTCAGTGAGCCTGAACCCAAGTATATCGTTGGCCTCTTCGAATAGTGCCTTGCTCTTTTCACTGCTGTCGTACAGGTCCTTACCCATGCCTGTAAACTGGGCTCCCTGTCCGGGAAATACATATGCCTTCATTGCGCTTGGTTTTAACCGCGGCAATTTCAAGGATTGGCAATAAAATTCAAATTTCCGCGGGTGAAACTTCACTTGCCGCCCCTGCTCATTTCCTCACTCCCACTCCCTCTCTCAAACTCAATCTCACTACAAAAACCTCTCGCGCAACTCAGGCGTAGGGATCATACATTCGTTTTGTTTGCCGAATACATTATAGCGATTGCTTGCAATGAGGTTGTAAGCAGCGTCGCGAATGAAGCGCGGAATTATGCGAAAGACGCGCATGGCGGAGATAGGGCCACGCAGATTTGCTGCAATGAGCAGGGCGGCGTCGCTTCGTTCGTATAGTTTGCCATTTCTGATAACCAATACACTGTGAAGCACCGAGGCATCTTTTCCAAAATGGCGCATCCATTCCTGACCAGCGTTGGATTGCAGGGAAGCAAATCGAAACTTTGCATCAGGATCACGGCGGATAATGAACTGAACGGTGCCGTTACACAAATTGCAGACACCGTCAAAGAGAACGATTATCTGACTGTCAGTTTGATCCGTCTTCACGTACCAGGTGCACCCAGCCTTTTATAGTTTTGTACTTAACCGACGGATCGATACCAATGAACGTTACCTCAGCCACGTAGAAGTAGATGCCGGTAGACAATGGCTGGCCCTCATTCGAACGGCCGTCCCAGTCGATCCAGATGTTGTTAACATCGTCGTTGACTTGTCCGGTGTAGCTATACACCTCGCGTCCCCAGCGATTGTAAACATGGAATACTACAGATTCCACAAAGCGTGCACATTTCTGCCGGCTTTCAATGGGCGTTTCACAACCATCAGCGCTTCCGCTTTCGCCCTGGAAATCGCGATCACTGTATGCACTGAACAGGTCATTGCAGCCGTCGCCGTTAGGGGTGAACACGTTTGGCAATTCGTAGTACGGGCAGTTTTCGATACACATCGGATCACTAAGTTCACTGACGTTGCCGGATCTGTCTACGGCAGCGATTCTGTAGCACGCTGCAAATGAGGTGCGGCCCTGACCACGGTCTTCATATTCTGTTCCACGTACGCCCGTTGCCAGCAAAACATAATTTCCGTTAGGCGAGTTGGCGTAATATACGTTGTACGAATCTATATCGCGTCCGCAGTCATCCGTTGGCTGGGTCCAGGAAATCCTGTTCGTGAAATCATTGGTCTGACATGTGAACAGGTTATTTATATAATCTTCACAATTCCGGTCCTCCGCAAGTACCGGAGGTCCGGGTTTGCAGGGTGCTTCGTCGTCACCCGGGCTGGCACACACGATCTGCGACCGGTTGATGAGTGGCGCCTCAATCACGGGACTTCCGTAGCTACCGTACGTTTCCACGAGATAACAGTACTCGCGGTCCTCAAGGCCAGTATCCGTATAAATGAATCCTGCCTGAGTTACATCCACCTCTGTGAGAAACTGGAGGTCGTCAATGGAAGTTGCACCCGTCTCGCCACGATAAACCCTGTGCGTATAGTTACTGATGCTATTCGACCAGGGTACTTTGGCATCCCACGTCAGATCAATTCGCTGCGATCGCGATGCCGCCAGTGCCTGTACTGAGGATGCAACTGCCGAGACGCCGACAAATGTGGATGGATCGGAGGCGTCGAGGTACGCAGCGATGCTGTAATTGTACGGCAGGTTTCGCGTATTCAAGCCTGTATCAACGAACACTGTGTCTTTTGTTGTGGTAACGATCGTCGAATCGTTCGTACGGGTAAATCCTGTATGACGCGAAATTACATAATCGTAGTCTGCCGGCGGAAGATCGATTGGGCGCATCCAACGCACTTCAATCTCACCATTGGAGTCACTGGTTTCAAGCACAGACACGTTGGTGATAACCGGTGTGATAATCGGGAAAGGATCAATACACAAATCCTGCGAAACGAGACTTTCGCTTCCTGTCGACGGCGGGAATACAGCTACAAGGCGGTAGCAGTACTTTGCTCCCGGCACGAGACCTTTACCTCCGTTCGTGTCGGTAAAAGAGTTGGCCTCCGCTATGGGCACTGTTCCCACCAGTTCATAGCCCAGGTATTCCGGCATTCCGGTTTCGCACGTCGACGGTTCAAAGTCGGAGCCATCCACCTTTCGCCACACCTGCATCGTCCGTGCGCCGGCACAGGTATAGGGATCCCAGTTCACGGTTACGTGGCGCCGGGTGTTATCTGCCGTGTAATTGTTCCAAACGGGAGGCGGGCCGACTACTGTGATAAACCAGGTTTCAAAACTTGCAAGCTGCGGGCCTGACGTTGGGCTGTCCGTGATTTTGAATACTACCGGATATGGTTGGTTGCGCACGTGCGAGCATTGTGTCTGCCAGACAAATTCGGTCGTCGCCGGAACGGGTCTGTAATCCTGAGGCCCCGGGTTGGGATCAATGAAGGCCGGGCCCTGAGCCGGAGCATATTCCAGAATGGGAGAAAATGCTTCGATCTTAACACGGTCGCCGTCGACGTCGGTTCCAATGATCGGAACACGCAATTCCGTCCCGGCAATCACACAAGTATCCGGAGGTATTTCCAGTTTAGGGCGTTCATTGTTACAGTCTTCTACCAGGATCTGCATGTCCCTCCTGACGTACCCCAGCCGTCGCCAGATTCCGTTCACTTTGCGCCATTCGATAACGTGGAACGCGATGTTGTATTCTCCCACGGCACCCGGTGCATCCCAGGTAATGGTACCCGTTATCTGGTTGATCGTGAATGTTGGGCGCCCATTTCCTGCCTCGTTGGCCTGATCATAGGGGACCGATAATCCGGTATAAAAGCGTTCATTGTCAGGGCTGCGGTAATTGAGCACTTCAGTCCGACGTGCGCTGAAGGGAACCACCAGTGCGAAAGAGACGCTGTCCTGAGGATCGGGATCGTAAGCACCGGGGTTGTGAGTAAACGCCACACCCGGGCAGGCTCTGTCGATAGGGTCGACGTCAAGCCGCGGAGAGTTGTTCAGGCCATAAAAGGGATCGATAACGATCTGAGTTTCGAGGAAGAAGTGGGTTTGTACAGAGGCGTCCATGTTGAGAACACCTTCGTTTCGGTTAGGTTCGCGGTAGCTGATAGTGTATACACCTGGTGCGGCATATTCGTGGTAGACGCGGAAGTATGCATAGGCGACACCCTGTGGCAGCGGAGGCTTACCCTCCTTGCCGGCCATGTTTTGAGTTTCCGGAACGAACATGGTAACGCCATCACCGAAATCCAGCACGTCGGTATCACCGCCGAATAGGACACTTGTATTTCGCGTGTTGGTCCAGACTTCAATGGTGATCCAGAACCCGCGGGAGTTGTTTGGATCGGCTGTCACAGTAATCTGCCCGGCTCTCAGGTGAGTTGCCTGAACGTCAAAGGCAAACGTAAGCAATAACAGCAGCAGAAGGGTAACTTTCCTATTGGCAGATGAATCGTAGAATCGGCGGACGTTGTAGAAAATGTTACTGAATTGCAGCACCTGTCTATATCGTTTAGGTGAATGTATATCAAATTATAAATTCTCGTTCCTGAGGGTGAAAGATACCCCAATTAAACGTTCGGTTGATGTTAAACATCTAAAGTTAGGCGAAAATCTTTGCGACCTCCGTGTTTGGTCAACCAGGCCGCCCTCGCAGGTATCGGATACTGGAGTGACTCCAGGAGCTGATTCGACGTTGGAAATTTAGTGCAAAACTTAGGTAATTTCGTCAGAAACTTTATTTTCGCAAACACCTTTAAACCTAACCAAACTTTTCAATGCCCGAAGACGTCAGGGCTGCAGAGCGGTCACTCCGCGAGCGCAGAGCCGAGTTGCAGCAGCTTATCCTCCAAATGAAGTCCGATCATCTTACCACGGGCTCTGTTTTCCAAATCCTGAACAACGAGTTGCGTTCAATCGA
The DNA here is from genome assembly GCA_023417065.1 of Bacteroidota bacterium. Taxonomy (GTDB): domain Bacteria; phylum Bacteroidota; class Bacteroidia; order Cytophagales; family Cyclobacteriaceae; genus Ohtaekwangia. Next base: position 76,128 of record JAEZGH010000155.1, read on the forward strand.
AGAGAAGTTAAAAAACACCTCACAACTGACATCGAAATAGTTTTCACGCAACTTCTTCCCTACTTTGCAGGTTGTTTAAACCAAAGAAAGCATGCGTGTCGTAGGAGAAATCCCTCATCCGGATTGCAAGATCACTTTACTATCATGGAACAATCGATACTTGATCAAGGTTGAGCAGGGATCTTTCGAGCAAACCTTCAAAATCAACATGACGGATCTTACATCTGATGCCGAATTACTGGAGCTGGTTGATGACCATTTTGTCCAGGAATGTCTGGAGCGTTTTCCGAAGATGCACGAGTCGCTGGTTTCAGCAGTGGCCAGACTCTAAACGTCTCAGTCTAATCAAGATATAATGCCCATCCACACCTGCCGGCGTGATTCTCGTGAAGGTTTTTGTGTTATTTTGCAGCCCCCATGGAAGTAGTTGAAAAGAAGAATAAGAATAAGAAATATAAACCCATTCTGGAGGGTATTCCGGACTGGCCTGTATATCAGCTCAGTAAGAATCGTAAGGAATTCATTGAAGAAGTCGCACAGCGGGCATTCAAGAGCGTCAAGGAATTGCGTCCCACAACGAAAAAGCTAACCGACGAACTTGAAGCCACGGTCTACCGCGAACAACAACGCATGAAGCGGAACCGGTGGCGGGTAGACCCTCCTGACGAACCTGTTTTCTGGAGCAATATCAAGGAAGAGCTGGTCAATCTTTCGGGGAGGCCGCAGGAAGAAGTTGACCAAAAGGCCGATGACATCCTCTATCGCATCGTTTCGCGTTATGCGAATGAGATCGCCGGAAACTTCAAACCCAATTCGTATCGCGTTACACGCGAAATCGTAAAGTTCTGGTTTGGCCGGCTGCTGAACGGCGCGCGTGTCAAAAAGTTCGGCGCCATCTTTCGCCGCGAATACACGCTGCGCGATAAAATCCAGATCGTAGGCAAAGCCAAACAACTGCGCAACCTCGCGCGAATCGGTACTGTTATCATGGTACCGACACACTTCAGCAATATGGACTCGGTGCTGATCGGGTGGGTCATCCACTCGCTCGGATTGCCGGCGTTTATCTATGGTGCCGGACTCAACCTGTTCAACATCAAGATTTTCGCCTACTTTATGAACAGCCTTGGCGCTTACAAAGTAGACCGCAGGAAGAAGAATCTGCCCTACCTCGAAACGCTGAAGCTGTATTCAACTCTGGCAATTCAAAAAGGAGCTCACAGCCTCTTTTTCCCCGGCGGAACGCGGTCGCGGTCGGGCACTATTGAAAAACAGCTGAAACTGGGATTGCTAAGCTCGACCATCGAAGCCCAGCGAAACATCTTCCTGGAGGCCAAAGAAGGTGAGCCTACGCGCAAGATTTTCATCGTGCCGGTGACCTTGAACTACCACTTCGTGCTTGAAGCCCCTGACCTGATCGACGACTACCTGTCGGTGAAGGGTCAGGACAAGTATCTGCCGGAGCAGGACAAATACGGAAGCTGGCAGCTTATTCAATTCCTGTTTAAATTTTTCACCAAAGGATCAAATATCTCTGTTTCCATCGGGCCTGGTCTCGATGTACTGGGTAACACTGTCGACGACGAGGGCAACAGCCTCGACTCTGCGGGAAGGATCATCGACCCTCGGGACTACTTCGTAAGCGGCGGAAAGATCACCATAGACAAGCAGCGCGAAGACGAGTATACGCGGATGCTAAGCCAGCGAATCGTTGGGGAATACCACCGTATCAATCGTGTTTTCGCCAGTCACCTGGTAGCTTTCGTTGCTTTTGAAATGTGGCAGCGGAAACACCCCAAACTCGACCTCTTTGGATTGCTACGACTTCCTGAAGAAGGCGAGGAATTACCTTATGAGGAATTCCGCGAAACATGTAAGCGGGTGCGGAAGCAAATTTATCGCCTCAAGAAGGAAGGAAAGGTCAATCATGCGACCCACCTCAAGGGAAAGATCGACCTGGTTATTCGGCATGGTTTGGAAAACGTGGGTATATTTCACCTGCGTCGTCCCCTACTGCTGAACAAAGAAGGTAACGTGATCACGAAAGACTTCAATACATTATTCTATTATCACAACCGGCTTACGGGTTATGACCTTGAGAAGTTTATCTGATGATAAACCGATTGGCGTAATTGGCGCCGGAAACTTTGGTAGCGTGGTGGCAAATCTGCTGGCCCGCCACCGCCCTGTTCTGCTGTACGCGCGCGACGAAAAAGTCGTCCAGCGTATTGCTACCACGCGTGAAAATCGCGGCTACGTGATGCATGAGCGCATTACACCAACCAGTGACCTCGCCCGTCTTGCCGAGTCGTGTGACGTGATTTTTCCGATTGTGCCCTCGCAGCATTTCCGGACGATGATGCGGCAGCTCTCGCCATATCTACACCCGTATCACATACTGATTCACGGAACCAAGGGATTCGACATTACTCTCAATGAAGGCGAAGTGCTGGAGACAGTCACCAAACTCGATCGCAGCCACGTCAAGACGATGAGCGAGGTAATCCGGGAAGAGACGGTCGTAATAAGGGTGGGATGCCTGGCCGGCCCCAACCTCGCGCGCGAACTGGCCGCCAACCAGCCCGGAGCCACCGTAATCGCGAGTCATTTCAATGAGGTGATCAACATCGGCAAAAAACTGCTGCGCAACGACCAGTTTCAGGTTTATGGAAACAACGACCTTGTCGGCGTGGAACTCGCAGGAGTATTGAAGAACATCATCGCCATCGCCGCCGGCGCGCTGAGTGGACTTGGCTACGGCGAGAATGCAAAAGGCCTTCTTATCAGTCGCGGCATGGTCGAAATGGTTTACCTGGGACGCGCCCTCGGAGGCAACACCACTGCGTTTCTCGGTGTAGCCGGGATCGGCGATCTGGTAACTACATGTAACAGTTCACTGAGCCGCAACTTTACTGTCGGGATGCGCCTTGCAAAAGGCGAAACCCTTCAGGAAATTCTCTCCAGCATTGATGAGGTTGCTGAAGGTATCGAAACGGTACGTATAGCAAAAAAATGCGCCGACTACTATAATGTGAAAGCCCCCATTACCAAAATGCTTTATCAGGTACTGTTCAAAGACCTTACAGTACCCGAGGCGTTGCGGTACCTGATGCGCTACCCCCTAAACGTCGATATTGATTTCCTTTGATCAGGGAACAAGAATCTCGCGAACATTTTCCTTTATCCTTCCCGCAAGTTCATCCGTAGGCAGGTCGTTGATATCCCTTCCGAATGGATCTTCGATTTCTTCCGCAATAAGTTCAACGCTGAGCAATACGAATGACACCAGTACAACGGTTGGTATAGTAAAATATCCGAATGTGGAGATAAAACCGAACGGTAGGGTAACTAGATAGATAAAGATAAACTTCTTGATATACATCGAATACGAATAGGGAATTGGTGTATTCTTGATACGTTCACAGGCTCCCATGTAATCAATAAGTTCCTTTATTTCTTTGTCGAGGTTGATGAGTTGATCGCCACTGATTTCATTTCTGCGATAAAGCTCATTGATCTTTTCATAGATCAACGATGCAATCTTATTTGGGCGGTGTTTTACTTTCCTGACGTCCTCCATCGCAAGCATGTCGTGTTCTTCCAGTTCAGAGAACTGTACTCCTTTCCGGAGGTGTTCCTTCGTGGCAAAAATGAAATTGGGAATCATCGCAGCGAAGAACGTCCGCTCATTCATATAATGCTTGGGCAGGTATGCATTGATCTTCAGCGCAAGATTTCGTGTACTGTTGACCATGCCACCCCACAGCTTTCTCCCCTCCCACCAACGGTCGTAGGCGCTGTTGGTTCGGAATACAAGAAAAAGACCCAACACGATACCGAGAAGTGAGTGGACTACCGAAGTTCCCTGAAATCGCGCAGGGCTGGCGTGCAGATACGACAGTAAGCCGACACATATCAAGGTGGTAAACACGCCCATGAAAATGAGTACAGGGGTGAGTGTTCTGAGTACATGCCGGCTATACGCATGAAAGATAAGTGCAAACCAGGCTTTAGGGTTGTATTTGATCATACAGGAAAATAAGGCGCTAATAAATTGGTTGAGAGAAACATTTCCAAAAGGATATATCTGCGGGAAACGGAAAAAAATCCCTGAAAGGCGTGCAACCTTATGCGTGATTTTTACGTGAATGTTACTATATTGATATCAAAATGATATCAGCCGGATCAGCTTCTAAACCCTTCGCATATGAAAACAACAGCACAAAACATCCCCATTGAAGTCTCAACCAAGGAGAAGGAATACTACCCGATTTCCGGCTATGTGATGCTTTTGGTGGTACTGCTTCTGCTTGCGGGAGGAATAGCACTGCCGATTTATACAGGGCAAAAGCTCTACTTTATACTTATGGGAATCGGAGTCATCCTTACGCCGGGTTTCTTTTTCGTTAATCCCAACGGATCGATGGTGCTGGTACTGTTTGGCGACTACAAAGGCACGGTTAAGCGCAATGGCTTCTATTGGGTAAATCCCTTCTTTTCCAAAAAGGGCATTTCACTGCGCGCACGCAACTTCGATAGCGAAAAGATCAAGGTTAACGACAAAGTGGGCAATCCCATTCAGATTGGCGTCATCCTGGTGTGGCAGGTTCGCGACACATTCAAGGCTGCCTTTGAAGTTGACAACTACGAGAACTTCGTCCGCATCCAGAGTGATGCAGCGGTACGCAGGCTTGCAGGGATGTACCCCTACGACAACTTTGACACAGATTCAGAAGTGACTTTGCGTTCAGGACATGACGAAGTGAATCATGCCCTGGAGGAAAACCTCAAGAATCGCCTGGATATTGCCGGGATTCATGTCATCGAAGCGCGGATCGGATACCTCGCCTATGCCCCCGAGATCGCAAGCGCCATGCTGAGAAGACAACAGGCTACGGCTGTGGTTGCTGCAAGATACAAGATTGTAGAAGGCGCCGTCAGCATGGTGCAAATGGCACTCGATCAGTTGTCGTCTCACAAAATCGTAGACCTTGATGAAGAACGCAGAGCTGCGATGGTGAGCAATCTGATGGTTGTGCTGTGCTCCGATAAAGATGTGAGCCCGGTAGTCAACACTGGAACACTGAACCATTAATGTAATAACCCTTTCTATTGATGAGTGCACGTGAATACTTTTATGAAGCCCAGCAGTTCAGACAGTGGTGGTTCTGGTCAATTATCGGAATCACAACGGTGGGGGTACTGCTTTTCAACGTCACGGCATTTTACAATCAGATCATACTCGGTATTCCTTATGGTGACAAGCCGATGTCGGACACGGGATTGATATTATTCAGCATCCTGAGCCTGGCGCTTACTGTGGGACTTGCCATCGCATTCTACAATGCCAAACTGGAAATCCGTGTCGAACGTTATGGCATCTCCTATCGGTACTTGCCTTTCATAAGAGAGTGGCGTTTCATCGCGAAGGAGAACATTATGAGCTGGAAAGTCGGAAGTTATTTCCCTCCGGGATACGGGATAACGCTGGGTTTTAGATTTACAACGTATAATGTATCCGGCATAGCAGGTCTGGAACTTAAGATCGCCAACCGTCGCAATATCCGACTCGGTACGCGCAAGCCGGAAGAATTGAGACGTGCGCTTCAACAAATGACAAATTCAGAGGAACAGTAATGCCGCAGAAAAAACCATTTGTACTCAGACTCGACCCGGAAGTATTGAAGGCGGTTGAAAAATGGGCTGCCGACGAATTCCGCAGCACCAATGGCCAGATCGAATGGATTATTCACAAGGCCTTAAAAGAATCGTCACGTTTGAAAAGTAAAGGAAAATCCGAGTAAATTGTCACCCCAAATACAATCTGCATGAGAATCTTCAGCTTTGCACATGTCCTCCTGATACTGGTCTTTCTTCTTGCTTATCAGTGCGCCCAGGCTCAGGATTACGCCGTTACCGTTCGAGGCGATACACTTTACGGCGATGTCCGCCTGTTTAATTATGGTTCTGACAAAAAAGTACAGGTACAGCCAGAAGGAAAGAGGAAGGAAATAATCCCCCTTATCCAAACCAGCATTGTTTTTCTGGACGGCGACGTGTATAAGCCCCAGAAGGGTCCCGCAGGATATGCCTACATGAAGGTCATTAAAGAGGGCTTTCTATCACTCTACGCATTTCAACCCAATAACCAGGTCACCTATGACGGTCGGCTTCTTGCAAAACGCGACGGATCTTCCATCGAAGTTCCAAACCTGAGTTTCAAGAAAGCAATGACGCGTTTCCTCCAGGACTGCCCTTCTGTCGTAGCGCGGATTGAGTCGGGGGATCTGGGGCGCAAAGATCTGGATGCTATCATAGATCAATACAACAACTGCAACAAGTCCACGGCTGCAGCTCCTGTAGCGGCGGCCCCTTCGTCTGGTCTGCCAGCAACCCCCAAGCTGGAAGCACTGGAAGCTAAGGTGCGCGAGCAAAATGACCTGCCCGGAAAACAGGATGTGCTCGATATGATTACCGAAATCAGGAACAAGGTCAAGCGTGGCGAAACCGTCCCCAACTTCCTGATTGAAAGTGTCCGGCGCGCACTGAAGGAAACTGAATTGAACAGCGACGTTGAAGAGGCGCTGAAAGAAATCCCTTAATCAGATTCGAAGCGATCCGGCCAGGTCTGCACCGGATCCCAGAAGATATTGCCTTTGTCTACCCTTAACGGGGATGGGAAGTTATTTTCATAAATCATTCCTGTGCCGAGCCCCTGATGGCGTGTAACGGCATAGTTAGCTGTGAACTGACAGATCGCATTGAGGCCTATGCTGGATTCGAGGGCAGAGGTTATCCACCATCCAATGTTCCGCTCCTCCGCCAGGGAAATCCATTCTGCTGCGCCCTGAAGCCCACCGTGGAGCGTAGGTTTAAGAATGATGAAGGGCGGCTTAATACGATCTAGCAATGCTTCTTTAGCGGACTTTCCTTCCACACCTATCAGCTCTTCATCCAGTGCAATGGGAATTGGCGAGACCCGACATAATTCCTCCATGGCTTTCTGACCTGGCTTCACGGGTTGCTCAATCGAATCAATATCGAGTTTTGAGAGTCGCAGCAATTTCGCCAAAGCATCTTCAGGGCGTAAAGCTCCGTTTGCATCAAGTCGTATGATAAGGTTCTCTCTGAAGTATCTTTTCCGGATATACTCAATGACTTCGTACTCACGATCAAAGTCAAGACCGCCAACCTTCAGTTTGATACACCGAAAGCCCTGGCTTACCTTGTCGTTAATCTGGCGCATCATAAAATCAACGTCACCCATCCAGATCAGTCCGTTGATTGGAAGCTGTTTACCACGAACAAAGTCGTTGTCGAATACAATACGCTTTCCGCCGTTCTGTAAATCAAGGAATGCCGTTTCGAGAGCAAACAGAATACTGGGAAATCCTGAAGGAACGATGGCCGAGATTTCTTCAAGCGTTCGGATTTCCTTCTCGTTAATGGTGTTAACGACCGAGGCCACCACCTGTTCAAGCGCTGGTACTGCATCAACACTGAGGCCGGGCAGTGGGCCACATTCACCGACACCAAAGTGATCTGTGTTGTCGTCGTGTGCCAGTTTGATAAACCAGGATATTTTATCAGCCATCGCGCCACGTGACGTCCGCGCCTTGAAACTGAACTGAAACTTCCGCGAAAAATATGACGCACGCATATGCAATCAGACTAATCCCATTGTAGTGAACCAGGAGATGGATTCAAATTACGCCGAGTTTCCGAAAAATTGAATGCCATTTAAGAAATATTCAGCTATTGTTTAGTTTTGGCTGCAGCATTATGGACGAAACACTGGACATCCGGGATTACGAATACCCACTTCCTCCGGAACGAATAGCACTATTCCCTCTGGAGGAACGCGACCAGTCCAAATTGCTGGTCTATCGCAAAGGCGAGGTTCACCACCAGTCGTTCCGCGATCTCGCATCGTGGATACCAGAAAATGCCATTCTTGTCTTCAACAACACCCGCGTCATTCAGGCACGGATGCGGTTTCAAAAGGAAAGCGGGGCCGTCATCGAGATATTCCTGCTCAATCCCGTTGAACCATCGCCCCTGCTCCTTCAGTCCATGCAAGCCACTGGATCATGTACGTGGAAATGCACCATCGGGAATTTAAAACGATGGAAAGACGGGACGCAACTCGTACAACAGGCAGGCAACGTAACGCTATACGCAACACTGGCTGACCGGCAAAAGGGTGAAGTACGTTTTTCATGGGATGGTGATATCACCTTTGCAGAAGTCATTTCACGCGCCGGCAATACACCGCTTCCACCCTATTTGAAACGCGAGCCGAATGAAGCAGACCGCGAACGGTATCAGACGATTTATTCGAAAAGTGAGGGTGCCGTTGCAGCGCCGACGGCAGGTCTGCATTTTACAGATCGTGTATTCTCATCGTTGGATGCAAAAAACATCAGTCGTGACTTCCTTACCCTTCACGTCAGTGCAGGGACCTTTCAACCAGTGAAAGAGCAAAACGCCTTGCGACACGTGATGCACAGGGAGCAAATCATTGTCACTGCAGACAATATCCGGAATCTGCTGCAACGTAAAGGCCCCGTGATTCCGGTAGGAACAACGTCGATGCGTACCCTGGAAAGCTTGTATTGGTTTGGCGTTAAACTCAAACAGAACGCTGAAGCAGATTTTGAGATCTCACAAGACGACGCCTATATGCTTAAGGGCGATCTCACTAGAAAAGCTGCGCTTTCGCTGGTATTGAAACGCATGGAGCACCTCAGGATGGACACCATCGCAGGAGATACGGCGATCTTCATCCGGCCAGGATATCAATTCCGGGTCTGTGATGCGCTGATCACCAACTTCCATCAACCCGGGTCCACGCTCATCCTGCTCGTCGCAGCGTTCATCGGCGAAGACTGGCGAAAAGTTTACGACTCAGCCCTTAACAACGCGTATCGCTTTCTTAGCTACGGCGACAGCTCACTCCTGATCCCATAAAAAAAAGCTGCTCCAGGGCAGCTTTTTTTATGATAGTATTGTGTCGATTTATTGACGCGTTCCCGGCGCGTTCAGGTCGACGATACGCACTTCTACGCGACGACCTTCTTCTTTGCTTTGCGACGACTCTTTCGACACACCATAACCTTTAGCAACGATTCTCCTACGAACAATTCCCTTATGGTTGAAGTAATCAAGGATAGCAATTGCACGCTTATTCGAAAGGTCGCGGTTCATTTCTTCCGAACCCTCCGCGGAAGCAAAGCCCGAAATCTCCACTCCGAGGTCCGGATTCTTCATTAGCTCTTTCAGTATTGCATCCAACTGAGAACTGTAAGTAGGTTTGAGGTCGCTTTTTCCAGCATCAAAATATACTTTCAGGTTCCGAGCAAGCACCTCCTGATCAACGATTGTCTTGCGGTTCGCCTGTTCACGCTGCTTTTTCGCTTCCTCATGAACGGTAAATGTGGGCAATGAGAAGATTGTCTTACCGTCTACCACCTTCTGTTCAAACTTGCTCTCGTCGCTTTCGTCGTAATAGTAAACGCGGGTTGCAGTCTCGATATTCTTATTCTCATCTTCATTGAAGTTCACGTCTTCAATGGGTTGCGACATTTGAACCAGCTCAACGAGGTAATCGATACCATCGGCGTCCTGCGCGGACATCAGATCCAGCATCATATCATAAACGTCAACGTTACCCGAATGAACCAGCTTCGCCTCATGTGTTTTTCGCAGATTCGATTTCACATCCTGATCAGTATCATAGAAGGCGTTCTTAACCTGCACTTCCTGACCAACGACAACATCAAACTGTTTGATCGTTTTAAGGTTGATCATCTGATACAATTCATAGAAGTACGACTGATTCGGAATATTGATATTCAGCGTATACGGCAGGAATCCTTCTGACTCAATGATCATGTCATAGTTTTTAGCCGGCGGAAGAATTACCAGGTAGTTACCGGTAACCGGATCAGGATTGTAAACGAAGTCGAGTTTTTTATCGGTCTCGTTATCGATTAAGTACATTCTTGTCGGTATCGGTTTGCCCGTCTCGGCATTGAGAATTTTTCCTTTGATCATCGTGAGCGGAATATTCGCCGACTCGGCAGGCATATCGAGATAGTAAATATCCTGACCTCCCATACCGCCTTTTCTGTCGGAAGAGAAATACGCACGGGTACCATCCGCGATCAATGTGAAGTAGTTATCATTTGCCGTTGTATTCACAGGATACCCCATGTTTTCGGGTGTCGACCATTTATCTCCAACAAGTTTTGTCATGAAGATATCCCTTCCGCCCATTGAATTATGGCCATCGGAAGTAAAGAAGAGTGTCTTCTGGTCAGGGTGAATAAAAGGTGCATCTTCATTCGCCTTGGTATTGATACCAGGGCCGAGGTTGACGGGTGCACTCCAGGAACCATTGGGTTGGAGTACCGTCTTGTAGATATCGAGGCCACCATAACCATTCAGTCTGTCACTGGCAAAGTAGATAGTCTTTCCGTCTGGCGTGATCGATGCAGTTGACTCGAGATATTTTGGTGTATTGATATTCGGAGTTAACAACGAAGGCTTTGACCAGTCTGTGCCTGATTTGGTGATCTGAAACAATCCACCAGGATCAGTCGAACCGCCCATGAAGATGATCATTTTTTGCCCATCTGCAGAAATTCCGGCCGTACCAACATTATAATCGTGCGCAATAGGTATAACCTTGGGTTCAGACCAGGACCCATTAACATTATATGAGATATAAATCTCTTCAATAAATTTATCTCCGGTTCTGGTCTTTCCATTGTTGGGACGGAGTGCTGTAAATGCCATTACGCTCTCGTCAGCCGACACAACAGGGTTATATTCCGTGTATTCTGTGTTGACAATAGAATTAAAGTGATTGACCTTGAAGTTTCGCGGGACTGACATAAAGGACATGGCGTTGTAACACGTTTTCAATGCCTGATCAGCGAGTTCGACTGCTTTCTTATCCGCTTTAACAAGTTCCCTGTACTTATTCAAGGCTTCAATAGCCTTGGGGAGGTCTTCATTGCGGGCATGTAAGAGTCCGAGGTCATAGTGCAGACTTAAGGGCAGGTCTTTACCGTTATTGGCAGCATATTCATAGTAAGGAATTGCCTTAAGATGTTGATTTACATCCATTGCGCGGTGATAACATACACCGGCCTTGTAATGCACCGACGGGTCTTTATCGCCCGATTCAATGGCTTCAAGAAATTTAGGCAGCGCTGCGTCGTAGGCTTTTATCCCAAAAAGTCGTTCTGCTTCATTACGTGCTTTGCTTCCCTGACCGTAGAGAGTACTATTGGAAATGAGAAACATCACCAGTAGGTAACTGAACTTCTTTACCATAGCAAAAAATTTAAATCTCAATATTAGGAAGAACGCAATGCTATAAAGTTGCGAAGTTCGACATGAACCTTACAATGTGATTAAACATTCTTCAATGCAAACGTTTAGGTTGTAAGAGACATGCATCAACCGATGAAGTCTATCACTGGAATTTGGCTTATTGACCGAAAAAACTACGTCAGGTAGGAAAATAATTGCTGAATATCGACTTTTAATATTTTCGCCAGACCCTGCATGAACGAAAAACTACTCTTATTACTTAAAGTTAAGCCGAATGAAAGCCGAAGGGTCATCCTTCTGCTTATCATGAGCTTCTTTATGGGAGTATTCGTTGCAACGTTTTCAGTGGCGGCGCAATCCCTGTTCCTGCAGACATTCGACGAAACTACGGACCTTCCGATAGCGCTGTTGTTTTCGGGCGTCTTCGGTCTGCTTGCAACCCTTCTCTATAACTTCCTGCAGAACCGTATACCTTTTCCGCTCCTGGCTGCACTTAGCCTGACCGTTATTTCCGGGCTCACGGCACTGATTGAATTTGGAGAGAAGTTTGTCAGCGACCCGGGTGACGTGTATTTCTTCGGATTCACAGCCATCATCCCCTTTTCCTATATCACACTACTCATCTTTTGGGGAACATTCGGAAGGCTTTTCAACGTAAGACAATCACGCAGACTACTGGGATCAGTAGACCAGGGTGCGATGATCGCATCGTTTATCGCCTTCTTCCTGATTCCACAATTCCTTGAGCTGAACTGGACGTCTACCGCAAGCCTCTTTACAGTAAGTCTTGTTGCAATACTTATATTCCTTGTCCTCTTTATTTACCTGTCAAGTCAACATCTGAACGAGGGCAGGTCATTTGCAAAGGAAAGACTGATGAACAGGAAGGTTCCTTTCGCAGATTTCTTCCGCAATAAGTATCTTCTGTTTATGTCGCTGCTTATCATCGTTTCGATGATTGCAACAAACTTTGTGGAGTTCTCATTTTTGAACGTTGCAACGCTTTACAACGAAGGCAAAGGTGAAGACAACCTCGCACGTTTTCTGGCATACTTCGAAATGACCATTGTTATCTTCGCGTTCCTTTTCGACACCATCGCCCAGGATCGGATCATCAAGGAATACGGAATGCGCATTTCACTCCTGATCAACCCTATTCTGATTGGATTCTTCACAGTATGTGCATTGATTCTCGGTTCACTATTTGGATACACTCCGCAGGATGACCTATTTATAATATTCTTTATCATCATCGCAATCAGTCGTCTCTTCCTCTCCACGTTGAAGGAAACGATAGACGAGACTACGCTGCGGTTATACCTCCTTCCTATTGAAAGCAATATCAGAATAGACATTCAAACAAAAATTACGGGTACTGTTACTGCTTTTGCAAGTCTGCTCGCGGGGGGGCTTATCTATCTTATTACCCAGGTTGAATGGTTCGGTCTGTTGGCTATCACCGGATTTACGATACCTCTGATTGCAGCGTGGTACATCTTGACGAACCGGATGCACCACAGTTACAAGGACACTCTGCAAACCACACTGCAACGTTCTAAACAAAAAACCGGTAATGAACAAAAGGTTGAATTTTCAGTAGGGACGCTGCTCGATCGCGAAAGCCAAGGTTCGATCGAAGAAAAGGTCATCTATTCGCTGAAGCTGATGGAGAAGCTTGAACCTGCGATGTATGAGAATTCGCTTGTTCGCCTCGCATCAGGGACAAGTCCGAAGATACACGCATTTGTTCATGAGAAACTGCGCGAGTTGGGTCTTCAGGATCCCGACAGAAAGGAGATGCGAACACTCGCGGAGAATGCAGTGAATGCCAGCCTTGAAAGTGACCTGCTTTCTATTCCAGTCGAAAAGTTTCTTAAACTGAGCAAATCGCCAAAACGAAGCGACCGTAGCCTGGCTGCAAAAATGCTTCGCACGCTGATCGGGCCGAAGACAATATTCATATTACTCGAATTGCTTCGCGATGTGGACCCAATCGTGCGCATTGAAGCATTACGCACGGCGAGAAAGGTAAATCGCCCGGAAACCTGGCCAATACTCATCGAGTTGCTTGCGTCGCCAACGTTCAGCCATCTCGCTGCCGCAGCATTGACCGATGCGGGCGAACCAATTCTGAATACACTCGAAGCAGCGTTTCATAAGTCAGGTCAGTCCGACATCGTAATGCTTCGCATCGTTCAGATCATGGGGAAAATCGGTGGCCGGCTTGCACACCAACTGCTGTGGAAAAAAGCGGATTTTCCCGACAAACGTATCGTAAAGCAAATTATCTATAGCCTTCGATTCATTAACTACCAGGCCGAGGGTAAGGAGCGCCGCGACATTGTCAACATCCTCGATTCCGAGATGAGCAAGACCATCTGGAATCTCGCCGCGATTCATGAACTTCCGGACTCGCCGGAATTCAAATTCCTCAGAGAAGCGCTTGACGAAGAAGTCCGCGACAACTACAAGCAGATATTTATGCTGCTGTCGCTGATTTATGATCCACGAAACGTCGATCTGGTCCGGGAGAACCTTGAAAGCGGTGATCCCGAAAACATCGCGTTTGCGCTGGAACTTATAGACCTTTTCCTTGACCCGGAGCTGAAGCCGAAGCTGATCCCGCTTCTCGATGAATCTCCAACGCCGCAAAAGCTTAAGGAACTTCAATTCTATTATCCCCGCGAAGCCTACACGCCGATTCAGGTGATTAACTACATCCTGAATCGCGACTACAACTACAACAACCGTTGGACGAAGGCGTGTGCTATCCACGCGTCGGCATTTCTGCACGATTTTCGGATCAGCAGAGGTCTTGCCGCTCACCTTTTCAACAAAGACAAACTCCTGCAGGAGACTGCCGCATGGGTAATTTACAATAAAGACAAGGCGTACTATTCCCGGTTAACGGAACGCCTGCCAAAGAAGGACAAATTGTTTCTGGATTCATCGATTGAAAACAATCAATTACTTGACGGACTCAACGATGGGTTTTTCCTTTTCATCGAGATGGTCATGTTTGTCAAGCAGTTGCCGTTGTTCCAAAATATCAATGGCGTCCTTGTAGCCGACCTTGCAGATAAAATTATACCACTGGATCTGGCTGTGGGTGGTCATCTAAACCTTGATGCAGGGGAAGCGGATGAACCGTTGCTGATCGTGGCTCATGGTCACGTTCACCTGAGGGATTCAGGAAGAACCGTAATTACGTTAAAAAGCGGTGGCGTACATGGCGAAATTTTTACGAATGCTCCTGTCGAACGAGTGTCTGAAATAGACGCTCTTGAACGATCCGTGGTGTTCCGGATCAATCTGACTGACCTGTACTTCGTGTTGGCTCACAATCACGAATTGGTCCAGGGATTGATCGAAAATATAATGGCAACAGAAGAGCGTGTTGAGGTGAGGTTGTAGTTTGCCCGTAAGTGAAAGGATATAAACAGGGTTAATGCCCGGTAATAAATAAATAACCTAACATGCAATTTGAAATTGATGTTCTGATTGTCTTTGCCGATAAGGACAACGAAGCCTCAGGAAATCAGCCCGGCTGGGTAACGCAGTTCAAGCGTTTTCTGGAGTTAATGCTTGGACAAATACTTGGATCAAAGCCGAACGTTTTGCTCAAGAGCGAGCACGATAACATTACTTCTCCCAATCTTGACGATACCGGCATACTCGTACCTATACTATCAGAGAATTTCATTAAGTCAGGAGGATGTCTTGATGCTGTAGAATCATTTTACAAGGTATCGGAGGCAAATCCAAATCGTGGCATGCGATTATTCAAGGTTTTCAAAAGCCCTCTGAGTGTTCAGGAACAGCCACCCCGGCTGCGCGAGCTGATTGGCTACGAGATGTATCAGATAGACACAGAGTCGGGCGATGTGCGCGAATACACCGATTACTTCAGCCCTGAGGCGGAACGCCAGTACTGGATGAAAATGGTTGACCTGACATATGATATTTACGATACCCTATTCAGCCTCAAACATCAGTCCGCGGCGAAGGAACCTGTCAGCTTCAGTCGTAAGACAATTTACCTTGCGGAGACCGGCCACGACCTGTCTGTTCAGCGAAACATCATAAAACGCGAGCTGCAACGGCATGGGTACAATATTCTCCCGAATCAGACGCTTCCGGGAACATTGGCAGAACTCGAAAGAATTGTACAGCGCGACTTGGAACAATCGAGCTTGTCTATTCACCTTATCGGAAGCGCATATGGCGAAATCCCGGAAGGATCACAAAAATCGGTGATTGACCATCAACATCAACTTGCTGCCGAGAAGAGCATTCGGGTACGCGAAGAAAATAAGGAGTTCATGCGATTGATCTGGATTCCCGCCAATCTCAACAGCGCGAGTGAACGTCAGAAGTCATTTATAGAAAACATAAAACGCGACGTAGAAGCACAGGAGGGCGTTGAAATTTTGCAGACCTCGCTGGAAGACTTCAAGAACATCATGCGCGAAGAATTGCTCGATGTTGTAGACCGAAACAATATGGTCGAAAGCGCTGCAAAATCCATTTACGTTATCCATGACAAGGTTGACCGCGAGGCTGTCGCTCCATTGATAACCTTTTTCGAGAAATCTGGATTTGAGGTACTGCTACCTGAGTTTCATGGTGAGCTGCTTGAGCTGCGGAAAATTCACATTGAAAACCTGCGCCGCCTTGACGGTGCGATAATTTTCAAAGGCAGCGTGAACGAACAATGGGTTCGAATGAAAGCTTTGGATTTATTGAAAGCACCAGGCTTCGGTCGGCGGAAGCCAATCGTCGCGAAAGCGATTATTACCGCGCCCGGATCAACAATGAACACTGAATTCTTCCGCGCGCAAAACCTGAGGGTTATAGAGGCCGACGTGTCGCGTTCGGTGGAATCGTTAAAATCATTCATCCAGGAATTTAATGCCTAACCAATGAGTGAGGTAATCGACAGGCGCATCGCTACTCAGAATCCCTTCCCCGGATTACGACCTTTCAACATTGACGAGAGTCATTTGTTTTTTGGACGGGAAGGACAAAGTGATGAAGTTTTGCTAAAGCTCTCGCGTAACCGTTTTGTCGGGATCATCGGTCCATCCGGAAGCGGTAAATCTTCGTTCATCTATTGCGGAGTGATGCCGATCCTTTACGGCGGATTTCTAACGAATGCAAGCCCTGACTGGGAGGTTATCGTAACCCGACCAGGGTCAGGTCCTATTGATAATCTGGCGGAGTCACTGTTAAAAAATCAGGCCGAGTACGAGTCCGGCGATCCGGAGGAAAAGAAAATCAAACGGACTATCTTTTCCACGTTGCTTCGAAGCAGCTCCCTTGGACTTGTTGAAGCTATCGAACAAGGCAGGAAATCGAGGAGCAAAAATTATCTTATTCTGGTTGACCAGTTCGAAGAGCTTTTCCGATTCAAAGACAGCCACGATATAAACTCGGTGAACGAAACGCTTGCTTTCGTAAACCTGTTGATTGAAGCCGCAAACTATCCTGACGTTCCGATATACGTTGCTATCACGATGCGTTCGGACTTTATCGGAGACTGTGCGCAGTTTCCAGAGCTAACCCGGAAGATTAACGATAGCCACTACCTGATTCCGCAGCTTACGCGGGATCAGAAACGCGCTGCCATTGAAGGGCCTGTGGCTGTGGGAGGTGCCCGCATAGCTCCGAGGCTGGTGCAGCAACTTCTGAACGATCTGGGTGACAATCCCGATCAGCTGCCCATTCTTCAGCATGCGCTGATGCGTACCTGGGACTATTGGACTCATCACAGAGACCATGACGACGAGCCTGTTGATCTGAAGCACTACGAAGCGATCGGAACAATGGCAGAAGCCTTGTCGATGCACGCCAATGAAGCCTACGACGAACTGAACGAAGACCAGAAGCATATCTGCGAAGTTCTCTTCAAGGCTATCACTGAAAAGCGCGGCGAGAACTTCGGCATCAGGCGTCCTACACGATTGCATGAGATTGCAGAAATTGCGAACGTTTCTGAGGACGACGTCATTGCCATTGTCGAGAAGTTTCGCAAGCCGGGGCGCTCTCTGCTTACGCCGGCACACAATAATCCGATTACGGCCAAGTCGATGATCGACATCTCGCATGAGAGCCTGATGCGTATCTGGGTTCGCCTGAAAAACTGGGTCGATGACGAAGCTGAGGCGGTGCAGATGTATATGCGCTTGTCTGAAGCAGCAGCGATGTACCAGGTGGGCAAAGCGGGGCTATGGCGACCTCCGGACTTACAGCTTGCGCTTAACTGGCAGGCCAAACACAAACCTACCCTTGTCTGGGGCCAGCGCCACAATCCGGCTTACGAGAGGACCATGATCTTTCTCGAGTACTCAAAGAAAGAATGGGAAACAGAGCAACGGATTAAGGAGCAGGAACAGAAACGCAAACTCCGGAATGCCCGGATTTTTGCGCTCGTATTAGGTACTGCTACCGTTATTTCTATTGGGTTCCTCGTGTTCGCGCTGATACAAAAATCAATTGCCGACACCAATTTTCAGGAGGCAGAAGCGCAGCGTTTGAAAGCGGAGCAGAACGAACAGCGTGCCGATGCGGAGAAAGCGAAAGCGATTGAAGCGCGTGATGATGCAAACAAGGCGCGCGATGCCGCTCTGGCAGCAAAGGAGGCGGAGCAAGAGCAGCGAAGCCGCGCCGAGGCCGCAACTATCGACGCACTCAAGAATGCTGAACTCGCAAGACACAATGAGCTGCAGGCCCTGGAGAACGAGAAGATCGCCAACCTGGAGCGAATCCGAGCTGAACAAAACGAGAAAGAAGCTTTGTATCAGGAGGAACAGGCACGCAAAAATGCAGAGGAAGCTCTTCGCCAGCGCTACATTGCTCAGGCAAAAGCGATGGCCGTAAAATCCAAAGAACTCAGCGATCCGGAGCAGCAGGGGCTCATCGCACAACAGGCCTACAACTTCAATGCAAAACACCGCGGCTATAAGTATGACAATGATATCTACAATGGCCTCTACTTCGCACTTTCAAAAAATGACCACCCGCTGACCAAGAGTCTGAAAGCTCACGACAACGGCGCAGCCCGTGCGTTGGTGACAGACACGAAAAACAACATGATCTATTCTGCGGGCAGTGACGGCAAGATCATCAGGTGGACAGAAGTTAATAACCATTGGACTTCGCATATCCTGATAGCCAGAAAGAACTACCAGTACTATTCCATTGCCGTCAACGACCGTTACCTGGTTGCTGCGGGCTTGAACTCTCAAAGCGAGTCTAAGAACTACGTTGAAGTGTACGACCTGGCAAATATGGGCGAACCCCACAAAGTGACTGGATACGTTTACGCGATTGAGAACATCATTATTGCTCCTGACAACAGCGGATTTTATGCACGCGACAATGCGGGACGCAGTATCCGCTTTGCTGACTTCCGGTCGAGCCGTGAAGTCATTGCATCCAACACTAAGATCAATGCGATATCCCTTAGTCCCGACGGGCGATTCCTTGCAGGTGCCGGGGAGAACGGAAGCCTGTTCCTGTGGGACATTTCGCAAAACTATGCCGTGACCGAAATCCCGAACATCAGCAACCCGCTTACTTCAATCGCATTCGATCATACAGGTCGATTGATTGTTGTCGGTGACAATCGTGGTCTTGTCAAAATCTATGACAACACGGCGCGTATGATCGTCAGGATATTATCCGGTCATTTATCAGGCATCGAACAGATTCGGTTTAACCATGCGGGATCGTTTATGGCAACTGCCAGCAAAGACAAAACTGTACGCCTCTGGAATATCAGCAATCTCAAGGAGCAGCCTATCATACTCAGCGACCATCGCGACTGGGTATGGAGCGCAACGTTTACGCCAGACGACGAACAGATTCTGGCGAGCATTCACAGTTCAACAGAAACGATACGAGGCATGGAGCACACTATTCGTGCCTGGCCTACGAAAATTGAAACTATGTCACAGATTCTTTGCGGATTTGTTTCGAGGAATATCAACTCCGAGGAGTGGGACATCTTTGCCGGGAACGACCTTCCCTACGAAGCCACCTGCCCAACACTTCCTCAGAACAAATAGCAAAGGAAGTTCACCTGTTGAACAGAACGTGACATAAACATATATGTGACCGGAAGAGAAAACTCTTCAGAACCTAACTTGAAATGAAAAGATTTTTTGCAGCTTTTCTATTAATGGCTGTTTCAGGAAGTACGGTGTACGCCCAGATGAACTCGTGCGCCCAGACCTTGCGACTCGCCAGATCCATTTACGAGCAGGGGCGACTTCATGACGTTCCGGGGCTGCTCGAACGATGCCTGCAGAATGGTTTTTCCCACGACGAAAGGACTGAAGCCTACAAGTTGCTTTGTCTTGCATACATCTATCTCGAAGAACCGACAAAGGCCGATGAGGCGATGCTGAACCTGCTGAGGTCAGACCACTATTTCCAGATCAAACCCGAAACAGATCCCGCTGAATTTGTGGCCCTCTACAAGACCTTCAGAACAGACCCGATTTACCGTATTGGAATAAACCTGGGCGCCAACTCCTCTCTGCCAGACGTTGTCAACTACACTCCGGCAAATCAGCTTGAAAGTCAATACGACTACGGTTTCGCGTTTCAGGCCGGTATCACTGCTGATATCCCGCTCTCTTCTCTCAGAGGCAGATTTACGTTACATCCTGAACTGCTCCTCCTGATGAGATCTTTCAAATACAGGAATGAAGGTACGTTGACCGACATCGCACCCGATGGTTCACCATTCAGTCGCAGTTTCGAAACCAATGGGGTGGAAAAGCAAACATGGGTAACGCTGCCTGTGATGATTCAATACCGCCTGGCGGACAAAAAATTCAAACCATATATTGGACTGGGTATCGCCGCTGACTATCTCCTTGCCGCGAAGAACACGTTCAGGAGGACGAAAGAAGACGCTACTTCCCTTGAAGAACAATCCATCAGCCTCCTCGATTCGCGAAACCAACTCAACATCAGCGGGCTCGCAGCTATAGGCGTGAAAGCCAAGGCAACAGGAGGATTCATCGTCGCAGAGTTGCGCTATGCGTATGGCTTCACAGCGATCAATGATGCCGAATCAATCTATGCGAACCTTGACAGGATCTATCCTACCGGGGGATATGTGGATGGAATCATGAAGATCAACACAATGAGTGTAACGCTGGGATATGTCTACAATCGATTCAAACCCAAAAAAATCAGAAAGTAGCGTCATGAAAAGACTATACCTCTTCATCATTTCCGCAAGCCTTTTTCTAAATGGCTGTCAGCAACTTGAAGACGCTGCCCCGGAAGACCGGCGAACCTTCATGCATTTCTATGAAGGTGCCTACAGTATGACAGCTTCGGCGGCCGAAGCAACCAATGACGGCTACATTATCGCCGGCAATATGGAAATAGGCGGAGCCATGAGAACATCAAGGGTGATTGTCATCAAAACCGACAAGCTTGGGCGTAAGCAATGGCAGACCACCGTCGACAACGGTATTGCCAGCAGTCTCAAGGCTATAAATGGCGGCTATGCAATCATTGGAAGTGAGGTGACGTACAGGCCAAACGCCAGTGACATCAGCGAACTGGAAAATCACAATTCACGACTGATACTCATCAACGAAAACGGATCTGTCGTCGACGATATCGTTTCCACACCCAGATTGACCGCCGATTCGAAACACATCGATTATCAGGGCAATGGAATTACACTCGACGAAAACCTGAATCTGATTACACTTGGCACTTACCGGGAGCCCGGACAAAGCAGTTTTGCCTACGTGGCGGTGATCAATCCCGTAACGCTCGATACAATCTGGAGTCGGGAGTATAACTATATGGCCCGCGATTATGTGAACACAAGAAGCGTCTATTTTGAGAGCGGTCAAATCATATGGGGATCCAGCATCAATGAGAACATTAACGCCTTTAATTATTCCTATCTGGCTTTCCCGGTGGTACGACCTAATTCAACGTTCCTGAACAGCAATTACTATGGTCAGAATGATCAGCAACAATCTCTAAAAATACGAGACATAAGGAAAACATCGTCGGGATACGCTGCCATTGGAACATATTCGAAACCCGATGGAAAGAATGCAGACATATTTTTTATACGTATAGACCGCAGCGGAAGATTTATTGAGGGCAGTGTGCGCTATTACGACGTGATCAACACTTCTTCGCAAACACCATCACTGTCGGATCTGTCCGAAACAGGTGAAGCTATTACGACCACGCGTGACGGCGGCTTTGTTCTGGCCGGAACGTTGACTACGGATGAAGGGAAAGGAATTGGTAATGGTGGCAAGGACGTATGGATCATAAAAATTGACGCCTTTGGAGAAGTTGAATGGAGCCGTATCATCGGCGGCAAAACAAATGAGGCTGTTTCTTCGATCCTGGAAACCGAGGATGGCGGATTGCTGATTTGTGGAACTATTCAGGACGGGAGCGAACAATCCGGGGGGTTGTCATCAATATTCCTGATCAAAACAAACAGGTACGGAGAATTGAAAGACTAGTCATTTCACTAACGAATAATCTTATCGAAGCATAACCACATTGACGATGTTTCAGTTTGACAAAAAAGGACTTTTTTTAGCCGTCATTGGATGGGTTGTATTATCCGGGCTTTGCCTTGCGCAGCCAACGGTTTCTTTTTCACCTTCCGACGGCGCCACCGATGTTAACGTAAACACGGTTATCGTCATCGACTTTGATGAGGCAATCCGGAATGTGGACGACAGCGAAATAGATGATGACAACGTCGAGTCGCTGATCTCGCTGAAAACTGACAATGTGTTCGGCACTGATGTACCCTTCACCGCGACGATAAACGCGGGCAAGACGTCAATTACGATAATACCTGGAGCTCCCCTTGATAATGATCAGGTGTATTATGTATCAATTACATCTATTGAAAATAGTGCTGATGTGGCCACGGGCTTACAGGCAATAACGTTTACCACTACCGACGACATGACCCCGCCCGTGTCGTCATTCAGCCCGGCAAATGCGGCTACCGCAGTTCCTCCCTCTGCATCGATTACCATAACATTCGATGAGCCGGTCCGTAATATTGATAACTCAGCGCTTGACAACACATCCATAGATGCCAGGATCACGCTGAAGCTTACCAATGCCGCAGGCGCAGACATCCCATTTGACGCTACTATAAATGCTGGAAAGACCGTAGTTACGATCATTCCATCAGCAGCGCTACCAGATCTGACGACAATATATGTCGCTATAAGCAATGTCGAAGACGAGTTTGACAATGCTGTCACCACGGCATCCGTCACATTTGAGACTGGTGATTCATCCCCGCCGACAATAACATTTACTCCTGCGGATGGTGCCATCAGTGTTCCCGTAAATACAGCGATCACGATAACTGCCGATAAGGCAATTCGCTTTCTCGATGACAGCGAAATTACCAACGCCAATGTAGCTTCGCTGATAACATTGAAAAAGAATAACAGCGGTGGACCGGATGTGGCTTTCACGGCGACTATCAATGCAGGAAAAACAACTATCAACATCACTCCTGACAGTAATCTTGACACAGACGCGACATACTATGTCGGGATCGCCTCAATAGAAAGTACGTACGGCGTTTCTGCTCCCGCTGCCGGTATTGCATTTTCAACTATCGACACGCAGCCACCGGTTCCGACCTTCAGTCCGGCAGACGGTGCCACAGGAGTAAGCAACTCGGCGAACATCGTCATAACGTTTAACGAGCCGATACGAAATCTCAACAACGTTGCGCTGAACAACGCTACGATCGGCAGCAAGATCGTGCTTAAGATAGGTGATGCATCCGGGCCTAACATACCGTTCGATGCGGTCATCGATGTAACAGCGACGGAAGTGACGATAAATCCTCAGATCGTTCTACCGGATCTTACCGATATCTACGTTAGCATCAATAACGTGGAAGACTCATCCGACAACGGCATTACCACGCCGATCTCGTCGACCTTCACGACTACTGATGGAACGCCTCCGGTGGTTACTATCAATCCGGTGAACGGGTCGGGCGGGTTCCCGATTTCCGGCAACATTGTTATCACGTTTGACGAACCCGTGCGACTTACCAACAACAGTCCAATTACAAACGCCAACGTCGGGGGTCTGATTACATTCATTCGCACAAGCAATAGTTCGAACGTTTCCTTTACGGCTACGATTAACGCCGCCAAAACTGAAATCACCATCGATCCTTCGAGCAACCTTGCCGCCGACGTAGAGTATTCTGTTACACTTGCTGCCATTGAAGATCTTTACAACAATCAGACAGGACCCCACGTCAGCGTTTTCACAACGCAAAGCATGACCGTGAATGCTGGAACAAACAAGACCATATGCAGTGGTGAAAGCGTCGCGATTACCGCCAGTGTTTCGGGAGGCTCAGGCTTTTACAGCTTCCAGTGGACATCATTACCCGCAGGGTTTAACAGCAGCAGCCAGACGATAACGGTTTCCCCAACAGTAACGACTACCTATACGTGTATTGTGACGGATTCCGATGGCAATTCGAACAGCGGAACACCTGCAACGGTGACGGTAACCGTCAATGCGACTCCCATTGCGTCGTGGAATCCCGGGACGAAGCAATCATTCATTGTCAACGAATCGCCTTACCTCCTTTCGGGGACAGCAACAAACCAGGATGGCATTACACCTTCTGTCGGAACGAATACCTTCAGCGGCGCAGGGGTAACACTTCACGGAGACGGAAACTATTATTTCCATCCTAATACAACGGGTATTGCATCCGATCTTCCGCTGACCTACACGCACACCAACAGCGCAGGTTGCAGCGACTCGGATGAAATTCTGGTATCTGTATCGAGCGAGTCGCCTATTCTGAACCTGCAGGACGGGTATTGTTCGAACGAAGGCATAAACATGACAGCATCGGGTATTCTGGCGCCAAATCCGGCAGTGGTGAGTATGGGAACGTATAGCCATATGGCATTCTGGACGGCATACAACACTCCCGTTGCAGGACCACTTGTTCAGGTAGGGACATCACCAGCGACTTACCGTCTTGATCCACAACTCGCAGCCGCCGCACTTAATGGCGCAAAAGTATTTTACATTGCAGTCTATGCACAGTTCTCCATTCCATTGGGGGTACCGTTGACGCTTCCCGTGCACGTTGTGGAAGTCAACCTTTACCTTCCTGGTATCCAGCCCGTCATCACGAGCATCAGATCATCTGAAATCATGTGCGAAAGCAATCCACCCTTGACACTAACAACGTCGACAGGAACATCATATACTACCGTGTCGTGGTCGGTTGTATCGTATCCGTACATGACGACCGAAACTCCAAACGGGATAACCGAAACAAGTCCGGATGTCTTTGAATTCAATCCGGGAGCTATTACCTATCCTGCAAATGAACCATACAAATATCTGGCGATGATCTATCGCTACCACGACACCAACGGATGTCTAGGTGAAGTTACAGAGCCATTTATTACCGTACGCAAACCCGCGCCACCAATCGCGGAGGATAAACAGTACTGTCAGTTCTATGAAGGCGATCTCACCCTGGCGGCCAGCGGAGAGTTCAACTACATTAAGTGGTACGAAAATGAAAACCTGTCGGACCCTGATCCGGCGCTTACTTCAATCTTCAACACAAACCTGAACAGTTCTGTCCCGCAATCCAAAGACTACTGGGTAACGGATGACTACTTCGGATATTGTCAAAGCAACCCTACCAAGGTAACGATACAGATCACACCAGTCCCTCAGTTTACCTTGAGCACTCCTGCTCAGTGCGAAGGCAAGGAGTTTTCTTTTCAGGGACCAAACGGAGCCGATTCGTATGAATGGCTGATTGAACGCGGAGGCCCTAATGGTGAGGACGTCATTTACAATGATCAGAACCCGGTTCACACCTACACACACCAGGGCTTGTACAATATCCGCCTGCGGATTACATACACGTCAAATTCCAACGAGTGCGCCACAAGTGACGGAACGCAGGTTACAGTAGGTGTCAACCCTGAGCCGACATTCACCTATGCAAAACTATGTGACGAAGATTTCACGGAGTTCACAGGAATCGTCCCGGCCGGAATCGGCGTAGAGCGCTTCAGCTGGGATTTTGGCGACGGGAATGTGCTGCCGG
This sequence comes from Bacteroidota bacterium, assembly GCA_023417065.1. Lineage (GTDB taxonomy): Bacteria > Bacteroidota > Bacteroidia > Cytophagales > Cyclobacteriaceae > Ohtaekwangia. Next base: position 101,623 of record JAEZGH010000155.1, read on the forward strand.
AAGGAAACAGTGGTGCATCCGTTCCGGCGGGAACACATGGTGGCAATACTACGAACACGTACAAAGATCCACGACATCGCTTTATCAATACTTCGGTTCCTGCAACATATGATGTAACCGTCACTGCAGTTACGAATCTGGGATGTTCGGGCAGTGCGACGAAATCGGTAACCCTCCTTCCCTACTTGACCGCGAATCCCCAGACCCCATACAGCATGCGGGATATCGACAACGGTCGCGGCTACTGGACAGTTGAGGATATCAATGGGAACAGCACCTGGGTATTCGATCAGCCGGACAAGGCCTTCATCCGCAGCAATGAGAGTGCCTGGGTTACTCACGCCACTGCAAATTACCTCGCCGATGACAAGTCGTATGTAAACAGCCCGTGCTTCGATATAACAGGGTTCACGAAGCCAGTTGTAGCGCTGGATTATATCACCGACACGGAGCGCAGCTATGACGGAGCTGTGCTTGAATATTCCAATGACGGAGGAACAACATGGACAGCATTAGGTAACACAGTATCCGGAGCCGACTGGTTTAATACGCAGGGTTTCCTCACAGGAAATATTGGTAGCAGTCAGGTAGGCTGGTCGGGACAGCTCTGGACTGACAATGACAGTTACGGATGGATGCAGGGACGGCACAAGCTCGACAATATTGAAAACAAATCGAAAGTTCGCTTCAGGATTGCGTTTGCAAGTAACTCCACAGGTGAGTTCGAAGGTTTTGCATTCAACAATTTCAGCATCCGCGAACGCAACCGGAATATTCTGATTGAGAACTTTACGAATCAGCAGTTCACGGATAACAACAACTACTATGCAGCAATCCCTGAGTCGGAGGCTGTAAAGATTCAGTATCACGTCGGATTTCCGGCAGATGATGACAACTTCAGGGTAAACCCCACAGATCCGGCAGCACGTGCAGCATACTACGGAATCCCGCTTCAAAATGAATACATACCACGCGCCTTCGTTGATGGAATGAGCCAGGGCAACCTCACTACGCCGTGGGAAACCCAATACCGCGATCTCAGATCACTTGCGTCAGCGCCGTTCCTTATCAACTTATCGGTCAATCCCTCCGACGGCGAACTGCTGATTTCGGCAAAGGCCCAAGTGCTGGAAGCTTTCCCTGCAAATGACAGGAGAAAGCCCGTGCTACATATTGTTGTTGTTGAAAAGACCGTGGGCACTAACCGTTACGTTGTCAGAAAGATGTTGCCTAATGCAACCGGTACGATTCTTCCGCTTCCAATGGCAGATGGTACCACCACAGAAAATATCACCGTTTCGTGGAGAGTAAGCAATGCCGTAGACCGATCAGACCTGGCCGTAATTGCTTTTATTCAGGATGAAGTAACCCACGAAGTTTATCAGTCTGCGATTGAAACTTCGATAGCCGATCCAGGTATTGTTACTGCAATTGAAGAAACATTGCTGAGTGGATTGTCCGTATATCCGAATCCCGCCGACCACGGATTCACTATTCAATTGCGGGAGGCCGCCCCTGAAGAGTACCCCGTGCGCATGATCGATTCATTCGGCCGGCGTGTTTATGAATCCGCATTCCGAAAGGGGGAACAGAGTAAGGAGGTGCGGACTGAAACCCTCGCGGCGGGGATGTACTTTGTGCAGATTGAAACTGGCCAGGGTGTCGTATGGCGAAAAGTTATGATAGGACATTAATCGGAAATCCTGACCGACGGTTTTCGTCTTTTTGGAACTCGGTTTCTTTCCCGTATTTTAGTATTAATCAGCCCCTAACGTGTTCCAATGGAAATCTTCCTGAACGCTGAAACGTGGTTAGCGTTGCTTACCCTGACTTTCTTTGAAGTGGTCCTGGGTATTGATAACATCATCTTCATCTCCATTGTATCCAACCGTCTTCCTTCTGACATACGAGGCAGGGTTCGAAACTTTGGTTTGTTGCTGGCTATGCTGGTGCGCATTCTGTTACTACTTACGATCACGTGGGTAATGAAATTCAAGAAACCCTGTTTACCATTCCCGAGAGCCTGATTTTCCCCAATGCGTTACCCATAAGTGGTCGTGATATCATACTTATATTCGGTGGACTATTCCTTATTGCGAAGAGTACCCGTGAAATCAATCATGAAATGGAAGGCGAGGAAGAAACCATTGGACATTCGAAAGGCACGCCCAACGTAACAGGGGTAATCATACAAATTATCCTGCTAGACATTATCTTCTCCTTCGACTCAATCCTTACTGCTGTAGGACTCACCGATATCGTGGTTATCATGATCACGGCTGTAGTCATTTCGATTGGGATCATGATGCTGTTTTCCGGTTCGATCAGCACCTTCATTCAAACGCATACTTCCATGCAAGTTCTTGCACTGGGCTTCCTTATTCTGATTGGTTTTCTGCTCTTCCTTGATGGATTACATTATGATATTCCAAAAGGATATATCTATTTTGCCGTGGCCTTCTCTCTGATGATTGAGATGGTCAATATCAAAGTTCGAAACCGCCGAAAGAAAATCCGCGAAACACTCCATGAATGACGACATTACTTCACGCCAATATCCGATAGGCAAACTAGTTCCTAAAGACTCATACACTGCAGAGGAACGTGAGGGCTTCATCCGGTCGATCGAAACGATTCCGGCCCAGATTGAAAACCTCGTTAAGGACTTTACTCCCGAACAATGGGAGACACCTTATCGCGAGGGAGGTTGGACAGCGCGTCAGGTGGTACATCACATCGCCGACAGCCATATGAATGCTTACATCCGCGTGAAATGGGCATTGACCGAGGAAACTCCCCAGATAAAAGCTTACGATGAGAAAGCATGGGCAACGACGCCCGAAGTTGCTGCCGATGTATCGCTCTCGATCAGCCTCTTGCATGCGCTGCATGCGAAGTTTGCCACGCTGTTGCGCGGGATCCCTGAAGATCAGCTCAGCCGCGCGTTCATCCATCCGGCAACGGGTAAGTTAAATTCTGTGGAACGCATGATGGCCCTTTACAGCTGGCACGGTGAGCATCACCTGGGCCACCTGAAATTAGTCGCCGGAAAGTAAATTTTCCCGAACGAAAAATGGTTATCATCAGGTGAACTATAAGGCACCACTTTTTCTGTTTAACGCCCACCTGGAAACGATCTATCCTTCGCTGATCCGGCGGGTGGGAACCGTTCCCTATGTTCGTGAACGTATCACGACCCCTGATGATGATTTTCTCGACCTTGACTGGATAAGACAGGGATCCGACAGATTGCTCATTATTTCACATGGTTTGGAAGGGAACTCAACGCGCCCCTACGTCAAGGGACTTGCGCGGGCAGCATCTGCAACAGGATACGATGTATTAGCATGGAACTTCAGGGGCTGCAGTGGTGAGATAAACCGGCAGCTGCGTTTCTATCACAGCGGCGCCACCGATGACCTTGATTGTGTCATTCAGCATGTAAAAGAGAACTATAAGTACTCAGCCCTGTACCTCACCGGCTTCAGCCTCGGCGGCAACCTTACCCTCAAATATCTCGGGGAACGCAGTACGGACCCGCTGATCCGAAAGGCCGTTGTTTTTTCTGTGCCGTTACATCTGCAGTCGAGTTGTGAGAAAATCTCACTTCCCGGGAACTGGATATACGCCAACCGTTTTCTGAAAAGTCTGAAGCTTAAGGTGATGTGGAAGCACCAGTTGTTTCCAGAGCTTGATATTCAGGTGTTAACGCGTATTCGAACGATAACCCAGTTCGACGACACGTACACTGCACCCCTTCACGGATACAGGGACGCAGCTGAATATTATCACCAAAACAGTTCGATCCATTTCATTGATGGTATCCAGGTTCCAACGTTAATCATCAATGCTTTGAACGACCCGTTCCTGAGCAACGCATGTTTCCCGACCGATGTTACCTCGGCGCACCCCGCTGTACGGCTTGAGACGCCTTCGCGGGGCGGACATGTTGGGTTTGCACAGTTCAGCAAAGGCGGCGTTTACTGGAGTGAAGACCGTGCCCTGCGCTTTCTGGCGGATTGATCAAACCATTTTATTTTAAATATGTTTTTCTTGCAGGGGCAACGTGCTAACTTTCCTGCTCACTTTTGCCCGCCATGATCGACCGCTATAGTATCACCGCCTCCATTGAACAAATCCGCGAGCGCTTCTCAGCTGACGTTCCTGACTTTGTTCAACCCCGATACAACGCCGCACCAACGCAGCTTCTGCCCGTTATCACTTCGAATTCCCCGCAAGGCATATCAACATTTTACTGGGGCACGTCACCGGCGTGGGCGAAAAACAAGATGTTAAGTGAGAAGTTGATTAACGTGCGCGTCGAACAAATTGATGAGAAGGTTTCACTGCAAAAAGCCCTGAAAAAGAACCGATGCATTGTTCCCGCCGACGGCTTCTATGCCTGGAAGAAAGCGGGAAAGAAAACGATGATTCCCTACCGGTTCGTGTGCAAAGATCAACCGCTGTTTTCGTTCGCCGGATTCTGGGATGAATATGAAGACACCGACGGGAATGAGTTTCATACCTTCACCATCATCACCACCCAGGCTAACACCTTGGTGAGTACCGTCTACGATCGTATGCCTGTGATCCTCGATCGCGATGCTGAAGCCAAGTGGCTGGCGAAGACAACGTCAGACGAAGAATTGAAAAGTTTACTCGTTCCATATTCAGCTGAGCAGATCACGCTGTACTCAGTATCTCCGCGCATCAGCGACACGTCTACGGACGTCGCGTCGCTGATCATTCCGGCGCCACCTGCCGATCAACACGGCAACCTGACTTTGTTCGATTGAATTAGTATTGTTGGGAGTTAGAAACCTTCTACCTCGGCTTCATCCGGTACGGGCTGTCGCGGATCAGGCTTTTCGTCTACTGGCGGTTCGTCGCCTTCAGGTTCCTCGTCAGCCTGGCGCTGTCCTTCCCTGGGCTTCTTGTCGCGCTTGCGGAACAATCCTTTCTTTTCCGGTTCCTTCGGAGCCTGCTGCTGAATATTACTCTGATTCTCGTCAATGAAGTCGAACTCCTCCTCGTCGCCAGCGCGGCGCACGGGTTCCTCAGCAGGAGCCGCCTCGTCTTTCTTGCCAAAGAGTCTCTTGAAGAAGCCTTTGTTTTTGGTACCCGCTTTTTGCGACGCCTGCCTGCGCTCGTCTTCAGCACGGCCCATCTGATTAATTCGGGATTGCCGTACATCAGGCAGTACCAGATAGTCGCGCAGATACCACATGTAGTTGTCCTGCTCAACATTAAATGTTACGTGAACAACGGCGTAACGCGGCTTTTCCGCAATCCATCGTCCGGTGTTTTCGTCGTAGACAAGACTATCGGGAGCGTCATATTTAAGCACACGTACTTCGCGGTCTTTGGAGATCACGTACACGCTGTCCTGGGCAGAAGCTTCTGTATCCTGCTGCGGCACGTCTTCAATATAAACGCTGTCGATTACTGACCTTGCTGCGCGATCCAGGGCATCGCCCGGAGAAATACCGGCCTCGCCTTCCTCACCCAGCAGGCCTTCGCCATCCATGCGCAATGAATCGGGGACGTTTACATAAACAGGCTTTATAGCCACTGTGCGCATCTCCCGCGTCTTCTTGCGATAACTGGTGGGTTCTGCAATGAGGTATTTGGTTTTGCTGGCAGAATAGATTTTTGGCGTAGAATCCTCCTTCAGATAGCTGAATTTCTTACGAAGTTCGTCCTTGTCGTAGATGTAAGCACTTTGAAAGGCAGGGCAGATGGTTCGCTGAGTGCAAGCGGAAAATAGTCCAAGGATAAACAGAATAGCCGTAAGTGCCCTCAGCATGGTTAGGGTAAATCAAACAAAAATAGGCAATTTATCCAGACGAGAGACTGTAAAACCTTTGCCTTACGGTGAAATTGTGGTCCAAACCATACAGTTTTCATAAAATGTCCTGATATCAACAAAATCCGGGCGGCCCGTAAGCCTTATTTCAATTTCTCTAACGCCAGCTTCTCCTTTTTCGTGAGTTTGGCCACAACTAAATCGTACGAGTCATCAATCCAGCTTCGGATTTCACGGTCAGGCACCGACCCGTCGATCATGATAGTATTCCAATGCCTCTTGTTCATGTGATAGCCGGGCATGACCGCTTCATAGCGTTCGCGGAGTTCAATAGCCTTTTCAGGATCGGTCTTCAGGTTCACACTTGTGAAGTCAGCGATATCGGTGAGCGCAAACATCTTCCCCATGACCTTGAATACGAGCGTATTCTCGTCAAAGGGAAGTTCTTCGGTAACACCCGGTTTCGAAAGACAGTATTCGCGAAACGTTTCGAGGTTCAATTCAGCGCAGGTTTGATAACCAGTTTGAAAACCAGGTAGAGAACGCCGACCAGAAAGATCAGCAGTGAGATCTTATTAATACCATGCATCATCTTCAAGTTGATGTTGCTGGGCCGTGAGGGATCTTTTTTCCGAAAGAAGTACCCTCCCACTTCTCCAAGGCTAAAAAAATTACGAAGCCCGCCGCGTTTCTGCCCACTTTCTGTTGCATTCACTTTTTCACTTTCCGGATTCATAAGCCTTTTCGTCTATTGTTTCAATTACTAGCTACTGGTTCAATCCAATCGCCGTGTTCGCGGATCAGATTGATGAGTTCATCTACGGCCTGAGCTGTCGGCACATTTCTCCTGACAACTTCGCGGCCTTTATACAGGGTAATTCTTCCTGGTCCGGAACCCACGTATCCGTAGTCGGCATCGGCCATCTCTCCGGGACCGTTCACGATACACCCCATGATACCAATCTTAACACCTTTGAGGTGATTCGTGACGGAGCGAATCCGCGCCGTTGTTTCCTGCAGGTCGAATAGCGTCCGCCCGCATGATGGGCAGCTGATATACTCAGTTTTCGAAATCCTCGTGCGTGTAGCCTGAAGGATATTGAATACCGTTTGATTCACAAGCTTTAATGAATTAGACGTTGACGCCAGGAACAGTCCGTCACCGAGTCCATCGACGAGCAAACCTCCTGCATCTGTCGCTGCGAATAACTGCAGTTCCTCATCTGAAGTGTCAACGAAGGTGCGTGCGATGACCACAGGCACGTCGCATCCGGCATTCATCAACTCAACGAAGACTCTCCGCTGCTCCGCCATTGCATGTTGATTTGACGTCGTTAGAATTACCACGACGTTCCGGTCTTCCTTCAGGCGGGCCATCAACGATTCGGTGAGGTCAGCTATTGAAAGAGAAACAAAGTTCAGCGCATCGGATAACTGACCGGATGCCTCCACATATTGAGAAGCTGTGAGAAGAGGATAGTGACGAATGCGCGTGTTCACCTGTTGCCACACGGGGTAGTCAACGATAACCCCCAACGTGCCAGGGATATCAAAATCAATTGCATTTGCCCCAGTGTACACATAATCGCATGCGGCGTCGGCGATATTCCATTTATCCAGAGGCACGGAATACTGGTAGCCCACGCCAAACAACGACGCTGGTGTGATTTGTTCTTTTCCGGAAAGGTCGGCTATTACGCGCGGCACGTTGTGCTCACCGCCAAAATTGGCAACAACATGCGTCTTTCTGCGATTGTATTCGAAAGGCGTTATGGGGTAATTCCTGATTACAGGAATAGGCTCGTGTCCTGCACGGTAGTCATATCGCTTCGCCAACGTCATGGCTACTGGTACTTCAGCCTCGGGCTCTTCGGTGAGGCTGACGCGAATCGTATCACCAAGTCCGTCTTCAAGCAGCGTTCCGATGCCGACTGCGGATTTCACGCGGCCATCCTCGCCGTCTCCGGCTTCTGTAACGCCGAGGTGAAGTGGATATGGCTTCAAACCTTCTTCATCGAGTTTCTGCACCAGGAGGCGATAGGCCTGCACCATCACCTGAGGGTTACTGGATTTCATCGAGAGCACGATGTTGAAATAGCTTTCATCTTCACAGATCCTCAGGAACTCGAGTGCAGATTCCACCATTCCCAGCGGGCTGTCGCCATAGCGGCTCATGATGCGGTCTGACAGAGATCCGTGATTTGTGCCGATACGCATAGCGGTACCGTACTCTTTGCAGATGCGAACGAGCGGGATAAATTTCTCGCGAATCCGGTCCAGTTCCGCCTGATAAGAGGCCTCAGTATAATCGATGGTTTCAAACCTTTTCTTGTCGGCATAGTTGCCAGGATTTATCCGAACCTTTTCTACGATGCGTGCGGCTAATTCAGCGGCGTTTGGCGTAAAATGGATGTCAGCGACGAGCGGTACGGTATAGCCCCTTTTCCTGAGTTCCTTTTTTATGGCATCCAGGTTCTGGGCTTCCTTCATGCTGGGCGCGGTAATACGAACATACTCGCAGCCTGCATTCACCATCCGGATGGTTTGTTCCACTGAACCCAGTGTATCCATGGTATCAATCGTCGTCATGGACTGGATGCGGATGGGATTTTTGCCACCCATGGGAACGTCTCCTATTCGAACTTCTACGGTCTTTCGCCGGCTGTATTCAACAAGGCTGTTGCAATAAGTCTTCAGCGATGCAAGTGGTACATTCACGGATAAAAATGTTTATGCAAAAGTAACCGATAATTGCATAAAATGTTCCCGCCGGGCAAAAATGCAGCAACGCGATATCTGACTGAAACAGGCAGATTTACAGATGGTTAAATCAAATATCGCCCAACTGTGGCCGAATGAGAATTTCTTCGACGACGCTTCGCGGCGACATCTTCCAGGCGCAGTAGATACTTTCGGCGACATCCTCTACTGGCATGAACCGTTCATCGGGTAGTCCGGCCCCCTCCCAGCTCGACGTCAGGGTGGCCCCGGGAAGGACGGACGTGACGCGGATACCGCTGTTTTTCAGCTCCTCGCGAATACATTTTGAGAAGCCCAGCAGGGCGAATTTGGAAATGGCATAGGAGCCGCCGTTCGGGTAAGCCTTGATACTTGCAATCGAACAAATGTTGAAGATATGGCCCTCCTTCCGGGTAACCATGTCCCCTGCTAAGCCGCGGGTGGTATAGTAAGCACTGTACAAGTTCGCCTCAATCATACTCTCGAGAGCTCCATCAGCCTCCGAGATTATTTTCCCAGGGATAAAAAAACCGGCATTATTCACAAGAACATCAACGGCGCCGCCCTCGCGAACCGCCGCGCAGAAGCGTTCAACTTCCACTTTCTTACTGACGTCGACAACATACGTGGTGACCCCAATCGCCGGATATTGCCCGGCAAAGTAAGCCTTCAGTTCTGCAAGCTGGCTCTCATTTCGGGCACAGGTTATGAGATCGAAATTCTCGGATGCAAAGCGTTCCAGAATAGCTTTCCCTATACCCCTTGTTCCTCCCGTGACCACAATGCGTTTGTTCATAAAAATTATTTAGTTCATTTTTGGGTATCTTGCGCAAGATAGTGGATAGGAATTACGATTGCGCACCGCGACATAGCTATGATAACCGAGATCGGAAAGTATTTTATTTTTCTCAGAAACCTTTTCGTAAACCGTGAATCGTTTGGGACGTACTACAAGCTAGTTCTGGAAGAATCAGTGTCGATTGGTCTCGGCTCTCTCTTTCTTGTTGCGCTTGTAGCTACGTTCATGGGCGCGGTAACCACCGTTCAGACAGCCTTCAACATGGTGAGTCCGCTGATCCCCAACTTCGTTATCTCACAGGTTGTCCGGGAAATGACAATCCTCGAACTCGCCCCGACCATCATTGCAGTCATCTATGCAGGAAAGGTAGGATCAAGCATGGCCGGAGGATTGGGAACCATGCGCATTACCGAGCAGATTGACGCCCTCGAGGTGATGGGCATCAACTCGGTGTCGTATCTTGTTCTGCCCAAGATCATCGCCTCCATCCTGATGTACCCGCTGCTGGTGATTATCGCCGGTGTGTGTGCGCTTGCAGGAGGTTATCTCGTCGGAACGGTAACCGAAATCATTACGCCGAATGATTACGTATATGGTATACGTTACGCATTTAATCCATTCACAGTAACTTTTGCGCTGATCAAATCGGTAGTGTTCGCATTCCTCGTGGCATCCATCTCTTCTTTTCAGGGCTACTATACGCAGGGAGGAGCTCTTGAGGTTGGCGTGTCCAGTACAAAAGCCGTAACCAATAGTGTTATCGCTGTGCTGCTTTCAGATTATTTCCTCGCCCAGTTACTTCTCGGAAAATGATTGAGATCGAAAACATATCCAAGTCGTTCAACGGCAAAATGATTCTGGATGGAATCAGCGGAAACTTTGAAAAAGGTAAACCCAATCTCATCATCGGCGCCAGCGGTACAGGAAAAAGTGTGTTGCTGAAATGCATTGTGGGACTGCTTAAGCCGGATACGGGAAGCGTTCTCTACGATGGGAGAGATTTTTACGAAGGCGACCGCAACCTCAAGATTGAAATCCGAAGGGAGATGGGGATGCTTTTTCAGGGAAGTGCTCTTTTTGACTCAAAGAACGTCGAGCAGAATGTGATGTTCCCTCTCGACACATTGACTAGAATGAGCAAAGAAGAAAAACTTGATCGGGTAAACTTCTGTCTTAAACGCGTCGGCCTCGAGAATGTTAATTTGAAAATGCCTTCGGAAATCAGCGGGGGAATGAAAAAGCGCGTTGGTATAGCGCGCGCCATTGTGAACAATCCGCAATACCTGTTTTGCGACGAACCCAATTCAGGACTGGATCCTCAGACTTCCGTCCTTATTGATGAATTGATCCAGGACCTTTCGGAAGACCTTGACATGACGACTATCGTGGTTACCCACGATATGAACTCGATGATGGGTATCGGTGAAAAGATTATGTTCCTCTATCAGGGCCACAAGGTTTGGGAAGGAACCAAACACGACATCACGCGCTCAGGCGTTCGCGAACTCGACAACTTTGTCTTTGCTAACAAGGTGATGCAAAGTATGCGCTCGGCCGGGACGAATTTCTGATGTCTGATTACTAATATTACTTATTCCTGATTGGCACACCATCCGGAATTTGCCACTTCGATGAAGAAGCTTCATGGTTCAGGGGTCAAGTTCAAGTTCTGGGAGCATGTTTCACCCGTGTCGTAATTGCCCTACGGCAGCGAACCTCCGAAGTAGCTACAACCTTTTTTACTTTAAACTGTCCCAGATGATCTCCACAGGATGAAGAGCCTTTCTGCCGGTGCCGTCCTTGATCTGGTGGCGACAGCTTGTACCGGGCGCGGCAATGATCACATCTTCAGGCTGCTTCCGGATTGTGGGGAATAATACCAACTCCCCGATCTTCATTGAAATATCGAAATGTTCTTCTTCGTAACCGAAAGATCCTGCCATACCACAACATCCGGAAGGAATCATGTGAACCTGATTATTCCCCATGCGCGTAAGGATGATTTTCACGGGCGTAAGCGACGACAGCGCTTTCTGCTGACAATGACCGTGCACCTTGATGAGTGCTTTTCGATCCTTAAATAACGACAGATCTATATTGCCCTGCTCCAGTTCCCTGGCGAGGAATTCTTCGATCAGGAATGTATTGCGCGCAATCTGCTGGGCCGCGGATTTCTCATCCCCGCGAAGGAGATCAGGATACTCGTCACGGAAGGTTAAGATCGCCGATGGTTCCACGCCAATCAACGGCGTATCGTCAGTAATGAGGTCTTTATATAAGGCTACGTTCTTTTTCGCCAGATCACGGGCTTCTTCGAGCAATCCCTTCGAAAGAAAACTTCTGCCTGATTCCACGTGATCTACAAACTTAACCGCATATCCGAGCCTATCCAGAAGCTTCACAGTCGTTATACCAATGGAAGCCTCATTGTAGTTTAGCAGCTCATCGATGAACAGATATACCGTCTTCACCGGTTTCTGAACGGTGGGCCGGAATTCACGCCTAAACCATTTCTGCCAGGTGACCTTGGATATTTCGGGCATACTGCGACCACGGGCAAAGCCGATGATCCTTTTGAACAGATTACCTGTGAGTCGGTTGCCAAACACAAGATTGTAACCCCACGGAACCGCCGCAGCAAGCTTCATCCCCATCGCAAAATTACCTATAAGACGGCTGCGAAAAGGCACGCCATTCGTCTTGTAATATTGATACTGCCACTCCTGTTTCAACTTCGCAAGGTCAACGTTTGACGGACACTCCGACTTGCAGCCTTTGCAGCTGAGACAGAGATCCATCACGTCCTTGATTTCTTCGTGTGCGAAAGGATTCACCCTTTTCGAACTCGATATCATTTCGCGAAGGATGTTGGCCCTGGCGCGTGTTGTATCCTTCTCGTTGCGTGTAGCCATGTAACTGGGGCACATCGTGCCTCCGCTCAATTCCGTCTTGCGGCAGTCACCCGAACCGTTACATTGCTCTGCTGTCCGAACGATTCCCATGGTATCCGAGAAGTCGAGAATCGTTTCGAACTCGGGCGTTGCCTGATCAGGCTCATACCGCAGAAAGGTATCCATCGGCGGCGTCTCGACAATCTTGCCGGGATTGAAAATATTGTTGGGATCCCACACCTGCTTAAGTCTCAGGATCAGCTGATAATTGTGTTCGCCGATCATCTTCCTGATGAACTCGCCGCGGAGACGGCCATCTCCGTGCTCCCCGGACAACGATCCGCGATATTTCTTCACCAGGTCGGCGGTATCCTCCGCGATGGTGCGGAAGAGCTTTATACCTCCCGATGTCTTCAGGTTGATTATCGGTCGCAGGTGAAGCTCGCCACTTCCTGCATGCGCATAGTGCACACTGTATAAACCGTGCTTTTTAAGCACCTCGTTGAATTCGGCAATATATTCAGGTAAGTCCTGAACGTCCACCGCTGTATCTTCGATAACCGGCACAGGCTTCTCATCACCGGGCACATTACTCAACAGGCCCAGCCCCGCCTTCCGAAGATTCCAGACCTTCCTGATGTTATCGCCACCTACCACAGGATAAGAATACCCAAGACCTCTTGTTTTCAAATCAGCGATCAATGCCTGGGCGGAACGTTCAGCGTCTTCCTCAGTTTCGCGTGTTAGTTCAGCAACGAGAATAGCCTGAGGATCACCCTCAACAAAAAACCGGTTTTCAACCTGACCGCGGTTCCGCTTGGTGGCTTCAAATATATAGTGGTCCATCAGCTCAACAGCCGACGGATTGTGTTCGAGTGCCACGAGGTTCGCCCGCAACGATTCGTCTATACTATTACAGTGGATACACACCAGTTTCTTATGCGGCGGTGCTATCGGAGTAATTCTGATCTTCGCTGACGTGATGAAAAGCAGAGTGCCTTCGGACCCGGCGATAAGGCTGCAGAAATTGAAATCTCCGCCATTCGGGTTGAAGGGCCGCATTCTGGCCAGCATATCAATGGCGTAGCCGGTATTTCGGCGTGGAACCGATTTCTTAGGGAACTCCTTCTCGATTTCGGCCACATTTTCAGGCTTCGAAAGCACATCGAGCACATGTGCGTAGACGGCATTCTCAAGGATTGTCTGATCGCCGGCTGCCTTTTCCCGCATCGCCGTCTCACTCACGGGGCCAAACCACACCTTTCTGCCATCAGCCATGTATCCCTCGACTTCCAGCAAGTGTTCGCGCGTGCTTCCATACACTACACTGTTCGACCCGCAGGAATTGTTTCCGATCATTCCTCCAATCATGGCCCTGTTAGCGGTAGATGTCTCAGGGGCGAAGAAGTACCCGTACTTTTTCAGGTGGACATTCAGGTCGTCGCGCACAATTCCGGGTTGCACCACAGCCCATCCCTCCTTTTCATTGACCGTGACGATCTTATTAAAGTACTTCGACACGTCCACAACAATACCTGCCCCAACGACCTGCCCAGCTAGTGATGTCCCGGCTGTCCGGGGAATGAGCGACGTCTTATTGTTTTGTGCAAAAGAGATGAGGCGCTGAATATCAGCCTCTGACCGCGGGATGGCCACTGCCAGAGGGAGCTCTCGGTATGCAGATGCATCCGTAGAATACAAACGCCGATGCGTTTCATCGGTGAAAAATTCGCCCTCAAAGCCTTGCAGGAGCCCACTGAAATCCATGGCGGCAAAACTAAGCGAAAGACGTTTTACTTGCTAAGGGGCTAAAATGAAAAAGTGCCGAATATTAGCCCCTCAAATTGCAAAATTGTTAATACGGTCACCTCCCAACGGGTAAGATGTCCTGAAATGGCTGATGATCAATCGATCGGCCAGGCATGCAGCACATACCCTGGCCTGACGGCCAGCACCCTTTGACACAATAGCTCAAACCTCATATCCTCCTTTCCCGGCCAGGCATAGAATTCTGCCACTGGGGAAACAATCGATTGAACAACCTGTCAAACATTTTTTGGTCGATCGAAAAATATTTTTTCAGCCAAGTCGTTCCCTTATTTAGTACAGCTTTTTTCAGATTTTTACGTAAGGACTTCGTTCACATTTTTTCGAAGTCTCACTCCTGAACCTGAATTCGAAAGACGTACTGCCGAATGGGAAGTTTTAGTCTACAGAATTAACGTCAAACAAGAAACCCTGGTGATCATGATGAAAGAAAGAAGATTCAAAACCCGAATGGTAGAGTACTGCAAGAAAATCCTTCATCATTTTACATTTAACCCGGCGTTGTTTCGGAAAGAATACAAAAAGTCACTGCAATACCTGAACGCCGAGGATCAAGCCGAACTCAAACATTGGGTTCGCAACAACATAAAACAAGTTTAGACCTTAAATGCAGGAAGGCAAAAAAAAAGAATGACGATTGGGCTTATTCCAATCGTCATTCTTTTTTTTAACCAATTTATGATCGGTCAACGTACCGCGTATACGCGCGGTACTTCAGGAAACTCTCTATCCTCAAGGAGGACACCTTCTTTGTAAATCATGGTCCGGACCAGTTTACCCTGTTCGTCATAAACCCGGAACATCCCACAACACTTGCCATTGCTATGCGTGCCCTCGCTCCACTTTGAGCCATTCATATGGTATGACATGAATCTGCCATGAGGTTCGCCTTTGACATAGTGCTGAATGATGGCGAGTTCACCCGTGTCGTAGTATTCACGCCACTCACCTTCGCGCAATCCGTCCACCATTTTACCCTCACAAACAAGCACTCCGTGTTTGTTGAACTCGTGATAAACTCCATTTACAACTATTTCCACATCATCAGATTATGGGTGAAACTTCTATTCATACTCTTCGCAGTGCCACACGCCGGAAAAAGGACGCGGTAAACGGCAAAACAATGCCTTCGAACAATTGGAGCAGAGACCTTTAACGCCTTCTGTAGGATGTTGCGTCTCCTCGAGCTCATCGGGCTGGTAATCCGGACAATGCAAGATAAACTTATCTGAAAGAATCCTGTGATTACAATCCGCGTAGAAGACACAGGTGTTACATTTTTCAATAATTTCACCCTCCAGAACATTCCTTATCGTTGACTTCAATTGCATAGAAAGGCTATTTCGATATAGGTAAACCAAAGAGTGTACCATATCAAAAGTGCATTACAGTCGCAGGAAACCATGCCTGCAAAAATCAACATGGAGTGAAGTGAATCAGCTGGAGCGTTTCGCCCCAGCTGTCTATTTTGAATAGCGTTTCAGTTTCTCGCGTAAGGTTTTTCGATCAATCCCCAGTACTATCGCTGTTTGCGAGATATTATTTTGATTCGCCGCGAGCACATTCATGATATGGTTTCGCTCCACTTCTTCGAGCGTACGATCCAGGCCTTTTGTTCGTCCGGCAGAGAAGCGGAATGACTCCGGCAGGTCGGGCACATCGATGATATCATCGTCGGAAAGAATGACCAGTCGCTGCATGAGGTTCTGCAGCTCCCTTACATTTCCGGGCCACGCGTATGCATTGAGAAGCTTTCTGGCTTTCGGACTAACGCGAATATTATCCTTGCCGGCTTCGCGCGCGTACTTCTGCAGAAAATAATCCGTTAACAGTGGGATGTCTCCATCACGCTCCCTCAGAGGTGGCAGCTCAATCGATATAATATTCAACCGGTAAAACAGGTCTTCCCGGAACAGTCCTTTTTCCACCATCTTATAAAGATCCACGTTAGTGGCCGCAATCACACGGACATTGACCTTCATGGATTTCTTGGAGCCGACCATATAAAACTCCTTTTCCTGCAGCACGCGCAACAGCTTGGCCTGCATAGCAAGGCTCGTGTTGCTGATCTCGTCAAGGAAAATCGTGCCCCCATCTGCAGTCTGGAAGAAGCCCGCACGCGTTTCAGTTGCGCCCGTAAACGCGCCGCGTACGTATCCAAAGAGTTCGCTCTCCAGCAACGTATCCGGGATACCGCCGCAATTAACGGGGACAAAAGGCGCCTTCGAGGAGGATCCGCCGTAATGCAACGCCCGGGCTACGAGCTCCTTGCCTGTACCACTTTCTCCTGTTATCAGTACAGTCGCCCCGGTGGCCTGTACTTTTGCAATCGTCCGGTAGACCTGAAGCATACCCTCCGACTCGCCGATTATGCCAAAGTGATGTGGTGAAACAGGCCCCGCGTGGTCTTTCCGATGTCTCCTGCTTTTCTTGAGCACGCTCTCAACGGCATGGAAGAGCTCCTTGTCGGTAAACGACTTCACCAGATATTCTTCCGCCCCAATCTTGATTGACTCGACCGCGCCCTGGATTGAAGGGAAGCCGGTGATAACAAGTATGCCGACGCCCTTGTAGTTCTCCGACACGTGTCGAACGAGCTCCATGCCGTTTCCATCGGGCATTCGCAGGTCGGTAATCACCAAATCAACGGAAACCGACTCAAGCAGTGTGATTGCTGACTGAACGCTGCCGGCGGTATATACGCCATAGCCCGCAGATTCCAGATTGCGACGAATTAACTCGACAGTCTCCTGTGAATCATCAACTACAAGTACCCATATCTCAGGTTGACTCTTACTCATTTCCGTTGTTTTTTCCGATGGATTGGTAGTGCTATTTCAAATGTTGATCCCTTTTGTTCTTCACTCTTCACCGTAATGCGTCCGCCGTGCGATTCCACAATCCCATGCACAACCGAAAGTCCGAGTCCGGTACCCTGCCCAAGTGGCTTTGTCGTGAAAAAAGGTTCAAACAGTCGGGACTTTGTCTCCTTGCTCATCCCCATCCCTGTATCGATCACACGGAGTTTTACATATTCTCCTTTATGGGATGTTTTGATAGTGAGAGTGCCTCCTTTTGGCATGGCATGCACTGCGTTCGTGATGAGGTTCACGAGTACCTGACTCATTTGTACAGCATCAGCCTGAATTTCAGGCAGGCTTTTGTCGAGCATCGACTCAACATGAATAGAATCCTTCGGGTAGCCGACATCGATAAAATAAAGGATATTTTCAACCACCTCGTTCAGGTTAACACTGGTCAGCTGCTGCGGCATCTGACGGGAGAACAACATCAGCTTTTTGATAATCTCACGCGTTAGAAGAGAAGCCTTGATGATACGTTCCACGTCTTCGTTCTGCTGGGCAGACAAGGGACCACCTTTGCGGATCAGTTGCGCAAATCCGAGTATTCGTCCCAGCGGTTCATTCAATTCATGGGCGATGCCTGCCGATAACTCACCGACAAAAGCAAGGCGTTCAACGTGCTGAAGTTTTGACTCGAGTTTATGCCGCTCCTCCTCCATCGAGACCTTCTTCAGAATGAGCGATACCTCCCGGGAAATGGTTTTTAGTAGTCGTCGCTCTTCCTGGAGAAATGTAAGCGCTCCGACGGTGCCTTTGTTCCGGACGTACACGACTGACAGGGTGCCTCGCGTCTTTCCATCGACGTGGACTTTCTCATGAATGGCTACGGGCGAAGCTTCGTAACCGCGCGTAAAAAATTCGGAGCCGTCAATTTCAATGCGTGCCCGGGCAATCGTGCTGTGCTGCATGGCCGCGGGGAGAATCTTTGTAAGTTTGGTAAGGATCTTCTCGAGGTCATAACCGCTGTCCCAGGCAATTCGCGAAAGCTCATAAAGGCATTTCAATTCCTTGATTCGTTCGCGAAGGGCAAGGTTGACATTTTTGGAGTTCATATCGAATGCAAGTTACAAGCCGCAAGAGAAAGAAGGAACAGTTTTGTATACGATCGGCCCGCTGACGGAGTATTTACTAGGTAAATTCACGCCACCCGGGGCAATTCTCCCCACTTCAAAACAAAAAAACGGCCTCCAGCGGGCCAAAAATGCGTTTCATGCTGGCATACTTCATGCAAAGCCCTTCCGGGGAATTGAAATAAATGCTTGTAACGATAACGGACTACCACCACTTAACGGGTTTGCTGGAAATGGCGAAGCTGAAAAACCATGTGACGCCGACCATGGCGAAACTGGTACGTGCCTTACAGACTGCACGTCGATATACCCAGGTGAACATCCCTAAAGATGTAATCACGATGAACTCCCGGGTGATGCTGGAAGACAAGAACACAGGATCACAGGTCATCATCACGCTGGCTTATCCCCATCATGCCGACCCTACGAAAAGAAAAATCTCCGTATTTTCCCCCCAGGGGTGTGACCTTCTGGGAGCACGTGAAGGCGATGTTATCGCGTGGGAGGTTCCGGATGGAGCAATACACTACCGCATTAAAAAAGTCATCTACCAACCTGAGGCCGAAGGGCACTTTTATTTATGAGACACTCTCTGAAACTGGCCGCACTCTTTCTTTGGGTATTGAGTGCGATCTTTATAAAGGAAGACGCGAAGAGGAAGATCAAAGGCCATCAGTACCCCGTGGCTTCGTACGACGTTCAGAAAATATCGCTGCAACCCGTCGATAGCGACAGTGCTTCGTTGACCGGAATCCGGTAAGCCTGGATTGCTGCCCCATCCTGATCAAATTTCCCCCAGTTTACGTGCAGCCACTGCCGTGATCCCCATGCCCATTTCCCGGTGATTGAGCCCGGACGGACGCAGCCGTTGCCACAATGCGACTTCGCTTCAGTTTCCAGATCAATCCGTTGCAGATCAAGTTGTTAATGCAAAGACGTGTGACATCTTCTGTCACCAAATCAGCACTGCAGAAAAAATTCGGGTGTACAGTCCTTCAGGGGCGCCGAATTACCTTTAATTTCACGGCTGATATGTCTCTATTGGTTTCCTCACTCAATTCCGGAAGCAACGGTAACTGCTATTATATCGGCACGGCCACCGAAGCAGTGCTCATCGACGGCGGAATTTCGTGCCGGGAAACTGAAAAGCGCCTGAAACGGCTGGGCCTCACGATCAAGAACGTTCGGGCTGTCTTCATTTCCCATGAACACGGAGATCATATTCACGGGGTAACCACGCTGTGTAAGAAGCACCGGATTCCGCTTTACATTACACCGAAAACACTCGTCGCAAGCGGATTGAAGATCAGTGAAGAATTGATTAACACCTTTTCGACTTCTGTCCCTGTCACGGTCGGGGGACTTACGATCACCGCGTTTGCCAAGCGCCATGACGCTTGTGATCCTCATAGTTTTGTCGTCACAACGGGTGAGATACACGTAGGAGTCTTTACCGATATCGGCCATGCCTGTGAAAACGTGGTGAAAAATTTTCAGCGTTGCCATGCAGTTTTTCTGGAGTCGAATTACGACGAGGATATGCTTGAACGCGGACGATACCCCTGGCCTCTCAAGAATCGTATCCGCGGAGGATGGGGTCACCTATCAAACCGTCAGGCGCTCAAACTCTTTACGGAATACAAGCCAGCATTCATGAGTCACGTGTTTCTTTCGCACCTCTCCCGCGAGAACAACTCGCCGGAGTTGGCAGAGCAGCTTTTCCGCAAAGTGGCAGGCCGAACGGAAATTGTCGTGGCTTCACGTTACGAGCAGACTCCCCTGTATGAAATTACGGGCACGTTCCGCGACCTTGCCCACTCGAAGTACTCGCGCGGTATGGTCCGCCAGGCGCAGTTGACGCTTTTTTGATTTCTCATTACAGTTTCTGATCTATGATCGGGCGATCACGTTTCAATTCTTTGGTGCCGTGGGACGGTGACTAATAGGACGATTACATACCTCAACAAACCGGCAGCAGGCCGGGCGACCGGTAACCGGCACAAACTGCCCCCTTCATGCCCCCCTATTCTTCACAGCAACCACGCCTCCCGTAGGCGTACTTACGGCAGATTCAAGAAAGGGTCTCCTGAGCACCGTGAAGCCCTGACTTGTCAGGTTGGCCGCGACTCTCTCCAGCATGTTGAGAAGGCGCTGCTTGTCAGATCCCGGCGGATTCTGATAGAACACGCCAACATGCCCTCCGCTTGCAACGCGGTCGAATACATTAGATGGGCCGGCCCCCTTGTAGAAAAGGCTGACGTTAAAGGCGAAC